>NC_002678.2:2060625-2747500 GCF_000009625.1 Mesorhizobium japonicum MAFF 303099
ACGAGGCGACGTTGGCGACGGCAAAGCGCACGTCGCGGAACAGGCCGAGCGGCAGCATGGGCCGTGGCGTGCGCGCCTCGAAGCCAAGGAAGACCGCCAGGCCGACGACACCGACAATGATGGCCACGATGGTCCTGGGATCGCCCCAGCCGCTCTCGCCGGCCGAGATCAGGCCGAAGGTCAGCGCGCCGAGCCACAGGATCGAGAGCGCCAGGCCGACAAGGTCGAGATGGGCATGTTCGGGATGCGACGTCTCCTCGATCGAAACAGCCCCCAGCACAATGGTGAAAAGGCCGAGCGGCAGATTGATCAGGAAGATGCTCTGCCAGCCGACCGTCTGCACCAGAATGCCGCCCAGCACCGGGCCGACGACCAGCGAAACGGCGGCGAACGCGGCCCAGCCGCCGATGACGCCGGCCCGCTCGCGCGGATCGGGGAAAGCCTGCGTCAGGATCGACAGCGCGCCTGGAATGAGCAGCGAGCCGGCAATGCCTTGCACCACACGACCGGCGAGCAGCGCCGGCAAATTGGGCGCGACGGCACAGATCAGCGAACCGGCAACGAAGATGCCGACGCCGGCAAGCCAGGAGCGCTTGCGGCCATAGCGGTCGCCGATCAGCCCCGACGACAGCATGAAGGCCGACAGGCACAGCGTGTAGGCATCGACCACCCATTGCAGTCCACCGAAATCGGTGTGCAGCGCCTGCTGTATGGTCGGCAGCGCGACATTGACGATGCTGACGTCGAGCAAAGCGACGAAGGTGCCGAGATAGACGGCGGCGACGAGCGGCAGGCGGTTCTTCGGCATGGTCTATCCCAACATGAAACGCGCAGCCATCTATGCCACTGACCGACGGTCAGTCAATATAGATAAGCCACTTTGGAATCATTATAAAAAGCTTGTCTCGACCGTTAGAAGCAGGTTAATGAAAATCGATAAGCCAGTGCTGCGGAAAGACCCGAACGGCGAGCGGAACCCAATGCCTGTGATTGCCAGGAAGGCACTGAAACCCCGCACCAAGCCGGCGGAGGTGCGCCGTGACGATATCTTGCGGGCCGCCACGTCGCTGTTCGTTGCCAAGGGCGTCGGCACCACGACGATAGACGAGATCGCCACGCGGGCCGAAGTCGCCAAAGGCACCTTCTATCTCTACTTCACCTCCAAGGAGGATGTCGTTGCCGCCCTGCGCGAGCGGTTCGTGGCGGGATTTCGCGCCCGCATCCTGAGTGCCATCGAGGCCTGCCCGCCCGATGACTGGACCGGACGCCTGAAGAGTTTCGTCGGCGCCGGCATCGCGGCCTATCTCGACGATCATCAGCTGCACGACGTCGTCTTCCACGACCATCGCCCCGACCAGCGGCGGATGAAAGGCGACAATCCGTTGCTCGGCGATCTCTCCGCCCTGCTGGCGGCCGGCACCAAAGCCGGCGCCTGGTCGGTCGATGATCCGGACCTTGCCGCGATCGTCCTGTTCAACGGGCTGCACGGCGCGGTCGATCATGCCATCGAGTGCGGCGTGCGCGACGGCAGCGAACTCGCGGCAAACCTTTCCGCGCTGTTCCTGAGGATGGTGCGACCCAAATAGGCCTGTCGTCCGCGGCTGGTCAGGTCTTAGCTGCCATATTGCTCGCCGGAAACCGCTTCCAGCCAGTCGGCATGGACGCCGTCGAGCGCTTCCTGCATGGCGATATGCGTCATCGCCGTCTTCGGCCCGGCACCATGCCAGTGCTTTTCGCCGGGCGCGAACCAGATCACGTCGCCTGCCCTGATCTCCTGGACCGGGCCGCCCCATGTCTGGGCAAGCCCGGCGCCCGAGGTGACATAGAGCGTCTGGCCGAGCGGATGTGTGTGCCAGTGGGTGCGCGCGCCCGGTTCGAAGCTGACCAGTGTCGCTCTCAGCCGCGCCGGCGCCCCCGCCTCGATGATCGGCGTCTGCAGAACCCGGCCGGTGAAGTATTTTTCCGGCGCTATGATGGTCGGCACGCTGCCGCAAGCAATGATCTTCATCGTCTGATCCTGAAACTGGTGGTGAAGCGACCGGCGGCAAACGCCGCTGCTCGTCGAGGCAAAAGCATTGTCGGCCGATATCGCCCGAGGCGCAACCGGCTGTTTCGGCTGCCTGGAGGAAGACGCGGTTTTCTCTCCTTAACCATGAACCTTTCGCGCATCACAGTACGGGGCGAAACAACGGCGAATTCAATGTCTTCTTAACGGCTCGCCACTAGCCGTGAGCCTGCATTGCGAGGGCCGTCGGATGAGCATACTGGCGACGATCAAGGACCATAGCGGCCGGATCTATCGCGGCATCCAGGCCCTGCTTGTGCTGAGCATCGGCGCGGCCGCACTCGGCGCTTTCGACATCTCGCGCAGCCTGCCCTCAGGCGGCGCCCTGGCCGTCTCGATCCTGGCCACCGGCCTTGCCTTGCTGGCACTGATGTACATGCGCAGCAGCGTCGTCCATCGCTTGCGCTCGGCGGAAGCGGCGGAAGCAGAAAAACATCATTTCCTGACCAGGGACGCCATGACCGGGGCGATGACCAGGCGCTACTTCCTCGAAGCCCTGCGCGACAGCCTGGGCACCATGCGCGACCGGCGCGAGGCGACTTTGCTGTTGATCGATGTCGATCACTTCAAGCAGCTCAACGACACGTTCGGCCACCAGTTCGGCGACCTCGCCCTGGTGCACCTGGTCAAGACGTCGGAACGCGTCTTTGCCGACGGCATGGTCGGGCGGCTGGGCGGCGACGAATTCGGTGTCATCATTCCGCATGGTGACCTCGCCGCCATCAACAAGGACATCAGGCAATTGCTCGATACGATGCGGGCCGGCAAATCGCATGAAGGCAAGACCATTCCGCTCTCCATCTCGGTCGGCGTGGCGCTGGCGCCGGCTCATGCCTCCAACACGGCGGAACTGATGCTGGTTGCCGACCTGGCGCTCTATGAAAGCAAGGCGGCCGGCCGTGGCCGTGTCACCGTATTCGATGAGGAGATGCTGTCCGACAAGCGCTACCGGCGCCTGGTCGAACGGGAGTTGCGCGCAGCGGTCTATCTGGGCGAGCTCGAACTGCACTACCAGCCGATCGTCAATCCGGACGGGTCCGCCTATGCTCTCGAAGGCCTGATCCGCTGGCGTCATCCGGTTCGCGGGCTGATCTCGCCGGCCGAGTTCATCCCCATCGCCGAACGCTCGACCCTGATCGACATGCTCGGCGAATGGGTGTTCAAGCGGGCTTGCGCCGATGTCGGCCATTTCCCCGGGCGCCGCATCTCCATCAATGTTTCGGGCGAGCAGCTGAAGCGCGACGAGATCGTCACCATGTGCGACCGCGTGCTGAGGGAAACCGGTCGCTCGGCGACGCAGTTCATCATCGAGATCACCGAGACCGTGGCGACCGCCGCCACGCCCGAAACCCTGCGGCGCCTCGAAGCATTGCGCGGCCTCGGCTTCCACATCGCGCTCGACGATTTCGGCACCGGCCATTGCGGCTTCAACTATCTGAAAACCCTGCCCATCGACAGCATCAAGATCGACCGATCCTACATCCGCAGCCTCGCCCATGATCAGGTGGCGCAGATCTTCGTTTCGGCGCTGGCGCAGATCGCGCGCATCCAGGACGTCACCATCGTGGCGGAAGGCGTGGAGACGCAGGAAGAGTTCGCGCTGGCCAGGGCCGCCGGCTGCAACCGTTTCCAGGGCTACTTCTTCGGCAGGCCGGCGCCGCGCGACAAGGTGGCGCCCTTGCGCTCCATCGATGCCGAACCCTTGGCCCAGAGCGCCTGAGACCACCACCGCACGGCAGCGGATTTCTATTTTCCTTGCCCTGCCGGCAAACAAGTGGGACGATGCTTCAGGGCAGGTGGCAACAGGAAAAGAACCCCGCCCGCGACGGTCGAACAGGCCGGCCGCCGCTCAGGACCGATTGACCAAGCCTGAACCATGCAAGCAGTCGGTCCCTAGGGAAACGCCTGAGTGGAGGTCAGCCATGGGTACTCGCGCCGGAGGACGACGCACGGGACCGAAATGCATTGCCATAGTCGGTCCCTTTGCAAGCGGTAAGACGACACTTCTCGAAGCCATATTGGCCCGTACGGGCGCCATCCCCCGCCAGAATCCCGTTTCCTCCGGCAGCACTGTCTCAGATCATTCGCCAGAGGCCCGCGCCCACGCCATGAGCGTCGAGGCGACGATCGCCACCACCGAATTCATGGGCGAGCAGATCACCTTCGTCGATTGTCCCGGCTCGATCGAATTCTCCTTCGAGGCCGAGCCGGTGCTGGCCGCCTGCGACCTCGCAGTGGTTGTGGCCGAGGCGGACGAAAAGAAGATCCCTGCCCTGCAACTCATCATGCGCAAGCTCGACGATCTCGGCGTGCCGCGCATCCTCTTCCTCAATAAGGTCGACAAGGCGATCTCAGGCGTACGCGACACGCTGAAGATGCTGCAGCCGGCAAGCTCGGTGCCGCTCCTGCTGCGCCAGATTCCGCTGCGCAAGGACGGCGTCGTCATCGGCTCGATCGATCTGGCGCTGGAGCGCGCCTACATCTACCGCGAATATGCCGAAAGCGAGGTGGCTCAGATACCGGGCGACGACAAGGCGCGCGAACTGGAAGCGCGCTTCTCCATGCTGGAAACACTGGCCGACCATGACGACCAGCTGATGGAACAGTTGCTCGAGGAGATCGAGCCGCCGAAGGACGCGATCTTCGACGACCTCGCCGCCGATCTGCGCGAAGGCGTCGTGACGCCGGTGCTGATCGGCACCGCCGAAAAGGGCAACGGCGTGCTGCGCCTCTTGAAGGCGATCCGCCACGACGCACCCGACATCGAGGCAACCCGCAAGCGGCTTGGCGCACCGGACGGCGGCGCCACCGTGGTCCAGGTGATGAAGACCATCCACACGCCGCATGGCGGCAAGCTGTCGGTGTCGCGCATCCTGTCCGGCCAGGTCGCCGACGGCTCCGAGCTGTGGCTGCCCGGCGGCGACACCGCCAAGGTTTCCGGCATCTACAAGATGCTCGGCAAGGACCAGTTCAAGC
This sequence comes from Mesorhizobium japonicum MAFF 303099, assembly GCF_000009625.1. NCBI lineage: Bacteria > Pseudomonadati > Pseudomonadota > Alphaproteobacteria > Hyphomicrobiales > Phyllobacteriaceae > Mesorhizobium > Mesorhizobium japonicum. Next base: position 2,065,667 of record NC_002678.2, read on the forward strand.
TCACCGCCGCCAAGGCCGGTGACACCGTGGCGCTCGGCAAGCTGGACGAGGTCAAGACCGGCCAGACGCTGACCTCGGCCAAGGGTGGCACCAAACAGCTGTTCACGTTCGAGCCGCCGCAGCCGGTCTTCGCCTTCGCGCTGCGGCCGAAGGAACGCAAGGACGAGGTCAAGATGTCGGCCGCCATCCAGCGGCTGGCCGAGGAAGATCCTTCGCTCAGCCTGCGCCACAACCAGGACTCGGCCGAGACGGTGCTGTCAGGCCATGGCGAAATGCATCTGCGCGTCGTGCGCGAGCGGCTGGAGGGCAAGAACCAGATCCCTGTCGAAGGCCACGCGCCCGCTGTGCCCTACCGCGAGACGATCCGCAAATCGGCGCAGCAGCGTGGCCGCCACAAGAAGCAGTCGGGCGGCCATGGCCAGTTCGGCGATGTGGTGATCGAGATCAAGCCGATGCCGCGCGGCTCCGGCTTCCAGTTCACCGACACCATCACCGGCGGCGTCGTGCCGAAGACCTATATCCAGTCGGTCGAGACAGGCATACGCGATTACCTGAAGACCGGCCCGCTCGGCTTCCCCGTCGTCGACGTCGCCGTCAACCTGTCGGACGGCTCCTACCATGCGGTGGATTCCTCCGACATGGCCTTCCAGATGGCGGCGAAGCTGGCGATGAAGGAAGGCATGGCCGCCTGCTCGCCGGTGCTGCTGGAGCCGGTGATGAAGGTCGAAATCGTCACGCCGTCCGACGCGACATCCAAGATCATCGCGCTGATCCCGCAGCGGCGTGGCCAGATCCTCGGCTATGACGCGCGGCCGGGATGGCCGGGATGGGATGTCGTCGAGGCGACCATGCCGCAGGCCGAGATTGGTGACCTGATCATCGAACTGCGCTCGGCGACCGCGGGCGTCGCCAGCTATCGCGCCGTCTTCGACCATATGGCCGAACTCACCGGCCGTCTTGCCGACGAAGCAATGAATACCAACGGCAAGGCTGCCTGATCCTGATCTCGACACATTGTCCCCTCGAACCTTGTTCGAGGGGACAAAAACAAAAAAACGACGCCCGGGGAGCCGGACGTCGTTTTGTTTGCGGACCGTTTTCTTGGGAGGGGAAACGGCAGGTCCGCCGCATGTACAGTCGCCGCTTTCGGCGGAAAAGGGTTCGGACGCGGTAGCCGCCTGAGCCCGGGCCGTACGAGTGATGCCCCCATCTCCCGTCCGAACCACACCGCGTCCTATTCTCTTCATAGCAGCGGAAGGCATCGTTGTCATGTTACCAGAGGTTACATGACACTGTTACGTGGCAATTCTCGTGAAATTCTCCGCCATCCCGGCTGGGCCCGGGCAACAAAAAAGCCGGATCAGTGAAGATCCGGCTGAGTTTGATTGGAAGTGCCTGTTAAGGCTAACCTCCAGAGGGGAACACTCGAGGGCGCTAATGGGAGGAGAACGCGCCCAGGAGATGATCTATATATGTGCTCAACATGCCCAAGAAACAAGCATCTATTTTGCAACACACGCATGCAAAAAGGCATAGGCTGTGGTCCAACCCATTCCAGCAGCCAATAGGACCAGCAGAATCGTCAAAAATGGGGCGCTCAACCGCGCAATCGTCACTACAGAAGCGTGAATCGCGATCGGTTTTCGCCCCAAATCACCAAAACTACGCAATGATGTCGAAGCAGGCAGCAGACGTTCATTTCTGAGGCAATCGGAGAGAAAGCAGCCAATGCGGACGTTTTCGGCGATAGCCGGCAGCACGGCCTTCTTCATCGCGGCACCCGGCGTGGTCGCCGGGCTGGTTCCCTGGTTGCTCAGCGATCATTATCGCCTGCCGTGGTCCACCGTGCCGGGCTTTGTTCCTGTCGGCGGCGTTCTCATCGTCGCCGCGGCCGCCGTTCTGCTGCATGCCTTCGCCCGCTTCGCGCTCGAGGGGCTGGGCACGCCGGCCCCTGTCGCGCCGACAGAGAGACTGGTGATCGGCGGCATCTACCGCCATGTTCGCAACCCCATGTATGTCGCCGTGCTGTCGATCATCCTCGGCCAGGCGCTGCTGTTCTCGAGCTGGACGCTTGTCGCCTATGCCGTCATCGGCGCTGTTGTCATGGGCTCCTTCGTCAGGTTCTACGAGGAGCCGACGCTCGCCCGCCGCTACGGCGCCGACTATGAAACCTACCGCCGCAACGTCCCCGGCTGGCTGCCGCGCCTGACGCCCTGGCGGGGGTGAACCGGATCGCGGAAGCGGCGCGGCGTGAGGATATATCGAGATTCAGGTCAGGCCGAGCCGAGAACGAGGGTTTCCGTGAACCGGAACGGAGCGGACTTTCCGTCCGTGAGTACCGGAAGCGCAGGAAACTCACGTTCGCAGGCCGGCCTCACCTGAATATCGACATATCCTAGAAGGACCAGCTTCTGGCCTTGGCAATGATGAAGTCGCGGAACACGTGCAGCTTGGCCTGGTTCTTCATCGCGTCTGGATAGGCGAAATAGGTGTCGAAGGATGGCACCTCGGTTTCCGGCAAAAGCTGCACCAGTCCGGAGTCCTTGTTGATCACATAGTCGGGCAGCATGGCGATGCCGGCGCCGCCCTGCACGGCGCGCTTGATCGACAAGATGTCGTTGATCTGCAGCGACGGCACGCGCTGGCCGCCCTCGAAATCGCCGACCGTCTCCAGCCAGTTCAACTCCGACAGATGCGACGGCACCGGCAGGCCGAAGGTGACGATACGATGGTTCCTCAACTCCGAGACCGAGGCCGGCTTGCCATGCTTGGCGACATAGGAGGGCGCCGCATAGAGGTGGAAATGCACGGTGAACAGGCGGCGCTGGATCAGGTCCGGCTGCTGCGGCTGGCGCAGCCGGATGGCGCAATCGGCCTGGCGCATGGTGAGGTCGAGCTCCTCATTGGCGAGGATCAGCTGCAGGCTGATCTCGGGATAGAGTTCGATGAACTCCTGCACCCGTTCGGTCAGCCAGCCGGCGCCGAGGCCAACGGTCGTCGTCACGCGAAGCACGCCGGAGGGCCGGTCCTTGGTCTCGGTCAGGCGCGACTTGATGGTCTCGAGCTTCATCAGCACGTCATGCGCCGTGCGGAACAGCATCTCGCCCTGTTCGGTCAGCACCAGGCCGCGTGCATGGCGGTTGAACAGCGGCACGCCGACATCGTGCTCGAGCGCACTGACCTGCCGCGAGATCGCCGATTGCGACAGGTGCAATGTCTCGGCCGCGTGCGTAAACGATCCCGCTTCCGCCGCAGCGTGAAACACGCGTAGCTTGTCCCAGTCCAACGCCATGATTCCCCTCGTTCTGTTTGGCGTCTGAATGAAAAATCAGGCTTTTACACGACGTTTCTAAGCCGTTTTTTTAACAGTTTAAAGCGGCTCCTATTCCGCTGCCTCGCGATGCACCTCGATGCCGGCCAGATACTTTTCCGCTTCGAGTGCCGCCATGCAGCCGAGCCCCGCCGCCGTCACCGCCTGGCGGTAGACATCGTCGGTCACGTCGCCGGCCGCGAACACGCCGGGCACGTCGGTGCGGGTCGAATTCGGCGCCGTCCACAGATAACCGTTCGGCTTCTGCTTCAGCTTGCCGACGAACAGCTCGACCGCCGGCGCATGGCCGATCGCCACGAACACGCCGTCGACCTTGAGGTGCGTTTCGGCACCGGTCACCGCATGCTTGAGCTTCAGCCCTTCGACCGACGGCGGCAGCGGCGCCTTGCCGGGGCGGCCGGTGATCTCGTCGACCACCGTGTCCCAGATGACGCGGACATTGTCCTTCTGCAGCAGCCGCTCGCGCAAGATGCGCTCGGCGCGGAAGTCGCTGCGCCGATGGATGACCGTGACGCTCTTGGCGAGGTTCGACAGATACAGTGCCTCCTCCACCGCCGAATTGCCGCCGCCGACCACCGCGACATCCTTGCCGCGATAGAAGAAGCCGTCACAGGTGGCGCAGGCCGAGACGCCGAAGCCCATGAAATCCTGCTCGGTCGGAATGCCCAGCCACTTGGCCTGCGCGCCGGTGGCGATGATCAGCGCGTCGGCGGTGTAGGTGGTGCCGGAATCGCCCTTGGCGCGAAACGGCCGCACGTTGAGGTCGACCTCGGTGATGATGTCGTTGATGATGTCGGTGCCGACATGCTCGGCCTGCTTCATCATCTGTTCCATCAGCCACGGCCCCTGGATGGGATCGGCGAAGCCGGGATAATTTTCGACATCGGTGGTGATCATCAGCTGGCCGCCCTGCTGCAGGCCGGCAACCAGCATCGGCTTCAGCATGGCGCGCGCGGCATAGACCGCCGCCGTATAGCCGGCCGGACCGGAACCTATGATGAGAACGGGCGCGTGCTTGGTGGTCATCTAAAACCTCTGCGGGGCAGACAGTGCCTTGGGAAAAGACGTGGAATTCGCGCTTAATGTAAGGGTTGCCAACCACGCCAGCAAGACGAACGGGCCGTCGTCCCCGGAAAGCTTCGGCCCAAGCGGTTATTCGCGTCATCGCCGCTTTCGTTACCGTTCAAAAATCGCATTGATGAGGGCTGGCGCCAACACAAAAGTCGTTTAATTACAAAATCGCGAAAGATTCTTGCGCCGAGCTGAGACCGCCATGCCCCTGAAAGCCGACCTCGACGCCATCGACTGGAAGATCCTGCGCGAGCTGCAAGCGGATGGGCGCATGACCAATGTCGAGCTGTCGAACCGCGTCGGCATTTCGGCCCCGCCCTGCCTGCGCAGGGTCAAGCGGCTGGAGGAGGCCGGCATCATCCGCGGCTACCGCGCGCTGCTCAATGCCCCGGCGCTCGGCCTCGATGTCGTCGCCTTCTGCTTGGTCGGTCTGCATCACCAGGCCGATGCCGAACTGCGCACCTTCGCCGAGCGCACGCGCGGCTGGCCGATCGTGCGCGATGCCTGGATGGTCTCGGGCGAATCCGATTTCCTGCTGCACTGCCTGGCAAGCGACCTCGGCGCCTTCCAGACCTTCGTCATCGAGGAACTGACCTCGACGCCGAATGTCGACACCGTGCGCACCGCGCTCACCATCCGCCGCGTCAAGGATGAAGGCCTGGTTTCTTTCGAACGATCCTGAGGTCGCGCGAGCGCGTGAACGCTGGCGAATTCCTGGCCTTCGCCACACCGGCGCCGCGTTGGTATTCGACAGACGCTGATGTACAAGGCTGGACGGCTCTGCCGGACTTCGTCGCTTGATTGGTTTCTCAAGCGAATCCGGGAAAAGTGTGTAACGGTTTTCCGCGCGGGATTGCTTGGGTACAGATGGCGAAAGCAGCGTTGCTCTGGGGGCGGCCCGCCATGGGAAGGGGACCATGACTCGATTTGCAAGCCCGGTCTCGGCGCTTATCATCTGCGTGAACGAGGCCGATATGATCGGCCCGTGCCTGGAAAGCATCGACTTCTGCGCCGAGATCATCATCGTCGATTCCGGTTCGACGGATGGCACGATCGAATGCGTGAAAAGCTACATCGCCAAGGGCTACCCGATAAGGCTCTTGCACAATGACTGGCCGGGGTTTCCCCGTCAGCGGCAATTCTCGCTCGACCACGCAACCCAGCCCTGGTGCCTCTCGATCGACCCGGACGAGCGCGTCGACGACCAGTTGCGGCAGTCGATCGTGGCCATCACGCAGGCCGCCGACGACAAGATCAGCGGCTGGTACATCCGCCGCCGCGATTGGCTGAAAGGCTACGGCTATGCGCACCGCTGGGTGCTGCACAACAGGCTGATGCGGCTTTTCCGCCGGGAAGGTGCCACCATCGATCTCACCGCGCGGGTGCACGAAGCCTTCCAGGTGCCGGGCGAGACCGGTACGGTCGAAGACGGTGTGCTGCTGCATCGTCGTGAAATATCGGTCGAGGAGGATCTTGCCCGGGCCAACGCCTATTCCAGCCTCAAGGCCGTCACGCTGGTCGAGAAGGGCAAGAAGCCCGGCCTGGTGCGGCTGGTGCTGTCGCCGTTGGGCAACTTCCTGAAATTCTACCTGGCCAAGCGCTATTTCCTGTGCGGCCGGCACGGCTTCGTCTACTCGATGTCGGTGATGATCTATTCCTTCGCCACGGAGGCAAAGCTCTACGAAGCCTCGGAACGCGACGATCCCGTGTGAGCGGTCGGGCCTGGATCAGGACCTGTTGTCCCGGCCGAGCGTTTCAATGGCTGCGAGCAGGTCACCGAGCTCGCTGCTGTCCCGCAGGGGCCTGATGGCGAAGCCGGGCTGGACCGCCGCCTCGCCGTCGACCAGCCAGCCCTGTGCGAGACCGGCGCGCTTTCCCGCCTGCATGTCGGCAAGCTTGTCGCCGACGATCAGCGAGCGCTGGAGATCGAGAGCCAGGCGTTTGCCCGCCTCGACCAGCATGCCCGGATTGGGCTTGCGCATCGGATGATCCGGGATGGCGAGTGGCCCGACACCGGCCTCGTGATAGGCGCAGGCAAGCACCATGTCGACGAACACGCCCTCCTCGCGCAACAGCTCGAGCACGCGGCCATTCACCGCCGCAAAGGCGCTCCAGCCGAAATAACCGCGCGCGATGCCGGACTGGTTGGTGACCACGACAACCGGGATTCCCGCCCGGTTGGCGGTTGCGATCGCCGGTAGCATCTGCGGCCTGAGCACAATTTCGGCCGGGTCGCTGGGATAGTCGGTATCGACGTTGATGGTGCCGTCGCGGTCGAGGAACAGCGCCGGCAGGTGCGGCGGGAAAACCCGGCCGCCGATCCGCTCGATCCACACGCCCGGCTCGGTCAGCGGGTGCGGCGTGCCCGTCTTGTCAGCCATTCGACAGGCGCGCTTCGACCACTTCGCAGAGATGATGGTAGAGGCACAGATGCCCCTGCTGGATGATCGGCGTCGAGGTCGATGGCACGTTGAGCAGGATGTCGCACAGCGGCTTGAGTTTGCCGCCGGTGTCGCCGGTCAGGCCGATCACCGTCATGTCCATCATCCGCGCCTGTTCGGCGGCGGCGAGGATGCTCGGCGAATTGCCGCTGGTCGAGATCGCCAGGAGCACGCCTCCGGCCGTGCCATGCGCCTCGACCTGGCGCGAGAACACCGTGTCGAAGCCGTAATCATTGCCCCAGGCCGTCAGCACCGCTGCATTGGCCGGCAGCGCGATGACATTGTAGGCCTTGCGCTCCTTGAGGAAGCGGCCGACCAATTCGCCGGCTATATGGATGGCGTCGCTCGCCGAACCGCCATTGCCGGCGATCAGCAAGGCCTTACCCGACGAGAGCGCCGTCACCACGGCGCTCGCCGCCCGCTCCATCTCGCCGGTCAGGTCACGCTCGACCATCGCCGTGATCGCGGCCGCCGAGCGGACCAGATAGTCGTTCAGTTCAGACATCAAAACCTCAGCTTGTAGAGCCGGCGCGCAATTTGCCGATTGTGCCGGTGGTGCTCTTGCCGGCGACGAGATCGACCAGCACGACGCGCCCACCGGCCTTCTGCACGACGTCGGCGCCGACCACGGTGTCGATCGTATAATCCGCGCCCTTGACCAGGATATCGGGCAGCAGCGCCTCGATCAGCGCCAGCGGCGTATCCTCCTCGAAGACAACGACGGCATCGACCGAGGCAAGCGCGGCAAGCACGCAGGCACGATCATGCTGGTCGTTGACCGGGCGGCCCGGGCCTTTCAGCCGCCGCACCGAGGCGTCGCTGTTGAGGCCGAGCACCAGCCGGTCGCACTGGCTGCGCGCCGCGTGCAGCAGGCTGACATGGCCGGCATGCAATATGTCGAAGCAGCCATTGGTGAAGCCGACGCTGAGGCCTTCTTCCTTCCAGGCCGCCACCATGCGCGCGGCCGACGAGGCATCGAGGATGGCGTCCTTGTGGGCGGTCGGTCCATGCGAGCGAAACAGCGCGCCGGTAAGCTCCTCGACCGTCAGCCGCGCGGTGCCGCGTTTTCCCACCACGACGCCGCCGGCGGCATTGGCGATCGAGGCCGCCGCGACGGGATCGGCCCCCGAGGCTAGCGCCAGCGCGAACGTCGCGATGACCGTGTCGCCGGCGCCAGAGACGTCGAACACTTCGCGCGCCTGGGTGGCGATGTGGCGCGCCTCGTCAGGGCCGACCACGCTCATGCCCTTTTCGCTGCGCGTGGCGACGACGAAGTCGAAACCATGCGCCGAAATCAGTTCGCGCGCCGCGGCCACGATCTCGTCATCGGCGAACACGGCATGGCCGACGGCCTCGCCAAGTTCCTTGCGGTTGGGGGTGATGGCGGTCGCGCCGGCATAGCGCGCATAATCGCGGCCCTTGGGATCGACCAGCACCGGCTTGCCGGCCTCGCGGCAGATGGCGATGAGTTCGGCGGCAACGCCGTCGAGCAGGATGCCCTTGCCGTAGTCGGACAGGATGACGATCTCGGCCCCCGCCAGTGCGGCACGGAAATGCCGGATCAGCCCTGCCCGCTCCGTCTCGTCCAATGGTTTGATCTCTTCCTCGTCGAAGCGCAACACCTGCTGATTGAGCGCGCTGAAGCGGCTCTTCGACGACGTCATGCGGCCGCGCTGCTGCGAAAGCCCCGCTGTCTCGGCTCCAAGCTCGGCGAGCATGCGCACCAGGCTGTCGCCGGCGGTGTCCGTGCCGATCACCGAAACCGGGATGGCCCGCGCGCCAAGCGAGACGATGTTGGCCACGACATTGCCGGCGCCGCCCATGGCCGAGGTTTCGCCGCGCCCATGCAGCACAGGGATCGGCGCCTCAGGCGAAATCCGCTCGATGACGCCGTTGACGAAGCGGTCGAGGATAAGGTCGCCGACCACCAGCACGGTGACGCCGCCAAAGCGGGCAATGGCGCGGTGCAGGGGTTCGGGAGAAGGCGGATTGTGCTTGATCATATCACTGGCAACGCGCGGGGAAAAACAGTCGCTGAAACATATAGGGTGTCGGCTGGCGGACGTTCATGCCTGCCGATATACCGCAATTCGAACCGGCGCAACGGCCGCGCCGCGTCAGCTCTTCTGCAGGGCAACGTGGACGCCGAGCCCGACCAGCACCGCCCCGCCTGCCCGCTGCATCACCCGCTGCGCCCGGCTCGAACGCCGCAGCCGGCTGATCACGAGGCCGGCGAGGAACACGCAGACAATGTCGGCCGAGGAGAACATCAGATTGACGATGGTGCCCAGCACCACGAATTGCAGCCACACCGGCAAGGCCGCCGAGGCGTCGATAAACTGCGGCAGGAACGCCATGAAGAAGATCGCGGTTTTCGGATTGAGCACTTCGACGGTGATGCTCTCGAAAAAGGCGCGGCGGGCCGATTTCCGTTCAATCGCAGGCAGCGCCACGTCGCCCTCGACGCGCTTGCGAAACAGCGAGACACCGAGCCAGATCAGATAGAGCGCACCGATCAGCTTGACCGCCATGTAGAGCGGCGGCACGGCATGGAACAACACCGACAGGCCGGCGGCGGCGGCAAAGACATGCACATAACCGCCGAGATGGATGCCAAGTGCTGCCGTCAGTCCCGACCACCGCCCACGCGCCAGCGTCTGCGCGGCGGCATAGAGCATGGCCGGACCGGGGATATAGGCGAAGATCGCCGTGGTGGCGAAAAACGCAATGAGCAGTTCGGTCGACGGCATTTTCTGTCCCTTATGATCGATGCTGACTGAGCGGAAGCTTTGCGGCGCCGCTGTGACGCCTGCACCTGCTTTGTCGACAGCCCGGCTGGCCTCCCTTATAAGGACCGGAATCGCAAGCAACCAGAGGCCTTCATGATCATCGTCACGGGCGGCGCCGGCATGATCGGCTCCAACATCGTCGCCGCGCTCAATGCCGAGGGCCATGACGACATCCTGGTCGTCGATGATCTCACCGACGGCCACAAGATCGCCAATCTCGCCGATCTCAGCATTGCCGACTATCTCGACAAGGACGATTTTCTAACCCGCATCGAGGCCGGGGCGCTCGGCCGCATCGAGGCCGTCTTCCACCAGGGCGCCTGCTCAACCACCACCGAGTGGAACGGCAAGTTCATGATGGAGGTGAATTTTGCTTATTCAAAGCGGCTGCTGCATGCCTGCCAGGCGCCGCGCGTGCCCTTCCTCTACGCCTCCTCGGCTTCTGTCTATGGCGGCGGTTCGGAGTTTCGCGAGGAGCCGGCGCTGGAGCGGCCGCTCAATGTCTATGCCTATTCGAAGAAACTGTTCGACGACTATGTCAGGCGCACCGTCTTCGACACCGATCACTCGCAGGTCGCCGGCCTGCGCTATTTCAACGTCTACGGCCCGCGAGAGGCCCACAAGGGCGCCATGGCCTCGGTCGCCTTCCATCTGTTCAACCAGGTCGAGCGTGGCGAGAATCCGAGACTGTTCGGCGCCTATGACGGTTTCGGCCCCGGCGAACAGAGCCGCGACTTCATCCATGTCGGCGACGTCGCCGACGTCAATCTGTGGCTCTGGAAGCGAGGATCGAGCGGCATCTTCAACTGCGGCACCGGCCGCGCCCAGCCGTTCCGCGCCATCGCCGAAACCGTCATCGACACGCTGGGCAAGGGCGAGATCGAGTTCATCCCCTTCCCCGACCACCTCAAGGGCAGCTACCAGAGCTTCACGCAAGCTGATATGTCCCGTTTGCGCGCGGCCGGGTATAATGGCCAGTTCCGGACAGTGGAAACCGGTGTCAGAGACTATGTCGAATGGCTGAAAGCCCAACGATCCTCGTGATCGGCCCACGCTGGGTGGGCGACATGGTGATGGCGCAGTGCCTGTTCTCGGCGCTGAAGGAACTCTATCCCAACGCCGCCATCGACGTGCTGGCACCGGCCTGGGCGGCGCCGCTGGTCAAGCGTATGCCCGAGATCCGCCAGCAGATCGACTTGCCGCTGAAGCCCGGCGCGCTCGAATTCACCATTCGCCGCCGCTTCGGCCGTCTGCTGCGCGGCCGCTACGACATGGCCTATGTCCTGCCAGGTAGCTGGAAATCGGCGCTGATCCCGTTCTTTGCCCGCATTCCGCGCCGTTTCGGCCATCTGCGCGAGATGCGCTACGGCCTTTTGACCGACATCGTGCCGTTGCCGGACGCCGTGAAACGGCGCACAGCGCAGGCCTATTTCAGTCTCGCCAAGGGCGGCAGTTTTCGCGCGCCCCATCTGACCGTGGATGCCGGAAACCAGGCCGCCCTGCTGGACCGTTTCGGGCTGGCGCCGCGGAAATTCGCGGCTCTGATGCCTGGCGCCGAATTCGGTCCGGCCAAGCGCTGGCCGAGCGAAAGCTATGCCGGCCTTGCCCGCAAGTTCATGGATAAGGGATTGAAGGTCGCCCTGTTCGGTTCGAAGAACGACCGCGATGTCACCGCTGAGATCACGGCCCTTGCCCCCGGCGTCGTCGACCTAGCCGGCCAGACACGGCTGGAGGACGCCATCGACCTGATAGCGGCGGCAAGGCTGGCGGTCTCCAACGACAGCGGGCTGATGCATGTCGCGGCGGGCGTCGGTACGCCGATCGTTGCCGTCTACGGCTCGACCTCGCCCGAAAACACGCCGCCGCTGGCGGAACGGCGCGAGCTGGTCTGGCTGCACCTCTCCTGCTCGCCCTGCCACCAGAAGGTCTGCCCGCTCGGCCATCTCAACTGCCTGAAGACATTGGAAGTCGGCCAAGTCGCTACAGCGGCGGAGCGACTGCTGGAACTCCCGGCCACGGCATGAAGGTTCTGATCGTCAAGACATCGTCCATGGGCGATGTCATCCACACCTTTCCGGCCGTCGAGGATGCCAGCCTGCACCGGCCGGACATTTCCTTCGACTGGTGCGTCGAGGAGGCGTTTGCCGGCATTGTCGCCCTGCACCCGGCGATCGCTGGGATTCACACGGTGGCGATCCGGCGCTGGCGCAAGGCGCTGTTCAACGGCGGAACCTGGCGTGAGGCGGCCGCGCTGCGCCGAACCTTGCGCGAATGCCGCTTCGATCTGGTCATCGACGCACAGGGTCTGCTGAAATCGGCCCTGGTGGCGCGGCAGGCGCGCGCACCGATCGCCGGCTTCGACCGGTCGAGTGCACGCGAACCCTCTGCGACCCTGTTCTACGACGTCACCTACGGCGTGCCGCGCAACCTGCACGCCATCGAGCGGACGCGGCGGCTGTTCGGGCTGGCGCTTGGCTACCAGCCCGATCTGTCGACGCTCGCTTCAGGCATCGTGCCACCACCCGGTGCTCTCGCCGGCATCACCGGAAAGACCGCCTTCCTGTTGCACGGCACCAGCCGCGAGGACAAGAAATGGCCTGTTGAAGACTGGATCGGAACCGCCCGCCTGCTGGTCGAGCGCGGCATGACCCCGGTCACCACCTGGTCGAACGAACGTGAGAAGTCTGTTGCCGAAGCCATCGCCAGGGCCGTGCCGTCCACGGTCGTGGTGCCAAAATCGCCGCTGGCCGACATCGCCGCCATCCTCGGACGCTCGACGCTGGTCATCGGCGCCGACACCGGCCTGACCCACCTCGCCAGCGCCTTCGGCCTGCCGACGGTTGCTGTATTTTTGGCGACGGAGCCGGGTTTGACCGGCCCGCGCGGGCCGTATGCGTCGACGCTGCTGGCCGTGCCTGGTGGACGTCTGACGCCGGCTGAGGTCGTGGCGGAGGCGGACAGCCTGCTTAATCTTAAATTGCAGGCGCCGGCTTAGGACCTTTTCAGAATTCGCTCTGGCGAGTCGAATAGCGTGGTTTTCGGGTCGCCCCGCGACGAGCGGAGCGTACTTTAAAGTACGTGAACACCGGAAGCGCAGAAACCGCGCCAGAGTAGAATTATTAAAAGGTCCTAGATGAACTGCACCTGGACGATCTCGTAACCCCTGGCACCGCCGGGCGCATTGACCTCGATGGCGTCGCCGACTTCCTTGCCGATCAATGCGCGCGCGATCGGCGAGGAGATCGAGATGCGGCCGGATTTCACGTCGGCTTCCTGGTCGCCGACGATCTGGTAGGTCTTCTTTTCCTCGGTGTCCTCATCGACCAGCACGACGGTGGCGCCGAACTTGACCTTGTCGCCGCTGAGCTTGGTGACGTCGATCACCTCGGCGCGCGCGATCAGGTCCTCGAGCTCGTTGACACGGCCCTCATTGAGGCTCTGCGCCTCCTTGGCAGCGTGGTATTCGGCATTTTCGGACAGGTCGCCATGCGAGCGCGCCTCGGAGATCGCCTCGATGATGCGCGGCCGCTCTTCCTGCTGGCGCCAACGCAGTTCTTCCTTCAATGACGCGAACCCCTCGCCTGTCATCGGGACCTTGTTCATGATGCCTGACCTTTCCTGCCGCCACCCCCGCGTTCCGGGGGAAGCCTTGTCGTTGGGTACAAAAAGAAAACGGTCCGGCAGCCTCGGGCTAACGGAACCGTTTCACCGCAATTTCCCCCAATATAGCAATCTTCGCGGGTTTTTCACGCCCAAAAATCGGTTTTGCAAAAATCATCCCCGCTTTCACCAGGGGAGGAGGCGGCTAATGAGGCGGGAGGCAACAAAAAACGGCCGCGATCGCTCGCGGCCGCTTCGATAAGCCCTGGGAGCCTGATCAGCTCCGCATGAAATGATCGATCTGCTCGGACAGCATGCCGTATTCGCGCGAGCCCTTGCCCGTGCGCTTCTCGATTTCCATCAGCTGCTGCTGCGCGCCGGCGAGATCGCCGATCTGCAGATGCGCCTCGCCGAGATATTCGCGCACCAGCGTGTAGTTCGGGTCGATGCGCAACGCTTCCTCGTAATAGCCGAGGCCGACGGTGACACGCCCGGAATGACGGTGCGAATAGCCGAGATAATTTAGGATGCGCGGATCCTGCTTGTTGGCGGCAAGGGTCAGCACCGAGATCGCCTCGTCATAGCGCCCGGCCATCGCCAGCGCATGGCCGGCATCATAGATGCTGTCGTCGTCCAGCATGCCTTCCTGGGGTGCGACGCACTTTTTCTTCTTCTTGTCCCAGACCTCTCCCTTCTTGCACTGGGTGACAGTCTGGTCGCTGCCACCACCGCTACTGCCGGCGGCGAATACCGGAACAGCCATGAACTGCAGAGCGAGAAGCGCGCTCGCCGCCTGGATCAGCACTCTTTTATGCATTGAAGCCTCCTGGAGGGTTGAGAATGCAACACTAACGCCGCGTGCCGACTGTTTCATCCCGAAAAAAATAGTCTGGGAGAACATCAGGTGACGGATGCCCGAAATCCGCTATCATCCGGCAAACGACTGACGGAGGCGGCCCGTGCAGCAGCGGCTTGAAAAGGACTGGGACCTTACTATCGGCCCCGACACCGTGCGCCTATTCATCCTCAAGGCCAAGGCGCTGAGTGCCGCCGTCAACGAGGACTACGCCGACGGCGCCGAACACGAGATCGAGTTCGACGGCGACACGCACGACAATCATCACCATGACGGCCTTGCCGAGGAAAGTTCGGAAAACCTGACCGAGGAAGAACTGCGCGAGCTGATCGACGACCTCAATGTCGATGAAGCCGCCGAACTGATCGCGCTCGCCTGGGTCGGCCGCGGCGACTACGACGCCGCGGAATGGGTGGATGCCGTGACGGCGGCGCGCGAGCGCGCCAACAAGCGCACGGCCAAGTACCTGCTTGGCATGCCGCTGCTCGCCGACTGGCTGGAGGAAGGCCTCGAAGCGATCGGCGCGTAACGCCGCGGTAACCGATTGTGATCGGAGGAAAGCGTCCGTCCAGGCAACTTCGGCATGCCGGCGCCGTTTCGGAGCGATGGCAACGCTGAGCTTTTCCCGACTTTGCACCTTGGCGCTGCCTTTGGCGGCCGCGGTTCTGCTGGCGACGCCGGCCGACGCCAGACATCGTCACAGGCATCACCAGCCGCTGTCCCCTCGGATGGATCAGTCGTTGACGCAGCGTCTGGACCAGCCATTGAGGCAGAAAGGCAAGCACCGCGGCAGATCACGCGGCAAGCAGCAGATCGCACCAAGGCAGACGCCACAGGAGACGCAGGAGCAGCAAACCTCGCCCGCCGATATTCCGGTGCCCGAGCCGCGTCCCACGGACGCGCCAAAGGCCGACGCCGCACCGGTGGAAGAGCAAAAGAGCGTCGGTCCAAAGGCCTCGGACGCCTCCAACCAGCTCAATGAGGAAAAGGCTCGTCAGGCAAAGCAAGCCCATCCCGAGCCATCGGCCCGCGAATCTTCAACCCGAGAGCCGTCAACCGAAACGGAAAGCGAGCCTGAGTCGCCAGCCGAGGTGCCGATCCCGACACGAAGGCCCGACACTGCGGAACCAGAGGTTCAGCCACCAGCGGTTGCGCCACAGCCGCCTGAAAAACCGGCGGAAGGTGGCGACGAGAAAATGCTTCCCGATCCGCGCTCGGCAGACCGGCCAGGCGAAAAAATGCCCGCCGGGGAAGTCGCCTGCCGTGACAGGCTGAAGTCGCTCGGCGTCGAATTCGAGGAGCACGGTGCGGAAAGCAATCCCGAAATCGGCTGCTCCATCCCCTACCCCCTCGTGCTGAAGAGCCTTGGCAAGTCGATCGCCATCGCCCCCGGCACCGAGCTCAACTGTCCAATGGCCGAGGCGGCGGCGCGGTTTGCCGCCGACGTCGTCCAGCCGGAGGCGAAAGCCGAATTCGGCGCCGACCTCAAATCGATCAGCCAGGCATCGGCCTTCGTCTGCCGCCCGCGCCACGGCACCAGGAAACTGTCGGAGCACGCTTTCGGCAACGCGCTCGACATAGCCAGTTTCACCTTGTCCGATGGCAGGAAGGTCGAGGTCGGTCCAACGCCGCCCGAAGGGGACGCCAAATTCCTCAACGCCGTGCGCAAGGCCGCCTGCGGTCCGTTCAAGACCGTGCTCGGACCGGGTGCCGACGCCGACCACGCCTTGCACTTCCACCTCGATCTCGAGCCACGCCGGCATGGCGGCACGTTCTGCCAGTAGCTATTGTCCCTTGAGGATCGCCGCAATTCCGCCGCAGGCGTGAACGCGGGCGCTGAGTTTTCCTTTACCCTTGATCGTTAAAATGCCGGATATCCGGCCATGATCCCGAAAAGTGGAAACCAGTTTTCGGAAAAGATCATGGCCAGGCAAAAGGTAGAACCTGATCGGGATCAGGTTCGGGGACAGGATTCCGCCAATGGCCGGCAAATTTCGCGCCGTGTTTTCCGCCACCGCGCGCCGATCGAAACCCGTGATGCTGCTGGCCGCCGGCCTCACCCTCGCGGCGGTTTCGGCCTGCAACACCGGCAGCGTGCTATCGTTGCAGCCGGCGGTCGATGTCGGCTCGCAAACCTCGGCCGTGCCGCAATATACGGGCATGCAGCGGCTTGTTCCCTCCAATCCCTACATGACGCAGGCCGCCTATCCGCGCATGGATGAGCCGATGTCGCCGGTCGAGCAGATACCAGCCAGCGAAATCGACTGCCGCCAGCAGCTGAAGCGCCTCGATGTCGCCTATACCGACCTGGCGCCGATCCATGAAGGCCAGTGCGGTATCGACTATCCCGTAAAAGTCACGGCGATCGGCAGTGTCGAGATGAAACCCGCCGCGACACTGACCTGCGACATGGCCGCCACCTTCGCCGCCTGGACGAAGAACGAACTCGTTCCCTCCGCCCGCTGGCGCTACTTCTCCGGCGTCAAGACCATCCACCAGGGCTCGAGCTATTCCTGCCGCAACATCGCCGGCGAAGGTGTTTTGTCCGAGCACGGCAAGGGCAATGCGCTCGACGTGATGAGCATCGAACTCAACAATGGCGACGACATCGATGTGCGCAAGCCCGGCCTGTTCGCCTTCCGCACGCGCGGCTTCCTCAACAATGTGCGCGCCGATGGTTGCCAGTATTTCACCACCGTGCTCGGCCCCGGCTACAATTACGACCACCGCAACCATTTCCATTTCGATATCAAGAACCGCAGGAACGGCTATCGCGCCTGTCGCTAGCATCGGCGCGCCCGGACCCTCTGCCGGCGGCACGCGACTCCGCATAAAGTGACGCGGAACGGGCGGGCGACGGCACATGAGCCAGCGAAGTATTCGGCGACGCATTGCGACCTGGGTATTGGCCTTGCTTGGCGCCTGGATCGTGCTTGCCTATCTCGCCGCGCCGGAATTCTGGACATTCCGCGAGCGCGGCTTTCGCGACCAGCGCCTCGAAATGGTGACGCACACGCCGCAAGGCATTCCCGGTGACCCGATCAATGTCGGCCTTGTCGGCACGGAGAAAGAGGTGGTCCATGCCTTCGCCGTTGCCGGTTGGGACACCGCTGACGCCGTCACCTTGAGAACCGCTATCGACATCGGCGAAAGTGTGTTGTTTTCCCGCCCCTATCCCGATGCGCCGATGAGCCGCCTGCTGTTCGAGGGCCGCGCCCAGGATCTCGCTTTCGAAAAGCCGGTGGGCGACAGCGCCGACCGGCGCCATCACGTCCGTTTCTGGAAGACCGATACGGTCGGCGACGACGGCCGCCCGCTATGGCTGGGTGCCGCCAGCTTCGATCGCGGCGTCGGCCTCAGCCACGACACCGGCGCCATCACCCATCACATCGGTCCCGACATCGACGCCGAACGCGACTTCCTGATCGGCGACCTCAACGCGGCCGGCCTGCTGGCATCGACCAGCGAATTGCCGGGCATCGGCGCCACCAGGACCGGCCGCAATGGCGGCGGCGATCCCTATTTCACCGACGGCAAGGCAATCATCGGCGTGCTGAAGCAGCCGCAGTGACCGGACGGCGAGGTCAGGTCGTGCTGATCACGATCTTGCCGAACGGCCCCTTCTCGAGATGCTGGAGGGCCTGCGGCACCTCGTCGAAGCCAAAGACCTTGTCGATGACCGGCTTGATGCCGAGCGCCTCGATCGCCTGGTTCATCCGCTCGAAGGCCCGGCGATGGCCGATCGACAGACCCTGCACGACAATGCGGTTGCGCATGAATGGCACGATCGGGAAATTGAGCTCCATCGCGCCCAAGAGGCCGATGACCGACAGCCGGCCGCCCGCGGCCAGCGCGTTCAGCGATCGCCGCGCATTGTCGCCGCCGACCATTTCCAGAATATGGTTCACCCCCAACCCATTGGTCAGTTCACGTGCGGCCTCGTCCCATGCCGGCCGGGTGCGATAGTTGATCACCTGCCAGGCGCCGAGATTTTTTGCCCGTTCAAGCTTGTCGTCGCTGCTCGAGGTGACGATGGCACGCAGGCCGAACGCCCTGGCGAATTGCAGCGCAAACAGCGACACGCCGCCAGTGCCCTGGATGAGGACGGTCTGGCCCGCCACCGGCCTTGTCGCCTCGGCCATCGCAAACCAGGCGCTCAAGGCCGCGATCGGCAGCGTTGCCGCCTCGATATCGCTGAGCGACGGCGGCGCCAGCGCGGCGGCGTCCTCGCCAAAGACCACATGGTCTGAAAGCATGCCCGGCAGCGAGGACCCCAGCGTGTGCTTGTGCGGCACGGGCGGCGCGTCGCCATCCGGCCAGTCGGCGATGACCTGGCCGAGCACGCGTTGCCCGACCTGGAAGCGGCTGACCGCGCTGCCGACAGCGACGATCTCACCCACGGCATCCGATGTCGGCACGAAGGGAAAGGTGAGCTCGGGGATCAGCGTGCCGTCCACGATCAGTCTGTCCTTGTAGTTCAGCGACACGGCCTTCGTGCGCACCAGAAGCTCGTGCGGCCCGGGTTGCGGCATCTTGCCCGTCACCTGGCTCAGCCTGGACAGGCCGAAACCGCTCATTTGCCAGGATCGGTTGATTTGGGTGCTCATATTGCTCGCGCTCCGTGATTGATGGTCCGCGAGAGATTTATGCTTTTCGACTATGGAAAATAGAGCTCCCATGCGGCATATTCCACGACTGATTGAGGACAAAAATTCGCCAATTGGAATCTCCGTGGAACCGATTGACCTGCAAGGCATCGTCGCATTCGTCCAGGCCGTGGAGGCCGGCAGCTTCACCGGCGCCGGCGAGCGGCTGCATGTGACGAAGTCGGCGATCGGCAAGTCGGTCGCCCAGTTGGAGCAGCGGCTCGGCGTTCGCCTGCTCAACCGCACCACCCGCAGCCTCAGGCCGACCAGCGAAGGCGTGAGCTACTATGAGGCCTGCGTCAGGGCGCTGGCCGAGATCGAGGCGGCGCAGTCGCTGCTCGCCGCGCGCCGGCACGTCCCTTCCGGCCGGCTGCGTGTTGACGTTCCGCTCGCCTTTGGTCGGCGCTGCGTCGCACCCGTCCTGTTCGAGATTTCCAGGAAATTCCCCGAACTCACGGTCGAAATCTCTTTCAACGACCGCCGCGTCGACCTGATCGAGGAAGGCATCGATCTCGCCATCCGCATGGGAGAACTGGACGACAGCCTGTCGCTCGCGGCCAGACGCATCTACGCGCAACGCTCGGCCATCTGCGCCGCTCCCGCCTATCTCGAGGAGCACGGCAGGCCGCGATCGGTCGAGGATCTCGCCCATCACAGCGTCATCGGCTACGGCCGCGAGGGCGTCGTCAGCCCCCGAGTGATCAGACATGGCGACGGCCGCCAGACGACCTTCGCCCCCAAGGCGAGGCTTGTCCTCGGCCATGGCGAACCGATGCTCGACGCCGCCCTTGCCGGCTGCGGCATTGCCTTCCTGCCGACCTGGCTGGCAGCCGACAGCCTCAGGCATGGCGACCTCGAAATGGTCCTGTCGGACTGTGAGGTGGAAAACATCGCCGTGCACGCCGTCTGGCCGGTGACGCGCGCGCTCACGCCAAAAGTGCGTGTTGTCGTCGACGCGCTCGTCGAACACTTTTCGGCGCCGCCTTGGGACGAGGCCTGAAGACACACGCCGTAGTCTAAGATGCCTAATATATGTCGCCCAAAAGTGGTCACGGTTTTGGTATGACGACATGCATCAACGCAATGCATGTCGCACAAAAGTGGTTCCGGTTTTGGGACAACGACATGCATCAACACAAAGACTGAAAACGCGACGCGTGTAATCCATTTACGCGCAACGCGCTTTCACTATTTTCGAGCGGCCCGCCGCAATGCTATTGAGCCCTCATGCTATACGTCGAAATCGCTATCGTGGTCGTCCTCATCTGCGTGAACGGCCTTCTGGCAATGTCCGAACTCGCCATCGTTTCATCGCGCCCGGCGCGGCTCAAGGCGATGATCGACCGTGGCGTCAACGGCGCCGGCCGGGCGCTGGATCTTGGCTCTAATCCCGGCAAGTTCCTGTCCTCGGTGCAGATCGGCATCACGCTGGTCGGCGTGCTTTCCGGCGCCTTCTCCGGCGCCACGCTGGGTGACCGGCTGTCCGTGTTCCTGGCCACGACGGGCATGCGCGAAAGCGTCGCCGATCCGCTCGGCGTCGGCATCGTCGTTGCCATCATCACCTATTTCTCGCTGATCGTCGGCGAACTCGTGCCCAAGCAGATCGCGCTGCGCGACCCCGAGCGCGTCGCCGCCCGTGCGGCGCCGGCCATGACCATCCTCGCCACCATCTCGGCACCCCTGGTGTTCCTGCTCGACATTTCCGGCCGCGCCATATTGTGGCTGCTTGGCCAGCGCGGCGAAAGCGAGGAGAAGGTCACAGACGAGGAGATCAAGATGCTGGTCGCCGAGGCCGAGCATCACGGCACCATCGAATCCGACGAGCGGCGCATGATCGCCGGCGTCATGCGGCTTGGCGACCGCGCCGTACGCGCGGTGATGACGCCGCGCACCGAGGTCGACTGGATCAACCTGCAGTCCGACGACACGACGATCCGCAAGCTCCTGATGGACACCCAGCATTCGCGCCTGCCGGCGGGCGACGGCGGCGTCGATGTCATGGTCGGCGTCGTCCAGACGCGCGACGTGCTGGCCGCGATCCTTGCCGGCCGCACGCTGGACCCGCGCAAGCACGTGCGCGCCGCGCCCATCGTCTACGACCAGGCCGACGCGCTCGACGTGCTGCACAAACTCAAGGAATCCGACGTGCCGATGGCGCTGGTGCATGACGAATACGGCCATTTCGAAGGCATCGTCACGCCGGCCGATATTCTCGAAGCCATCACCGGCGTGTTCCGCGCGGACCTCGATGCCGGCGACGAGGAAAACGCCGTCAAGCGCGAGGACGGCTCATGGCTGCTCGCCGGCTATATGCAGGCCGACGAGATGGCCGAGATTCTGGGCTTCGACCTGCCCGAAAACCGCGACTACGAAACCGTCGCCGGCTATGTCCTGTCGCATATGCACCATCTGCCGGCGACCGGCGAATGCGTCGACGCGCAGGGATGGCGCTTCGAGGTGGTCGACCTCGACGGCCGCCGCATCGACAAGCTGATCGCCACCCGCTTGCCCGGCACCCACCGCGAGGCGGTGCGCTGATTGTTTGAATGTCAGCTTCAGGCCTTGGCGGTCATTGGCGGTTGGCCGGTGGATTGCGTGGCAGCTACCGCTCCGTGAACGCGCGCGCGAAGGAATCGAGCATTGGCCGTACCAGATACTCGAAGAAAGTCCGGTCGCCAGTATTGATGAACGCCTCGACCGGCGTTCCGGGATAGAGCTGCCCGGGCTTCACGCCGGGCGGCAGGTCGGCGGCAATCCTGAGTTTGACGCGGAAATAGGGCTCATGGGTAGCCTCGTCGATGAGCCGGTCCGCGGAAATTTGTGCCACGGTGGCTGAAACCTCGGGGGTGAGCCGCATGTTCAAGGCGGACAATCGCAGTTTCGCCGGTTGGCCGACACGGACCTGATCGACGTCCTTCGGCCGCAGCCTTGCATCGACAATCAGACCCGGTGCCGTGGGCAGGATTTCCATGATCTTCTCGCCGCGCGCAATCACGCTGCCCTTGGTATTATAGGTCGAGGACACCACGATGCCCGCGGCCGGTGCCTTGATCGTCGTGCGCCGCAGCACCGCCTCGGCCGCCCTGATCTGTTCCTCGACGTCGGCCAGGTTGGAACGAACCTCGTCCAGCTTCGTCAGCGCCTCCTCCACGCGTTGCGTGGTCAGGCGCTCGATCTGCTCCTGGGCTTCGACGATCTGGGTGTTGGCCGCCGCCAGGTTGGCTTCCAGCGCCCCGGCCTGCCCGACGAGATCGGCCTCGCTGCGCAAAAGCTGCGAGTATTCGGTACGATTGGTGAGGCCCTTGTCCAGCAGGCCGGTTTTGATGCCGAGCTCCTTCTTCACGATTTCGGCCTGCTGCTGAACGGCCTCTTTCTGGGACTGCAGCCCCACGACGGACTGCCGATGCATGGCTACGCGTTGGGCGAGGATCGATTGTTCCGATCGGAACCGGGCGAGTCTGGCATCGAATTCCTTTTGCTGTTCTCGAATCAGGGCTTCAAAATCGGCTTGGAGCGATGCTGGCGCCGGCTTGGTGATTGGCGCGAGCCTGTCCAACCCGTCGCGTTCCGCCTCCAGCCGCGCTGCAGCCGCCCTGAGCGCGATCGACTGCCTCGTCAGCCGATTGAGCTCGGCCTGCGCGGCTGTCGGATCCAGCACGATCAGATCCTGGGCCTGTTGCACGCGATCGCCGTCATGGACCAGCAACGCCTCGATGATGCCGCCCTCGGGATGCTGAATCAGGATGTTTCCGCCGGTCGCCGAGATCGTCCCTTGCGTGATCACCGCTCCAGACAAGGGCGCGCTGACAGCCCAATAGCCAAAGCAACCCACCAACAGCGCCGTTGCCGCGTATCCGGCGAATGCCACGCGCCTTATGTTGGTACGGGGGTTGCCCTCGTCCCAGGTGAGGCTCTGCGCCGCCATCATCTACGATCCAAAACGGGTGTTATGCGCGCGGATCGTCGTGGCGAAGGATCCTGTCACCACCGTATTCGGCTGCGCGGGAAGGCCCTTGCCAACGACCGAATGCCGCAGCACCTCGCTGCTTGGGCCGAAGGCTTCGATCGCGCCGCCGCGCAGAAGCATCACGCGGTCGCAGGACGCGGCAATCGAAGGGCGATGCGTGATCACGACGATCGTGACGCCGGCCGCCTTCGTCGCAGCGAGTACCGCCTCGAGCGC
This sequence comes from Mesorhizobium japonicum MAFF 303099, assembly GCF_000009625.1. Lineage (NCBI taxonomy): Bacteria > Pseudomonadati > Pseudomonadota > Alphaproteobacteria > Hyphomicrobiales > Phyllobacteriaceae > Mesorhizobium > Mesorhizobium japonicum. The sequence continues at coordinate 2,088,584 of NC_002678.2, forward strand.
CGCTTCGCCGGTGCCGTCGAGATGGGTGCTGGGTTCGTCCAGGACGAGAATTCTGGGATTGCCGTAGAAGGCGCGGGCCAGCCCGATCCTCTGGCGTTCGCCGCCCGACAGCATTCTGTCCGACGGACCTATCAATGTCTGGTAGCCGTCCCGCTGCGCCAGGATCAGTTCATGCGCCTCGGCCCGCCTTGCTGCCTCGATGATCGCGGCGTCATCTGCATCGGGGTCGAAGCGGGCGACGTTTTGCGCGATCGAGCCTGGAAAGAGCTCGACCTCCTGCGCGAGGTAACCGACATGCTTTCCGAGCTGGTTTTCGTCCCAGCTCCTGAGGTCGGCGCCGTCGATCCTGACCGCGCCGCCGGTCGGCCGGGCGGCACCCAGAAGCAACCGCGCCAGCGTCGATTTGCCGGCGCCGCTCGGGCCGACAATGGCCAACGCCTCGCCGGCGCCGATCTGGAAGTTCAGCCGCTTGAGGATGGGTTCGGTGCCGGGCTGCGCATTCGGCGCCATGAAGAAAACGTCCTGCACGGAAATCGCGCCTGCCGGATCAGGCAGGATCAGTTTGCGCGCTTCAGCCGGACGCGCCGCAAGCGCCGTCCCCAGCCGCTTCCATGCCCGCCGGGCGTCGGCGATCTGCCGCCAGGCGCCGATCAACTGGTCAAGCGGCTGCAGCGCGCGCGACGACACCAGCGAGGAGGCGAAGATCATGCCTGCCGTCATCTGTCCCTTGAGCACCAGCCATGCGCCGGCGCCGAGGATCGCCAGTTGCAGCATCATGCGCAGTGCCCGCGAGGCGCCGCTGAAGATCGCATTGGCACTCGAGGATCGGTCATGCAGTGTGAGCGCTGCCGCCACGTGCCGTCCCCAGACCCGCGCGGCGTTCTCCACCATGCCCATGGCGCGCAGCGTCTCCGCATTGCGGGCAAAGGCCTGTTCCGCCTGGCTGGCCAAGGCCGAACGCTCCGAGGACAAGGCGTCGCTCCTGCCGATGGCAAGCTGGTTGGCCACGACCAGCAAAAGCAGAAGCGCCGCGCCGGCGACCGTCACCCAGAACAGCACCGGATGGATGAGATAGAGCAAAGCGAGGAAGACAGGGGCAAACGGCAGGTCGAACAACACCGCCACCCCGCGCGACCTGATGAAGGCGCAGACAGAGGCGAGGTCGCGCAGCGGCGACAGGCCTCCGGCATATTTCGCGCCAAGCGAAATAGCGAATGTGCTGGCGCCCAGTTTCCGGTCGAGGGTCGCCGCAACGCGCTGCGTGTAAACGGCGCGGATCGCGTCCAGCAGCCCGAGGAAAACGAGCGAGAGAACCGCGATGACAGAAAGATAGACAAGCGTCTCGACGCTGGAGGACGGCAGCACGCGGTCATAGACCTGCAGCAGGTAGAGCGGAATCACCAACAGCAGGATGTTGATCAACAGCGAGAAGACGCCGACATCGGCGATGGCGCGCATGAAGACCGGACGCAGGCCAGACGGTCCAGTCATTTCCACATTCCCCGACGCTGCATGTTCCCGAGACCTACGCGTGGCCCCCGAACTCGGAGCCGCCGTGCAGCGTGCTGTTGCCGTGCGTTGCGACACTGTGCGTGCCGATGCTGCTGCTGGCGATGTTCAGGGCGTTTGCCGGCGCACTGTCCAGCGTATAGGCGCGGACGTAGTCGATCTTCATCTCGGCCGGTGCGGCCAGATGATCCGGAGGGGCGCCGGCCAAGCCGCCGACCGCGAGATCGACCAGCATATACATGGGCTTGTTCATGTCGGACGGCGTCGCCGTTTCCGCGACCTGCACGCCGTCATAGGTCCAGACGAGCTTGTCCGGCGTCCAGAGCAGGCCATAGGTGTGGAAGCCGTCGGGGTTCGAGACACTCACTATCGACGTGACCTTGGTGTGCGTCCCCGTTTCATTGGAGTGCGCCGTCATGATCAATGAGTTCGCGGCCTGGCCGACAGTTTCAACGACATCGAGTTCCGGCGGCCACGAACCGTCTTCCGGAAGCAGCCAGAAGGCCGGCCAGGCGCCGGCGTTCTCGGGCAGGTCGGCCCGTATTTCGAAATAGCCATAGGTCTGCGAGAAGGAATCGTGGGTCGTCAGAATGCCTGAGGTGTATTCGTAATTGTTGATCAGCGGCTTGATATCCGCCGGCGCCTGCGCCGCGGTGATGGTGAGCACGCCGTTGTTCACGCTGAACGGATGGACGGAGCTCGTCGGTGCGTAGTTGGCGTCGACGTACCATTGCAGCTCATTGTTGCTGCTCAAGGTGCTGCCGTTCGGCGCTCCCCACCAGAAGTTGGAATCCCACGTGCCGCCCTGGCTGTTGTGAAGGTTCAGCGTGTTGAAATCGTCACTGAAGGAGAGCTGCATCCCGGATTTATCGATCGGCAATTCGAACTGGCTGGGCTGCAGCTTGTCGATGGTCGTGTCCTTGAACTCGAGGATCTCGCCGGACCCGAGGTTCAGCAGCACGTTCGATCCCGCCTGGATCATGCTTGAGTGGATGGCGTCGAACGAAGTGAACCCATAGCCATTGAGGCGGACGGTGTCGGTGGCGGCAAAATTCGCTATCAGGTCGCTTCCGTTGCCTTTCGAGACGATGAAAGTGTCGTAACCGCCGCCGCCATCGATCAGCACATCGTTTCCCGCGCCTCCGTCCAGAGTCTGGTGCCCGGCCTTGGCGGTGATGATGTTGTCCAACCCATTTCCGAAAGCATAGTTATTGGCGTTTGTGACGACGAGATTCTCGACGTTGTCGGGGAGCTTGTAGCTCATCCACGTGCTGATCGTGTCGATGCCTGCCCCAGCGGCCTCCGCCACCTTGTTGCCCGCCGCATAGAGGTAATAGATGTCATCGCCTGTACCTCCGTGCATGGTGACGTTGACACCGGATGCTCCGTAGAACGAGTCGTTCCCGGAACTGCCGTACAAGTCCGGCCCGGACCCTGCCGCCGAGTACCAATGGCTGGAAGCGCCGCTGTAGGGGAGAGGAACACCTAAGGCGTTGACGAAGAAGCTCATCGGATAAATCCTCCTCGTGATGCCTGGCCTGCTCGGATCGCTCGATACGAGTTCCAGGCGACCGCATCCGGACCAAAATTGCCATGCACGATACCGTTCCAGGACCTTGCCACATAGTTCACTATTACATCGACCCTTCAGTGACGTTTTCCGGACTGAGAGCACAACAACCCGACGAATGGTCTACAGAACGTAATTCGACCGACGATATATTTAATAAAATTTTACTGTAGACACAGATCTACTTACGACCGTGCTTGATGCTGGCTACGCACAAGCGCTCCCTGCTTTGATGGGTCGTGCAATTTCTGCTGTGAGAACTATGCGTCGACGCGTCGCGGAGGGCGCTTCCCCCTTCAAACCGCGACTTCGATCGGCTCGGCCAGTCTGGGGTTGGAGCGTGCGGCGATCAGGCAGCTGGCCACGATGAGGCCGGCTCCCGCCAGCGTCGTCCAGGTCACCGCCTCGTCGAAGAAGAACCAGCCGAGCGCGATCGCCCAGATGAAGGCCGAATATTCGGTCGGGATCAGATATTGCGCTTCGGCCCGCGCATAGGCCCAGCTCATCAGGAACTGGCCGGCGAGCGACAGGGCCGTCACCCCGGCGAGCGGAAGCCAGAGATTGCTGGGCAGCGAGATGGCAAGCCAGGGTGCGGCAAGGCCAAGCATGACCGCGACGCAAAGGTTCTGGAACAGCATGATCTCGATTGGCTTGGCCAGCATCGCCTGTCGCCGCGCGAGGATCAGATTGTAGGCATAGAACACCGTCGAGACCAGCACCGCCGCCGTGCCGAGCAGCGCATCGCCGGCATAGGTCTTCTGCCCGAACTGGCCCGCCACGATGATCGCGACGCCCGCGATGCCGGCGAGTGACGCCCAGATCGCCTTGCGCTGGATCCTTTCGCCCAGAAGCAGCGCGGCCAGCAGGAGCGCGAACAGCGGCGCCACGAAACTAAGCCCGACCGCCTCCGCCAGCGGCAGTCTTGCAAGCCCCCAGAAGAATGACATCAGGACGATGCCGACAACCACCGCGCGCAGCGCATGCAGCCTCAGCACCGCGGCGGTAGGAAGCGAGCGCGGCCCCGCCAGCCAGCCCGCACCGGCGATCAATGTCGCCAGCATGCTGCGCCACAGCACCGTGTTGTAGACACCGACAGCGATGACCAGCACCTTCATCGCCGCATCCATGCCGGACAGAAGGAAGATGCCGAATGCACAGACGAGCACCGGGATCATGGGGGAAACGGCGCCGGCCAGGCTGGATGATTTCACGCGGGCTCACTCGAGGATGACGGATGCAAGCTGGCATATCAGGGCAACAGGACGGGGCCAGATGGCAGCCCCGCCCATGTGGCAGTCCAACGCAGTCGGTCAGGGGTAATCGCGATTCGAACTTTTTGCGGCACCTGTCGATTCCGCCACCCTTCGTTCGTCGTATGATCGACCCAACCCAACCAAGGAGAAGACCATGCGGTTCATGATGCTGATGATCCCCGGCGGCTATGCAGAGGCGGCGCCCGACGTCAGGCCCGACGCCAAGGGGGTAGAGGCAATGATGAAATACAATGAGGAGCTCAAGAAGGCCGGCGTGTTGCTGGCGCTCGATGGGCTGCATCCGCCGTCATCGGGCGCGCGTGTGAGCTTCAAGGGCGGCAAGCCCGTCGTCACCGACGGGCCGTTCGCCGAGGTCAAGGAAGTGCTCGGCGGCTATTGGGTGATCGACGTCCGCTCGCGTGAAGAAGCCATCGAATGGGCCCGCCGCTGCCCCGCTGGGGAGAATGACCTGATCGAGGTTCGACGCGTCTTTGAGATGAGCGATTTCCCCGAGGACGTCCAGAAGGTGGCGGAAGGCTTTGGCGAGCTGAAGAGTTGACCGCCACAGCCACCATCGAAGCAGTCTGGCGGATCGAGCAGCCGAAGCTCACCGCCAGGCTTGCCCGCTATCTCAGGGATATCGGGCTGGCCGAGGAGATCGCCGGCGATGCCTTCCTGCTGGCGCTGGAACGCTGGCCTCGGGACGGCATCCCGCGCAACCCGGCCGCCTGGTTGACGGAGGTCGCCAGGAACCGGGCGCTCGACCGGCTGCGCCGCACCACCATGATCGACGGCAAGCATCGCGAACTTGCCATCGACCTTGCCGAGCTGGAGCGCGAAATGCCCGACATCGAGGCAGCGCTCGACGAGGACATCGACGACGATCTTTTGCGGCTGATCTTCACCGCTTGCCATCCCGTCCTGCCGGCCGAGCAGCGCGCAGCCCTCGCCCTGCGCCTGTTGGGCGGGCTGTCGACGCTTGAGATCGCCCGCGCCTTCCTGGTGCCCGAAGCCACCGCCGCCCAGCGCATCGTGCGCGCCAAGCGGGCGCTCCGCGATGCCGCCATCCCGTTCGAGACGCCGCGCGGGCAGGAGCGGCGCGAACGCCTCGCCGCCGTGCTGGAGGTGGTCTATCTCATCTTCAACGGAGGCTATGTGGCGACCGCTGGACCGGACTGGCTGCGCGCCGATCTCTGTGGCGAGGCGCTGCGCCTCGGCCGTTCCCTTGCGGCGCTGATGCCTGACGAGCCCGAGGTGCAGGGGCTGGTGTCGCTGATGGAACTCAACGCCTCGCGCTTCCCTGCCCGCACCGGCAAAGCGGGTGAGCCGATCCTGCTGCTCGACCAGGACCGCACCCGATGGAACTGGTCGCTCATCCGGCGCGGCCTCGACGGCCTGAACCGCGCCATGACCCTGACATCGACACCCGGCCCCTATCTCTTGCAGGCGATGATCGCCGCCTGCCATGCCCGCGCGATGACATCAGCCGACACCGACTGGATTGCGATATCAGCCTATTATCAGGCGCTTGCCTTGGCGGCCCCCTCGCCCATCGTCGAAATCAACCGGGCGGTGGCCGTCGGCATGGCGTTCGGACCGGCGCAGGGCCTCGCCATCGTCGAGGCGCTGAAGGACGAGCCGCGCCTGAAGGACTCGCATCTCCTGCCCACGGTGCGCGGCGATCTTCTGGAAAAACTGGGACATCAGACGGAAGCCCGCGCCGCGTTCCGCCAGGCCGCAGAATTGACCGGCAATGACAGGGAACGCGCGCTGCTGCTCGCCCGCGCGGGCGACTAGCCCATCGGCCTGCATCCATCCGCAAGCCGGTGCGGTGGTCCACCTCAATGGGCGTCCGGCGGCGGTGCCTTTGGCGTGACGTTGCGCAGGAACGGTACCAGCGCGGTCGCGATGACGAAGGCGGCCATGATCACCAGGAAAGCATCGGCATAGGCCATGGTCGAAGCCTCGCGATAGGCGAGCGCCCACAGCTGTTTCAGCGAGGCGGTATGGCCGGCGGCGACGGCGCCGGGCAGTTGGCCGTAGCGCAGCGCGATAGTGTCGACGACCCGCATCGCGGCCTCGTTCTGCGGCGTCAGGTGCGAGGCGATCGTCAGGAAATGGAAGTTGGTGCGGTCGTTCAGGATCGCGCCGCAAATGGCGATGCCGACCGCGCCGCCGAGATTGCGCATCGTGTTGAACAGGCCGCTGGCGTATTTCAGCCGCTCCGGCGGCAGGCTGCCGAGGCCGAGATTGACGCTCGGCGCCACGGCGAAGACCTGCGGGAAGCCGCGGAACAGCTGCGGGATGAGCAGCTCGGCCGCGCCCCACTGGCTGGTGATGGCGCTGAAACTCCACATCGAGGCGCCGAAGGAGGCCAGACCGAACATCATCAGCCAGCGCGTGTCGAAGCGCTTGGCGAGAAAGATGTAGACGGGCACGCCGACCATCGAGGCGACGCCGGTCGAGAACACCGCAAGCCCGGTCTGCAAGGCGTCGTAGCCCCTGACATAGCCGAGGAACAGCGGCGTCAGATAGATCGTGGCGAAGATGCCGATGCCGGTGACGAAGGACAGAAAGCAGCCAATGGCGAAATTGCGGTTGCCGAAGGCGCGGAAATCGACCACCGGCTGCGAATAGGTCAGGCTGCGGATGACGAACAGGACCATGGTGATGCCGGCAACGATGGCGCCATTGCGGATTGTCGCGTCGTCGAACCAGTTCCAGCGCGAACCTTCCTCCAGCACGTATTCCGCCGTGCCCAGGCTGACCGCCATCAGCACGATACCGATATAGTCCGCGCCCTTCAGCAGCGACGGATCGGCCTTGTCGATCTTGACCAGCACTGCCACGAGGATGGTGATGATGGTGCCCGGAATGACGTTGACATAGAACAGCCAGTGCCAGTTGAGCGTGTCGGTGATCCAGCCGCCGATGACCGGCCCGAGCGTCGGCGCGATCGAGGCGATGCTGCCGACCACCGCGGCCGCATAGACCCGCCTCGGCCCCTGGAAATAGTGGAACGATGAGGTGAACACCGTCGGGATCATCGACGCGCCGAGCAGCCCCTGCAGCGCGCGGAACACGATCATGCTTTCGATGCTCCAGGCGAAACCGCACAGCATGCTGGCCAATGTGAAGCCGGCCGCCGAAATGGTGAACAGCCAGCGTGTCGAAAACACCCTTGTCAGCCAGCCCGACAGCGGGATGACGATGATTTCCGCCACCAGATAGGATGTCTGCACCCAGCCGATCTGGTCCTGCGCCGCCGACAGCCCGCCGCCAATGTCCTGCAGCGACGACGCCACGATCTGGATGTCGAGCAGCGCGATGAACATCCCCACGCACATCACCATGAACGGCAGGATGCTGGAGAAGAAGGATTGCGGGCGCTCCGACATGATGCCCTCAGTGCGCGCCGGTATCGACGGTCACGACGGTGGAGAGGCCTGGCCGCAGCGCGACCTTCCGCGCCTGGTCCGGGTCGATGGTGATGCGGACAGGAACACGCTGGACGATCTTGGTGAAATTGCCGGTGGCGTTCTGCGCCGGGATGACGCTGAAGATCGCCCCCGTCGCCGGTCCCAGGCTGCTGACATGGCCCTTGAGCGGCTGGTCGGGCGCGATGTCGGTATAGACCGTCGCCGCCTGTCCGTCCGCCATGCGCCGCAACTGATCTTCCTTGAAATTGGCATCGACCCACAGCCCGCTCTGCGGGACGATCGTCAGCAGATAGCTGCCCGGCGAGACATAGGTGCCGACCTGCGCCAGCCGGTTGCCGACGAGGCCGTCGATCGGAGCGCGGATCTGCGTGAAGCCAAGATCGAGCTCAGCCGTGTCGAGATCGGCCTTGGCGGCCAGAACCGCGGCGGTCGCTTCCGAGATCTGCGTGTTCAGCACGTCGAGCTGTTGCCTGGCGGCCGCAAGCCCGGCACGCGAGGCGGAAACGGAAGCCTTCGCCTGCCCGTCGGCGGCAAGGCTTCTCTGCGCGTCCTGCTGCGAGCCGGCCCTGGTGCTGGCCAGCACCTCGTAGCGCTTGGCATCCTGTGTAGTAAATGTGGCGGCTGCACTCTTCGCCTCGAGATCGGCCTCTGCCTGTTCGATCAGCGAATTCTGCAGCGAGACCTGGGCGCGAAGATTGTCGAGCGCCGATTGCTGCTGCTGGACGGAAGCCCGCGCACGCTCCACCGCCGCCTTGAACGGCCGGTCGTCGATGCGGATGATGAGCTGGCCGGCGTCGACATGCTGATTGTCCTCGACGAGGATCTGATCGATATGCCCGGCGACGCGTGGCGCCAGCGGCGTGACATTGCCGCCGACATAGGCATCGTCGGTCGACATCACGAACCGGCCTGCCTGCCACCACTGAAAGCCATACCAGCCGGCGACGCCGATGGCGATCGCGGCGCCCAGCATGACGATCGGCTTGCGGCGGCTTTTGGCGGGCGCGGGTATCTGGACGGCGGATGGCTGCGCCGGCTGCAACTCGGCGGCGGAGAGAACCTTGTTCATTTGCCCCGCGCCTCTTCACGGCTTTGATCAACGTTGTCGATGAGCGGCAGGCCAGAACCCTCTGTGCTGAAGCGATAGCGCTGCCGCATGCGGTCGGTGGCCCTTGGGGCCGTCGCCATGGTGAAGTCCCCGCCGTCGAGTTCCCTGCCGGTCTGGCGGTCGACCAGCACAGGCTCGGCCCAGCGCCCGTCAGTCTTGTCCACCACCACAAGGCTCGGGCCTTCGGGCGCCAGATGCTTGTTGCCCCAGGCGAGCAGCGAAAGCAGCACCGGGCGGAAATCTCGCGCCTTGGCGGTCAGCACATATTCATGGCGCAGCGGCCGCTCGCAGTAGGCGCGCTTTTCGAACAGGCCACGCTCGACCAGGCTGTTCAGGCGGCGCGTGAGAATGTTGGGCGCGATCTCCAGGCTCTTCTGAAACTGGTCGAAGCGCGTCAGCCCCTGGAACGCGTCCCTGAGCAACAGGATGCTCCACCATTCGCCGACATCGTCGAGGCTGCGCGCAATGGGGCATGGGCGGGTTTCGAAGCTTGTTTTTGCAACCATGACCGGAAGTCTCTTTCAAAATGAAAGTGACATATAGCCAAGTTAGTTGCATTATGCAAGTCATTCGAACGTGATTGTGAAAAACGACCGCCGATTTTGGGGAATGAGATTGGCCCCAAGGAGCAGTGGCGCCGCCAAGGCATGGCGGCCTCGGCAAGAAAACGCCACGACGTGCCGTCAGGGTGATTTGGTAAGATGTTCGCGCGCTTGCCCCCTCAACGGCCCCTCCAGGGGATAACGCCGTCAGGGCACCAGCACGACCTTGCCGGTCGAGCGCCGCTCGTCCAGAAGCCGGTGCGCCTCGCCGGCCTGGCCGAGCGGGAACCGGCCGCCGATCGCGACCCGCAGCCGGCCGCTCGCCGCCAGCTGGAACAGTTCCGACAGGCTCGCCCGCAACACCTGCGGCGACAGCAGCGGCAGCAGCGCGAAACCCCTCAGCGACTGGTTACGGCCGATCATGGCTTCCAGATCGGAAGGTTCGAGCCCATAGCGGCCGAGCGCCGCGAACACCAGTTCGCCGCCGGGCGCCAAAGCCTGCAGCGACAAAGCCGTCAGCGCGCCGCCAACCGTGTCGTAGATGATGTCTGCACCCTCCCCGCCTGTCAGCGCGCGGACGCGCGCGGGCCAGTCCGACCCGATGTAATCGACGGCGGCATCGGCGCCGAGCGACAGAGCAAGCTCGATCTTGCCCGCGCCGCCGGCGGCCGCGATCACCTTGGCCGCGCCCTTTGCCTTAGCAAGCTGGACAAGCAGCGATCCGACGCCACCGGCAGCGGCCGGCACCAGCACCGTCCTGCCCTCAGGCGGGCTCTGGCGCAGCAAATGCAGTGCCGTCAGCCCCTGCACCATCAGCGCCGTCGCGGCTTCGAACGAGACGTCGTCCGGCAGCGGCACGGTCAGATCGGCTGATATCGTCACCTGCTCGGCATAGCCGCCATAAGGGCGCTGCGAGGCAAACAGCGGCGCCGCGACACGTCTCCCCAGAAACGCAGCATCCACGCCTTCGCCGACGGCCTCGACGATACCAGCGACTTCCACGCCGGGAAACATCGGCAGTTGCGGCGTCACCGCGTAGCGGTCCGCGCGCATCAGCACCTCGAAGAAGTTGATGCCGGCGGCGTGAACGCGGACCAGCACCTCGCCGGCCTGCGGCACCGGCGCCGGCAGCTCGACGATCTCGAGCACCTCGGGGCCGCCGAAGCGGCTGAATTGAACGGCTTTCATGGCAAACTCCGATCGCACTGGCATCGGCGGTGGTTTGCCACTATCTGCGAGGCCGCGACTACACACTCATTTGTCCCCTGGAGACCAGGAGGTGACCATGGCCGGTGCAGCCAGGAAGATGCCGATCAAGCGACTGCCGATGTTGCCGGCGGAGCGCGCGCTGAAAGTGATAGCCGGGCGTTGGAAGGCGGTTATCCTCTACCATCTCTTCGATGGCTCCCGGCGGCTGTCGGCGCTGAAGGCGATGATGCCTGGCATCACCCAGAAAGTGCTGATCCAGCAGCTGCGCGAAATGGAGGAGCATGGCCTCGTCAGCCGCGAGATCTTCGCCGAAGTGCCCGCCCGCGTCGAATATTCGGCAACCAGCCTCGGCCTCAGCCTCGAGCCGATCCTGCTGGCGCTCTGCCAGTGGGGCCAGCACCACGCGGACGAGTTGGACGAGAAGCATCGCCTCGCCGACTGCATCATCCGGCCACGGCAGGCGCAGCAGGCACACTTGGCCTAGATCGAATTGGCATTACGGGTTGCCGACGCAGGCTGCCCATCACAGATTGTCTGCAGAACGGATCGGCAAATGCACCGCATAGCTTCGGGCGAACTTCATTCCACCTACGCTCTTGGTGACCTGCGCATCACCGCCTTGCGCGACGGCTATGTCGACATGCCGGTCGGGCGGCTTAGGCAACGCGGCGACAAGCCGTTTGGCGACGACTTGCCGGAACAAGTCGCTTTGGTTGGCGGTCAGCTCAGACTCTCCGTCAACGCCTTCGCGATTGACGATGGGCATGAGGTCATCTTGATCGATACTGGTGCTGCAAATGCCTGGCACCCGACCATGGGCCGGCTTCCCCAGGCGCTGGACGAAGCCGGCATCGATGTCGAACGAATCCGCACCGTGGGCTTCACCCATACGCATCTCGACCACATCCAGGGTCTCGTGCTTGCCGACGGCCGGGACGCTTTCCCGCGCCTGGCGCGCTTGCTCGTTCCCGGGCAGGAACTCGACCTGTTCCGCGCCGAAGCGCGGCTCGAGCGATTTCACGACATGGCGCAACCGTTCGAAGCCGGAGACCGTCTCGGGACCCATGTCGACATTGTCGGCGCTCAAGGCCATGAAGTGGGTCACAGCTGCTTTCGCGCTTCGAGTGGCGGCGAAGGCATTTTGATCTGGGGCGATACCGTTCACGTCCCATCGCTGCAGTTCGATCGGCCCGAGGTGACGTGGGAGTTCGACACGGATCAAGACCAGGCGCGCGAGAGCCGGTTGCGGCTGCTGGCGCTTGCGGCGGACGATCATTACCTCGTTGCCGGCGCGCATCTGGACTCGCCCGGCATTGGCCGCGTCATCCGCTCTGGCGGCAGCTTTCGATTTGAGCCGCTGTAGTTAGATAGGGGGCGGCGCAAGCGCCCCCTATCTTCGAGCTTCTTCTCGCCCTGGCGCATGGCCAGGATCTTGACCGGCGCAGCCGTCAACCGACCTGAATGCGGCGGGTCACCTGACCGTTGCTCTCCCAGTAGGTGTGTTTCTTGGCAATCCACGGATCGCTCATCGCCGGCTGGATGTTGCCGCTCGTATCGATCGCGCGCGAGGTGACGGTGTGCTCCCCGGCGGAAGGTTTGGGCCAATCGAGAGACCACATCCTCCAGGCGAACTCCGCCTTGTCGGCGTCGTCGATGGTCGCCGGCATCCACGGCCCCTCGTCGATCTTCCCCTCGACGCGGTCGACCGGCGCGCCCCAGGCGGCTCCGACGATCCGGTATTCGTTGCCGATATGGGTAACCCTGGCCGGTGCCGATTTGAGCCTTGCCCGTCCGACGGAGGTTTCCGCCCACACGGTCTCGCCATTATGGTCTTCCTCGCGGACCGTGACGTAGTCGCGTCCCATGAACCGGCTCTCGAAGCGCTGGTCGCGCACCTCGATGCGCTTGAGCCATTTCGCGTTCGCGATCCCGTACCAGCCCGGCGCTATCAGCCGCAGCGGGAAGCCGTTGTCGGGCGGCAAGGACGTTCCGTTCATCTCGTAGCAAAGGATGTTTTTTGGATCCATGGCGTCGGCCAGCGACATGCTGCGCGCGAAATTCTGCTTGAACGTGATCTCGTCGGCTCGTTTGATCTCGCCTTCGTCGGCGCCCCAGAAGACGACCTCGATGCCGCTGTCGAGGACCCCGGCCTCCTTCAGGATCGGGGCGAGCGGCGTCCCCGCCCAGCGGGCATTGCCGATTCCGCCGTTGAAAAACGGCAGGCCGGTGTTGCCCGAACATTCGATCGTGAAGGCGACTTCCTCGCGCGGCCGGGCCTTGATGTCGGCAAGCGTCAGGGCCATCGGCTTTTTGACCAGCCCGCCGACTTCCAGCTTCCACTTGCTCTCGTCAATGACCGGCCGGTTGAAGTGCGCGATCGAAAAGAATTTGTCGTTGGGCGTTACCCAGGAATCGAGATCCTCCCAGACGAGCTGGTTCTTGACAACCTCCGGAACAGGGTTCGGCGGCAGTTGATCGAGCCATTTGACGACTTCCTCGCCGGGCCGTGCAGGAAAAGCGTAAACCCGCGAGGCATGGAGAGCCGCGATTGCGGCAACGGCCACACTTCCTTGGATAAGTTCTCTGCGTTGAAGATAAGGCATGCTGTTTCCCTCCCAGTTGATCCGGAACGGGCTGCAGCGTGCTATTTGGGCCGTAGCCTGATCTCGGACAGGCGCACAAGAAACGACTGCCACCCGGAAATATCCGGGTGGGTCATGCAATCAGCGACGCGTCTCAAGCATGTAAGGCATTGGGCGAAACTCTGGCCTGGGTTTCGTGCTTGGAGCGTGCGCCCTGAAAAAGGATGTGTCCACAACTTGGACGGGATATGTCGACCTTGCGGCCGATTTCCGCTCCGTCGCAGCTCGGGACCCGCTTCTGGCGCGATGTGTTCGCTCTGACGGTGCCGGTCCAGCGAGGGGCACTAAAGCCTCTCACCGCCCCTTCCTTGGCCTTGCCCAGAGGCGTTCGGGCCGGTGTCGGGCGTGTGGCAATCCGATTGATAGCGGCTACCGGGCAATCGGTCACAAGCGGTTTCACACAATTGAAAAGGGCGGCGCATGCGCCGCCCCGTATCCCTTGGGAGGATAATTCGACCGGCGGTCAGGCCGCTTTGATTTCCTCGTCGACCACGTCGGCGGCGCGGGCCTTCTTCAATGCCTTGGCCCACCAGGCGACGTCGTTGACCAGCGCGCTGGCCGCCTGGTTCAGGTGATCGAGGTCTTCGAGCTTCTTCTCCCCCTGGCGCACGGCCAGGAAGTCGCCCCAGGCGATATGGACGGCCGACTTGACCGGCGCCATCTGCAGTTCGACGGCATGGAGACGGAGCTGCTCGACGGCGCGGGCACCGCCGACGCTGCCATAGCCGACGAAGCCGGCCGGCTTCTTGTTCCATTCGTTGGCGGCGTAGTCGATGGCGTTCTTCAGCACGGCCGTCGGGCCATGATTGTATTCGGCGGCGGTGAAGATGAAGCCGTCAAATTCGGCGACCTTCTTCTGCCAGCGCTGCGCCACTTCGTTGGTCGACGGCACCCAGGCGGAAGAGGCGACTTCGTCAAAGAAGGGCAGCGGGAAGTCTCTGAGGTCGACGACCTCCACATCGATATCGGCATGCGACTTGGCGATCTTGGCGATCCATTGCGTGGGCACATCGGCGAAGCGCGCGGCGCGCGTCGAACCGACGATGATGGCGATTTTCGGCTTTGACATGGGGGCTCTCCATTCCAGTAAAAAGCTGGTATCGTTTAGATACCGGCGCTATATGAGATACTGTCAACTGCCGACGCAAGGAGGCACCGTTTTGTTACTGAGGCACCCGCATAACACCGAAGACTGTCGCGCGATTTCGGAAATCCTGCAGCGCGTGGGTGACAAATGGACCGTGCTCGTGGTCGGCAAGCTCGGCCACGGACCGCTGCGTTTCAACGAGCTGCGCGCCGCTGTCGGCGGCATCTCGCAGAAGATGTTGACCACAACCTTGCGCGGCCTGGAACGCGACGGCTTCGTCACCCGCACCGTGTTTCCGACCATTCCGCCGCGCGTCGACTACGAACTGACCGAACTCGGGCACGAACTGTTGATCCCGGTCAGCGCGCTTGGCGAATGGGCGCGCAGGAACACGCAGCGTGTGCGGGAGGCACGCGAAAAATTCGACGGCATGCATGGTTGAAGCCCTTGCGTGGCAAGGGATCCGAAGTTTTGCGTTGAGCGGAATTGCCTGGACGGCAATTAGAGTCGTGGTTCTCAAAACGCGATCCGGCAATGTAGCCCTACGGCGCTTGAGTAGACCACGCAGGCGTTACCTGGGCAACGACAATAGCGCACCAAAGGCAACCATTCAGGCTCCTCATTCGGGCCCCTGGCGCCAGTCCATCGCAGGGCGCCGTGATCAGGGCGCGCATGTCGCGGCAGGCTTCCGGTCGCCCTTGTCGCCTTGCCGGCAGGCGACGGGCCGAAGGTCGTTTTTGACTTCGGCATAGGCGGTTACGCCGAGCAGGCAGACCAGGGCGACAAGGGCTGCCACGAGCCAGCCGTTCAGCATGTGTTGACGCATTGTCTCTCCCTCAACACCGGCACAATCGGGCGCGATGGCAACCGTTGGATGTCGCGGAACGCATCGCCCGCACGGGCGATGTTACAATTGCCCCGCATTGGGAGAACGGGGGGTCGCGAGTACGGGCTCGTCAACCCTCGGCCGGAACGGCCTTCGGCTTGCCCTCGCCGTCCAGCGCCACCATGACGAAATCGGCGTGGGTGACCTTTTCCATCAAATCGGAGAGATAGCGCTGCGCCCAGGCTTCGACCTTGAGCGTCATCGAGGTGCGGCCGACGCGTTCGACATGGGTGTAGATGCACAGCGTGTCGCCGATCTTCATCGGCTTGGCGAAGGACATCTCCTTGACCGCCGCCGTCACCACGCGGCCCCTGGCGCGCTCGGCGGCGCGGATGCCGCAGGCAAGGTCCATCTGCGCCATCACCCAGCCGCCGAAAATGTCGCCGGCGGCGTTGGCGTCCGAAGGCATGGCGAGCGTGCGCAGCGTCAGGTCTCCGATCGGCCGTCCGTCCGCGTAGTGCACCATGCGAGAAATCCCCCGAGGTCGAAGGCTTGAGATCGACTGCCCTCGATCCCGTAGCGTCATGGCGCTAACGCGTCAACGCGCGCCGGGAAAAGCTTCGCCTGGCTGCTAGAAGAAGCGCACCAGGTTCGAACGGATGCGATCGAGAACCGTGTCCCCGGAAAGGTCGGGAACGAATGCCTTGCCCGTGATCGCTTCGTAGGCTTGGGCATAGATGCGCGAGGCCTGTTCGACGATCTCGTCTGGAATCCTGGGGATCGGGTCCTTGTAAGGATCGCAGCGCGCCGCCACCCAGGAGCGGATGAAATCCTTGTCGAAGCTGTCCGGCCGCGTGCCGCTGGCCAGCGCCTGTTCATAGCTCGCCGCGATCCAGTACCGGCTGCTGTCGGGCGTATGGATTTCATCGGCCAGGATGATCGTGCCGTTCTTGTCTGTGCCGAATTCGTATTTGGTGTCGGCAAGGATCAGGCCGCGCTCGGCGGCACGTGCCTGGCCGCGCGCGAACAGCTTCAAGGCGTAATCCGAGACGGTGTCCCATTGCGCCTGCGTGAGCAGGCCCTGCGCGAGGATCTCGGCCCTCGACAGCGGCTCGTCATGGCCGCCATCCGCCGCCTTGCTCGTCGGCGTGATGACGGGCGCGGCCAGCTTCTCATTGTCGCGCAGGCCGTCAGGCAGGCGCATTCCATACATCTCCCGTTCGCCGCGACGATAGCGGGTCAGGATCGAGGTGCTGGTGGTGCCGGCGAGATAGCCACGCACGACGATCTCGACGGGCAGGATGTCGAGCCTCGTGCCGACGACGACATTGGGGTCGGGATATTCGAGCACATGGTTCGGGCAGATATCGGCGGTTTCCTCGAACCAGTAGCGCGCCGTCTGGGTCAGGATCTCGCCCTTGAACGGGATCGAGGTCAGGATGATGTCGAAGGCGCTGAGACGGTCGGTGGCGATGATGATGCGCCGCCCGTCCGCCAGATCGTAGTTTTCTCGAACCTTGCCCTTGTAGTAGCCCGGCAGCTCGGGAATGAACGCATCCGACAGGGTCCGCATATGATTTCCCGCCTTCCGCAGAGGTGGCCAGAGCAAATGAATGCCCTCGCATAAGCTGTCGACCCCATGCATATCAAGCGCGATTGTCGGTATTCCCCGCAACTCGACCTCGCATTCCAGTCGCTTTTTTCACAACGCATGCCGGAAGGCCCGGCGACGCGGCGAACCCGTCGCGTCTAGGCTGCGGCCAGTTTTCCGGAGCCGCCCGTTTCAATCATGCAGATCTATGACTTCATCATCGTCGGCTCCGGCTCGGCCGGCTCGGTGCTCGCCGAGAGACTGTCGGCCTCGGGCCGCTTCTCGGTGCTGGTGCTGGAGGCCGGCGGCACGGACCGGCGCTTCTACGTGCAGATGCCGCTCGGCTATGGCAAGACCTTCTTCGACCCGGCGGTCAACTGGAACTACAAGACGGAAGCCGATCCCGGTCTCGGCGGCAATGTCGACCACTGGCCGCGCGGCAAGCTGCTCGGCGGCTCGAGTTCGATCAACGCCATGGTCTGGATTCGGGGTGCGCGCGAGGATTTCGACGACTGGCGCGCCGCCGGCAATCCCGGCTGGAGCTATGACGAGCTGTTGCCGATCTTCAAGGCGCTCGAGGACAATGAGGCCGGCGCCGACAGATGGCGCGGCACCGGTGGTCCCCTGCACATCAGCGATACGGCCAACGCCGTCCACCCGCTGACAAAGCGTTATCTCGCCGCCGGCCAGCAGGCCGGCCTGCCGCTCAACCCCGATTTCAACGGCGCTGCCCAGGAAGGCGTCGGCACCTACCAGATCTCGACCAAGAACGGCCGCCGCATGTCCGCCGCGCGCGCCTTCCTGCGCCCGGCGATGAAGCGCGGCAATGTCCGCGTCGAGACCAACGCGCTGGCCAGCCGCATCCTGTTCGAAGGCAAACGCGCGGTCGGCATCGAATATCTGCAGAACGGTCAGACGAAGACGGCGCGGGCCGGCCGCGAGGTGATCCTCTCCGCCGGCTCGATCAACTCGCCGCAGCTGCTGCAATTGTCGGGCGTCGGCCCCTCGGCGCTTCTGAAAGGGCTGGGCATCGCTGTCGTCCACGCCAACGAGAATGTCGGTGCGCATCTGCAGGACCATGTCGGCATCAACTACACCTTCAAGGGCAAGGTGCCGACGCTCAACCAGATCCTGCGTCCCTGGTGGGGCAAGCTGCTGGTCGGCATGCAGTACATACTGACGCGCTCGGGACCGCTGTCGCTGTCGATGAACCATGGCGGCGGTTTCTTCCGCACCGACCCGGCGTTCTCGCGCCCCAACATGCAGCTCTATTTCCAGGCCTTCTCGACGGTCATCCCGAAGAGCGGCGAGCGGCCGATCCTGACGCCGGACCCATGGCCGGGCTTCTCCATCGGCCTGTCCAATTGCCGCCCGTCGAGCCGGGGCGAGATCATGATCCGCTCCAGCAATCCGCTGGACTATCCGAAGATCACCGCCAATGCCTATTCTACCAATGCCGATGTCGAGGAGATGCTGGCGGCGGTGAAGTTCGTGCGCAAGATCGCCTCGATGCCAGCGTTGGCGGAAATCATCCAGGAGGAAGTCCTGCCCGGCCCGTCGATCCAGTCGGACGCCGACCTGATCACCGATTTCAGGAAACGCTCCGGCACTGTCTATCACCCGGTCTCGACCTGCCGCATGGGGCCCGATCCCACGCGCGCCGCCGTCGATCCGCGTCTGAAGGTGCATGGGCTTGAAGGCTTGCGCGTCATCGACGCCTCGATCTTTCCCGACAACATCACCGGCAACACCAACGCCGCCTCGGTCATGACCGGGTGGAAGGGTGCCGAACTGGTTCTGGAGGACCAAAAATGAAGATCACCGACGTCAAGACCTGGGTTGTCGGCAACCCGCCGCCCGGCATCGGCGGCAAGTATTTCATCTTCGTCAAACTGACCACCGACGGCGGCGTGGTCGGTTATGGCGAAGCCTACAACGCTACCTTCTCCGCCCATGTCACGGCGAAAATGGTCGAGGACATGGCCGAGCGCTATCTCGTCGGCCGCGACCCGCACGACATCGAGAACTTCTTCCGCCGCGCCTATTCCTCCGGCTTCACCCAGCGTCCCGATGTTTCCGGCATGGGCTGCTTCTCGGCACTGGAAATGGCCTGCTGGGACATCATCGGCAAGGAGGCCAACAAGCCGGTCTACAAACTGCTCGGCGGCCAGGTGCACGAGACGCTGCGCTCCTACACCTACCTCTATCCGCACACGGGCAGCGTCCATTCGGAGGACGCGCCGGACGGCAGGAATGTCTACAACGACCCAGAACTGGCGGCGGCCTGCGCGCTCGAATATGTCGAGCAGGGGTTCAATGCCGTCAAGCTCGACCCGGCCGGTCCCTATACCGCCTTCGACGGCCATCAGCCGCGCCTGCTCGACATCGATGTCTCCACCCGGATGATCAAGGCGATCCGCGAGGCGGTCGGCACCCGCGCCGACATATTGTTCGGCACGCACGGCCAGTTCACCGCGTCGGGCGCGCTGCGCATGGCCCGCGCCATCGAGCCCTATGATCCCTTGTGGTTCGAGGAGCCGGTACCGCCCGACATGCCGGAGGTGATGGCGCAGGTCGCCCGCGGTACCTCCATCCCGATCGCCACCGGCGAACGGCTGACGACCAAGTTCGAATTCGCCCGCGTCATCGAAAACCGTGCCGCGACCATATTGCAGCCGGATCTCGGCCGCTCTGGCGGCATCCTCGAAACCAAAAAGATCGCGGCCATGGCCGAGGCCTATCACATCCAGGTCGCGCCGCATTGCTATTGCGGCCCGATCGTCGGCGCCGCCAACATCCAGCTGGCGGTGACGCTGCCCAACTTCCTCATCCTGGAATCGCTGAAGCAGTGGGACGGCTTCCACGCCACGCTCTTGAAGAAGAAGATCGAATGGCAGGACGGCAACGTCATCCCGTCGAAGGAACCGGGGCTGGGCGTCGAGCTCAACGAAGCGGTCTGCGATGCCCATCCCTACACCGGCAAGGATTTGCACCTGCAGATGATGCAGACCCCGTTGATGCCGTGAGCGAGAGCTACGCCTTCATCGGCCTCGGCCATCTCGGCGGCAACCTTGCCCCCAGCCTGATCCGCAACGGTTTTGCGATCACCGTCTTCGACCGCGACCCGGCTGCCGTCGAGCGCCTCGTGACGCTCGGCGCCACGGCGGCGAACAGCCCGGCCGAGGCGGCGGCGCGAGCCGGCAATGCCATCACTTGCCTGCCCTCGCCGAAAATCAGCGAAGCAGTGCTTGCCGGTCCCGGCGGCTTGCTCGAAGGTTTGCCGAAGGGCGGCACCTGGATCGAGATGTCGACCAATGGCCGCGACGAAATCATGCGCCTTGCCGCCCTCGCCTCGGCCGAAGGCGTCGAGACACTGGAATGCCCGGTCACCGGCGGCGTGCATCTGGCGGCGGTAGGAAAGATCACCGCGCTGGTCGGCGGCGATGCCGCGCTTTACGAACGCCATCGCGCGGCCATCGAGGCGATGTGCGCGCGCTCCTTCCTGATGGGGCCGATCGGCTCGGCCGCGGTGATCAAGGTGATCACCAACATGCTCGCCTTCATCCATCTCGTCGCCGCCGGCGAGGCACTGATGCTGGCCAAGCAGGGCGGCCTTGACCTCGCCCAATCCTACCACGCCATCGTTGCCTCCTCCGGCAACAGCTTCGTCCACGAGACCGAAAGCCAGTTGGTGCTCAACGGCTCCTACGACATCGGCTTCACCATGGACCTGGCGCTGAAGGACCTCGGTTTTGCGTTGGGCATGGGCAAGGATTTCGGCGTGCCGCTGGAGCTGGCATCCCGCGTCAATGCAATTTTTGAAAAGGGCAAGGCGGCCTATGGCGGCGGCGCCTGGTCGACCCAGATCGTCAAATTGCTCGAGGATGCCGTCGGCACCGACCTGCGCGCACCCGGTTTTCCAGCCAGACTGGAAATCTGACCGGAGACCGGAAAACCAAGCAATTTCATTTGCTTGAATCGATAGCCGGATTCAGTTTCAAAAAGACTTGAATCAATCTGGCAACGCCTTGATTCAATATCTGAGCGTCAGCGCGCCAGGTAGGATCTCGAAGGTCGCCGGTATGCGCCCGGGCGACTCACCGTCTATGTCCACCAGCGCGCCGTTCTTTTCCACATCGTCGAGCGGTTCGACAACCACTTTCTTGCCGCGCAGGATGGTGATTGCCGGATGGTTGCGGTGCCGGCCGCCATAGAGCAGGCGGATGTCCCAGATCAGCTTCAGCTTACCTGCCGCGCGCAGGATGACGATGTCGAATTGCCCGTCGGTGAGCTCGGCATCCGGCGCGATCATCATGCCGCCGCCGAAGAACTTGCCGTTGGCCACCGCCACCAGCGCCATGCGCGCCTCGACCGGAGCGCCGTCGTCGACGGTGATCCGCACATGCTGGAAGCGGTAGCGGATGAACTCGACCACGGTGCGCCACAGGAACAGCGCCTTGGCCGACATCTTGCCCTTTCGCTTGTCGGCATTGACGGCGCGATCGGTGGCGCCCGACAGGCCGAGGCTGGCGATGTTGATGAAGTGGCGGCTAGCCAGTGCGCCATGGTCGTCGATATAGCAGATGCGGCCGGCATCGACCTTGCGGCCCTCTGCCCCGGCGATCCGCTTCAAGGTCGCGTCCACGGCTTTCGGCAGGCCAAGACCGCGTGCGAAATCGATGCCTGTACCGCATGGCAGCAGGCCAAGCTCGGTCGTCCTACCGCTCTCCTCGAATGCCTGCAGCAGCCCGTCGGCCACTTCGCTGGCGGTGCCGTCGCCACCGGCGGCGATCACCAGGTCGAAGCCGGTGGCGGCGAGGTCGATGGCCAACCGTTCGGCGTCGCCCTCCGCCTGCGTCTCGCGCAGTTCGAAATCGCCGAAGTGCTTTTTCAGTGAGGCGGCGACTTCAGGCCAATGCCGCTTCAGCCGGCCGCCACCGGCTATCGGATTGAGAACCACCCCGACTTTCAATACGCACCCTCCCCGGCGCCGAGCATGAACGCTCGATCGTTTGCCGGCATTGAAGCCCGCGCCCGCCGGCGGAGCAAGGGGCGCCGTCGATTGCAACATCGAAAAGAGGGGCAGGCTGTCTAAGGCAGCGGGCACTGAAGTTCCTGGGCTCTCGCCAAACGGTCCCCGATAATCCCGCTATCCACAGGCCCATGGCCATTCCCCAGGACACTTACCCGGCGTACGTTAAACCCATCTCAGGCGGCCACTGATCGCCAAGCCGAAAGGCGAAAGTGAAAGGCGGATTTCCTGAGGCCCGTACGGCCCGAAGCGAGAACAGGCTTGCCTGTTTCGAGGGACGGTAGCCGAGACCTACGGGGCCGCGGAAAGCGTGCCAACGCCGACGGCGGACCGATGCTGCCATGAAGGACGGCAAAAACCTTCGATGGCACGCAGGGCAAAGCCCGCAAGGGCCAAGACCAGCGTGGTCTGGAACGGACACTGCCTTGGGGTGGTGGCTGGCAGGACCGTCAAAATCAAGGCCGGCATGGCGCGACGACTTTGCGGAAGTTGCTGCCGCGACCGTGTCCTGATCTGACAGGGAGGCGCTGGGAGAAATCCCAGCGCCGACTGTCGTTTTCCTATCCCGCGCAATTTTTACGGTGTTTCCGGTTGGGGCTGCAACCGGCGGCGAAATCGGCTAACGTTCGACGGCAATTGGAGGGGGATACTTCATGACGCTGATCCAGAAGCTTGCCGTTGCCTATGCTTTCCTGTTCTTCGCCGTCGTCGCCATCGGCTACATACCGGCGTTCAACGATGCCAACGGCAATCTGTTCGGCCTGTTCTCGCTGCAATGGTATGACGACCTGCTGCACGCCTTCTCCGGCGTCTGGGCGCTGGCCGCCGCCTTCATCTCGCATCGCCAGGCGGTGTTCTATTTCAAGCTGTTCGGATCGGTCTATCTGTTCGACGGCGTGCTCGGGCTGATCACCGGCTCCGGCTGCCTCGATGCCGGCATCTTCATCAACGGTTTCCGCTCCCTCAACGACATCGAGTTCCCCACCCGCTTCTTCGCCAACCTGCCGCATCTCGTTATCGGCGGCTTCGCCGTCTATGTCGGCTTCTGGCTGTCGAAGCGCATACACGACCACTTCGCCACGGCCTGACCGGCCATGTTGCTGTTCCGCTGGCTGAAGCGCATTATCAAGACGATCGTCTGGCTGATCGTCATCATCATCCTCATCCCGATCGTCGGGCTGAGCTACGGTTTTCTGACGACGCAGTCGCTCGACAAGACGCCGCTGCCCGGCATTGCCGATGGCGCGCCGCCCAAGGCGTTGGCCGACAAGGTCCGTGCCGAAATCCCTGGCTACCAAAGGCCGGAGGAATCGACCTTCCTCACCTATCCCGAATGGGCGATCGTCTACGCCGCGCGCGAATATGCCGGCTTCGTCGCCAAGGACCAGCCGAGCGGGTTTCCCTATTGGTCCTATGTCGGCCGCTTCTGGCAGGACTACGCCACCGTGATCCGCGCCAGTTCCCCCTACAAGTTCAACTATGCCAACCACCAGATGCTGGTCATCATCGGCACCAGCCACTCGATCGAGCACATATTGCAATGGGCCTATGAGAACACGGTCGGCCGCGTCACCGAGGCGACATCGGCCAAACGCACCGCCGCCGACATCTACCAGGCCAAGGTGGCGGCGGACTACGCCGCCTTCCTCGACCAGGTGCCGTGGTACCAGTTCGCCTATGCCGAAAAGCGCGCCGGCCTGTTTGCCGTGCAGCCGGCGCCGGGCGACAGCTCCGTCCGCACCAGCGAACGCAAGCTCGCCTTCGGCCTCGCCGACACCATCAAGCAGGGCTATGCCGACCTGATCAAAAAGGCGCTCGCCGCCACCTCCGACCCGGCCTTCCTCGATGTCCATGTCTGGGCCAAGGGCCCGGTCGGCGAAGCCACCCGCAACGAGCCCGACACCTTGCTGGAGCGCGACCTGGGTCCTGACGGCACCATCTTCGTCACCAAGCGCTATCAGGTCTTCACCGACATGATCCCGCGGCTGATCGACAAGGGCGTCTCCTTCGTCGAGATCGGCGGCAATGACGAGATCATGGTCACCATGCTGTCGACCGACTCGATCGCCGTCCCCGAAGGCATGCGCATCCTCTTCAGCTATCCGCTGCCGGCCGATCCTTCGACGCGCCGCACCGGCATGGTCGTGGCCGTACGCAAGCTGCATCTCGTGCTGCCGGCTCTGATCAAGTCAGGCGCCAGGCTCGAACACGTCTATGACTATTGAGACGATGGCCTGGAAATGCGTCGGTTGATCCGCATCGTCGGCTGGCTCGCGGTCACGCTGGTCGTGCTCATTGTGGTCGTGCTTGCTGGCTTTCGCGGCGCGGCGGCGCTGCGAGAGAACCGGTCGCCCGAGGAGGCAGCCCCGGCGGGAGCGCTGTTTGCCACAGTGGATGGCCTGAAGATACACTATCAGGTCTGGGGACCCCTGGACGGACCGCCGCTGCTCCTGTTCCACGGCACCGCCTCCTGGGCCGAGACATACCGCGATATCGCCGCGCCGTTGGGAGAACAGGGCTTTCGCGTCATAGCGCCCGACATGCCTCCCTTTGGCTATTCGCAAAGACCGGCCGACCAGGATTATTCGCGCGCCGCCCACGCAAAACGCGTCCTCGGTTTCGCCGACGCTCTCGGCCTGCGCCATTTCAGCGTCGGTGTCCACTCCTATGGCGGCGGCGGCGTGATCGAAGCCGCCTTCTCGGCCCCGGCTCGCATCGACTCGCTGATCCTGCTCGATGTCGCCATTGGCCTCGGCCAGACCGAGGCACCGGCCTTGCCGTTGGCATCCCTGCTCGACAGGGACTGGCCGCGCCAGTTGCTGACCGCGTCGACCTTCACCAATCCGCTGATGACCGGCCCTGGCCTGCGCAAATTCGTTGAAAACGACGATCTCGTCACGGCGGAGCGCATTGCGATCTACACGCGCCCTTTGAACGTCAAGGGCACCACCAATGCCGTTGGCCATTGGCTGGTCAGCGGGCTCTACCATGACGAGCGCAAATCGCTTGCCGCCGACAAGGCGAATTACCGCGCCTTCACGCCGCCCGTTCTCGTCATCTGGGGACGAGACGATTCAACCACGCCCCTCGCGCAGGGCGAAGAGATCGCCTCGCTGTTTGCGCATGCCGAGCTGGCCGTTCTCGATGGCGTCAACCACATCCCTCAGGTCGAGCGCCCGCACGATGTGGTGCGGCTGATCGGCAATTTCCTCAAACGGACCTTGCCGGCCGCTCGATAAGCGCGCGCCGCCATGCTCATTCCACAATCGCGGCCAAATCCCGCCTTGTTCGCGCGCGATGGAATGGTGCATGTTGCCTGACGGGCGACATACCTGAATGCGCTGCCGGGGGGCATCTCGAAGGGACAAGACCGTGATCAAGACCGCCCTTGTCGCCATGACCATTGTCGGCTGCGACTGTGACGCAAAGCTGTGCGAATATATCGGCGAGACGCCGGCCAAGTGGTCGACTATCGCCGAGTGCGAAGCCGCGATGAAGACCCAGATCCTGCACCAGCGCAATTTCGACTATCCGCTGGTGTCCGGCATCTGCCGCACCAAGGGTTCGTCGTCCTCCTCGCAACTGGCCGCCACCGCATCCCGCCCCGAACTGAAGCCCGCCAGCAGGGTCGTGCGGACGCAAAGCCCGTTGCCGCCGGAACTGAGCCATCGGCCGAGCGTGCCGGTCGGCTCGCCGACGACGACCGTCGACGCGGACGCCGCCCGGCCCGTCGCCTACGAACAGGTGGTCGATGGCGGAACCGGCGTGCTCTATCGCACGAAGAACGGCTACGCCGTGGTCAAGACCGACCTTGGCCGCGCGGCTTCCGCGACCGCCGATGCGGCAAAACGTTCGGTGAACTGGCTGGCCGGCCTGGTGCCGACGGGGCTGTAGTCCGCTAGCGTCTCGGCTCACGACCTGCTGCGGACGTATGACACACGATCGAAGGCCTGCCGGCGGGTTCTATCCAACGGTGTCAGTCGCCCAGTCTCCGTTTGGTCAATTCGACTTGATAGGCGCTTCGCGGATGCCGTCTCAGTCGCCATATCTTGAGGGATATGACAAGCGCCAAATATCCAAATAGCGCAAACAGACCCCAAAAGATTCCAATTCCGATTCCGTTGATTAAGATAAAAATAACCACAAACCCAACTGCAACCACGACATAATATAAGGCCGAGGCCCAGAGATATTTCTCCATTTGAGAGCTATTCACCTATCTCTGATTCCCGTTTGGTCATTCGATTCATAGCGCACCAATGCTGTGCAATTCGTTCTCGAGAATATGCCAATAGACGAGGCGCCTTTCGACCCACAGCCGAAATCCAAACTGAGACACTGCCCCAGCCCCCTACATCTTGACCTTCAGGCTCTCCCAAAACTTGTCGATCAGCGGCTGTTCGGTGGCCAGGTCCTCGCTGCCGACGCGCGTGACGAACAACAGCCCCTGATCGGAGAGGCCGTAGCCGACGATCTCGAAATACGCGGTGTCGGTGCGCGTCTTCACCTCGGCGCGGATGCCGGTCAGCTCCTTACCGTCGGCGAGCTTGCGCGTCGTCGGCTGCTGCGTCAGTTCGGCGCCGGCCTGCACCGATTCCCTGGTCATCTCCTGCAGCATCAGCTGGTTGAGCGACACCGGGTTCATCTTGCCATATTCCTGCACCACGACAATCGTGCCGAGCGCCGAAGCCATCAGATATTGCGTGATGTTCTCGCCGAGATCGGTCTTGGTCACCGAAATGCCGCTCGGATGGACGAAGGAGAAACTGTCGCCGGAAAAGGTGGCGAAGTCGTTGCGCTCGAGCGTCACCTTGCTCTGCTTGCCGCCGGGCAGCGTAATGGTCGTGCTCTCACCGGGATCGATATCGACCGCCACGCCGTCGATGGTCAGCTTGAAGGCCTTGAGATCCTCGGCTCCGGCCGGTCCAGCGCACAGCGCGATGAGAGTGAGGGCTGCCGCTGACACCATGCGCATCGACTATTCTCCTGCTTATGCAACCCCGCTCAGCGCCTTGATGCCACGGTAGAAGGTCGAGGAAAACAGTTCCGTAGGGTCATAGTGCCGTTTCGCCGCCAGGAAGGCCGGCAGTTCGGGATAGGAGGCCTGCAACTCCTTGGCCGTGTAGTGCAGCTGGTAGGGCAGGAAGAAGCGCCCGCCATGCTTGATCGTCACGTCGATCAGCGCCCGCGTCAGCGCCCGCATCTTCGCGTTGCCGTCTGCATCGGTCGGCTGGTTGATGTAGAGCACCAGCGAATAGGCCGGCTCCGGCGCGTAGGTCAGCGCCACATCCTCCTTGTGGACGATGCGCACCGAGGCGTTGAGCACCGGCAGGGATTGATTGCGCAGGATCTCGCGCGCTTCGGTGATGAACTCGACATAGGCCGCACGTGGAATGAAATATTCGTGCAGGATGTCGGTCTCGTCGTTCAGATCGTTGAACAGATACGGCACCGAATCGTGCATCGGGTTGTTGCGGGTGACGAGGCAGGCCTCGCCCTGCGCCATGGCTGCCGTGCGCGCCACCGTGCAGTTCTCGAATTTCGGTTCCAGCGTCTTTTCGGTGAACCACTTCAGCTCCTGGAACACGCTGCCCCATTTCGCCAGATTGATGATCACCCGCTTCAGCCCGACTGAGCCGGGTTCGCCGATATCGGGCTGG
Source organism: Mesorhizobium japonicum MAFF 303099 (assembly GCF_000009625.1). Taxonomy (NCBI): domain Bacteria; kingdom Pseudomonadati; phylum Pseudomonadota; class Alphaproteobacteria; order Hyphomicrobiales; family Phyllobacteriaceae; genus Mesorhizobium; species Mesorhizobium japonicum. The sequence continues at coordinate 2,116,053 of NC_002678.2, forward strand.
TCGGCGGGCGGCTCTTCGGCCACCTTGTCGTAGCGATAGACGATCATGTCCTCGAGGAAATTACCCGGCGCCGTCGACAGATGGCCGTAGAACAGGCCGATATCCTTGTTCGGCTCCAGCACCTCGGCGAAGAACTTCGGGAAATCGTCCGATTTGATGATTTCGCGCGAGGTGCGGTAGACGGCGTTGTCGACGATGTCGAGTGTCGCCTCCAGCACCACGCCGAACAGGCCGTAGCCGCCGACGACGTGGCGGAACAGCTCGCTGTTCTCCGTGGCCGAGCAGGTCGTCACCGACCCGTCGGCAAGCATCACCCGCATCGAGCGGATCGAGCCGGCCACCGAACCCGCCTGGTGGTCCATGCCATGTGCATTGACCGACAGCGAGCCGCCGACGGAGAAGATATCGGTCGATTGCATCGCCTTCACCGCGAAGCGCGGATGCAGCAGGTTCTGGATGTCGTGCCAGCGCGCGCCGGGCTGCAGCGTCATGGTCTTGGCCGCGGCATCCACAGTGACCTTGTTGAATTTCTTGAGATCGAGCACCAGCGCATTGTCGTCGAAGGCATGCCCGCCCATCGAATGGCGGATGGCCGCCAGCGACACTTTCAGCCCGTTGGCGCGGGCAAAGGCCAACGCCTTGGCGATATGGTGCTCCTCGCTGACCTCGACCACGCCATAGACCGGCGTCCGCGACAGGCCGCTGGCGTCGTTGATGTCGCCGCCCTTGGCCGACCAGGGCAGCGAGGGGTCAAAGGCTGGCGGACTGGCAATCGGTTTCAGCGGCAGGGCAATGCCATCGATGTCGGCGATGCGCCCGGCATTCTTCGGCCCTGAAGGCCCGCGCGCCAGCCGCGCCATGGTGGTTCCGCCCCACAGCACCGCGCCGCCGACGACAGCCGCGCCGAGCACCAGCCGGCGCGACAGGCGAAACCCCTTCTGTTCGTCAGCCATGCAAATCCCCCATTGGTCAAGGGATAGCGCGGCTCTTCGGCAAAAACCATAGGGGGCTGCCGGGGCAGCGATCCGCCACCTCAGTGGCTCGGCGATCAGCGAACAGGAGCATGAAAATGGCCGATCCCCGAAGGAACCGGCCAGGATTGGAGCAGGGTCTGAAAAATTCGGTCAGCAGGTCTGCCGACGCATGGCGCTCGTGTCTACGAAGCCTTCTTGATCGACGTCACCATGCCGGTCTTGTCATCGACGGTTACCGCCACCTTGGCGCCGACCTTCAGTTTGCCGATCTTCGCTTCCGGCGACAGCTGGTAGATCTTGCCGTCGTCGAGCGTAATTGACTTGGTCGTCGGATCGACCGCCTGGATGGTGCCCTGAACGGACGCGGCGTAGGCCGTACCGAGGAAGGCGAGCAGAGCGACTGTGGTTGCGAGGGTCTTCTTCATCGATAGCACTCCGTGCTGTTTCACTTTCCGGGCTGCCGCTTTGGGCAACGACAGCACCGAACGAGCCGACACTGGGCCTGAAAGCCTGCTGGCCGCAAATCACGTTGAGTGACTTTTTGCAAAGGAAATCATAGGCTTAATTCTGACACATTGCTTGCGGCTGGCGCAATTTCCAGCCGTATCGTTTGCGTCGACGCGCGCTGTTCGTCCACAAAAAGAGTCGTTTAGCCGATTGCGGCGGGCGCCTTCCGGTCATCACGCAGCCGCCATAATCCGCCCCGGATTGCATCACGCAACAGCCTGCTGATCTTCGATTGATACAAGTTTTGTTTCATGGATCAGCTCAACCGACATCTCAAAAGGTGGATAAAACTCGCGCTCTGGTTGCAAATTCGAAATGAATGCGCGATGATTTCAACCGTCGCGACGGGGGAGCCACGATGAAACTTGCAGTCCGGACCATGATATCCCTGATGCTGGCGTTTGCTCCGGGATTGGCCGGCGCGCAAGGCGTGGGTCCGGGCGACGACAAAACGGTGATCTTTACTCCCGACGATCCCGATATGGCTCTGGCTACCGCCAAGGCGCTAGCCAGACTGGATGAATTCCTAGCCTTGTCCGAGGCTCCTCCCCCTGGGACAGACAGGTTCAAACTGAAGGTTAAGGTGCGGGATGGAAACGTCACCGAACATTTCTGGGTCACACCGTTCAGCCGCACCGAGACCGGCTTTGTCGGCATCCTGGCGAACCAGCCGGAGGAAGTTCGCAATGTCGTCCTTGGGCAGACCATAGAATTCAACAGGGACGACATTTCCGACTGGGGCTATAGAAGCGGTGGGCGTCAAGTTGGCAGCTTCACCGTCTGCGTGATGTTCAAGAAAATGTCCAAAGAAGAAGCAGACACCGCGCGCGAACAATATGGCTTCGACTGCTGACGGCGGGATCCGATCAACCGATCTCGTCCGTCGCCCCGATCTTGCGTACCAGCGCCGCCGTCGCCAGCATGGCGCCCATGTCGGAGATCATCGGCGCGACATGCCTGGTGTAATCGAGCGGCACCGAAATCTCCGGCAGCTCGAAGAAATTCTTCGCCTGCGGCAGCAACAGGAACCCGTCGCCGCCGTTGAGCGCGACGCGGGCGGGATCGTCCGGCCAGGTTTCGCCGAGCCATTTCAAGGCCTGCGCCAGCCGACCGGTCACCAGCGGCCGAGCCGCCTCGACATTGTCGGTGCGGAATTCGTAGGCCGCGTCGAGCAATGGCTCGCCCGACGATAGCTCCTGCAGTTTGGACCCGAACAGGCCGCGGAAAAAGCCGACGACCGCATTGGTCCGCCGCGTCGCAACCAAAATCCCCGGGAACGGCGCGACGGCTTCGAAGGCGACGATGACGCCTTTGAAGGCCGTCGATGAGCCCTTGCCGGTGCCTTCCCGCAGTTCGGCTTCGTAGAGCTCGAACGGAAACCCTTCGTAGCCGCCGGAAACGACATCATCGAACGTTTGTCGATTGAAGGGCCCGACCGCCTCGCGCGGCAGCCGGTCGAACGAGTTCGGCCTGCCGCCATGCTGGTAGCGCACATCCCTGATGAAGCCGAAGATGATGGGCAGCAGCGTGTCGCGGAACGATTGCTGCAGCCGCGTCGCCGGCTTCATGGCCTGGAAATAGAGCAGGATCGATGCCGCGAAGCCGATGACATAGAGGAATACATGCGGCGTCGAGAACCATTGCTCGTGGGGATCGGCGACCTTGTTGAACAGCCAGGCAATCACCACCACGGCCAGCAGCACCAGCCCGACGAACAGCGGCACCCGCCAGCGGACCTGCCGCACCGCCGAGGCCCGCGCCGCCTCATAGGCCTCGATGTTCTTCCGGATGCCGGCGATGACAGTCTCATCAGGCATGAAATCCGCTGCTTCCACCGCCACCCCCCGCAAGCCTCGACAGGTTCATGATAGCTGGTTTTGTGCCACGTATCGACTACGCTGCCGCGAGACGGTGCCTATCCGAAAACGTCGGCGCCGCCCCTCATCCGCCTGCCAGCACCTTCTCCCCGTATAGTGACGGGGAGAAGGGAGTTAGCCGTGCCGGCGGCGCTCCACTTGCAACGCTGGCAATTGGCGAAACCATCGATAACGGCGTCCTTCTCCCCGGTACTATACGGGGAGAAGTGCCCGGCAGGGCGATGAGGGGCAGCGCCATACCTGTCCGATGGTAATGCACTTGCTTTCATGTGCAGTGCTGCCGAAAGATCGCGCCCAGCCGCCCCTCGACCTTGTCGCGCATACGGCGCTCCAACCCCTCCACCGGCACTAGTCGCTCATGATCCCCGTCCCGCAGCCGCACGAACGGATGCATCTGGTAAGCCGCAATCGCACCGCGCGACCCCTCATCCGCACTGACATCCGCGACAAAAATCCCGCCAATGCGCCCCGGCCATGGCTGGCGGGCGAGCGCGGTGCCGAGGAGATCGCCGAGCCCATAGGCGACGACAGTCTCGCCGATCCGTTCCACCGGCTGCATCACATGCGCATGGTGGCCGGCGATCAGCCGGACACCCTGCCCGGCCAGGCGCCTGGCCAATGCCCGCGTCCCGGCCCGCGGAAAGTGCCGGAACTCCCAGTCCCAATGCGGCACCGCGCAAAGAAGATCGAAGCCGCGCGGCCAGCCGGCCAGATCGCTGCTCATCGACACACGCCCGGCAAACAGGCTCTCATCTGCATTGCGCCATAGCGTGAAGGCGGCGAAGCCGACATTCAACAGCCGAACTTTGACCGGCTGCACTGCGCCATCGGCGGCAAGGCCTATGCTGCGGATGCCGAGCCGCTTCAGCGCCGCCACCGTCTCGTCGAGACCGGCGACGCCCTGATCGAGGACATGATTGTTGGCTAGCGACAGCACCAGTTTTTCGTGCGCGATACCGACCGCCGCCAGCGCCTCGGCCAGAAACCGCTCGCTCATCGCATGATGCGTGCCGAGCTTTGTGCCGAGCACCGCGCTCGGCCTCTCCAAGACAGGGCTTTCGCAATTGCCGATCACCAGATCGGCAGCGCCAAGCAGTGCCTTGATTGCCGGATCGCAGTCCGGCGCATGCCGGTTGGCCACCGCCGAGATATCGCCGATGAAGGCAAGCCGCACCGTCTGCCTTGGCGGTGGTTCCATCAACCTCCCCGCCATCGGCGCAAACCCCAAAGCATCGCCGCTAAGTGACGGCTTCAGAAAACGCGGCAGCCAGGACAGTTTGTAGGAAAGCGGATAATTCGACACGCGACGCCCAATCGTTTGCCTTGTGTAGACGGTCCGGCGAGCAGGTTGAAGCGTGTCCTTCGACAATCGCACATCTTGGATCATGGCCCGCCCGGCCACATCGATGCCGACAGGCGCGACGCCGCAAAACGTGTATATTTGCTCCGCGCGACACAGATATCGGGGGAGACGATGAACCGACTTTCAAGCCTGCTGGCATCCGCATTCATTCTGCTCGTGCCGCTGTCTTCGGCGCACGCCGCTATGCCCGAAGCGGCAACCGCGCTTTTCGATGCGAAGACCGTGGCCGCGCGCGACAGCGCTCTGTCGACCCTGGAGGCGGCCGCACCGAAAGACCCGGCATCGGCCTATGCCGCCGGCGCCGGAGAATTCTTCACCGCACTTGAACTGCTCGCCAGCGGCCTGCACCGTCACGGTTTCGAAAGCCCGCAATCCTTCATGCTGCCGCTGATGCAGCTGCCGGTTCCCTCTAATCCCAATCCCGAGCCACTGACCTACGAAGAGTTCCGCGCCATATTGGTCACCTTCCGCGACAGGCTGGCAAAATCCGCCGCGACGCTGGGTTCGGTGCCGGCCGATGCCGATATCGGCATGGTCATCGACCTTACCCATGTCGGCATCGACCTCAACGAGGACGGCACGATCGCGCCGGACGAAAGCATGGCGGCCATCATGGCCGCGCTGTCGCACGGCAGCATTTCGCAGGGCGATACCGCACCGGTGCTGACCTTCCGTTTCGACCGCGCCGACGGCTATTGGCTGCAGGGCTATGCCGAGTTCCTGATGGCGCAGGCCGATTTCTGGCTGGCGCATGATTTCAGAGGTACTTTCGACGGCTCCTTCCACATGCTGTTCCCGCGCGCCAAGCTGCCATTGCAGGATATTCTCGTGCCGCCGCCCAGCGAGATGGGCTCGAGCATCTTCTCCTCGGAATGGCGCATCGCCGATTTCATCTCGATGGTGCACATGATCAACTGGCCGGTGGTCGAGCCGGAGCGCCGCAAGGCGGCACGCCAGGAATTGCTCGAAATGATCCGGCTGTCCCGCGAAGACTGGAAAGCGATCCGCGCCGAGACCGACAATGACCGCGAATGGCTGCCCGGGCCGCAGCAGAAGGGCGAGAACCCGCTGACCGGCCTCGAAGTCGGCGAGGAGCAGGTGCAGGCCTGGCTCGCCACCTTGAGCCTGGCCGAGGACCTGCTCGAAGGCCGCGCGCTGCTGCCGCATTTCCGCGTCACCGGCAAAGGCATCAACATGAAGCGCTTCTTCGACGAGCCGAAGCCTTTCGACCTGGTGCTGTCGATCACCGGCCCTGGCATCGCGCCCTATCTCGAAAGCGGCAGGATCCTGACTAGCGAGGATTTCGACCAGATCCAGCGCGAATTCGGCGGCGGCGGGTTTTTGACGTTCGCGCTGTGGTTTAACTGAGCGGCCTATCAGAACTTGGGTCCCTGCCCTCGCCAGGCGGGGAAAGGACCCAGGTTCGCCGGGTCCGCCAGCAATTGCGGGAAAATCGTGAAACGGTTTTCCCGGAGAAATTACGTCAAACAAAGAGCTGGAAAAGCCGCCGCTGGAGCCGCAGCAACCCGGCCAGGGCGGCGACTATCAGCGCGTTCGATATCAGGCCGATCGCGGCGGTCGTCCAGGCGATGTCGCCGGATTGGCCAATGATAGCGAACGGAAATCCGGCCGCGATCACGACAATCGCCGCGAGCAATCCAAGCCAGCCCATGCCCTGCCGCTTGACCAACCGGCTGAGGAAATAGGCGATCCCGACCAGCAGGATCCGCAGCGGGTCCAATATCTGGGTGATGACAATGGCGGTCAGAAGCATGTGTAAGAACCGGAGTGCCAAAAGGCCCTAACGCTGAAACCCGTGCAACCGGGCGAGCAACCATTGCAACGGATTGCCGACGAAGGCGCGGGTGACGAACGTATCGTGGGCGGCATCGGATGCAAGCAAGGCGATGGTGCCGGCTTCGAGGCGGCGGGGCGGATCGGAACTGGCGTCGATGCCCTGGCCCGCCAGCAACTGCCGGATCTCGGCATTGCCGGAGGCGGAGGATTTGCCATAGGCGCTGACGAAGAAACTTTTCCGGTGCTGCGCGATCCAGCTGGCGAAAATATCGGCTTCGTCGAAGACGGCGTCGAGCAGGATGACGCCGAGCAGGCGTCCACCGATGTCACCGTTCCTGAGAATGGAAGCGGCCGGATTGTAGCCGCCGCTATAGGCGACCAGCACCACCGGCATGGCGTCGAACTTTGCCGCCTTGGCGCCGGTCAGCTTAGCCAGTCCCTGTGCCGCCTCGGCCATGAATTTGGCAAAATAGCCCTGCGTCCAGAAATTGCCGGCGCTGGAATCCTGCGCATTGCTGGCGAATTGCGGCGCCACCAGCACGGCGTTGAGGCCCGACGCCTCGACCTGCGCGACGACCCGCTGGCGGCCGACCACGTCGCGCTGCAAGGTGGCGCCATTGCCGTGGAAGAACACCACGATGAGAGCCGGCTTGGTCGGATCGAAGCCTTTCGGCACCGCCAGCAGCGTCGATCGGTCGGAATAGGTCTCGTCTTCCCAATAAATGCCGCCGCGCGGCGAGGTGTGGCCGTGCCTTCCATCCGCCGCCGTGACGTCGAGAAACGACGCGGAGCCGTCAGGCAGCTTGCCTCGATAAGGGAAGGGCGACGACTTGAACGGCACGATGGTCGAGATGGCCTTGCGCAAGCGCGCCCCCTGGCTGGCCACCGGAAACATCGCCGTGGCCAGCAATCCGGCGACGATGGCGCGCCGGTCCGGCATCAGGCCGCTACCAGCCGGATGGACGGCGCCCTGGATGGCAACAGCACGGCGAAGAAGGCCGGAATGGCGATGAGATAGGCAATCGCCGCCCATTGCAACACGGCGCTTAAGCCGAAGCTGGTGGCGACGATCGGCACGGCGGCCGAGCCGATGACCGAGAAACAGCCATTGATGCCCCAGGCCCAGACGAACAGATGCTCCTTGCCGAGCCGCGCCAGCCAGGTCATGGCGGTGGCCATCGGCATGCCCATCAGGAAGGCCGGCGGCGACACCAGGAGAAAGCAGAGCAGCAGGCGCACCGCATAGGGATAGGCGCCGATCCGGTCGAGCACCGGCGACAGATAGAAGCCGTAGGCGAGCAGCAGCCCGCAGACAGACAGCAGCACTATGGGCAGCAGAGTCCTGGCGCGTTCGAAGATGTGCTCGGCAAACAGGCTGCCGAGGCCTGAAAACACCAGCATCGAGGAGATCAGCACCGAGGCCGACACCGTCGGGTTGGCCAGCGCCACGGTGAAGCGGCTGATCAGCCCGACCTCGACCATGATGTAGCCGAGGCCGAGACAGGCGAAATAGAGGATGGTGCCGAGCTTGCCGCGCGAGCGCGAGAACACGATGCGCCAGCCGAAGATGACCGGCAGCAGCACCAGCGACGCCGCCGCAATGCAGGCAATGCCGAGCGTCGCCCAGATCAAGAGATAGCCCCAATCGTCCTGGAACAGGTCGAGCCGGTCCAACGTGCGCGGCAAATCGGCGACCTTCACATAGGCGGCGAAATAAGGCTGGTCGTTGCTGAGCGCCCGGGCGTCGAAGACGTAGTCGCCGGCAAGTTTTTCCCAGCCGCCGGTCAGAAGCGCGTGCCAGGTCATGCGCTGCAGTTCCGTCGCCGGCAACACTTGCGGGCCGGTATCGCCGCCGGCGCCCGCACAGGCGTCGAGCGTCGGATCGGCCGGCGCCGTCGGATCGCAGTCGGGGTTAGCTGGGGCGGTCGGGTCGGCAGGCGCGGTCGCACCGGAGGCCGGCTGCGTCAGCGTCGCGTCCTGTCCGCTGCCGAAGATAGAGGCGCGATAATCATCGAGAACCTTTTGCGCGCCCGAGCCGTCATAGGTCATTCCCGGATAATAGACTTCCTCCCAGGACATCGACTTGGTGTAGTCGCGCAGCGTCTTGATTTCGGCCTCGGTGAAGCCGCCGCGCTTGAACAATACGGTCGTGGTCGAGAGGTAACTCGAGACGGCGAAGATGTCGTTGGCCGCACCTTGGCTGTCGAAGGTCCTCGCCGCTTCGGCGACGGTCGAATAGAGCTTCAGGACCGATTTCGGCGGCTCTTCCTTGTTCCACAAGGTGATCGACAGCACACCGCCATCGGCCAGCGCATGCATGTAGCTCAGCATCGCTTCGCGCGTGTAGGCATATTTTTCCGAGATGGCGAAGCCGCCGGGATTGGACAGGCCGACACTGTCGGCGAGGCTGAGGTCGATGACATCGTAGCGCTCCCTCGTGTTGGCGAGGAACAGGCGCCCATCATAGTCGATGACCTTGAGCCGCGGCTCGGCCAGGATATCGCCGGTGACATCCTTCAGCACCGGATCGCGGAACGCCCGCAAGGTCATCGGATTGCTCTCGGCGACGGTCACCGAGGTCGAACCGGCATTGAGCGCGGCCTGCGTGGAGATGCCGCCGCCGAACTGCACGACGAATGTCTTGGGCTTGTCCTTGATGACATAGGGATAGTGCATTGGCAGATAGCGGAAATAGAGCTGCTCGGCCGGCGCCAGATTGCGCATGATGCCTTCCGGCCCGTCGCCGTCGCGGTACATGCCGACATAGGTGTTGGCCGGCACTTCGGGCATGCCGAAGGCGGCATTGTCGCTCAGGCCCGGCGCGAAATGCATGTAGGAACTGGCATAGACCTGCAGATCGCCGAAGGGCGAGACGCTGCGGTAGATGCGCTTGCCGTCCGGAAAGTTGCGGGCATAGGCGACGCCCTTGTATTGCGACACGGCAATGTCGGGGATGCCGAGCAAGCCGGGCAGCATGAGGTAGCCTGATATCGACAGCGCCGCGACCACGACGCCGGCGACGACGCTCTTCCAGGCGCCGAAAGCCAGGAACCACAGGATTGAACCTGCGGCCCAAAGCAGGAGCGGCACGACGATGATGGTTTCAGGCGCGAACAGATAGAGCGACACCAGCACGGCGAGGCCGGCGAGCCCCGAACCGGTGAGGTCGGCGAAATAGACACGGCCGAAGGCGGTGCGGCTTTTCAGGAAGACGATGCCGAGGAAGAACGCGCCGGCCAGGAACGGCAGGAGATAGAGCAGGAAATTGGCGAGCAGCCGCCATTTCTGCGCCGGGTCGGACACCAGGAAGATGGCGTTGAACGGCACTGTCTGGGCGACGAGGTTGGAGCCGACGGCGAGCGGGCCGATCAGCAGCAGGGCCGCGGTGGCCGCCCCTTGCCAATGGCGGTCGAACCAGCCCTTGCCGGCGAAGATGACGACGCTGGACAGCGAGAAGCCTAGCATGGCGAGGCTGACCACCAGCGAACCGAAATGCGACCAGCTGCCGACCGCGAACACACGCATGATAGCGATCTGCAGCGCGATGATGGCGCCGGCGATCAGCCCGACCGCGAGGTAATGCGCGAGCCGAGGCGCCTCAAGCGAGGTGATGCTTGGTCGAGAGGTCGATACAACAGCCGTCATTCAGGCCCCTTGATGCGGCGGCTTAGCCCGACAGCACGGCAACTCAGCTGTTGTGCGTGCCGACGATCTGGTCGCCTTCCAGCTTGGTGAACGGCACGAACGGCACCACCTTGCCATTGTAGATGTCCGAGCGGACGATGTTGAACGTGCCGTCCGCGAGCTGCTGCTTGGTCACCTTGAGCACGTGCTGCGCGCCCGGCGGGCCGACCGGAATGACCATCACGCCATTGGGCTTCAACTGCTGCAGCAGCGACGGCGGAATGTGGTCGATGCCGCAGGTGACGATGATCTTGTCGAACGGGCCGACGCTTTCCCAGCCATAATAGCCGTCGGCATTGCGGCTGGTGACCGAACCGAATTCGCTGTAGCCGCGCTCGACCAGCCCGTCATAGGTGCGCCGCGTGCGCTGCGCCAGCGGATTGATGATCTCGATCGTGTGCACCTTGTCGGTGAGGTTGGCGAGATAGGCCGACTGGTAACCCGAACCGGTGCCGATCTCGAGTACGGCCTCGCCGAATTGCACGTCGATCGCCGTCGTCATCCGCCCGACCAGGTGCGGACCCGAAATCGTCACGCCATAGCCGATGTCGAGGAAGGCATGGTCGTAGGCGCGCCCCAGATTCTGCGGCAGCACGAATTCCTCACGCGGAGTCAAAAGGAAGGCGCGCTTGTTGCGGTCGTCCAGCACGTCCTTGTTGTAGACCATGATCTGGAAGCGATCGAATCGCTGCGCCAAAAACTTCGGATCCTCGCCGCGATTGGCCACCATCCAGTCGATGAACGATTTTTTGTCGTTGAACGGCACTTCGGCGTTGCGGTCGTAGGGCACCGGCACGTTGGCCCTGACCATGGCTGGAAGAATGGAGAACGCCGCCGCACCCGCCGACAGCGTCAAGAAATCCCGACGCCTCATGGAAAAAGCCTCCAAAAGTGGCCTTTGCCACCCCAAAACCAAGCACTTCAACCCGATTGCACCGCCTCCCAAAACGAGTCAATGGGCGTCGAGGGGCGACCGTGCGGGCCGAAAAAATGTGGCAGGCGGGCAACAGTTTTGCCGATGCCATCGGCTTTTGCAGCCCCGCGGAACGGCGCGCGGCATTGCCGCAGGGCTCGCTGGAACGGCGCTGTCTTATATTAGCAATGGCTGTTTTGCTTGACTCGGTCGCCAAAAACAGGCAGCAAACCTGCATCGGAAGGGCTGAAATACCGCGTGCATGATCGTGGACGAGCCTTTTTTGGCACAAAGTCCACGTCTCTCGGTTGGTTTTGAGAGGGATTGGTTAACCAACTTTGTCCATATTTTGAAGCAATCGGCAATCAACGACAGGCGCGGCAAACGCGTCGGGGACCACCCTGGGATCACTCGCAGAATGGTCGTCGCGGCTGACAAGGCCACGTACGGGGAAAACCGATTGGAGCGAGATTGGTTGCATGGCGTTGTCGAGTAAACACAAAATAATCCGGGACCAGCGCGAGGGCGGCGAGTTCGTCGATGCGCAGCGCACCCCTTCCTTCAACCCGAAACGGATCGTCCGCTGGGTCGCGGTGCCCGGTGCCAGCGCCGCTGTCGGCCTCTGGCTGATCGGCACCATGGCTGGCCTCAGCTCCGTCGGCGCCTCGCTGTCGGCGACATCGAGCGGCCTGCCGCAGACGCTGGCCATGCCGGGCTCGCTGGCAATGGCCGATCCGCTGAAACAGCACTTCCTCAGATCTTCGGCGCCGTTCGTGCTGGCCAATGCCCATGGCGGCACTCAGGCCCTGCATGACCATGCCGTGCAATGCGGCGCCACTTGCTTCAAGCTGGCCAGAGTGAGCCCACTGGGTGAGAAATCCGCACGCCTGGCGGCCCATGCAAGGCCGGAACAGCCAATCTTGAAGTCGAAGGCACAGGAGCGCTTCGAACGCATGGAGGCGTCGCTGTCGCCGACCAAGCTCGCCGCCGCCTTTGCCGGCGCCGGCAAGCCCGACGCCACGGCCGACGCCCGCCCGATGATTTCCCAGGCCGCGCCGCAGATTACCGAGGCGTCGCTGGTTCCGTCAGTCCAGGTGGTGGCCAGCCTGTCGAACGATTTGCCGGCTCCGGCGGCGGAACGCTTCGCCCGTGCCGATACCGGCGCCGTCGTCCAGACCGCGCCGCCGCCGGCGGGCCTTGCCCAGTCGCAGACGCCTGACAACACGCAGCTGGCACTGGCCCTCGTCCAGTCACTGCCGGTCGAGGACGAAGCATTCGCCTCGCCGCTGCCGATGACCGAATCCTCTGCCGACGTCGCGATTGCACCTGCCGAGACCCAGCCGCAACAGCCCGGCGACGCCGCCTCGCTGCCGGATGCGCTGACCGACGACGTGCCGCTGCCGACTGGCCGCCCGCAATACGACACGCCGCGGCAGCCAAAGGCCGTGGTGGAACAGGATGAGCCGGCGCCGCAGCCCAAGATTGCTCAGCCCAAGATCGCGCAGCAGAAACCGGCGCCGCAGGCAAAGCCGGTCCAGCAGGCCCAGCCCGCAAGACCGGCCCGGGCCGGCCGGTCTGGCGAGAGCGGCGATGTGCTGGCCTATGCCAAGCCGGACATGCCGTCGGGCGGCCTTGGCCAGGCGTTCAGGAACCTCTTCAATGGACCGGGCGGCGGAAGCGGCGCCGGCCGCGGCGTCGCCGTCTATGACATCAGCGCCAAGACCGTCTACATGCCGGATGGCCAGCGGCTCGAGGCGCATTCCGGCCTCGGCGCCATGGTCGATCAGCCGCGCTATGTCCATGTGAAGGATCGTGGCCCGACGCCGCCCAACACCTATAATCTGTCGCTGCGTGAATCGCGCTTCCATGGCGTCGAGGCCCTGCGCCTGACCCCGGTCGGCGGTGGCAACAAATACAACCGCAACGGCCTGCTCGCCCACACCTACATGCTGCGCGGCGGCCGCGCCGAGTCCAATGGCTGCGTCGTTTTCAGGGACTATTCCCGCTTCCTCGCCGCCTTCAAGAAGGGCAAGGTCACGCGTCTCGTCGTCGTGCCGCGCCTGAGCGGATCGCCGACCCAAGTGGCGACGGACAACGCCCGCGGCGCCTGACCGCCGGCAGATACCCCTCGGCAACTGCCTCCTCCTGACAGCCTTCTGTCAGGAGCCGCGTCGGGGCATGCGCCTCGCCGCATCGCGCTCTTTCCATTTTCGCCAAGACCTCCCATATTCGGGGCATGGCCAAATCCCCCGGTAAAAGAACGCCGCCGACGGCGAATGACGACCGCGCCGCGCCGAAGCGGCGCAGCCCGCTGACCGATTTCCTCGACGCCTCCGAACCGCTGCACAAAGGCGGCTTCGCCGAGATGCCGCAGCCCGAACTGTCGGGCACGCCGCTGATCGGTTCGATCGCCGACTGGGCCGAGCAGATCGAGCAGGAGGCCGAACGCGAAGGGCGCCAGACCGGCAAGGGCGACGGCGGCAAAGCGCCAAAACCATCCAAGAAGATCCCCGAGCGCTCATCCGCGCCCGGGCGCACCGCGCGCGGCACCTCAATGGGCGGCGCGGCCACCGCTCGGGAGCGCGCCGCGGTCGGCCTCAATCCGGTCGCCGGCCTCGACATCTCGCTGGAAGAGGCCGAGACGATGACGTCGAGCGGCGTCACCGCGACGGTCGCCGCGCTCTCGGCGCTGATCGAATCCGGCAATCCGCTGCACAAGGACGGCGTGCTGTGGACGCCGCACCGCCCCGCCCGGCCGGAAAAGTCGGAAGGCGGCATCGCCATCAAGATGGTGTCGGACTTCGAGCCAGCGGGTGACCAGCCGACCGCCATCAAGGACCTTGTCGAAGGCGTCGACAACAATGACCGCACCCAGGTGCTGCTCGGCGTCACCGGCTCCGGCAAAACTTTCACCATGGCCAAGGTGATCGAGGAAACGCAGCGCCCTGCCTTGATCCTGGCGCCAAACAAGACGCTGGCGGCGCAGCTTTATTCCGAGTTCAAGAAATTCTTCCCCGACAATGCGGTGGAGTATTTCGTCTCCTATTACGACTACTACCAGCCGGAAGCCTATGTTCCGCGCACCGACACCTTCATCGAGAAGGAATCCTCGATCAACGAGCAGATCGACCGCATGCGCCACTCGGCGACGCGCTCGTTGCTCGAGCGCGACGACGTCATTATCGTCGCCTCGGTGTCCTGCATCTACGGTATCGGTTCGGTCGAGACCTATACGGCGATGACCTTCCAGATGCAGATCGGCGACCGGCTCGACCAGCGCGCTCTGCTCGCCGACCTCGTCGCCCAGCAATACAAGCGGCAGGACATCAATTTCGTGCGTGGCTCGTTTCGCGTGCGCGGCGACACGATCGAGATCTTCCCGGCCCACCTTGAAGACCGCGCCTGGCGCATCTCGATGTTCGGCGACGAGATCGAGCAGATCACCGAGTTCGACCCGCTGACCGGCCAAAAGACCGGCGAGCTGAAAAGCGTCAAGATCTACGCCAACTCGCACTATGTGACGCCGCGCCCGACGCTCAACCAGGCGATCAAGTCGATCAAGGAAGAACTCAAGCAGCGTCTGGTCGAACTCGAGCGTGCCGGCCGCCTGCTGGAAGCACAGCGCCTGGAACAGCGCACCCGCTTCGACCTCGAAATGCTGGAAGCCACCGGCTCCTGCGCCGGCATCGAGAACTATTCGCGTTATCTCACCGGCCGCCAGCCGGGCGATCCGCCGCCGACCTTGTTCGAATATATTCCCGACAATGCGCTGGTGTTCATCGACGAAAGCCACGTCACCGTGCCGCAGATCGGCGGCATGTATCGCGGCGACTTCAGGCGCAAGGCGACGCTGGCCGAGTACGGCTTCCGGCTGCCTTCCTGCATGGACAACCGGCCGCTGCGCTTCGAGGAATGGGACGCTATGCGCCCGCTCTCCGTCGCCGTTTCGGCGACGCCGGGCGGCTGGGAAATGGAACAGTCCGGCGGCGTCTTCGCCGAGCAGGTCATCCGCCCGACCGGCTTGATCGACCCGCCGGTCGAGGTGCGCCCGGCCAAAAGCCAGGTCGACGATGTCGTCGGCGAGATCCGCGAAACAACAAAGGCCGGCTACCGCACGCTGGTCACCGTGCTGACCAAGCGCATGGCCGAGGACCTGACCGAATATCTGCACGAGCAGGGCGTGCGCGTGCGCTACATGCACTCCGACATCGACACGCTGGAGCGCATCGAGATCCTGCGCGATTTGCGCCTCGGCGCTTTCGACGTGCTGGTCGGCATCAACCTTTTGCGTGAAGGCCTCGACATTCCCGAATGCGGCTTCGTCGCCATTCTCGATGCCGACAAGGAAGGGTTCCTGCGCTCGGAAACCTCGCTCATCCAGACCATCGGCCGCGCCGCCCGTAACGTCGACGGCAAGGTCATCCTCTATGCCGACCAGGTCACCGGCTCGATGGAGCGGGCGATGGCCGAGACCAACCGCCGCCGCGAAAAGCAGATGGAGTGGAACGCCGCCAACGGCATCACGCCGGAGTCGGTCAAATCGCGCATCTCCGACATTCTGGACTCGGTCTACGAGAAGGACCATGTCCGCGCCGACATCTCGCAGTTCACCGACAGCGCCGGCGCCATGATGGGCAACAACCTCAAGGCCCATCTCGACGCGATGGAAAAACAGATGCGCGACGCCGCCGCCAATCTCGACTTCGAGAAGGCCGCCCGCATCCGCGACGAGATCAAGCGGCTGCGTGAGATGGAACTGTCGATCTCCGAAGACCCGCTGGCCAAATACGCCGACATGGAAAGCCCGGTCTCGGGCCGCGAAAAGGGCAAGCACAACAAGGGCGTGGCCAAGCACCGTACGGCAGAGGAACAGGAGCGTTTTCGCAAGCTCGACGAGGCACGCGCCGCCGAAGAGGCCGCCAGGGCTGCCCGACCCAACCTCTTCCGCAAGCCGGCGCTTGACGAGATGGGCGCCGACGGCGCCGTGCCGGCGAAGAAGCCGCTGTTCGCCAAACCCTCGATCGACGACATGGGGCCCGGCACCGACATGCCGACGCCTGCGGGTGCGGTGTCACGCTCGCTGTTCAAGAAACAGTCGGCGTCCGAAGCGCACGGTTCCGACTTCGGTATTCCAGGCGAGCCGGTCAGGCCGCTGTTCAAGAAGAACTCGCTGGACGAGATGACCGTGCGGCGCACCGAAAAGCCGGTCGAAGGAAAAGTGCCGGCGAAGCCCCAGCCGATCTCCCATCCTGTGGGGGCCGGCAGGACAGACGTGAAGGATCGTGACGATTCCGCCAAGCCAATCGTTCGCCAGCGCGCCGGCATCGGCTCCTACGAGGACCCAGGCGACGCCCGCCGCGAAAAGCGCAGGCCGGGGAAAACGGGCAGGCCGGGGAAGTAGCGGCTTCTTCCTTCCCCCTTGCGGGAGCAGGGAAACGCTCTTCCTCGTCGCGGCTTAACATCTGCTTGTCAAAGTCGGAACAGCCTCTGGACTATGCGCTCGCGCTTGCCGCCAGACTGCGGAAACGGTACGCACGGCTGCAATCCTGCCTCTGCACGCAAAGCTCTGCACCGACTCCCCATGAAACCCAGGGACATCGCCGCCTACGCCTTCCTGACCGTCACCTGGGGCCTGTCGTTCCTCGTCCTGCTCAAGGTCGTACACGCATTCGGCTGGATCGGCGCGGTCACCTTGCGCTCGCTGATCGCCGGCATCACGCTCTTCCTGTTGGCGGCGGCGACGCGGCGCCGGCTCGATTTCAGCGCCGGCTGGCGGCACTTCGCCGCGGTCGGCGCGACGACAGTCGCGGCGCAGCTGATCGGCCTGTCCTACGCCACGCCGCGCATCGGCACGGCGATGGCGGCCATCCTCGTCGCCGCGATCCCGCTGTTCTCGATGATCCTTGGCCAGTTATGGGGGCTTGAGCGCATCACCGTTCGCGGGCTGGCTGGCCTGCTGCTCGGCGCCGCGGGTATCGTGGTCCTGGTCGGCTTCCCCTCGGTGCCGATCACGCCGTCCTTCGTATTCGGCTGCGCCGCCTCGCTGTTCAGCTCCTTCTCCGCCGCCTTCGGCAGCAACTACACCAATCGCCATCTGCGTTCGGCCGGCTCGTTCGAACTCACCGGCGCCGCCTTCCTGTTCGGCGGGCTGATGACGCTGCCGCTGTTGCTTGTCGTGCCGGTGCCGGCCATGCCGCGTCCTGTCGATTTCCTCTATCTCGTCCTTCTCGCCTGCGTGATGAGCGCGCTGACCTATGTCGTCTATTTCCGGCTGGTGGCCAGCATTGGCGCAACCAGGACGATCAGTGTCGAATTCGCCGTGACCACGATCGCGGTGCTGGTTGGCACTGTCATGCTTGGCGAGTCGCTGGCCATCATCCAGGGTTTCGGCGCGGTGGCGATCATCGGCGGCTGCATACTGGTGCTGGATCCGTTCCCGCGCCGGGCGAAAGCGGCGGCCTTGCCATCCGCCCCGCCTTTGGTGTAATCGCTTCGCACACTCGAACGTCTTGAAAGGAGGGCTCACGTGTTCACGTTTCATCGTCACCATCGTCAGCGTGGCCCGATCTCTGCCCTGCAAGCCAGCTTGCAGGGCTGACCAGGGACGGTCCGGGTTTTTCCCGCTTCGATTTTTTGGTCTGCCCTTCGTGGTGCCGCAACGCCTAGCCTGATGGCCGGCACGCGCACCGTTCAAAGTGCATCCGGAGCTGTCTCCGGCAAGACCAGAGAAATCCAAATGGCCCTGATCAGCCTCAAATCCCTCGGTGTCACCATGAGTGCGCCGCTCTTCTCCAAGCTCGACCTCACCATCGGCAGTGGCGACCGCCTCGGCATCGTCGCCGCCAACGGCCGCGGCAAGTCGACCTTGCTCAAATGCCTGACCGGCGAGATGGAGCCGACATCAGGCGACATCACCCGCACGCGCGGCCTGCGCGTCGGCCATGTCGAGCAGTCGGTTCCCCCTGCCCTTCTTAGCCGCAGCTTTCATCAGGTGGTGGCCGACGCCTTGCCGCCGGAGCAGGCCGAAAGCGAGATGTGGCGCGTCGACGTCGTTCTCGACTCTCTCGACGTGCCCGAGGTAATGCGCGAGCGGGAAATGCAGGCGCTGAGCGGCGGCTGGCAAAGGCTGGCGCTGATCGCTCGCGTCTGGGTCACCGATCCCGATGTGCTGCTGCTCGACGAACCGACCAACCATCTCGATCTTGCCCACATCAGCCAGCTGGAAAGCTGGCTGAACGCGCTGCCGCGCGAAGTGCCCGTCGCCATCGCCAGCCATGACCGCGCCTTCCTCGACGCCACCACCAACCGGACCCTGTTCCTGCGCCCGGAACAATCGCCAGTGTTTGCGCTGCCCTACTCCCGCGCCAGGCGGGCGCTCGACGAGGCCGACGCCTCGACAGCGCGCAAGTTCGAGCGCGACATGAAGGTCGCCCAGCAGCTGCGAAAGCAGGCCGCCAAGCTCAACAACATCGGCATCAATTCCGGCAGCGACCTTTTGACGGTGAAGACCAAGCAGCTCAAGGAACGGCCGAAAAACTGGAAGAGGCGGCGGTATCAGCACATCGCGAAAAATCGGCCGGAGCGATCCGGCTTGCCAATCGCGGCACCCACGCCAAGGTGCTGATCACCCTCGACGATGTGGCCGTGGAAACGCCCGACGGCACGCTGCTGTTCAGGACCGGCAAGCGCCACATCTGCCAGGGCGACCGCATCGTACTGCTTGGCCGTAATGGTGTCGGCAAGTCGCGCTTCGTCAGCCTGATCCGCAACGCCATCGCCGAACCCGACACGGTCGCGAACGTGAGGGTGACGCCGTCGACGGTGCTCGGCTACAGCGACCAGGCGCTGTCGGGCATCAGCGGCGACGACACGCCGCTGGCGATGGTGTCGCGCCGCTACGATGTCGGCGAGCAGCGCGCCCGCTCGCTGCTTGCCGGGGCCGGCGTGGTCATCGAGATGCAGGAGAAAAGGATCGGCGTGCTGTCCGGCGGCCAGAAGGCGCGGCTGATGATGCTGGCGCTCAGGCTCGCCAACCCCAATTTCTATCTGCTCGACGAGCCGACCAACCATCTCGACATCGATGGCCAGGAAGCGCTGGAGGAGGAATTGCTGAAGCACCAGGCAAGCTGCGTGCTCGCCTCGCACGACCGCTCCTTCATCCGCGCCATCGGCAACCGCTTCTGGCTGATCGAGAAGCGGAAGCTGACCGAGGTCGAGGACCCGGAAGAGTTCTTCCGTACCGTGGCAGAAGGGTCGAATTGACAATACAGACACGCGGGCCGGCGCTGCCAAATAGTGCTGGCCCGCAAGAAAGTATTAGCCCGCAATAATACTTTTCTATCGCCCGAAAAAGGCGCATCCTGACGCTTCGCGAACGAGGGAGGAAAACGGTCATGCGCGGCGTGGACGTCGTCAAGAACCTTTATGATGCTTATTCAAAACGCGACATCGTGGGCGCGCTGGGCCACTGTTCCGATGATGTCGTCTTCCGCTGGGTCGCAGAACCGCATGCGCCTTTCATCGCGGCTGGCAACGGCAAACAGCAATTCCTTGACCGCCTCATGTCGCTGGACAAGGATTTCGAATACCGGAGCTTCGTCCCGATGGACTACATCGACGGTGGCGACAAGGTTGCGGTGCAGGTCGAAATCCATCTGACCCGCAGAACCACCGGCCAGGAGCTTGTTATGCATACGGCTGACTTCTGGACGATACGCGACGGCAAGATCATCGCGCTGGTAGAATATTACGACACCGCGCTGGCCGCTTCGGTCCTCTGAAATAATTTCGGCGCTCTGTCGGATCGCCTGAACCTGCCGCGTCCTTGGGATGCCGACACGATGATGCCGGCTTCTTCTGAGGAGAAAGCATCATGTCCATTCTGTCATCCCTGGGTCGCGTTGCCACCCGTTACGCACAGAACCGCGCCCGGCACCGCTGCGAGCGCGAACTGCTGTCCCTGCCGATCGAACTGCGCAAGGATATCGGCTGGCCGGAAATCGTCATCAACGCGCAAAACGGCTTGCGGATACGCAGGGCGCCCTGACCATGCGGTCGGAAAATATCGATGCGAGCCACCATGGGGCGACCATTGCTCAATCATGCGTGTCGCCGGAAAGCGGCGTCGCCTGCATCGACGCACGCTTTTCGAAAGCCTCGAACCAGCGCGTCAGCCGCGCCCGCGCGCGAAACGGCGGAAGATCGCGGAACGCCATCCAGGACAGCGTGGTGGCGAGCGCTATATGGCCGACATGCAGCGGCGCTTCGTCGTCCAGGGTGCCTTCGATCCAGTCGTAGCTCGCCTCGATCTTGTCCCGGTATCCCTGCGCAAGAGCGCCGTATCGCAGCGGTTCGGGTCTCCTTTCCGTCTCCCAGCGCAAGGCGATGCCCGTCTGCGCCAGGCCTTGAGCGACCGATTGCAGCCGCAACGCCTGCCAGCGTGTCTCGCCGTCCTGCGGCAGCAACTTGCGGCCATCATGCAGCGTGTCGAGATAGGCGCAGATGACATCGGAATCGAAGATCGCCGATGCGCCGGGCCGCAGCAATACCGGCACCTTGCCGAGCGGGTTTTCGGCGCAGACACGAGCGTTGCGCAAGGTCGGACTGGTCTCGTGATGGATGACCTCGAGCCGATCGGCAATGCCGGCCTCATGCGCGAAGACCAGCGCCTTACGCGCGAAAGGTGAGTGGGTCTGATAATAGAGGATCATGGTCGTCTCAGGGTTTGAGGAGGCGCGTGATCCACCCGTTCTAGCCCGCGGGCTGCGAGAATTGCGCTCTGATTGAGGGCCGCAGGCGCAAGTCCGTTGCACGCCTTCCGTTCAAGCCGCCGCTTGTACGGCCTGTTGGTGACTGGTTCGCCAAAAAAATTAACGCCGCCATGTAGGATTGCCGTCACCTCGTGCGTCCTGTGGTTCGCTAGGCCAAGCCCAATGCAAAGAGGAGCAAGACATGACTGACCAGACCCCCATTCAGCCCAGGGCAGAAGTGCTCGGCGGATTGACCCCTTATCTGCAGGTGGACGGCGCCTTCAAGGCCGCCGATTTCTACAAGAAGGCCTTTGGCGCCGAGCAGGTGTTTGCATATCCGGCGGATGAAAAAGGCCGCACCATGCACATCCATCTCCACATCAACGGCTCGACGCTGATGCTGGGCGACGCCTATCCCGAACACGGCCATCCGCACAAGGCTGCGCAAGGCTACACGCTGCAGCTCCATCTCGACGATGGCGACATCGACTTCTGGTGGCAGCGCGCCGTCGATGCCGGCTGTGAAGTGGTCACGCCGCTGCAGGTGATGTTCTGGGGCGACCGCTGGGGCCAGCTGAACGATCCGTTCGGCGTCGCCTGGGCGATGAACGCACCGGTGAAGTAGCGAGCAGGCGTCCCCCATCAGGGCTGACGCGCTCACAGCGCCGGGTCGTATCCCCGCCGACCCGGCGCCCGCTTTTCAGCAAAGGAGTTCACCATGTCCTATGTCGACGGTTTCGTGCTTGCCGTGCCAAAGGCCAAACTCGATGACTACAAGAAGCTGGCCAACCTCGCAGGCCCCATATGGATGGAACACGGCGCGCTGGCTTATGTCGAATGCATCGGCGATGACGTGCCCTATGGCGAGCTGACCTCGTTTCCGCGTGCCGTTCAGGCAAAGGACGACGAGATCGTCGTCTTCGCCTGGGCGGTCTATGAATCCAGGCAAAGCCGCGACGCGGTGATGGCCAAGGTGATGGCCGATCCGCGTTTGACACCCGATTTGGGACCCATGCCCTTCGATATGAAGCGCATGATCTTCGGCGGCTTCCAGCCTTTCATCGAGCTGCAGTCGCCCGCTGCCGCGTAACGGCGCCAATGCGGGACCAGAAACTCTTCTTCATTTCTCAAGGCAGAACCGACTTATGCGCAAGCTGATCGTATTCAACAGCATCTCGCTCGACGGCTATTTCACCGACAGGCACGGCGCCATGGACTGGGCGCACAGCCAGGATCCGGAATGGAACGCTTTCGTCGCCGACAATGCCAAGGGCGGTGGCATGCTGGTGCTGGGCCGCGTTACCTACGACCTGATGATCCAGTTCTGGCCGACGCCGATGGCGGCCCAAATCGCACCGGTGGTGGCCGAACGCATGAACGCCATGCCGAAGGTGGTGTTCTCCCGCACGCTCGACACCGTGAGTTGGAACAACACCGAGTTGGTCAAAAGCGGGCCGGCCGCGAAGCTTCGGGAACTGAAGCAGCAACCGGGCAACCACATGACAATCCTGGGAAGTGGCAATCTCGTCGCTCAATTGGCCGAGGAGAATTTGATCGACGAATACCAGTTCGTCATCGTGCCGATCATGCTTGGCGCCGGCAGGACGATGTTCGAAGGCATCGGCAATCGGCTCAACGTGAAGCTGGCTCGATCGCAAGCCTTCGGCAACGGCAACGTCTTCCTGCGCTATGAGCAGAAGCCGCACGCCGGCTAATGCATGTTGCCCAAAGAGATCAGGACAATGATTTCAACCAAACATCGTCCTGATTAATCGCGGCACATCTGCCTGGCTCTTCAGTCCAGTTTGTCGAGTAGCGGCTTCAACCGGTCCCCATAGCGCTTCCACAGGTCAACCGAGCCTTGATACATCGGCTGGCGCACCTGCGCGGCGGAAGCCGTTCGCACCGGCCGGTCGGTCGCGTGGAACGACAGCACGGCATCGTCCCATGGCAGGCCGAGATAGTCGATGAGCGCCCGGCTCTGGCCTTCCTGGTCGGCGACGAAATCCTCATAGCGCACGTCATGCACGACGCCGGGCAGCACCTTGTGCCAATGCGCCATGATGTCGGTGTAGAGATTGTGGAAGTCGGCGAGCTCGCCGAGGTCATAGCCATAGCGGTGGCTATCGCCGCGGAAATGCACCTTGTAGATCGACAGGCAGGTTGCCGCCGCATCGCGGGTGCAGTGGATGATCTTGGCCTTCGGCATCATCATATGGATGAAGCCGACAAGCAGGAAATTGCCCGGCATCTTGTCGGTGACGTGGCTGAGATGCGGATAGCGTGCATGCAGCATGTCGAGATAGGCCTGGCCCGCCTCGGCGAAATCCGCATCGTCCGTATCCGCTACGCCCCAGGGGAAGCCGCCCGGCATGGTCGTCGGGAACTGCTTGCCGACCGCCTTCTTCAGGATGCTGAGCTCGCCCGCGCCATAGACCTGCGGATGGCTGGCGATGATCTGCTCGACCAGCGTCGTGCCCGAACGCGGCATGCCGACGACGAAGATCGGCGCGTCATCGCTGATCGGGCTCGGTCTGTGCCTTTCGAAGAAGCCGGCATCGAACACCGTCTTCATCGCCGCGAATTCCTCGCGCGTCCTGACGGGATCGTAGTCGATCCCTTTGCGGCGAATGGCATTGCCTTCGGCGAAATAGTCGAAGGCCCTGTTGTAATCCTTCAGATCGTCATTGGCCTTACCGAGGCCGAAGGACAATTGCATGCGCGCCAGGCTGTCCTGCGGCGCCTTGGCGTGCTGGGCTTCCATGCCAGCCAATTCGGCGTCGCGCTCCTTCTGGCGCTTTACCTGCGTCAGCATCAGCCAGGCGGTGGCCATGCCCGGGTTGACCGCCAGCGCCTGCCGGAACAAGTCTGCCGCCTCGTCGAGCTTGCCTTTTTCCATCATTCCGACGCCAAGCCCGTGCAGCAGGTCGGCATCCTTGGGGCGAATGGTCAGCGACTCGCGAAAAACCGCCAGGGCCTCGTCCAGCCGTCCGGCCTCCTGCAGGGTTTCGGCAAGCCCGATGCGGGCGCGCACATGGAAGGGGTTGCGCGCGACCGTGCCGCGATAGATGTCTTCGGCCTCCTCGAACCGGCCGAGCTGCTTCAGCGACGAGCCGAGATTGTCGCGCGCGGCGAGCTGCTCCGGACGCAGATCCACCGCGCCGCGGAAGAAGTCGATTGCCGCGGCGACGCGGCCGAGATCGCGCATCACCGTGCCGAAATTGTTGAGGAAATCGGCATTGGTCGGCTGCAGGCTTACCGACCGCTCGATGAGATCCAACCCTTCTTCACTGCGCCCGGTCTGGTGCAGAAGCAGCCCCAGGAAATGCGCAGCCGCCGCGTGTTTGGGTTGGCGCGCCAAGACCTGCCGGTAGATCGATTCTGCCTCTTGCCGGCGCCCGGCCTGGTGCAGTTGCAGGGCCTGCTGCACATACTGGTCGAGACCCAGCGGCGGCTGTCCGCCCGCGCCAGACCTGGTTCCCGCACCCGCCGCTCGTCTTTGATCTCTGTTAATGGGAAACCTGCCGTGTTTGTCCGCCTGCTGCGATCTAGGCCATTGGCACGGCAGGTTCAAGTCTTCGCGGGGTTCCGGGCTCTTTCGGGATGCCTTGAGCGATCAGATCAGGCGGTTGGTCTCGGCAACCTGCCTCGCCCGCCTCACCGTGCCATCGGTATCGGAAATCGTTC
This sequence comes from Mesorhizobium japonicum MAFF 303099, assembly GCF_000009625.1. Classification (NCBI taxonomy): domain Bacteria; kingdom Pseudomonadati; phylum Pseudomonadota; class Alphaproteobacteria; order Hyphomicrobiales; family Phyllobacteriaceae; genus Mesorhizobium; species Mesorhizobium japonicum. The sequence continues at coordinate 2,140,604 of NC_002678.2, forward strand.
GCCTTGCCGCCTCATCGCTTCTGATCGTCAGCCGTGCCGACTTGACGATCATCGGCTGGCCGGTCGGGCCAACGGCAATGGCGTGGATGGCAATTGGCTTGATTGGATTGACCGCGACGGTCTTCCCCCTTGAGCCTCTTGTGGAAACCATGGTTTGTTCTCCTTTTAGAGCAAATAAAAATATAGACGCAGAGGAAATACCTCTGCGCTCGCTCAAGATTTTTTTGAAATATGCACAACCCATAGCAGAAATATCTGAACGTATATAGCGATCTATTTTTCAATCAGAGCGGGATTGATTTCTGAATCGCCTTGAACAGGGGGGCAAATCGATCTATATGTACAGGATCGTTTTGGCCAGAATTGGCATCTCGCGGCGTTTCTCGACCCGCCAATCTCATTCCAAATCGTCGATGACGCACGGCACATTTGCCCTGCGACGATTTTTCAATCCGCGAAAGACAGATATGACCACGGGAATCGTGAAATTCTACAACGGCCAGAAGGGTTTTGGCTTCATTCAACCAGCCGATGGCGGCAAGGACGTTTTCGTCCATGTCAGCGCGCTGGAGCGCGCCGGCTTTCCAGGCCTGGCCGAAGGCCAGAAGCTGCAGTTCGACCTGGAGCGTGACGGCAAGGGCCGCGAGTCCGCCGCCAATCTGCAACTGATCTGATCCGGCCGAATTCGATGAACGCTGACCACGGATGTACTGGCAGCTCTCGAAAGCGGCTTATTTCCAGCGATTGCCGGAAATAGAAAAGCGGGGCTCGTCCCCGCTTTTTTGCGTTCAGGCCGCTGTTTTATGTGACGCCCAAGGCGTCAACCAACCAAGGCCAGGACAATGCCGGACCGCACCACCCATTCCATCGCCCATTTCGCGGCATCCTTCACGCTCGCAGGACTGGAAGGACCGCTGCCGGCCGGCGACTACGACATCGATCATGATGAAGAGCTGATCGAGGGCATGTCACGCATCGCCTGGCGCCGCGTCGCCACCTTCATCCACCTGCCCGCGAGGGCGGTGAAGAATCCCACGACCAGCCAACTTGTCGCCATCGACCACCTCGAACTCGAAACCGCGCTCAAGCGCGACCGGGAGAATGCAGCATGATCCGCTTCCAGCAGAATACGCGCCCGCGCACCGACACGCCCTCGCACCTTTTCGCCATCGGCCAGACGGTGCGCATGAAGAGCCGCACCGGCCTCGTCCAGAAGACGGCGGAACTGTTCGAGATCAAGAGCAGGCTGCCGGTCAAGGACGGCTCGCCGCAATACCGTATCCGCAGCGAACTGGAGACCCACGAACGGGTCACCACGGAAGACAATCTCGAACCGGCCGACAATCCGGCCGTCGCCAACAATCCGGTCGTCTGAGAACCTCGAAAAGCCAGCCAACACGCACAAGGAGCAGTCCATGTCCAAGGGTCAACAGCGAAGCAATCGCGAAGCGCGCAAGCCGAAGAAGGATAAGGTGGTGGCCAAGCCCGCCTCCCCGTTCGGTTCGGCAGTCAAGCAGGCGGAGAGTGGCCTGAAGCCGAAATCCAAGGGCTGACGGCCTTGGGGTGCCTCGCATGCGCCCCATTCCCTGCCTTGGGCAGGCGATAAACTGACAACAGGCCCATGCCAAGTCCTGCCACGGAGGCTTGCTTGAACTTCGTCATCGAGTTCTACCGGTCGCGCGACGCCGAGGAGGCAACGCTCGACAAGGTGTCGCTGGAAGCGCCGACCTTACGCGCCGCCTTGCAGGGCGCGGCCGCGCTGTTCCATACACTCGCAATGCCGCAAATCCCTGACCGCCTGCGCATTTCCGATGAGCACGGCAGCGAGCTCTATGCCGGGCCGGCCGATGGGGCGTATCCTGCGGAAACGTAGGCGCCGCATCAAACGCCGCCCATCTGGCCACCCTGCTGAAGTCCTAGGCCCATACTGGGGTGGCAAAGTAGCGCCGTCTCAGCACGGGCCATCACCGACGATACGATAGTCCGCCGCGCGGGCTTCGCAGGCATTGGGGAAGCTGCGCATCTCGCCATGGCGGCGGCCGCAGACGGGCGCGTATTCGCGGGTGCAGAACGTCTGCTCTTCACCGCCACCACCGCCGCGGCAGGGGCCGTCGCGCACGATGCGGTAGCCGGCGCGGTCGGCAAGGCAGGCATTGGCGAAGGTCTGGCTGTCGCCGCCACGCCGGGCGCAGACCGGCTCATACTGCATGGTGCAGAATTTGGGTTCGGGACGCGGCGGACGCGGGCGTGGTCCCGGCCCGTCATCGACGACCACGGTGCAGGCGGCCAGAAGCGCCGCCAGGAACAGGACGGCAAACCCTTGCCGCGAAAAAACCGACGCCAGGAATTTCATGCCGATTTCTCCCTCGATCCCGATCGCGATCCTCGCCATTCCCCTGTCAAATGCAACCCTGTCGGATGCAACCGCGTTCGCGAGGAAATGGCGGTTGCATCATGGCCGGCGTTCGCCAGCAAAACTGGCCCATGCGCGCGCCTCTCTGTGGGTCAATGACCGGCCCGGCAACGAGGCCTATTTGCGGCCCGTCGACGCTCAGATCGGTCGATTCTTGCGTCGGGATGCGCTCAGTGTGGCAGCCCGCGGCGCTATCTTGCAACCTTCACGTTTCCGTGCGATAAATTCCGTGTTCGGGCATTTGCGACCCGGAGAGCGGAACGTTTTGGACGACCTTTCCCCGATACTGTGAATCTCTGACGGCCCCGTTTTTCGGCGGGGGGTTTGACCATGCGCCAATGCATGACTGCCGAAAGCAACCACCGGGAACTGCCCTCGACGCCAGGTGGCGGGCAGGACCACCAAAGACTGAACGGGTGAAGGAGTTTCCCCAATGGCCCAGACCGGCACCGTTAAATTCTTCAACGCGACCAAAGGCTTCGGTTTCATCACGCCCGACGGCGGCGCCAAGGATGTGTTCGTCCATATTTCCGCGATCGAGGCATCGGGCCTGCGCACGCTCGTCGACGGCCAGAAGGTCACCTTCGACGTCGAGCCGGACCGCATGGGCAAGGGCCCGAAGGCGGTCAACCTCCGCGCTGCCTGAACCATCGGCGCCACGCGTCCCCGACGGCGGGCGAACGAGGGTTTCAAGCTCGCCCAGCCTATGGGCACGCAGACAGATTTTTAAAAGGGCGCGGCGATTTTCGTCGCGCCTTTTTCATGTCCACGGCGCAGCATAAATGCATGCCGCCCGGAAGTGGATCCGGCTCCGCGTCAACGACGTGCATCATAACAAGGGCTTAAAGCGTGACGCGCTTTAAGTGCCAGTAAAACTTTCTCTTGCCGATGACGCTAAAATAAAGGACAAATTTCCTCTCGGGCATTTGCCGGCCCGAGACTGGAGTTTATGGGATCAAAGGAGCTTCCCATGCCGCAGACCGGCACCGTCAAATTCTTCAACCATGCCAAAGGCTTCGGCTTCATCACGCCGGACGATGGCGCGAAGGATGTCTTCGTCCATATTTCGGCCGTGCAGGCGTCGGGTCTTCCCGGTCTCGAAGATGGGCAGAAAGTAACATTCGACACCGAGCCGGACAAGCGCGGCAAGGGACCCAAGGCCGTCAACCTGTCGGTCGGCTGAGCCGGTCTCAGACTGTCGGCTCCGGCAGGGCAGCCAGCTCGATCGGAGCCTGGTTTTTGACGCCCCTCTTAGCCGGCAGGTCGAAATCCGTTCAGCCTCCGTTCAGCCACGGTCGCATATTAGTCTTGGGTAAAGCCGGACCGCATCCCCTGCAACACTGCACGGCCCGGTACGAAGGAGACCAAGATGAACAGAATTTTCAAGACAGCCGTGCTGTCCGCCGCCATGGCCGCCACCATGCTTGTGGCCTTGCCCGCGGCCAACGCCGATGAATGGCGCCATCACCGCCACCACGGCAATGGCGACGCCATTGCCGCCGGTGTGCTTGGCCTCGCCGCCGGCGCCCTGATCGGTGGCGCGCTGGCCAATGACCAGCCACCGCCTGACGCTGACCGCTACTACGATGACGGTTACTACGATCGTGACGTGCGTATCCGCCCGGCACCGGTCCGCCGCTACTATGTCGAACCGCGGGTGGTCTATGCCGATCGCTATGCCGAGCCGTGGACGCGTGACTGGTACGAATACTGCTCGGACCGCTACCGCAGCTTCAACTCCCGCACCGGGACCTTCACCGGCAATGACGGCGAGCAGCATTTCTGCACGGCAAACTGAGGCTTCCCTGCCCCAAACAAAAAAGCGCTGACCCCAAGGCCAGCGCTCTTTTGTTTTGACTCTACGACCTCGAGTGGAGGCGCTGATCTTAGACCAGGAACGGATTGGTCCGCCGCTCCTCGCCAAAACGGCCGCCAGGGCCGTGGCCGCAGATGAAGCCGATATCGTCGCCGAGCGGCAAGAGCTTGTCCTTGATCGAGGCGATCAGCGTTGCGTGGTCACCGCCGGGCAGGTCGGTGCGGCCGACCGAGCCACGAAACAGCACATCGCCGACATGGGCGAACTTGGCCGCGCGGTTGTAATAGACGACGTGGCCGGGCGCATGGCCGGGGCAATGCAGCACCTCGAATACGTGGCCGCCGAACGACACGGTCTCACCTTCGGTCAGGAACCGGTCGGGCACGCAGTTGCGCGCGCCGGCAATACTGTAGAGCCTGCCCTGTTTCTCAAGATTGTCGAGCAAAGGCTTGTCGGCTGCATGCGGGCCGATGATGTCGAGGCAGAGCGCTTCCTTCAGCTCCATGGCACCGCCGGCATGGTCGATGTGGCCGTGCGTGATCCAGATCGCCTCGGCCGTGATCGCATTGTCCTTCAGCACCGCCAGCACCTTGTCGATGTCGCCGCCCGGATCGACGACGACGCCGTGCTTGTCGTCCATGTCGAACAGGATGGTGCAGTTCTGCTGAAACGGTGTGACCGGCACGATGCCGGCATTGAGCTGACCCATGATCGTCCTTTCGATGTTCACGCGGTGATGTAGAGGCGCGAATGAAGGGCGTCCACCCTCGAAAGACGAACAGTCAGTCGTTGCACAAACAGAAATGGGCGGCCAAAGCCGCCCATTTGAACAAACCTGAAACCGTCAGACTTACTTCTTCATGGCGCCCATGACCGCGCCGATGATGCCGGTCAGGATCGCGCCGCCGCCGGCGCCGCCGACGATGTTGTTGAGGTTGAGCGCACTGCCGAGACCGCTCGTCGCTGCAGCGGCCGCTGCCGGATCGATCGCGCCGTGGCCAAGCAGGCTGCCGAGGATCGCCGCGCCGCCAACACCGCCAATGGCGCCACCCAGGATTTTGGGAAGCTGACCCATCGCCGCGTTCTTGAGTGCAACACCGACCGCCTGACCACCGATGATACCCGTAATCACCTGTACAATGATCGGAAGAAGCGTTTCCATATGATTAGTCCCTCCATAGCTGCCAGCCTCCCGGGCCGACACCATCATGAGACGCCGAATTGACTGAAAGTCAAATGCAGAAACGCTGAAATAAAAGGGGCGGCCCGAAAACCGCCCCTGCTTGCGCGAAAAGCTGTGACTATCGTTATTCTGCGGCGATCGCGTGCTTCGGCTGAACCGCCGCAGAATAGTCATTCATAAGGTTCTTGGCGATTTCGCCAACCTCGAATCGGTAGGGGCCGATCTCCGAAACCGGCGTTACTTCCGCCGCGGTTCCGGTCAGGAAGCATTGTTCGAAGCCTTCGAGTTCTTCCGGCAGGATGGCGCGTTCGATCACTTCCAGGCCACGATCCCTGGCGAGCCCGATGACCGTGCGGCGGGTGATGCCGTCGAGGAAGCAATCGGGCTTGGGCGTATGGATCTTGCCGTCCTTGACGAAGAAGATGTTGGCGCCGGTTGCTTCGGCGACCTGGCCGCGCCAGTCGAGCATCATGGCGTCGGCGTAGCCTTTTGCTTCGGCGGCGTGCTTTGACATGGTGCAGATCATGTAGAGGCCGGCGGCCTTCGATTTCGACGGCGCCGTGCGCGGGTCGGGCCGGCGCCATTCCGCGACATCGAGGCGGATGCCCTTCAGCTTCTGCGCCGGATCGAAATAGCTCGGCCACTGCCAGATGGCGATGGCGACGTTGATACGGTTGTTCTGCGCCGAAACGCCCATCTGCTCGCTGCCGCGCCAGGCGATCGGCCTGACATAGGCGTCCTGGAACCCTTGCTTCTTCAACAGCGTGGTCGAGGCGTCGTTGAGCTCGGCAACCGAATAGGGAATCTTGAAGCCGAGCAGGCGCGCCGATTCATGCAGGCGCTCGGTATGCTCGTTGAGCTTGAAGATCTCGCCGCCATAGGCGCGCTCGCCCTCGAAGACCGCGCTGGCGTAGTGCAGACCGTGCGTCAGAACATGGATCTTGGCGTCGCCCCACGCAACGAATTCGCCATTCATCCAGATGAAGCCGTCCAGTTGATCGAAGGGAACGGATGCCATGGTAACCTCCCGCGGGTCGCGGCCCGCATATCCTTAGTGTCGTAGCGTGTTCTTTTTGGCCGCGCCGTGTGATTGGAGACGCCGGCCGGTGTTGCGAAGGGTAGGCGGATAATCGCGCTCTGGCAAACTCAGGAAGTTCCGGAAAACCCGGCCTGCCTTGCCTTTTCGTTCGCAATCCGCCCAAAAGCTTGTCAAAAATTACCATTGCAGGGAAATTACGTCAATAGTACTGACATAATCTCCCTTTCCCATGGAGAAATGATGACGGATCGAAGCCCAGCCGCCGGAAAGCCGATCAGGACCGCGATGTCAGTCGAGGACGGCATAGACTTCGCCATCATCGAACTGTTCTTCTTTGCCTATCGCGACTTCACCTCCGATCCCGACCAGATCCTGGCCGACTATGGCTTCGGCCGCGCCCACCACCGGGTGCTGCATTTCGTCAACCGTCGGCCGGGCCTGACGGTCGCCGAACTGCTCGACGTGCTGAAGATCACCAAGCAGAGCCTGGCGCGCGTGCTCAAGCAGCTGATCGACACCGACCATGTCGTGCAATTGCAAGGTCCGCGCGACCGCCGCCAGCGCGAACTCTATCCCACCGCCAAGGGCCGGGCACTGGCGCTTGCCCTGGCGCGGCCACAGTCACGCCGCATCCGTGCTGCATTGGAAGATTCCGGCGCCACCGAACGGGCCTTGGTGGAACGCTTCCTCGAAGCGATGGTCAATCCGGAACTGAGAGCTCAGATCGACGTTGGGTCCGCAAAAATGTCAGGAAAAAGCCATGGAGAGCACTGAGAGGGTCGATCAGGCGGCCGCACCGGACGACGACGCGCCGCATCTGCTTGTGGTCGACGACGACACCCGCATCCGCAATCTTCTCAAACAGTATTTGACCGAAAACGGCTTTCGCGTCACCGTCGCCGGCAATGCCGGCGAGGCCAGGCGCAAGCTCGCTGGCCTCGACTTCGACCTGCTTGTGCTCGACGTCATGATGCCCGGCGAAAGCGGCGTCGATCTCACCAAATCGCTGCGCGCCGAAAAGAACGTGCCGATCCTGATGCTGACCGCGCTTTCGGAAACCGACAGCCGCATCCTGGGGCTCGAGGCCGGCGCCGACGACTATCTGCCAAAACCCTTCGACCCGCGCGAGCTGATCCTGCGCATCAACAATATCCTGCGCCGCGGCGGCCCGGCGACCACGCCCAAGGTCGAACAGCTGGTCTTCGGCCCCTACACGTTCCAGATCGCCAGGCGCGAACTGAAGCGCGGCGGCGAGGCGCTGAAGCTGACCGATCGCGAGCAGGAGATCCTGGCGATCTTTGCCGCGCGGGCCGGCGAGACCATCCCACGCCACGAACTGGTCGGCGACGATTCGGAAGTCGGCGAGCGCACCATCGACGTGCAGATCAACCGGCTGCGCCGCAAGATCGAGCGCGATCCGTCCAATCCTGTCTGGCTGCAGACCGTGCGCGGTATTGGGTATCGGCTCAGCGTGGAATAGAATAGCGGCCGCGGCTCTGGAGCATGATCCCGAAAAGTGGGAACCGGTTTTCGGAAAAGATCATGCTCCAACAAAGAGTTAGATCAGAAGACGATCCAACGGAATCGTCATCCTGATCGAGGGCCGCGGGCGAAATGAAAAGAGCCAATGGCAACGACGGAACTGGAAGGGCCGGGACCTGACGGCTTGAGCGCACGCGCCAAGCGAACGCTCAAGGCGGTGCCGCGCATCTGGAACCGGTTCTGGCGCCTCGTTTCTCTCTACATGCCCAAGCGCCTTTACGCGCGCTCGCTGATCATCGTCATCGCGCCGATGATCCTGCTGCAATCGGTGGTCGCTTTCGTCTTCATGGAGCGCCATTGGGCAACGGTGACGCAGCGCCTGTCGCAGGCCACCGTGCGCGACATCGCCGCCATCATCGACCTGATCGAGACCTACCCGCACGACGCCGACTACGCCAACGTCATCCGCATCGCCCAGGACCGCATGCAGCTGAAGGTCGATCTGCTGCCGCCGGATCCCTTGCCGCCGCCCGGTCCCAAACCGTTCTTCTCGATCCTCGACGATGTTCTCTCCTCGGAGATCACCCGCCAGATCAACCGGCCGTTCTGGATCGACACGGTCGGCAATTCCAACATCGTCGAGGTGCGCGTCCAGCTCGAGAACAAGGTGCTGCGCGTCTTCGTGCGCCGTAGCCAGGCCTATGCCTCCAACACCCACATCTTCCTGATCTGGATGGTCGGCACCTCGCTGGTGCTGCTGATGATCGCCATCCCCTTCCTGCGCAACCAGATCCGGCCGATCCTAACGCTTGCCGAGGCCGCCGAAAGCTTCGGCAAGGGCCGGCCGATGCCGCGCGATTTTCGCCCGCGCGGCGCCGAAGAGGTGCGCCGCGCCGGCTTTGCCTTCATCCAGATGCGCGAGCGCATCGAGCGCCAGATCGACCAGCGCACCGCCATGCTGACGGGCGTCAGCCATGATCTCAGGACCATCCTCACCCGCTTCAAGCTGCAGCTGGCGCTGGCCGGCGGCAAAACCGAGACCAAGGCGGCGCTCAACCAGGATATCGACGACATGCAGTCGATGCTGGAAGGCTATCTGGCCTTTGCCCGCGGCGAAGCCTCGGAGGACCCGGGACGTTTCGATCTCGAAGCCTATTTCCAGAAGCTCAGCGACGAAGCCGCCTTGCGCAAATGCAAGCTGTCGACGACGCTTTCCGGCGATCCGACCGTGCATGTGCGGCCGAATGCCTTCGCACGGCTGTTGTCCAACGTCATCGGCAACGCCTTCCGCTATGCCAAGACGGTGGAAGTCAGCGCCGATCATGGCCGTGGCTCGCTCGTGGTCACCATCGACGACAACGGTCCCGGCATTCCGGCCGACAGGCGCGAGGACGTGTTCAAGCCCTTCGTGCGGCTCGACGAAGCCCGCAACCTCGATGCCAGCGGCACCGGGCTCGGCCTGTCGATCGCCCGCGACATCGCCCGCAGCCATGGCGGCGACATCACCCTCGGCGACAGCCCGCTCGGCGGCCTGCGCGCGGTGATCAAGGTTCCAGCCTAGGCGGAGCATGATCCCGAAAAGTGGAAACCGGTTTTCGGATAAGATCATGCTCCCAGAAGGACTGCTTCATCCGCGCGTCATGAAATCATGGTGAAGAGCGCGCATGAAACGCGCGACATCACTTGATTCGGCCTTGCCGCCCCACTTCGATCCCGTGCCCGTCCGGGTACGCTGGAGCGAAGCGAGGGCCGCCGGCTGGTCGCCGTTCCGGCATCGTCTCAAGGCAACCGTCGACCTTTCCAGCAAAGGGCCGCCATGCGCATATTGATGGTCACCGACGCTTGGCGCCCGCAGGTCAACGGCGTCGTCCACACGCTGGAGCGGCTCACCGAAACGCTGAAATCCTTCGACGTAGCGGTGGATTTCCTGACCCCCAACATCTTTCGCACGCTGCCCCTGCCGACCTACCCCGACATCAGGCTGGCGCTGACCACGCCAGGCCATGTCGCGCGCCTGATCGACGCCTACAAGGCCGACCATATCCACATCGTCACCGAAGGGCCGCTGGGCATCATGGCGCGGCGCTATTGCCGCAATGCCGGCCGGCCGTTCACCACCAGCTATCACACGCGCTTTCCCGAATATCTCAGCGCCCGGCTGCCGGTGCCGGAAAGCTGGGCCTATCGCTGGCTGCGCGATTTCCACAATTCCGGCCAGGGCACGCTGGTCGCCACCCAGTCGCTCGCCGATGACCTTTCGGCGCGTGGCTTCAACAAGCTGAGGCCATGGACGCGCGGCGTCGACACCGACCATTTCCGCCCGGACAAGCGTAAGGACCTCGGCTTCCCCGGCCCGGTCTTCCTCTGCGTCGGCCGCGTCGCCATCGAGAAGAACCTCTCCGCCTTCCTCGACCTCGACCTGCCCGGCAGCAAGGTGATCGTCGGCGAGGGGCCGGAGCTTGCCAAGCTCAAGTCCCGCTACCCCAACGCGCATTTCCTCGGCCATCGCCCCAATGACGAACTGGCCGAGATCTATGCCTCGGCCGATGTCTTCGTCTTCCCCAGCCGCACCGACACCTTCGGCAATGTCATCATCGAGGCGCTGGCCAGCGGCACGCCGGTCGCCGCCTATCCGGTAACAGGACCGATCGACATTGTCGGCGACGGCTTTGGCGGTGCGGTTTCCAACGATTTGCGCGAGGCCGCGCTCGCCGCCCTCGAGGTCGACCGCGCGCAGGCGCGAGAACGCGCCATGCGCTACAGCTGGAAAGCCTGCGCGGAAATGTTTCTCGACACGGTCGAGGAAGCGCTCGGCAGGACGCGCAAGCTGGCGGCCTGACGGTGACAGTTGTGTTGGCCTTTTCGGTGCCTTCACTCGTGCGTTTCCCGCAGAAGATCCCGAATTTCGACAACTTGCCAATGCCTTTGGACAAGTCTTGCGCATGACGTTGTTGAGATGCACCGGGAGATCTTGCGCCACCGAGCTTTGACCCCGCGAGCGCACTCCTTGCGAGAGCTTGTGCAACAGTTCCTTGCAGTGCATTATTCCGGGTGTAGTTCCTGCGGGATTGACGCCGATTTCAACGCTGGACGAAGCGCCTGCCGTATCGCCGAAGCGTCGCGTCTTGCGCATCAGCAAGACCGTTGCGAGGGTAATGGGCTATTGTCGCGCGAATGCCTGGCCGCTCTTCGTGGCCGCCTGGTTTCCCTGCTTTCTGACGACGCTCTGTCTGACGGTGCTTGCTCTCGTTCTTTTTGCCGATCCGGAGCAGGCGCCCACCTGGCTTCTATCGCGAGGCTTTGACCCCAGGACTTGGCTTTCCGCAATTGTTGCCGCACCGTTCTCGGCGATGGTTTTTGCGTTCGTTCTCGACCGTATGGCAAACGCGCCAGAGCACGGCCGCGTCGTTGTTCGCCGCGGCATTGAAAGCGTCAAACACGTCGCCATCCCAGGCATGCGCTTTGAACTCGGCCAGCGGATCTTTCTGGCTGCGTTGCTTCTCGCGGCCAGCCAGCTTCTTTGCGGCTTTGCGGTCGCCGGTGAGCACAGACTGCTTGTTGCCGGCCTGCTGGCCATACGTGACCTACCGCTCAGCCCTGAGGACGTCGCGCCTTGGGCCGCGGCGTCGGGAGTCTTCAACCTCTTCGCGGGTGGTTTCGTCCTTGCCTGGACATATCTCTTTGTCGGCGATTTTCTCTGGACGGGATCGTTTGATCCAATCGGGTGCTGGCGTGCGCTGAAGGGCAATCTTCTGCGGTTCGTAGCCATTATGTTCATCGTTCTCGCAATCGTTGCCATACTCAAATATGGGCTGATTCTGGCTGCCGGCTTGATCCTAATCCCCGCGGATGCCGAGCCCTCCTTCTTGACCCTTATGCTGATGCATTTCGCACTCGCCTGGCCGTTCAACGTCCTGCATCTCGTGCTTTCGGCCGCCACGGCCGGAACCATTCTCGGCGCGTTTCGGCCCCCAGCCATCGCTTCAATCCGGCCGACTGCCGCGCAATGATTGTGCCTGCCGGAGTTGCTCGGGGCGCGGCACTCGGCAAGGTTCTTTGAACTGACCAGGCCAAGTTGCATCTGAAAAGATCAAGCGAAGAGGTGACCGTCCGCAGGCTGGGATAGACCAGTGGGGGTGACGGGAGCCTGCTCGAAAACTTTAAAACAGCCGCCCGCCGTCCGGCACTTTGCGCTCGATTGCCCCCAGCACCACCGCGCCCTCCTCGTCGGGAAAACCAAGCGTCAGCACTTCCGACATGAACGGGCCGATCTGGCGCGGCGGAAAATTGACCACGGCGAAGACCTGCCGGCCGACCAGCGTTTCCGGCGTATAATATTTGGTGATCTGCGCCGACGACTTCTTGATACCGATGCCGGGTCCGAAATCGATCTTCAGCTTGAAGGCAGGCTTGCGCGCCTCCGGAAACGGTTCGGCCTCGACGATCGTGCCGGCGCGGATGTCGACACGATCGAAATCGGCAAAACTGATTTCAGGTTTACGCTCGCTGCTTGCACTCATTTGCCGCTCTAGGCGTTGCCGTAGGTCTCGAACAGCACGCCGGCCAGCGCGTCCTTGGCCGAGGTTCCCGACCAGACGACGAACTGGAAAGCCTGGAAATAGCATTCGCAGGCTTCCAGCGCCGAGGACAGAAGCACCTCGACCTGCTGGCTCGACGGTTCGACGCCGCCTGCCAGCAGCAGCGACTGGCGGAACATGATCGCACCCTCCTGCTCCCAGAGGTCGAAATGGCCGAACAGCATCTGCTCGTTGATCAGCGACAACAGTCGCATCACTTCCAGCGCGCGGGTCTCCGGCACCTTGATGTCGAAGGCGCAGGCCAGATGCAACGCCTCGAAATCCTCCATCCAGGAGAAGGAGACGTGATAGTCGGTCCAGCTGCCTGCGACCGAGATCGAAATTTCATCGTCACCGGCCCGTTCGAAGGACCAGTCATTGTTGTGGGCCACCTGCTCGATAACATCCACCGGATGGATTTCGCGGGAGAATTCGAGTTCGAGAAGTTCCATGGAATGCTTCCTGTCGTTCTGAGGAGCGCCGCCACACGCTCCGCGGGAGGGCACACACAACGAACAATCTGATCTAGAACTCGGACGGCCAGGACTTCTCGACGCAAAGACCCCAGACCGGACCCCACCGCCCGGCCGCATGACCCTGCTCCGAATCATGCAACAAATTCAGTCTATTGATCGGGAGTCGCGTGAACAGCCCAATTTTTCGCACTGCGTCATTCGCATGTGGAAAGGCGCTGTCACAAAGATTCATGCAATGCCGTTAAGCGATTCACGGCAAAGCGATTTTCAGGATCGGACTATGTGGAAAAGTTTAACGATTATTTTTTTGCGCGGGGCTTCGCCGCCGCCGCTGGTGCGGCATCACCGGCGAGTTCGGCGAGCTTGGCCTCGAGCGCTTCGATGCGGGCGGCAAGCTTGGCATTCTCGTCGCGGGCCTTGGCGGCCATCTCGCGCGCGGCCTCGAATTCCTCCCGCTGCACCACGTCCATCGAATTGAGGATGCGCTCCGCCTGCCCTTTGAAGGCGGTCTCCACCTCGCGGCGGACGCCTTGCGCGGCACCCGCGGCATCGGTCATCAGCTTGGCGAATTCATCGAGAATGCGGTTCGGTCCGGTCGACATGGCAAATCCTCGCTTTGCTCGAAATGACGTAGTGGCGCGGAACGCCGAATGCAAGAACGTTCAGGGCTGGTGCGCCCTCTGCGTTGCTATGGCGCATGGCGATGCCATGCCTGCGCCAAGCTTTCAAATGGCCCCAAGCTGTACTTGAGGACGTCAAATCGCCTACTGTGTGGTCATCACGCAGTGCTGCAGCACGCTCCAGTCAGGATCACCCAATGGCAACGCCCCCGCGCCGACCGACAAATCCGTTCGCGGCCGCCGAAGCGGCCTTCAAGCCGGTCAAGAAACCGGCAGCGCCAGTTCGCGAACCCTCGACCGCCCCGAATGTCCGCGAACTTGTCTCGATCCGGATCGACCGGGCCGTGCTCGATCATTTCCAGGAAGACGGTCCCGGCTGGCAGGACAGGATCAACGACGCATTGCGGCAGTGGCTGGCCGCCAAGGGTTGAACTCACCACCCACGGCGCGACGGCCCGCAAGAGTGATCCGTCGCGACGCTTGACGGCGGCCGGCTTGCCTTGACCCTGCCAAAACCCTGCCGCATGGTCCGCGCCCGAATGCGACCGCAACCGAGAGCTCCCCGTTGAACGAATATTTCCTGCTGCCGCTGGCCTCGCTGCCCTTCCCCAACATCAACCCGATCCTCATCCAGATCGGGCCGCTGGCGGTGCACTGGTACGGCGTCGGCTACATCGTCGGCATCCTGTTTGCCTGGTGGTATGCCAAGCGGCTTGCCGCCAACCCGAAGCTGTGGCCCGACGGCATCCTGCCAATGAAGCTGGAGGACCTCGACGATTTCATTGTCTGGGCGGCCATCGGCGTCGTGCTCGGCGGCCGCACCGGCTATGTGCTGTTCTATGATCTGCCGCGCTACATCGCGCATCCGCTCGACATCTTCGCCGTCTGGCAAGGCGGCATGTCGTTCCATGGCGGCCTGCTTGGGGTCATCCTTGCCATGACGCTGTTTTCCATCAAGCGCGGTATACGCACCTGGTCGCTGTTCGATGTCGTGGCCGCCGGCGTGCCGGTTGGGCTCGGCCTGGTGCGCGTCGCCAACTTCATCAATTCCGAGCTCTGGGGCCGGCCGACGGACGTACCCTGGGCAATAGAATTCCCCAATGGCGGACCGTTTACCCGCCATCCGAGCCAGCTCTACGAGGCCTTGCTCGAAGGCCTGGTGCTGTTTGTCGTGCTGCGCATCCTCACCCATTCGCGCCTCAAACTGAAGACGCCGCGCTTCGTCGGCGGCGCTTTCATCTGCGGCTACGGCCTGTCGCGCATCTTCGTCGAGTTCTTCCGCGAGCCCGACCAGCAGCTCGGCTACCTCCTCGGCACCAACTGGCTGACCATGGGCATGATCCTGTCGACGCCGATGGTGCTGGCCGGCATCTGGGCGATGGCGACGGCCAAGCCGGTGAAGCAAGCGCAGCCGCAGGCGACATGACGCGGCTGAAGACCCGAATCGTCGATCTGATCGATGCGCTGGGCCCCCTTCCCGTCAACGAATACATGGCGATGTGCCTGTTCGACCCCGCGGACGGCTACTACACGACACGCGAGCCCTTCGGCGCCGCCGGCGACTTCGTCACCGCGCCAGAGATCAGCCAGATGTTCGGCGAACTCGTCGCGGTCTGGCTCTACCAGGCCTGGGCTGCGATTGCCCGGCCGATGCCAGTCACCATCGCCGAGATCGGTCCGGGCCGCGGCACGCTGATGAAGGACATGCTGCGCACCCTGTCGCGGCTCGACCCGGCCCTGGCCAATGGCGCCGTCTTCGCCATGATCGAGACCAGTCCGCGCCTGGCCGAAATCCAGAAGCAGACGCTGGGCGCGACACCTTTCGCAGTTCGTTGGCACGAAACCATCGAGACACTGCCCGATCAGCCGCTTCTCATCGTCGGCAACGAATTGTTCGACGCCGTGCCGATCCGCCAGTTCGTCCGCACGGCCACCGGTTGGCGCGAGCGCATGGTCAGCCTCGACGACAAGGACGAGTTGCGCTTCTTCGCCGGCGCCGGCTCGATCGACCCAACCCTATTGCCACTCGACGCCGCTGAAGCGCCGCAGGGCGCGATCGTCGAAGTGGCACCGGCTCGCGCCGCCCTGATGGCCGCCATTGCCGGGCGCATGGCCCGAAACGGCGGCGCCGGCCTGTTTCTCGACTATGGTCATCTGCAGCCAGGTGTCGGCGACACGCTACAGGCCTTGCGCCGACACAATCACGAAGATGTGCTGGCCAATCCCGGCGAAGCCGATCTCACCTCGCATGTCGATTTCGCCGCCCTTGCCGCCACCGTGCGCGCGCATGGCCTCGACGTCCATCTGTCGACGCAAGGCAGTTTCCTGCTCGGCATGGGCATTCTCGAGCGTGCCGGCCGGCTTGGCGCCGATGGCGACCAGGCGGCCCGCGACAAGATCACCGGCGAGGTCGAGCGTCTTGCTGGCCCGCAGGCCATGGGAGAACTGTTCAAGGTGCTTGCCGTCCTGCCGCGCGGCGTGCCGATCCGGCCCTTCGCGACGGCGGATTGACTTTTCACCGCTGCCCCTCCCAATCTCCCGTCCGGTAGAAGAGCGGGCGAACCGCCGGCCGCCTCGCTTCCGGACTTTTTCTTGACGAAACCGCCCACACGGACAACAACGCCCGCATGCTGAATCAGACCAAACCGGATCCCGTTCGGTCGCCGCTGCTGGACAAGGCGCAGGCGCAAGGCATCCGCCATGGCTATTTCACCCGCACGGGTGGCGTCTCGACGGGCATCTATCAGGGCCTCAACATCGGCACCGGGTCGGATGATGACAAGGCGCTGGTGGCCGAGAATCGCGCCCGTGTCGCCGCCTGGATGGGCGTGCCGGCGAACCATCTGCTAACCGCATGGCAGATCCATTCGCCCGACGTCATCGTCGCCAGGGAACCCTTTGCCGGCGAACGGCCCAAGGCCGATGCCATCGTCACCGACCGTCCGGGCATCGCCATCGGCGCCTCGACCGCCGACTGTGGCCCGGTGCTGTTTGCCGATTCCGGCGCGCGCATCATCGGCGCGGCGCATGCCGGCTGGAAAGGCGCTTTTACGGGCGTGCTGGAGAACACAGTTGCCGCCATGGAAAGCCTGGGCGCCCGGCGCGAAAACATCGTCGCCGTGCTCGGCCCCTCGATCGGCCCCGCCAATTATGAAGTAGGGCCGGAATTCGTTGCCCGCTTCGTCGAGGCCGACGCGGAGAACATCGGCTATTTCGCGCCCTCCGCCACATCAGGCCATGCCATGTTCGACCTCAACCGTTACACGGTCGACCGGCTTGTCAGGGCAGGAGTGACCGCTGAAGGCCTCGGCCGCTGCACCTATGCCGAGGAAGATCTGTTTTACTCCTACCGGCGCACCACGCACCGCGGGGAATCCGATTACGGCCGGCAGGTTTCGGCCATCGTTTTGGAGAGTGAATAATGGCGCTGCATTTTGAACGATCGGAATTTGACGCGCGGCGCGACCGGCTGATGATCGAGATGGCCGAGAAGAAGCTCGACGCCATCCTGCTGTTCGCGCAGGAAAGCATGTATTGGCTGACCGGCTACGACACGTTCGGCTTCTGCTTCTTCCAGTGCCTGGTGGTGAAGGCCGACGGCTCGATGGTGCTTTTGACCCGCTCGGCCGACCTGCGGCAGGCGCGCCACACCTCGATCATCGACAACGTCGTGCTGTGGACCGACCGCAACGGCGCCAACCCGGCGGTTGACCTGCGCAATCTGCTCAACGACCTCGACCTGCTCGGCGCCCGCATCGGCGTCGAATACGACACCCATGGCCTGACCGCCTACAATGGCCGCCGGCTCGACGAGCAGTTGCAGACCTTCGGCCAGATCGCCGACGCATCCGGCATTGTCGGCCGGCTGCGCCTGTTCAAGAGCCCGGCCGAGATCGCCAAGGCCGAGAAGGCCGCCAATCTCTCCGACGACGCGCTGGACGCGGCACTGCCGCTGATCAAGCAGGGCGGCGACGAGGCGCTGATCCTGGCCGCCATGCAGGGCGCGATCTTTGCCGGCGGCGGCGACTATCCGGCCAACGAGTTCATCATCGGTTCGGGCGTCGACGCGCTGCTGTGCCGCTACAAGGCCGGCCGCCGCAAGCTCACCAAGAACGACCAGCTGACGCTCGAATGGGCCGGTGTCTTCCATCACTACCACGCGCCGATGATGCGCACGGTGTTGACCGGCAAGGTGTCGAAGCGCCATCAGGAGCTGTTCGATGCCGCGCGTGCCGCCCTTATCGCGGTGGAAAAGGCGATGACGCCGGGCAATACGTTCGGCGATGTCTTCGACGCCCACGCCCGCACCATGGAGGCGCACGGCCTGACCAAGCACCGGCTGAACGCCTGTGGCTACTCCGTCGGCGCCCGCTTCACGCCGTCCTGGATGGACATGCCGATGTTCTACCAGGGCAATCCCGAGCCGATCGCGCCGCACATGACGCTGTTCGCGCACATGATCATCATGGATTCCGAGACCGAGACGGCAATGACGCTTGGCCGCACCTACCTGACCACCGAATCCCAGCCGAAGCCGCTTTCCCGCCATGATCTCGACTTGATCGTACAGTGAATCCATAATGGGAGGCGTTCTTCGCCAAGGAGTTAGAAGGCAAATGAGACGATCGCATGTGACGACCGTGTCATTGCTTGTGGCATTGGCTCTGGCTGCCTGCACCAACGCAAAGGACGTTCTCGAACCTTCCGCCATCACCCCGCCGGCGACTTCGGGGCCGGTGGCGCCGGGCAGTACGGCGGCCACGGTTCCCACCCCGTCAACAGCTGCGCCTGCGACCACCACGGCGGGGGCGCCCGCAACCACCACCACGCCGCTCACCTCAGCCCAAAGTGCTGCCATCCTGTCGAAGACCCGGCTGCAGATCGCGCCGATCGTCGGCGCTTCGGTCGATGCCGCGACCCCGCTGACGGCGGAACTGCAGACGCGCGCCAGGCAGCGTGGAATTACGCTTGCCGGCAGCGCCGACCAGACCGCGACCCATGTGCTGAAGGGTTATTTCTCGGCGATTTCGGAGGGCAAGGACACCACCGTCATCTATGTCTGGGACGTCTACGACCCTTCAGGCAACCGCCTGCACCGCATCAACGGCCAGATGAAGGCGCCTTCGGTCAATTCCGCCGCCGGCGCGGGCGCCGACAGCTGGAAGGGGGTCTCGCCGGCCACCATGCAGGCGATCGCCGACCAGACCATCGACCAGTTCGCGGCATTTCTGGGCGGCAAGGCTGGCTAGCAAGACATGCCTGAGTGTTGCCTCTCGGCGATGGCACCAACCTTTCTTCAGCTTAGCCGGCGGATTCCCGATCTCGGCGCTTGCAATACCAGCACGGGCCGCTAAAAGCCCGATTAAAAGGTACGGGAGAGTCTGTCAGGCCTTCCCATCCCCCACCAGGAACGGTGCATGAAACTCTTCGCGGGCAATTCCAACAGGGTGCTGGCCGAAGCGGTCGCCCGCTATCTCAACATCCCGCTGGGCAAGGCCACTGTCAGGCGCTTCGCCGACCAGGAAATCTTCGTCGAAATCCAGGAAAACGTGCGCGGCGAGGATGTCTTCATCCTGCAGTCGACCTCGTTTCCGACCAACGATCATTTGATGGAACTGCTCATCATGATCGACGCCTTCATGCGCTCCTCGGCCAAGCGCATCACGGCGGTGATTCCCTATTTCGGCTATGCCAGGCAGGACCGCCGGGCGTCGGGCCGCACGCCGATCTCGGCCAAGCTGGTCGCCAACATGATCACCCGCGCCGGCGTCGACCGCGTTCTGACGCTGGACCTGCATGCCGGCCAGATCCAGGGCTTCTTCGACATCCCGACCGACAACCTGTTCTCGGTGCCGGTGATGGCCCGCGACGTGAAGGCGAAATACAAGCAGCTCGGCAACGTCGTGGTGGTGTCGCCCGACATTGGCGGCGTGGTGCGGGCGCGGGCGCTTGCCAAGCGCTTCGACGCGCAGCTCGCCATCGTCGACAAGCGCCGTGAGCGCCCGGGCGAATCGGAAGTCATGAACATTATCGGCGCGGTCGCCGGCAAGGACTGCCTGCTGATCGACGACATCGTCGATTCCGGCGGCACGCTGTGCAATGCCGCCGATGCGCTCTTGGCCAACGGTGCCACCAGCGTCACCGCCTATATCACCCATGGCGTGCTGTCAGGCGGCGCTGTGGCCCGTATCAGCGGCTCGAAACTGCAGGAACTGGTGATCACCGATTCCATCCAGCCGACGCAAGGCGTGCTCGACGCCCCCAACATCCGCGTCATCTCGATCGCCGACCTGATGGGCGAAGCGATCTCGCGCACGGCAACCGAGGAGTCGGTGTCGAGCCTGTTCGACTAAACCTCCGCTATCGACGAGACGTCACCCGGGCGGAGCGGACGCCCCTGTTCGCGCCTGCGGGCATCCCCGCGGACGTGATCGAGGTTCTCCACAAGGCAGCAGCCGAAGCGCTGCAGGATCCTGATGTGATTGCGCGCATGGGCCAATTCAGCGCCTCGATCATGGCCTCCACCCCGGAAGAGCTGGCAACGCATGTGAAGGCTGAACTCGCCAAGTGGGAGCCGATCGTCAAGCCCGAGCGGCGTTCAGATGGACTAGGCGTCAACGCGCTCCGGCATTGCTTACTATGGCGCCGGAGCCTCAAGGCGGGGCGGGGCTCGCCTTATGCCTTCGCCATTGTCTCGCGCGCCGCGCATATAGCCGCGCGGCGACGAGCCCAGCATGCGCTTGAACATGGTGATGAAGGCCGGCACGCTGTCATAGCCGAGATCGAGCGCCACCCTGGTGATCGGCTCGCCATCGGCGAGCCGCGGCAGCGCCGCGAACAAGCAGGCCTGCTGGCGCCACGTCGACAGCGACAGGCCGGTCTGGCGCTGGAAGGCGCGCGTGAAGGAGCGCCGGCTCATGCCGGCGGCATCGGCCCATTCGTCGATCGTCGCATGCGGTGAAGGTGCCGCGACAAAGCGGCGGCAGAGCGCCGCCAGCCTCGCATCGGACGGAAATGGCAGGCCGAGCGGCCGTTCCGGCAAGGTCGGGATCTCATGCAGCAACAGCTTCATGATCAACCCGCCGCGTCCCTCCAGCTCGCCGCCTTGCGGCAGTTTCTCCGATTCCACGATCAGGCTGTGCATCAGCTCGGTGACGCCGACGACGCGCAAGCCTTCCGGCAGCCCCGGGATTGCGCCCGGCATGACGTAGACCGAGCGCATCGAGACATCGCCCAGCATCTCGACGGAATGCTCGATGCCGGCCGGAATCCACATCGCATGGTCTGGTGGCACCATCCAGCGCCCATGCCGCGTCGTCACCAGCACCACGCCGACCAGCGCGTGCAGCAACTGGCTGCGCCTGTGGCGGTGTTGCGGCACGTGGTAGCCGTCGGGATATTCCGTCGGCAACGCCACCGCCGGCCCGGCGACCTCCTCCAGCCATTGCCAGCGGCTCTGGTGCAATTGGCCGAGATCGGCATTGCCGGCGCGGAAGATTTCCCTGCCATGCGGCATCTTGTATGGCCCACTTGCGAAACTATTGGACCAAACCACGAAAGAAGTTGCGCGGCAAGCGGCCTATAAGGCAACCGTCCCTAAGGCGGCCGCGGGAGCGTCCGCTAGATTGCCCGCGGGCGTGCCCGCCAAAAAGACCACGGAGCCTGCCTTGACCGATACGACAGCCGCCAGCGTCGCGTCACCAGCGACCGCCAGTCACGCCTCAGCTCAGGCGACGGCCTTCACCGTCATCCTGGCGGTGAGCTTCTGCCATTGCATCAACGACATCATGCAATCGCTGCTGTCGGCCATTTATCCGCTTCTGAAACAGAATTACGGCCTCGATTTCTGGCAGATTGGCCTGCTGACCTTCACCTTCCAGGTGACGGCGTCCTTGCTGCAGCCGGTGATCGGCATGATCACCGACAAGCGGCCGATGCCCTATTCCCTGCCCTACGGCATGGCCTCGTCTCTGATCGGCCTGGTCGTGCTGGCCTACGCCGGGCACTATTATCTGCTGCTGATCGGCGCCTCGCTGATCGGCATCGGCTCGGCGATCTTCCATCCCGAATCCTCGCGCATCGCGCGCTTTGCTTCCGGCGGCCGGTTTGGCCTGGCGCAGTCGCTGTTCCAGGTCGGCGGCAATTTCGGCCAGTCCATGGGGCCGCTGCTGGCCGCCTTCATCGTCGTGCCGTTTGGCCAGACCAGCATCGCCTGGTTCGCCGTCGGCTCGCTGATCGGCATCGTCGTTTTGTGGCAGGTCGGCGGCTGGTACAGTCGCCTGCGCGCCGCGCAAGGCACCCGCAAGGCGGTAAGCTTCGTCTCGCCCTTCCCGCGCCGCAAAGTCATGAGCGCGCTGATCGTACTGACGCTGCTGGTGCTGAGCAAGAACGCCTACATCGCCAGCCTCGCCAGCTACTACACCTTCTACTCCATCCATAAATTCGGGGTGTCCGTGCAGATGAGCCAGGTGATGCTGTTCCTGTTCCTCGGCGCCTCGGCGCTGGGCATCCTGCTCGGCGGGCCGTTCGGCGACCGCTACGGACAGAAAGCGATGATCTGGTTCTCGATCGTCGGCGTGCTGCCCTTCACGCTGGCGCTGCCCTACGCCAATCTGGAATGGACGATGGTGCTGACCGTGCTGATCGGGCTGATCCTGTCGTCGGCCTTCTCCAACATCGTCGTCTTCGCGCAGGAACTGGTGCCGGGCCGCGTCGGCATGATCGCCGGCATCTTCTTCGGCTTCGCCTTCGGCATGGGCGGCATCGCGGCGGCCGTGCTCGGCGTCGTCGCCGACATGAAGGGCATCGATTTCGTCTTCCAGGTCTGCTCGTATCTGCCGCTCCTGGGCCTGCTGACGGTATTCCTGCCCAACATGAAGGAAGCACGGAAGGCGCAGGCTGTGGCCTAAACGCGGCGGATCGGAATTCAAATGAAAAGGCCCCCGCCGGATGGGCGCGGGCCTTGCCTATACCGCGGAAGGCTTTAAGCCTTGAAGAAGGCCAGCAGGTCGGCGTTGATGACATCCGCATGGGTTGTCGCCATGCCGTGCGGGAAACCCTTGTAGACCTTGAGCTCGCCCTTCTTGAGCAGCTTGATCGACAGCAGCGCCGAGTCGGCGATCGGGACGATCTGGTCGTCGTCACCATGCATGACCAGCACCGGCACGTCGATCGCCTTCAGGTCCTCGGTGAAGTCGGTTTCCGAGAAAGCCTTGATGCAATCGTAATGCGCCTTGGTGCCGCCCATCATGCCCTGGCGCCACCAATTGTCGACCACGCCCTGCGAAACCTCGGCACCCGGGCGGTTGAAGCCATAGAACGGACCGGCAGGAACGTCGCGGAAGAACTGGGCGCGGTTGGCTGCCTGGGCAGCGCGGAAACCGTCGAAGACCTCGATCGGCAGGCCGCCGGGATTGGCAGCCGTCTTGAGCATGATTGGCGGCACCGCGCCGATCAGCACCGCCTTGGCGACGCGGCCGCCCGAGCCGTACTTCGCGACATAGCGCGCCACCTCGCCGCCGCCGGTCGAATGGCCGACATGGATAGCGTTCTTGAGGTCGAGATGCGCCGCGAGTTCAGCGACATCGGCGGCGTAGGTGTCCATCTCGTTGCCGATATCCGTCTGCGTCGAGCGGCCATGGCCGCGCCGGTCATGGGCGATGACGCGGTAGCCTTGCGCAAGGAAGAACAGCATCTGTGCGTCCCAGTCGTCGCTGCTCAACGGCCAGCCATGATGGAAGACGATGGGCTGCCCGGTTCCCCAGTCCTTGTAGAAAATCTGCGTGCCGTCCTTGGTGGTGATCGTGCCGCTGCCGGAACCGGATTTTGTCTTCGAAGCCATCTCAATCTCCTTTGATTGTTTTCGCGATAGACAATATCGCGATATCCATATGGCTAGCGCAGCCTTGAGCCCCTGTCTACAAAGATATGTATCGCGATATCATTTTTCGTGGTATCGAATTCCTTGCGCCGACAAACAAAGGTCGGCAAACAAGGAACGCGTCGTGCCTCTCCCGTTGGACAATCAGCTCTGCTTCACGCTCTATGCCACCAGCATGGCGATCAACCGCACCTACAAGCCGATGCTGGACGAAATGGGGATCACCTATCCGCAATATCTCGTGCTCAACGCGCTGGGTGAGGCCGACGGCATGTCGGTCGGCTCGATTGCGCATAGGCTCGCTTTGGAATCGAGCACCGTCACGCCACTGGTGAAGCGAATGGAACAGGCCGGGTTGGTCACCCGCCAGCGCAGCCAGGTCGATGAGCGCCAGGTTCAGGTCGACCTGACATCAACCGGGCGCGCGCTGCTCGTCCAGTGCAACTGCCTCAACGAGACCTTGATCAAGCGCTCGGGCATGACGCTGGCTGAGCTCGATGCGCTGAACCGGCAAGTCCAGGCGCTGCGCGATGCGTTGAACGGCCATCGGTAGCCACCGGCTGAAGCTCGAGTGCCTTGGGGCGGCTTGAACTGCGCTCGCGCGGAATCGAAATGCTTCCTTCGTTCGCCCTCTCGTGCTCAGGCTGGCACGAAACGAAATTCGAACATGAGGAGTCGCGGGGAGTTGACCTGCAGGCTCTGTCTGCGCTTTGTCTGGATTCGCCATGCACGCCCAACCGCTTCGTGTTTTGACCCTTCTGACGCGTCACGGGACCGAGAAGTATCCGACCGCATGGCAGGACTTGCGAGCTATGTTCGCCCACCAGATGCCGGACGTCGCGCATCGCATGCTCGTGATCGACAATTCGCTGCCGGTCGGCCATGGCTCTGATTTAGACCACGGGGTCGAACTGATCGGCGCGTCGAACGAAGATTGGGAGTTCTCCGCGTGGGACTGCGGCATCAATCATACCGGCGCCAAACTGCATCACTATGATCTGATCCACTTGGCCACCTCGGCTTTCGCAGCATCCGGATCTGATTATCTCAAATTGATTGATGCTGGCTCGTTGCGGTCGTTGCTTGGCTTGCAGGGAGCGCTGGGGTGCATTGATTCTCACCGCGAGGCCGTCTCGATTTTCGGAATCCGTTCGCAGGCCTGGCTCCGCAGCTCGTTCATCCTGATGAACCCGCGGCAACTCAGCAGCCTGGGATCCTTGGTAAGCGTCGGCAGGGACGCGCCGATTTTCAGCGGCAACCCTCGACAGCCCTTCCGTGATGACGCACCGATCTCGCAAGCATATCAGCAGCTTTTGCTGCATTGGCTCACCGGCGACGGAGCAGGCAAGGAGGCGGTCTGGCACTCAAGGTTCGATCTTACACCTGAAACGCTGCCGTTTTTCGAAAGCAAGACCCGGGCTATTCTCAATGAGCTGATGCTCACCAACCGGTTGCTGGCCAATGGATGCCCGCTTGTCGACGTGACATGGCTGGCGCAGAGGGCTCGGGCGGCGAGCACGGAAGCCGAGATTGATATTCCGGACTGGCGCGTGCAGATCAGCGCCCGAGCGCGTTCCAGGCGCACTTTGACCCAAAAGCTTTGCCGCTGGTTGTCTAAACATATGTCGTCGCAATGATGACTGCCACCGCTGGCTGCCCACCGCAGGCATGGCAACTCCTTGGCGAACCGTCAGACGAAGATCGATCCTCGAACTGCCTTTCATGCCCTCCAGCCCAACCGCTTGCACCTCTCGCCACCTTCCGCTATAGAGCCGCCACCCGCGTAGACACCCTTGGAGGCAACGCGGCGGAAGGCTGCCTTCCCTTGTGATCCCGAACAAAGCTCCGTCTCAAAGCCGGTGCCCTCGTTCGGGCATCGAGGTCCGGCGGCTTTCGACGTTTACGGCTTGGGCAACTTGCGCTGCCGCAAACGCTCCATAACACGCGAAAGGAAAAGCCATGAGCCACGATACTTACGAGCTCAAGGCCGAAGCGCGCGAACAGGTCGGTAAGGGGTCCGCCCGTGCAGTTCGCCGCAACGGTAAAGTGCCTGCAGTAATCTATGGTGACAAGCAGCCTCCCCTGGCGATCGCTCTCACCTATAAGGACATCTACTACAAGATCCATGGCGGTGGGTTCCTGACCACGATCGCCACGATCGATGTCGACGGCAAGAAGATCCAGGTCCTGCCAAAGGATTTTCAGCTCGACCCGGTCAAGGATTTCCCCGTCCATGTCGACTTCCTGCGCATCGGCAAGGACACCGAGGTCAATGTCGACGTGCCTGTCCACTTCATCAATGAGGACAAGTCGCCCGGCATCAAGCGCGGCGGCGTGCTCAACATCGTGCGTCACGAAGTCGAGTTCCACTGCCCGGCCAATGCGATCCCGGAATTCATCACCATCGATCTCACCGGCACCAACATCGGCGACTCGATCCACATCTCGGCGGTCCAGCTGCCGGCGGGCGTCAAGCCGGTCATCTCCGACCGCGACTTCACCATCGCGACCATTGCCGGTTCGTCGGCGATGAAGCCGGAGGCGGAAGAGACGGTCGAAGTGGCTGCACCTGAGGCGGCTCCTGTCGCCGAAGAGAAGTAACTCTTTCCGCCCGGAGCAGACGATGCTTGTCTTTGCAGGCCTCGGCAATCCGGGCGCGAAATACGCTGATAACCGGCACAATGTCGGCTTCATGGCGGCGGACGCAATCGCCCGCCGCCATTCCTTTTCGCCCTGGTCGAAGAAATTCCAGGGCCTGATCGCCGAGGGCACGATTGCCGGCGAAAAGATCATCCTGATCAAGCCCCAAACCTTCATGAACCTGTCCGGCCAGTCGGTCGGCGAAGCGCTGCGCTTCTACAAGCTCGAGCTTTCCGCGCTCACCGTCTTCTATGACGAGATCGACCTCGCCGAAGGCAAGCTGCGCATCAAGACCGGCGGCGGCGCCGGCGGCCACAACGGCATCCGCTCGATCGACGGCCATATCGGCAACGCCTATCGCCGCGTGCGCATCGGCGTCGGCCATCCCGGCATCAAGGAAATGGTCCAGCATCATGTGCTCGGCGACTTCGCCAAGGCCGACCGCGAATGGCTCGATCCCTTGCTCGATGCGATCGCCGACAACGCCGCCATGATCGTCAAGGGCGACGAATCCGGCTTCATGAACAAGGCCGCCCTCGCCGTCCAGGGTAAGGCGATAGCCGAGCTGGAAAAGCCGGCGCAGAAGCAGCAGCCCAAACAACAGAGCCACATCCGCCAGGCGCGGTCGCAACAAGCACCCGCCAAACTGCCGGAGACCGGCCCGATGGCCGCCATGCTGAAGAAACTCTTCGGCAACAAGGACTGAGCGGGCCCGCATGCGGCCCTACAGGGCTTGACGTAGATCACCCCTATCGCCCATAGCCCTCATCAAATTTCGCTTTTCCGACAGGACTGGACAAAATGGGTTTCAAATGCGGCATCGTTGGCTTGCCCAACGTCGGCAAGTCGACGCTCTTCAACGCGCTGACCAGGACGGCGGCGGCGCAGGCCGCCAACTATCCGTTCTGCACCATCGAACCGAACACCGGCGAGGTGGCGGTGCCCGACCCGCGCTTGCAGAAGATCGCGGCCATCGGCAAGTCGAAGGAGATCATCCCGACCCGCATCTCCTTCGTCGACATCGCCGGCCTGGTGCGCGGCGCCTCGAAGGGCGAAGGGCTAGGCAACCAGTTCCTCGCCAACATCCGCGAGGTCGACGCCATCGTGCACGTGCTGCGCTGCTTCGAGGATGACGACATTACCCATGTCGAGGGCCGCATCGACCCCGTCGCCGACGCCGAGACGGTCGAGACCGAGCTGATGCTCGCTGACCTCGACAGCCTGGAGCGCCGCATCGTCCAGATCCGCAAGCGCGCCGGCAGCAAGGACAAGGAAGCCACCACTGTCCTGCCGATGATGGAGGCCGCGCTCGAATTGCTGCAGGCCGGCAAGCCGACCCGCGTCCTGCTCAAGGGCATCTCGGCCGAGGATCTGCGCATCCTGCAGGGCTTGAACTTGCTGACCTCGCACCCCGTGCTCTATGTCTGCAACGTTGGCGAAGCCGACGCCGCGACCGGCAACGAGCACACCAGGGCCGTGGAAAAGATGGCCGCTGCTCAGGGCGCCGGCACCGTGGTGATCTCGGCCGCGATCGAAGCCGAAGTCGCCCAGCTCTCCGACGAGGAAGAGATGGAATTCCTGTCCTCGCTCGGCCTCGACGAGCCGGGGCTCAACAAGGTCATCCGCGCCGGTTATGAGCTTTTGCATCTTATCACCTATTTCACCGTCGGGCCGAAGGAGACGCGCGCCTGGACCATCCACAAGGGCGACAAGGCCCCGCAGGCGGCCGGCGTCATCCACACCGACTTCGAACGCGGCTTCATCCGCGCCCAGACCATCGCCTATAACGACTTCGTCACGCTGGGCGGTGAAGTGGCGGCCAAGGAAGCCGGCAAGGCGCGCGACGAAGGCAAGGAATATGTCGTCCAGGACGGCGACATCATGCTGTTCAAGTTCAACACCTGACGCTCCAAGCAGCAGACGATGTCCAGCCGTCCTGCGGAAACCGGCCTGCCGAACGGGTTGCGCCAGTTGGTTTCCGGCTATCGCTGGCATCGGCAGACCATCGGCCAGTCACAGGCCGGCGTGTTCCGGCTGGCAGCCGACGGCAGGCCGGCGCTGTTCCTGAAATGCGAGCGCAGCGGTCCCTTTGCCGAACTCGCCGATGAAGCCGCACGGCTGCGCTGGCTTACCGGACAAGGCGTTGCTTGCCCCGATGTGATCGCCCTGGAAAGCCATGCCGGCTACGACTGGCTGCTGATGTCGGCCGTCGCCGGCGAGGATCTGGCGTCGGCGGCGATCGATCAGGCCGATGTCATCGGCATCATGGCGAGCGCGCTTCGCGATCTGCATGCGATCGACATCCGCTCCTGTCCCTTCGACCATCGCCTCATCAGGCGGATCGCGGCGGCGCGGGCCCGTATGGAAGGCGGCCAAGTCGACGAAAGCGATTTCGACGAGGAACGGCAAGGGCGGACCGACGCCGAGGTCTTCGCCGAGCTTGAGGCACTCCGGCCGGCGACCGAGGATCTTGTGGTCACCCATGGCGACGCCTGCCTGCCGAATGTCATGACTGCGGGGGGCGGTTTCAGTGGTTTCATCGATTGCGGCCGACTGGGCGTGGCGGATCGCCACCAGGATCTGGCGCTCGCCTGCTGGAGCATCCGCTACAATCTCGGCCAGGTCTGGATAGAGCCTTTTCTCAAGCGGTACGAGCCGCCGGAAACCGAGCCGGCGAAGCTTTCCTGGTATCGGCTGCTCGACGAGTTCTTCTGAGCGGCCGATCCCGGCCCGGCTCCCTGGGCTCGTCTTGATTTTGTCACCTCACGGGTCTAAGCGGCTGGCACACGGTCGCGCACACGACGAAGAGCCGTGCAATCCGACACGACGCGCAATCCGAACGCACCTTCGCAGGGGAGATCTGGCGATGATCAAGGCATTTGTCGTGGACAATGATCGCCTGCGCGTCGTCGACGACCTGCTGGCCGACGCCGACAGGGTCGTCTGGGCCGACCTGATCAGTCCGACCAAGGAAGAAGAGGCCACCATCGAGAGCTGGGTCGGCGTCGCCATCCCGACCCGCGAGGAGATGGAGGAGATCGAGATTTCCAGCCGCCTCTACATCGAGGACGGCGCCTACTTCATGACCGCCACTTTGCCCGCGCAGACCGAGGTCGACGATCCCCTGATGTCGCCTGTCACCTTCGCGCTTGCCGGCAACAGGCTGATCACCATTCGCTATCATGAACCGAAGGCCTTCAAGACCTTCCCGCTGCGCGCCGAGAAGGTGGCGACCGGCTGCACCAGCGGCGACACCATCTTGATCGGCCTCCTGGAAGCGATCGTCGACCGTCTCGCCGACATTCTCGAGCGCGCTGGCCGCGACATCGAGACGATTTCGCGCGACATTTTCGAAGCGCGCTCGACCAAGGTGTCGAAGCGCAACCGCGACTTCCAGGAACTGTTGAAAGCCATCGGCCGCAAGGAAGACATCGCCTCGTCCGTCCGCGACAGCCTGATCTCGCTGCAGCGCCTTGCTGGCTTCCTCGCCCATGTCGCGACCCTGACCAAGATGAGCAAGGATGTCCGCGCCCGCATCAAGACCTTGTCGCGCGACGTGCTGTCGCTCGCCGACCATGCCACCTTCCTGTCGCAGAAGATCTCCTTCCTGCTCGACGCCACGCTCGGCATGATCTCGATCGAGCAGAACGCCATCATCAAGATCTTCTCGGTCGCCGCCGTCATCTTCCTGCCGCCGACACTGGTCGCCTCGATCTACGGCATGAATTTCACCGTCATTCCCGAGCTGAAATGGGAGCTTGGCTATCCCTTCGCCATAGGCCTGATGATCCTGTCGGCGATCCTGCCCTTCTGGTATTTCCGCCGCCGCGGCTGGCTCTGACCGCTGCCGCCGGCGCCGGCTGCCTCAGGCTGGCTCACCAGAAAGGACTTGACCAAATCGCCCCTGGCCTGCATCCGGGTCTGCCGATCCGCGCGGGTCGGCGTTACGAGGGATGCCTGACCATGACCGGAAAAACATGGGCCTATGAGGATTTCGTCGAGGGCGCCTCGTTCGACCTTGGCACGAAACAGGTAAGCGCGGCCGAGATCATCGAGTTCGCCAGCGAATTCGATGCCCAGCCGATGCATCTCGACGAGGAGGCCGGCAAGGCCAGCATCCTCGGCGGTCTCTCGGCCTCGGGCTGGCACACCTGCGCCATGTTCATGCGCATGCTGTGTGACGCCTTCCTCTTGGATTCCACCTGTCAGGGCGCGCCCGGCGTCGATCAGGTCAAGTGGAAGAAACCGGTCCTGGCCGGCGATACGCTCCGAGGCAAGCTGGTTGTCCTGGCCAAGCGCCTGTCGCGATCGAAGCCGCAACTGGGCTTCATCACCATGCGCAGCGAGCTGGTCAACCAGCGTGGCGAAAGCGTCTTCGAGCTTGAGAATTCCGTCATGTTCCTGACGCGTGATGCCGCGGGGTATCAGGCGTGACCCTGGATGAGTTCTTCCGCATCGGCACCACGGTGACGCTGGGCTCGCACACATTCGAACCCGAAGCGATCAAGGCGTTCGCCCGCAAATACGACCCGCAGATCTTCCATATCGACGAGGAGGCCGCCAGGAAGAGCGTGCTTGGCGGGCTCTGCGCCTCCGGCTGGCACACCGCCGCCACCTGGATGAAGCTCAATCTCGAAGCGAGCATGGATGCCGAGGGGGCCAGCTGGAACGGCCCCGGCCCAGTCCCTGAGTTCGGCCCCTCGCCCGGTTTCAAGAACCTTAAGTGGCTGAAGCCGGTCCATGCCGGCGAGACCGTCACCTTCAGCCGCACTGCGCTATCCCATCGCGCCATCACCTCGCGCCCCGGCTGGCGAATGCTGTCGCTGCGCGCGGAAGCGTTCGATTCGACCGGCGACAAGGTGCTGGAGTTTGAAAGCGCCGTGCTGGTGAAGGTGGAGTAGCGCGGTTCTTCCTTCTCCCACAAGGGAGAAGGGAAGTCGCTCTTAGTGTCCCTCGAACCCGATCAGCGTCCTTACCGGCACGCCAAGCGCCTCGAGCTTGGCGCGGCCGCCAAGATCCGGCAGGTCGATGACGAAGCAAGCGGCAAGAATATCGGCGCCGATCTGGCGCAGCAGCTTGACCGCCGCTTCCGCGGTGCCGCCGGTGGCGATCAGGTCGTCGACCAGGATCACCTTTTCGCCCGGGGCAACGCCATCCTTGTGCATCTCCATCTCGTCCAGCCCGTATTCCAGACTGTAGGCGACGCGCACCGTGTCGAACGGCAACTTGCCCTTCTTGCGGATCGGCACGAAACCGGCCGAAAGCTGGTGGGCGACGGCGCCGCCCAGGATAAAGCCGCGCGCCTCGATGCCGGCGATCTTGTCGACCTTCTGGCCGGCATAGGGATGCACCAGTTCGTCGATGGCGCGGCGGAAAGCGCGCGCATTGCCAAGCAGCGTGGTGATGTCGCGAAACAGGATGCCGGGCTTCGGGTAATCCGGAATGGTGCGGATCGAAGCCAGCAGCGTGTCTTCGAGCGAAGGTTTCATGAGGCGGCTCCGGATGATCCAGCTTCGGCTGACAGGGCGTGAAACGGCGGCGGGCCAATCATGATCCGACGCGACCTGCAACGGCTAGCGCGATGTGGCGCCCGAGACAAGCGTGTCCGGCAAAGGAGTGATCGCACTCGCCTTGTCCCATGCCTGGGCAGCGATCCTCCATTGCCCCTCGCTTTTCACCAGCAGCATCATTTCCACCGAGCGGCTGGTCTCGTCCCCGTTCTCGGTCATCTCGGCCCCAACAGCAGCGATCGCGATGTTGCCGAAGACCGTGATTTGGAGGCCGAGCACAGCCTGGTCGAATGTCCTGAGCGACGTGTCCGAGAGCCTGCGCATCCGATCGACGAAATCGCCGACTGCCATCGGCTTTGCCGGACGGGCGGCGGGGAACAGGCTGGCACCGGCCAGGAAATCGCCGGTGAAATCATCCCAGCCGGGAGCGTGCTCCTCGCTCCAGCTCAGGCTTGCGAACTGGCGGACGATGATCGCCCTGATGGCGTCCCGATCACTGCTGCTTTGGCTGTCCGGCATGGCACCCTCCGCGAAGATTACCTAAATCGGAGATTCTGGCGCGACAATTGTCCGATCGAACTGCAGCCCATCAGCTTCATGCCGCGCTCGATCTCGACCCGCATCTGTTCAAGCGCCCTTTCGACACCCGGCTGGCCGGCCGCCGCCAGCGGAAACAGATAGTAACGGCCGATGCCGACCGCCTTGGCGCCGAGCGAGAGGGCCTTCAGCACATGTGTGCCGCGCTGCACGCCGCCATCCATGATGACATCGATCCGGTCGCCGACGGCCTCGACGATCTCGGCCAGCTGGTCGAATGCCGCCCGCGACCCGTCCAGCTGCCGGCCGCCATGATTGGAAAGCACAATGCCGCTGCAGCCGATCTCGGCGGCGCGTTTGGCGTCCTCGACCGACATGATGCCCTTGAGGCAGAACGGCCCCGACCACTGCCTGACCATCTCGGCGACATCGTCCCAGGTCATCGACGGATCGAGCATTTCGGTGAAATAGCGGCTGATCGACATCGTGCCGCCGCCCATGTCGACATGCTCGTCGAGCTGCGGCAGCTTGAACCCTTCATGCGTGAAATAATTGATCGCCCAGGCCGGCTTGAGCGCGAACTGCGCCATCCCCGCGAGGTTGAGCTTGAAGGGAATGGCAAAGCCGGTGCGCTTGTCGCGCTCGCGATTGCCGCCCGTTATGCTGTCGACGGTCAGCATCATCACCTCGACGCCAACTTGCTTCGCCCGCTGCATCATCGCCCGGTTGAGGCCGCGATCCCGGTGGAAATAGAACTGGTAGACCTGCGGACTGCTGCTGATGCTTCGAGCCTCCTCGAGGCTGACGGTGCCAAGCGAGGAGACACCGAACATGGTGCCGTATTTGGCGGCGGCCTTGGCCACTGCGCGCTCGCCCTGGTGATGGAAAAGCCGCTGCAGGGCGGTCGGCGAGCAGTAGAACGGCATCGCCAGCTTCTGCCCCATCACCGTCACCGACATGTCGATCTCATTCACCCCGCGCAGCACGTTGGGGACGAGGTCGCAGGTCTCGAAACTTTCGGTGTTGCGGCGATAGGTGACCTCGTCGTCGGCCGCGCCATCGATGTAGTCGAAGATCGGCCCCGGCAGCCTTCGCTGCGCCATGCGGCGGAAATCTGAGAAGTTATGACAGTCGTTGAGTCGCATCATCGATTTCCAAGGCCGTGGCGGGTCAGCCTTTGCCGCCCCTCGATGCGTCGAATATCAATCCGATGGCGCCATGCCAACGGACTAATTGCGGAACTGCCGCAGAGCATGGCCAAGCACAAAAAAGGGGCGCCCCGAAGCGCCCCTCCCTCGAAATCGACTGCTGACGAAGACTACATCCCGAGATCGGAACGAAGCTCGGCCCTGGCCACTTCATATTCGGCCTTGAAGTCATCCCGGTTGAGCAGGACCGCGGCGATGACGCTGCCGGAGATCTTGCCCATCTCGACGTCCGACGCGTAGTGGATACCGCCAATCTCACGGTTGTGGGCGTATTCGGCCGCGCGCGCCATGATCTCGGCGCGCTTCTCCGGAACCATGTCGGCAAGGATGATGCCCATCATGGTGCCGACCGTGGCATGGCCGGACGGCCAGGAGCCGGAGCTCGACAACTTGACCACCGGCTTGACGAGGTCGCTGAGTTGATGCGGACGCGGGCGCTTCCAGACATCCTTGGCCGGATCGACGACAGCGCCTTCGGTCTCGACCACGCGATCGAAGAAGGCGCTGAACTTTGGTAGCTTCTCCTTGTTGAAATTCGGCCCCATCACGTTGGCGAAGCGCCAGACATTCTCCTCGGAGTCGGCAACGGCGCCGGCCACCATCTCGGGCGTGCGCGTCACCTGCAGCGTCAGCACCTCGCCAAGTTCGGCCTTGGTCTGAGCCGAATCGTTTGCCGGCGGCGGCGGCAGGATCATCGTCAGGTCGATGTCTTTGTTTGTGACGAAGGGTTTAGCGTCTTCGGCCTGGGCGGCCGAGCCGATGACCAGCAACAGCAGACCAGCAGTCAGCGATGCGTATCTCTTCATGGGTGCGATCCTTTGGTGGCAATGACGCAGGATCGCTGTTGGCGGTGACGGCCATGTGACACAGCCTGTCGTCTGAAATGCAAAAAGGCGCCTTTCGGCGCCCTTTCGTGACCGTATTAGCTTGGCAGCCCAGGTATGTCGAGATTCAGGTCAGGCCGAGCCGAAAATGGTGGCTTCCGAGGACCGGAGCGGAGCGTACTTGAAGTACGTGAGCACCGGAAGCGCAGGATGCCGGCATTTGCAGGCCGGCATCACCTGAATATCGGCATACTTTAGTGCGCGACGCCTTCCCACACCTTGCGCTTGGTCAGATAGACCAGCGCACCGAAGAGCAGCAGGAACACCAGCACGCGGAAGCCCATCTTCTTGCGAGCTTCCATGTGCGGCTCGGCCGCCCAGGTCAGGAAGGCTGATACGTCGCGGGCATACTGGTCGACGGTCTGCGGCGAACCGTCATCATAAGTCACCTGGCCGTCGGAGAGCGGCTTGGGCATCTTCAGCGACACGCCGGACATGAAGTATGGGTTGTAGTGCGTGCCCTCGGGAATGACCATCCCGGCCGGCGGCGTCTGATCGTAGCCGGTCAGCAGCGAATGGATGTAGTCGGGGCCGCCCGCGTCATACTGGGTGAAGATATCGAAGACGAACTGCGGAAAGCCGCGCTCGACGCCGCGTGCCTTGGCCAGCAGCGACATGTCCGGCGGGGCCGCGCCGCCGTTCGAGGCAGCGGCGGCTTGCTCATTGGCGAACGGCGCCGGGAAATGGTCGGATGGCTTGCCGGGGCGGTCGAACATGTCGCCGGCGTCGTTGGGGCCGTCATGGACGGTGTATTCGGCGGCAAGCGTCTTGATCTGGGCGTCGTTGTAGCCGAGGTCCGACAGCGTGCGGAACGCCACCAGGTTCATCGAATGGCAGGCCGAGCAGACTTCCTTGTAGACCTTCAGGCCGCGCTGCAGCTGCGCCTTGTCATAGGTGCCGAACGGGCCGGTGAAGCTCCAGCTCATTTCCTTCGGCTCGTTGATCGGGAAATGCGTGGGTGCCGCCGCGTTGTGCGCCTCTTCGGCCGCGAACGCTGCGGTGCCGGCGGCCACAAGGCCAACCAGCGCCAGCGAGGTGAGAATCTTTTTCATGCCAAATCCCCTTAGATTCTCTACCGCTCAGCCCTTGGTCTCTGGCGCGGCCGTGGCGCCCGCCGGATGCCCGCTGCCGCCCTTGTTCTTTTCGAGCACCGCCTCGGTGATCGAGTTCGGCAGCCTGCGCGGCGTCTCGATCAGGCCGAGCACCGGCAGCGCGACCAGGAAGAAGGCGAAGTAGAACAGCGTCGCCATCTGCGCCATGAACACATAGCTGCCTTCCGCCGGCTGCGAGCCCAGCCAGCCCAGCAGGATGGCATCGGCCACGAACAGCCAGAAGAACAGCTTGTACCAGGGCCGGTAGACCGCCGAGCGCACCTTGGAGGTGTCGAGCCACGGCACCAGGAACAGCATGGCGATGGCGCCGAACATGCACAGCACGCCGCCGAGCTTGGAATTGATCGGCCCGATGTTGAAGGTGATGGCGCGCAGGATCGCGTAGAACGGCAGGAAGTACCATTCCGGAACGATATGGGCCGGGGTCTTCAGCGGGTTGGCGACCGTGTAGTTGTCCGGATGGCCGAGATAGTTTGGCAGGTAGAAGACGAAATAGGCGAAGAAGAACAGGAACACGATCATGCCGAACGCGTCCTTGATGGTCGCGTAGGGGGTGAAGGCGACGGTGTCGGTCTTCGACTTGACCTCGATGCCGGTCGGGTTCGACTGGCCCACCACATGCAGCGCCCAGACGTGCAGAACGACGACGCCGGCAATCATGAACGGCAAGAGGTAGTGCAGCGCGAAGAAGCGGTTCAGCGTCGGATTGTCGACGGCAAAGCCGCCAAGCAGCAGCTGCTGGATCCAGTCACCGATCAGCGGAATGGCGCTGAAGAAGCCGGTGATGACGGTGGCGCCCCAGAAGCTCATCTGCCCCCATGGCAGCACATAGCCCATGAAGCCGGTCGCCATCATCAGCAGATAGATGATGCAGCCCAGGATCCACAGCAACTCACGCGGCGCCTTGTAGGAGCCGTAATAGAGGCCGCGGAAGATGTGGATATAGACAGCGATGAAGAAGAACGAGGCGCCGTTGGCATGCATGTAGCGCAACAGCCAGCCGGAATTGACGTCACGCATGATCTTTTCGACGGAGCCGAAGGCGAGATTGGTGTCGGCCGTATAGTGCATGGCCAGCACGATGCCGGTCAGGATTTGCGCCGTCAGCATGATCGCCAGGATGCCGCCGAAGGTCCAGGCATAGTTGAGGTTGCGCGGCACCGGATAGGCGATGAAGCTGTCGTAGACCATCCGCGGCAGCGGCATGCGGGCGTCGAACCAGCGTTCGATACCGGTCTTGGGCGTATAGGTCGAGTGTCCCTCGCTCATCGAAATATCCCCTGCCTCAACCGATAAGGATCTTGGTATCGGAAATGAATTTGAATACCGGCACAGCCATGTTTTCCGGCGCCGGGCCTTTGCGGATGCGGCCGGCGGTGTCGTACTGCGAGCCATGGCACGGGCAGAACCAGCCGCCGAAATCGCCTTCCTGGCCGAGCGGGATGCAGCCCAGATGCGTGCAGACCTGAACCATCACCATCCAGGCTTCCTTGCCAGGCGTGGTGCGGTTGGCGTCGGTCGCCGGCGCATCGGCCGGCAGATTGGCGTTGCGGGCGATCGGATCCTTGAGATCGGAGAGGTTGACGGCCTCGCCGTCCTTCATTTCCTTTTCGGTGCGGTTGCGCACCACGACCGGCTTGCCCCGCCACTTGACGATCAGCGACATGCCCGGCGTCAGCGAGGCGACATCGACTTCCACCGAGGCGAGCGCCAGCGTCGAGGCATCGGGGCGCATCTGGTCGATGAACGGCCAGGCGACGGCCCCGGCCCCGACCACGGCAGCCATGCCAGTGGCGACGTAAAGAAAATCTCGACGATTGGGATCGTGGATATCGGTTGCGCTCACGGGTGCCTGATCCTTTCGCCTCTTCCGCGCCGGTGGCCGAGCCTTGTTCCCCGCTCAATCACGCCAACCCGACAGCGCATGGCGAACAGGCTAGCGAACTCCTCCGGCATTTGGACTTCGGTTTATGCGTGAAGCCCGTTTTTGTCCAGACGGGTCAAGGCACAAGGGCAGATTGTCGCGGGGACAAAATCCCCTATTGCCCGGCGCGACGGCGAATGGCCGAAAAAGGCGGCTAAACAGCCGGGAAACAACTGTATTTCCAAGGCTCCAGCTTGCCTCGACACAGGGCGCCGGTGTGATCTATCCTCCCAGGCATGGCACACGTCATAGACCGTGAGGAATGGGCGGTTCGCTCCGACCACTGGAAGGGCGAGCTGCAAGGCGGCGCCTACGGCTCCAACTCCTGCCTGATCTTCAACTACCTGCCCGATGTCGGCGGCGGCCCGCGGCTGCATTCCCACCCCTATGCGGAGATCTTCATCATCCGCCAGGGCACCGGCCTGTTTACCTTGGGCGACAAGGAAATCGAGGCTTCCGCCGGCCAGATTGTCATCGTGCCACCGCATACGCCGCACAAATTCACCAATCTCGGTCCGGGCCCGCTGGAAACGACCGACATTCACGAGAACGGCACGTTCATCACAAAGTGGCTCGAGTGACGGTTCAAGGCCCT
This sequence comes from Mesorhizobium japonicum MAFF 303099, assembly GCF_000009625.1. Classification (NCBI taxonomy): domain Bacteria; kingdom Pseudomonadati; phylum Pseudomonadota; class Alphaproteobacteria; order Hyphomicrobiales; family Phyllobacteriaceae; genus Mesorhizobium; species Mesorhizobium japonicum. The sequence goes on from NC_002678.2 coordinate 2,178,500, forward strand.
GTCGATTTCCCGATTGCCGCCTAGATCTATGGCATAGGCAGTCGGCAGGATCAGGACATGCAAGTCTCGACCGTCGAAATCGAAGGGCTGAGCATTGCCATCCGCGAGGCGGGTCCGGCCGAAGCGCCGGCATTCCTCCTGCTGCATGGATGGCCGCAAAGCTCCTACGCGTTCGAACGGGTGATCGGCCGGCTGGCAGCCGACTACCGCGTCGTCGCCCCCGACCTGCCCTGCATCGGCGCCTCGCAAGGCATGCCTCGGGCCGGTGACAAGCGGACCCTGGCAAGGCTGATGAGAGGCGTCGCCGAAGCTTGCGAGCTGCGGCACCTCGTGGTCGCCGGCCATGATGTCGGCGGCCAGATCGTATTTGCCCTGTTGCGCGAACATCCGGAGATTCTGTCCGGCGCGGTGATCATGGATGTCGTCATTCCAGGTGTAGCGCCGTGGGAGAACATCATTCGCAATCCGCAGATCTGGCACTTTGCATTCCATGCCGTTCCGGCCTTGCCGGAAACGCTGGTGAGCGGCCATCAGAGCGCCTATTTCGACTTCTTCTTCAATGTGCTTTCGAAGGACCAAGCCTCGATCCCTGACGATGCCAGGGAAATCTACGCAAAGGCCTATTCCCGGCCCGAAAGCCTCCAGGCCGGTTTCGACTGGTATCGCGCCTTCCCCGAGGATGCCAAGGCCAATGCCAAGTGGGCCGGCAAGCCGATCGCGGTTCCGGTGCTGTATCTGAGGGGTGCGGCCGAGCCCGGCGAGATCGGCGACTATGTCGATGGCCTGCGGGCGGCCGGGCTTTCAAATGTCGTGGGCGACATCATAGCCGACAGCGGACACTTCGTCGCCGACGAGAATCCCGAAGCGCTCGCCATCCGCCTGGCGCGATTCCATAGGGAAATCAGTGCGGCAAGCGCCGAGCCTACCGGGCGCCGAGCCTGACCAGCACAGCCCTGGGGATGTCGTATTCGCGGATGACGCCATCGTGCTTGCGCAAGCCGCACAGCTCGCGCTGGATGAAATAGCCGTGCACCGCCTCGGCGGCCTCCTTGAGAAGCTTGGGGCGCAACTCCTCATCGGCATTGCCGTGCAACCTGGCCAGCGTTTCCTCGACCTTTTGGCCGGCACGGCCGAGCGCCGCCGCCTTTTCGGCCAGGATTTCGTGGCCAAGCGCATCGAAGGCCGCTTCAGTGGCCGAAGAGCCGGCAAGATGAGATGGCGGACGCAAGGACATTTCAGCTCCCCTTCCCGAACACCATGCGGTGGGTGACGAATTCTTCGCCCTCCACGCGCCGAAAGCCAAGCCGTTCGTAGAAACCGAAGGCTTCCTGCGGCGCGCGGGTGTTCAACACGGTGAAATAGTGGCGTGCCCGATCGATGACGGTCTCGACCAGCATGCGGCCAAGGCCGGCGCGGCGGTGGGGGGCGCTGACGAACAGGTGCCGGACCCGGCCCTGGTCCCTGCCCCCGGCATAAGGATCGATGTTCAGCCCGCACACGCCGGCAAGTTCGGCGCCGTGCCACGCTCCGAACAGTGCCTCGCCCCGTTTCAGGAACTTGTTGCGGCCGCTTGCCCAGCCATCCGCCAAGCGCACCAGCATCCAGTAGCCTTCCAGCCGGCTCTCATCCTTCAGCCTGTCGAAGGCCGGCGTGATCGGCCGGAGCCGCTTGAGCACATAACCGACTTCTGGCGTTCCGCCCATGCGCCTACTCCGCCGGCCGCGTCTCTTCGAGCACGCTTTCCTCGTGATAGAGGAAGCCGCCAGACTGTCGCTTCCACAGCCGCGCATAAAGCCCGTCGAGCGCCACCAGCTCGTCATGCGTGCCTTGCTCGACGATACGCCCGCCGTCCAGCACCACCAGACGGTCGAGCGCGGCGATCGTCGACAGCCGGTGGGCGATGGCAATGACCGTCTTGTTCTCCATCAGCCGGGCGAGATTCTCCTGGATCGCCGCCTCGATGTCGGAATCGAGCGCCGACGTCGCCTCGTCGAGGATCAGGATTGGCGCGTCCTTGAGGAAGACCCGGGCGATCGCCACGCGCTGGCGTTGGCCGCCCGACAGTTTCACGCCGCGCTCGCCGACAAAGGCCTCGTAGCCGGCGCGGTCCCGGTTGTCGCGCAGGCCCAGGATGAAGTCATGCGCCTCGGCTTTCTTCGCCGCCGCGATCACCGCGGCGTCGGTCGCGTCGGGCATGCCGAGCTTGATGTTGTCGCGCAGCGAACGGTGGAAGAGCGCCGTATCCTGGCTGACGACGCCAATATTGGCGCGCAGCGAATTCTGCGTGACTTTGGCGACGTTCTGGCCATCGATGGTGATGGACCCGCCTTCCAGGTCGTAGAGCCGCAGGATCAGATTGGCGAGAGTCGTCTTGCCGGCACCTGAAGGCCCGACCAGCCCGACCTTTTCGCCCGGCCGCACGACCAGGTCGATGCCGTTCAGCACGCCGAACCCCTTGCCATAGTGGAACTCGACCCCCTTCACGTCGATGCGACCGCCGGCCACGACAAGCTCCCTGGCGTCGGGCGCATCGACAAGCCCGAGCGACTGCGAGATCAGCGCCTTGGAATTCTCCAGCACACCGAGGTTCCGCAATATGCCGTTGAGCTGCATCATCACGCGGCCGAGCAGCATGTTGAGCCGCAGCACCAGCGACAGCGTGAAGGCAACCGCGCCGACGGTGATCGAGCCTTCGACCCAGAGATAGACGGCAAAGCAACCGATCGTCGTGATCATGATGCCCGACAGTGTCGTCAGCGCCATACGCACGCCGGTCAGCCGGCGGGTGAAGGGGCGCAGCGCGTCGAGATAGATGTCGAAGCCGTTCCGGATGTAGCGGTCGTCGCCGTCGGCCGCGAAGAGCTTCAGCGTCTGCACGTTGGAATAGGAATCGACGATGCGGCCATTGATCATCGAGCCGGCCTCGGCGGTCGCCTCGGCATGCTTTCGGATCGCCGGCAGATAGAGCTTCGCCAGCCAGCCGAAGGCGGAGATCCAGATCACCACCAGCACCGCCAGCCGCAGATCCAGTCCGGCGACCAGCGCCAGCGTCGTCACTGTGTAGACGACCATGAACCAGATGACCTCGATGAAGCTCTCCATCAGGTCGCCGGTCGCTTGGCCCGCCTGCCAGACTTTCGTCGCGATGCGGCCGGCGAAATCGTTCTGGAAGAAGGCGTAGGACTGGCGCGAGACATGCCGGTGCGCCTGCCAGCGCACCAGATTGTAGAAGCCGGGCGTGATCGTCTGCTCGTCGACCAGCGCCGACAGGCCGACGACGATGGTGCGGATGACCAGCACGACCGCGATCATGAACACCAGTTCGGGGCCGGCGGCGGTCCACAGCGCGTGCCAGCTGCGTTCGCCGGGAAGCTGGTCAAGTATATCGACCAGCCGCCCAACGAAGTAGAACAGGCCGGCCTCGACCAGCGGAGCGATGCCGCCGATGACCAGCATGGCGAAGAAGGCGAACTTCGCCTGGCCGACATAGTGCCAGAGAAAGCCGCCGACGCTCGATGGCGGCCGAAGATTCGCCGGCTCCCTGAACGGATAGACCCAGTTCTCGAACCAGCGATAGATGGCTGTCATCATGCGGCGGCCATCATTCTGCGGCTTGCCCCTTCGCGATCACGTCATTGGCGACATCGGCCGGGATGTCCTCCAGCAGGAACCCGCCCGACTGGCGCTGCCAGAGCTGCGCGTAGAGCCCGCCCTTGGCGACCAGTTCGTCATGCGAACCTTCCTCGATGACACGGCCCTGATCCATCACCACAAGCCTGTCCATCGCCGCGATTGTCGACAGCCGGTGGGCGATGGCGATGACGGTCTTGCCCTGCATGAGCTTGTAGAGGTTCTCCTGGATGGCAGCTTCCGCCTCGGAATCCAGCGCCGACGTCGCCTCGTCAAGGATAAGTATTGGTGCATCCTTCAACATAACGCGAGCAATGGCGATGCGTTGTCGCTGGCCGCCGGACAATTTGACGCCACGGTCGCCGACATAGGCGTCGAACCCCTTTCGGCCATTGTGATCCGCGAGCCCGCCAATGAAGTCCAGCGCCTCGGCCCGCCGCGCCGCCTCGACAAGCATCTCGTCCGATGCATCGGGCCGGCCATAGAGGATGTTCTCGCGCACCGAACGATGCAGCAGCGAGGTGTCCTGAGTGACCATGCCGATCTGGGCGCGCAGCGAATCCTGCTTCACGCCGGCGATCTCCTGTCCGTCGATCAGGATCTGGCCGCTTTCCAGATCGTAGAAGCGCAACAGCAGATTGACCAGCGTCGACTTGCCGGCGCCCGAACGGCCGACAATGCCGACCTTCTCGCCCGGTTTCACCGTCAGCGACAGGTTTTCGATCACGCCTTTCTGCTTGCCATAGTGGAAGCGTATATCCTCGAAGCGGATCTCGCCCCTGGAAACGGCGATCTCCTTCGAATCCGGCCTGTCCTCGACCAGCCGCGGCAGCGAGATCGAGGCGATGCCGTCCTGCACCGTGCCGATGTTCTCGAACAGGCCCGACATCTCCCACATGATCCACTGCGACATGCCCCACATCCGCAGCACCAGGCCGATGACCACGGCGACCGCGCCGATCGTCACCACTTGCCCCATCCACAGCCACAGCGAAATGGCGGTGACGGAGAACAGCAGCAAGGCATTCAGAATGTAGAGCGTGCCGAAAAGCACCGTCACCAGCCGCATCGACCGGTAGACCGTGTCGAGGAAGCCCATCATGCCTTCCCTGGCGAAAGTCGCCTCGCGCTTGGCATGACTGAACAGCTTGACCGTCTGGATGTTGGAGTAGCTGTCGACGACGCGACCGGTCATGATCGAGCGCGCATTGGCCTGCTCCTCGCCGACCTTGCCCAGGCGCGGAATGAAGTAGCGCAGCAGCAAGATGTAGCCGACCAGCCAGACCGCCAGAGGCGCGGCCAGCCGCCAGTCGGCGGAGCCGACGATCAACAGCATGCCGAGGAAATAGACGATGACGTAGTTGAGCACGTCGATCACCTTGATGACGCATTCGCGCACGGCGAGCGCGGTCTGCATCAGCTTGGTGGCGATGCGGCCGGCGAACTCGTCCTGGTAGAAGCTCATCGACTGGTTGAGCAGGTAGCGGTGCACCTGCCAGCGGATGCGCATCGGATAGTTGCCCATCAGCGTCTGCTGGTTAAGCAGCGAATGCACCCATACCGTGCCCGGCAGTGCGAACAGCACGATGAAGGCCATTCCGGCGAGCTTCCAGCCTTCCGTTTGCAGGAAGGTTTCGCGATTCTGCCCCGACAGCCAGTCGACGATGCGGCCGAGGAAGCCGAACATCCACACTTCCGCGATGGCGATGGCCGCCACCAGCACCGCGTCGACAAGGATATAGCGCCAGGCGCCGCGCGTATAATGCAGGCAGAAGGCTACCAGCGTCTTGGGCGGCTCGACCGGTTCCGCCGCGGGGAACGGATCGAGCCTTCTTTCAAACCAGCTGAACAACAACATAGGTCATGCCTGTGAAAATCTGTTTTCCGCTTACGCGGCGCGTGAACGTACGAAGTCCCCGGACCGTGTGGCGCCGAGGGCCGACGGTCCGGAATCGTCCGGACCGTCGGCCCTGCTTCGCGCAATATAGGGGTTCGCGGGCTTTTCGCCGACAGGCTCGCTTGCCGATCCTGACGGCGCGGTGTCGACTAGCCGGATTTTCGCACCCGGTCGGATCAGCCGGATGATCCGGCGCACCAGCGAAGGCCGGCTCGGGTCCGGGACAGCGTGCGAGAAATCGACATCCGGCAGCATGCCGCGATGCGGCCGGCGCCGGACTTCGGCATGGACCGCCGACGAATAGGTCTCGCCGATCAACAGCGCCCACGTCGGCAGTCGGTGAATATGCAGGCTCCTCGAGCCCGGTATTCTGTAGGGATCGAACATCGGTTCGTCCTCCGTGTGAAAATAGAGATGAAAAGGCCAAGCAACATCGTCCGCCGGCATTCGGCCGGAGGCGCGGATTGCCTCGGTCCGCAACCGACGCTCGGCATCGGTCTGGACATGTTCAGCTGGGGCGTTCAGCCCTTTTGACTTTTTGAAAAACATCGCAGGATTCCTTCGAGAGCCGAAAAATCGTTTCGGCGGGAATCGGTGCGATCAAGTCTTAGAGAGTCAGGAGAATCGTCGTACCGAAGCCGCCGGCAGGCGTACAAGCCCACGAGAGGGGCGCCGGATGTGCATGGTCATCATGAGTGTCCCCTCCATCGGTTCGGGTTGACAATGCGACTGACATACCCGACTTCGCAGAAAATGGCCACCCGCAGGTCCAGGAATTTCCAAAACCGGGAAGCCCCTGTGGCCGATCTGCCACTTATTAGAAGGATGCGGAAATGAACCGTCGTCTCCGCATCGCGCTCTACCAACCGGACATTGCCGGCAATACCGGGACAATCCTGCGCTTCGCCGCTTGTCTCGGCCTTGGCGTCGACATCATCGAGCCGGCCGGCTTTCCGCTTTCCGACAAGGCGCTCAAGCGCGCCGGTATGGACTACCTCGAAATGGCTGCCCTGACCCGGCATGTCGACTGGAACGCCTTCGAGGACCGGCGCAAGAAGGACGGGCGCCGGCTGGTGCTTCTGTCGACCAAGGCTGCGACCCCCTACACCAACTTCAGCTTTGCCGACGGCGACATCCTGCTGTTCGGCCGCGAATCCGCGGGCGTGCCGGATCCTGTCCATCAGGCGGCGGATGCGCGGCTGACCATCCCCATGCAGGGCAGCGCGCGCAGCATCAATGTCGCGCTGTCCGTCGCCATGGTGGCGGGCGAAGCCATCCGCCAGCTCGGATAGGATCGGCGGTCCATCGATGGCCTCGCCGTCGCCGACGACAGCGGTTTCTCCGGTCATTCTCACCCAGGCGCACATCGCCTTCTCCTGTCATTTGCCCAATCAACGTTTCTTCGCTACAAGCTCAACATAACTTGAGGTCAAGCGGAAAATCGGAAATGGCTCCAGCAACGGAATTGACGGTCGGCCAGGTGGCCATGCGCAGTGGTGTCGCGGTGTCGGCACTGCATTTTTATGAGACGCGCGGGCTGATCCGCAGCCACCGCACGTCAGGCAACCAGCGGCGCTACGGCCGCGACGTGCTGCGACGGGTGGCAATCATCAAGGTCGCGCAGGAGGTCGGCATCTCGCTGGCCGAGATCGGCGAGGCACTTGCCTCCCTGCCGGAAGGCCGAACGCCGACGCGCGACGACTGGAGCCTGTTGTCGACCGCCTGGCGCGACGCGCTCGACCACAAGATCACCCAGCTGAAGAAACTGCGCGACGGGCTGACCGACTGCATCGGCTGCGGCTGCATGACGATCGACAAATGCCCGCTCAGGAACAAGGGCGACCGGCTGGCAAGGGAGGGTACGGGAGCGAGGCGACTGTTGGTAGAATCCTAATCCGCCGCCGGCAGCCGCCTGATGGTAAACTCGATCAGGTCGCCCGGGCGTTCGAACCAGCTTTCGATCTCCGTCCAGTAGGCCTGCTTGGGGAAGCGCTCGAACCATTCCTTGGCCTTGAGCCGCGCATCGGAGCGCGGCAGGACGAAGGTCTCGCGCAGAAAGCCGTCGCGCGGCATGCGTGCGCGCTCAGTCCGGCTCTGATCGAGCCTTTTCTTCAAGCCATCCAGCGGCGGTCTTGCCGGGGTGCGCACGAAACAACTCCCTGCAACCTGGCGCATGACTTCGAAAATCGGAATCCGAGTTTCGGAAAGGATCATGCGCAAAAGCAAAGTGACTTGACCCTGTTCCCTAAGAGATTAGGGATCGCGCCGGCAAAAGACGAGTCATTTGTAGGGGCGGCCCGCCCCGCAACCGGAGACGGCATTTTGGAACGACCTGAAATACCGGCGGGCCTGCCCGTCGACATCGAAGAGAAGAAGATGAAGGCCCGCCTGTGGTTCGAGGCGCTTCGCGAACGCATCTGCGGCGCTTTCGAGCAGATCGAGCAGGATCTCCAGGGCCCTCTCGCCTCATGGTCGCCGGGCCGTTTCGAAAAGACGCCTTGGGAACGCGATGCCGGCAAGGGGGGCGGCGGCACCATGTCGATGATGCATGGCCGCGTCTTCGAGAAGGTCGGCGTCCACACCTCGACGGTTTACGGCGAGTTCTCGCCCGAATTCAGGAAGCAGATGCCCGGTGCCGAGGAAGACCCACGCTTCTGGGCCTCCGGCATCTCGCTGATCGCGCACCCCTGGAACCCCAACGTTCCGGCCGTGCACATGAACACGCGCATGGTGGTCACCTCGAGGCAATGGTTCGGTGGCGGCGCCGATCTGACGCCGGTGCTCGACCGCCGCCGCACCCAGGACGACCCTGACACGATAGCCTTCCATCGCGCCATGCAGTTCGCTTGCGAGAAGAACGTCGCCGTCGCCGACCACCCGAAATTCAAGACTTGGTGCGACGAGTACTTCTTCCTGCCGCACCGCAACGAGCCGCGCGGCGTTGGCGGCATTTTCTTCGACTGGCTGCATTCTGGCGAGGACAGAGGCGGCTGGAACGCCGACTTCAACTTCGTCCAGGACGTCGGACGCTCCTTCCTCGTCGTCTACAGCCACCTCGTGCGCGCCAACTTCAACGAGAACTGGACGGATGGCGACCGCGACGAACAGCTCATCCGCCGTGGCCGCTATGTCGAATTCAACCTGCTTCACGATCGCGGCACCATCTTCGGCCTGAAGACCGGCGGCAATGTCGCCTCGATCCTGTCCAGCCTGCCGCCGGAGGTGCGCTGGCCGTAAGATCAGCCGGAGCAATCCCGTCTGGAATTGCGTCAAATCAAGGAGACAGAGCGGCGCTGCACGATGCTTTGATGCAACCAGACCGCCCCTCCCGTGTTATAGTTCTCGCCCCGCCCACGTCCGGGAATGGACCGTGGGCCAAAAAAAGTGGCGGAGCCTCGACCGGCTCCCTGGAGGAAAAGGAGAAATCCGATGAAGCAATTCCACTGCGGCTCGCTTGTTCCCGGCTGTGAGTGGCACACCCGTGCCGACGAGGAAGCCGAAGTGATGCGCCGTGCCGTCGAGCATATGCGCGAGACGCATGGCGAGACGACCATCCGCGAAACCATGATCGAAGCGATCCGCTCGCGCATAGAGAAGGTGCGCGACGCCGCGTAGGCTTTGCCCTGGCCAGCAGCCATCGGCAACGGAAAGCCAGCCGCGTTGGCGCTTCGAAATTGAGTTGAAGCGCCATCGCGAACGCCGCGCGAGCCAGACCCCGCAGGGTCAAAAAATTATATTTGTCTCAGCTAAAATAAACCACGCGGTAACCGAACCCGTGCCACTGTCCCGAGGATAATCCGGCTACAGTGGGCTGCCAGAGAAGCCCTTCGCCACCAGGCACTGATCCGGGACAGTGGGGCGAGGTGTTTCGCGCATGCGCGAAAAGTCCGGCAGTCGAGTGAGGTTCGGCACGATGGCGCTCCTGCTGGGCGCGCTCATCGGGGCGTCCCCGGCTGCTGCCCAGGACATGACGACATCGTTGGTCGAAATACATCAGGGCTCGCCGCTCAGCGATCGCGCCAGAAGCCTGGGCAATGGCGGCTACGAACTGCAGAACGGGACCTTTGTCTCGTTCAACCAATGGTACCGCGCCCGCTGGGTCGACATGCATGTGGACCTGCTGACCCAGATCACGGAAGATACCGGCATCCTTTGGGGATTTGGGACCGGCGAAGAGGGCGAGAAGTATCGGATCGAGCCCAGCCTCAAGCTTGGGTTCGTCACCCAGATGCATCCGAACCCGAACAGCACTCTCTCCCTTTCGCTCACCACGACCGTCGGCGGCAAGCTTACCGAAAAGTCCTGCCAGGCCGACTACGGTGATTTTGGCACTTACAGCGTCAATTGCCGGCTCGCAGCCAGCCAGTTGGCGCCTGAGGAAACCTTGAAATATCTGGTTAACGCTAAACCGGAGAGCCAGCACATCTGGCTGAATTACCGTGTTACTTTCTGATCGCCGGGAGGATGTAAATGAGAAAATCATCTCGCCCCGAAATTCGCGATCACCCGTCTTGGTTCTTGTCGGAACGGAGTAAGAGCATGTCACGGAGTTGCTTGAAATTCGGTATCGCCACGGCTCTCGCCATCCTGTCGGCGCCAATGGCGTCGGCACAGGAGGCGGTCAATGCGGACGAGATGGCCGCGCTGTGCCACGGCGGCGGCCTGTCCACATGCGTGGGCGCAACGATCCCGGCCGCGGGCACGCCAACCGTGCAGCGGTGGATGAGCCCCGACGTTGGCGCCGCTTGGGCTGCGGGATACAAGGGCAAGGGCGTCACGATTACGATCGTCGACGATTTCTCCAGCACATCGCGCTTCTCCGGCAATTTCGGTGTCGGGGTTCAAACCCAGCGCCACGGTGAATGGACGCGTGAGGAAGCCGGCATGATCGCGCCCTTGGCGACCATCAGGTCGAAGGACTTCTCAACCGGCTCGGCCGTCGGCCTGGCGCCCGGCCTGAACGTGCTCAATCTGAGCTACGGCATGTACGCCAGGGCGGGTTACAGCTCGAACCAGATCGGGTGGGCCCCAGAGGAAGCCTCCATCATCTCCTATGCCACCAGGGGGACGGCTGTTGTTTCGAAGGCCGCGGGCAATGATTCGGTTGCCGTGGGCGGGATCACGAACGGCCAGCAGGACTATCTCGACCTTGCCCTGATTGGAAAACCATCTGCGATCTTCGTCGGCGCGCTCTCCACCAACGGCACGACGTCCAACAAGGCTCAGCTTGCCTGGTATTCCAACACCGCCGGCTCCAATCCGCAGGTGCAAAGCCACTTCCTCGTGGTTGGTGTCGATGGGGGCAAGACAGGCCTTTATGGCACCTCCTTCGCCGCACCGATCATTTCAGGATATGCGGCGATCATCGGCAGCAAATTCACCAGCGCCACGCCGACCCAGATCACCAACGATCTGCTCAACACGGCGCGTACCGACACGCTGGTCAACTATAGCGCCTCCGTCTACGGCAAGGGCGAGGCAAGCCTTTCGCGCGCCTTGGCGCCGACGGCGATCAGGTAGGAGAGCGACGTTTCGCCCGGTCAAATCGTCGCCTCGGCTATGCCTTTTGATCGGCACGGTCGCACGGCCAGGGGCTCCAGTCTAAGTTTCAAGCGCCTTCGCGGCGCGTTCGAGCAGCGCGCCGCGATCGGGGGCAAAACCCGCCTCGATCCATTCCGTCTCGAGGTTGTTGAGGATTTCGCCCAGCTTCGGCCCCGGCGTGGCGCCGAGCGCCGTCAGATCGGCGCCTTTCAGCGGAAACACCGGTTTTTCCCATTTGAGCGCGAAGGCCAGCAGGCGCGAAAAGCCGCCGGCTTCGAGCAATGCGTTATTGTCCTCGACGGCGCGCACCCTGGCTCCGGCAAGCGATAGCCGCAGCCGGTCGACAAGCCCTTGCCGGTCGCCGCGATAGAGCCTTTTCGCCAGTTCGGCCTCGGTCACCTTCGGCTCGACGGCGGTGGCCAGTGCCCAGTGGCGCAAACGGTCTGATTCCGCGGTCGAAAACCTCAGCCGCTCGGCGAGCGTCTTCATGCGCGCGGCATCCGGCGGCACGATGGCCTCCAGCCGCAGCATCGGATCCGCCGCCCAGCCCAGATCCTTCTCGGCCTTGGTCAATCCGTGGATGGCGTCGATACCCCATTTCTCGCTTTCCGGCAGCGCGGCGGACAGCACACCGGCCTGCCGCATCCACAGCAGCGCCCGCGACGGATCAGACGCCGAAAGCAGCTTCTTCAGCTCAGCCCAGATGCGCTCCGCCGAAAGTTGCGCCAGGCCCTCCTTCAGCCGGGCGCAGGCCTTCAGCCCCTCGGCGTCAGGCCGGCCTTCGCCATACCAGGCGAAGAAGCGGAAGAAGCGCAGGATGCGCAGATAATCCTCGCGGATGCGTGCCTCGGCATCACCGATGAAGCGCAGCCGCCGCGCCTCGATATCGGCGATGCCGCCGACCAGGTCGACGACCCTGCCATCGGCCTCGGCATAGAGCGCGTTGATGGTGAAGTCGCGCCGCTCCGCATCGAGTTTCCAATCGCGCCCGAACGACACTTTGGCGCGGCGGCCGTCGGTCTCGACATCGGCGCGCAAGGTGGTGATTTCATAGGGTTTGCCGCCGGCGACCACCGTGACGGTGCCGTGCTCGATGCCGGTTGGCACTGGCTTGAAACCCTCCGCCTCGGCACGGCGGATGATTTCTTGCGGCAAACAGGTGGTGGCGATGTCGACATCGGCGACCGGCTGGCCCATCAGCGTGTTGCGCACGGCGCCACCAGCGATACGCGCCTCCTCGCTGCCTTCAGCCAGGGCGGCAAGCAGGCGCTGCAAATGCTTGTCGGCTAGCCAGTTGGCCCTGCCCGAGATCGAAACACTCACGCATAGAGCCTTTCATAGAGCGTGCGGATGATGCCGGCGGTGACGCCCCAGATGCGCCGGTCGCCATAGGGCATGTCGTAGAAGAACCATTCGAGATCGTTCCACATGCGGCTGTCGCGCTTGTGATTCACCGGGTCCATCAGGAAGCGCAACGGCACTTCGAAGGCGGCATCGACCTCGTCGGCATTCAAGTCGAGCTGGAAGCCGGGCCTCACGATGCCCAGCACCGGCGCGATGCGATAGCCGCTGCCGGCGACGTAATCGGGCATGCGGCCGATGATCTCGATGCGGTGCTGATCGAGGCCGATCTCCTCGAAGGTTTCGCGCAGCGCCGCCGCCTCCGGGCTGGCATCGGTCGCATCGATGGTGCCGCCGGGAAAGGCCACCTGCCCCGAATGGTTGCGCAGCTTTTCGGCTCGCTTGGTCAAGAGAACCGTCGCCTCGCCTTCGTGATCGATCACCGGGATCAGCACCGCCGCATTGCGCAGCGGCTTGCCCTGGTTCAGCCGCGGATGACCCGGATTGAAGCGGTGGTCGCCATAGTCGTCGCCGGCATGCGCATCCGGCTGCGCGGCGAAGCGCGCGCGAAAATCCGCCGATGAAAACGGCATCAGTGACACGCGATCCATCATGCGCTCAGCCGCTTCAGCTGGTCCGCCGGCATGATCGGAAACACGGCGCCCTTCGAGCGCACGGCAAACATCGCCTCGCCGCCGATCTCGATCTCCTCGCCATGCCCGACCAGTTCGTACATGACAGGCCGCCCCACCAGCGCTTCCAGCCTGCCGCGCACCAGCACATAAGGCTTCAGGCCGCCGGTCTCGTTCTCGTCGACGAAGCGCAGCGGCCGTTCCGGCCCTGCCTCGACCACGTCGCCGACATTGGTGCGGAAGGTAATGATCTGTTCGTCGCCACTGCCCGAAACATCCATTTCGACGGCGATGAACGGCGCATCGGCGACGCGGATGCCGACCTTTTCCACAGGCGTCACCAGATAGGTCCTGCCATCCGCGTCCTTGCGCAGCACCGAGGAAAAAAGCTGCACCAGCGGCATGCGGCCGATCGGCGTGCCCAGATAGAACCAGGTGCCGTCGGCCTTGATCTCCATGTCGAGATCGCCGCAAAAGTCGGGATTCCAGCGCTCGACGGGCGCCGCGCCCTTGCCGGCACGCGCCGCGCGCGAGATCAGCGCCTCCAGGCCGCGCGCCTCGGTTGCCTGCGTAAGGCTTTGTTGGCGATGCTCGTCGTGTTCCGTCATCGTCACGAAATAGTCACTGTTGTTCCGCTTGTCAGCCTAAGTCTGTGATTTAAGTTCGACCATAGGCGCTAGGCGAGGCCGAATCGCGGCGCCTATGATATGGTGCGGGCTGGTATTTCCAACCAAAGGGATCGAGCCGAATGAGCGTGATGGTCAAGGAAAGCCCGATCAGCGAAACGGACATGATCGCCGAGGCCGAAAAGGCGCTGGCCGACATTTCCAGGATCCGCGACGGGGTCGGCCGGGTGATCTTCGGCCAGGAGAACGTCGTCGAGCGCACGCTGGTGGCGCTGCTGGCCGGTGGCCATGCGCTGCTGGTCGGTGTTCCCGGCCTCGCCAAGACCAAGCTGGTCGAAACGCTGGGCGTCGTGCTCGGCCTCGATTCGCGCCGCATCCAGTTCACACCCGATTTGATGCCGTCGGACATCCTCGGCTCCGAGGTGATGGAGCAGGACGAGATCGGCAAGCGCTCCTTCCGCTTTATCTCCGGACCGATCTTCGCCCAGTTGCTGATGGCCGACGAGATCAACCGCGCCTCGCCGCGTACCCAGTCGGCGCTGCTGCAGGCCATGCAGGAATACCACGTCACCATCGCCGGCGCCCGCTATGACCTGCCAGCGCCCTTCCATGTGCTTGCGACGCAGAACCCGCTGGAGCAGGAAGGCACCTATCCGCTGCCCGAAGCCCAGCTCGACCGCTTCCTGATGCAGGTCGATATCCTCTACCCCGAAATCGAGGCCGAGCGCCGCATCCTCCTGGAAACCACAGGCATCGAGGATGCCAAGGCGCAGAACGTGCTGCAGCCGGCGCGGCTGAAGGAAATCCAGACGCTGATCCGCCGCATGCCGGTGCCCGAAAGCGTCGTCGAGGCGATCCTCACCCTGGTGCGCTCGGCGCGCCCGGGCCAAGGCAATGCCGAAACCGACAAGCATGTCGCCTGGGGCCCGGGCCCGCGCGCCAGCCAGGCGTTGATGCTGTGCACGAGGGCGCGTGCGCTCTATGACGGGCGGCTGGCGCCCTCGGTCGACGATGTGCGGGCACTGGCCGAGCCGGTGCTGCAGCACCGCATGGCGCTGACCTTCGCCGCCCGCGCCGAAGGCACCAGCGTGCGCGACGTGGTGGCGAAACTCGTGAAAGGGATTTGATGGCGCGTATCGGCGAGGTCCAGGCTCCGGCAGCGACGCGCGACGCGCTCGCCCGTGGCCGGTTGCGGGCTTCGCTTGTGCCGGACCTGCTGGTCGAGGCGCGCCGCATCGTCAACACCGTGATCGCCGGCTGGCATGGCCGCCGCAAACGCGGCATCGGCGAGAATTTCTGGCAGTTCCGGCCCTATGTCGAGGGCGATTCCTCGCGCATCGACTGGCGCCGCTCGGCGCGCGACGACCACACCTATGTGCGCGACCGCGAATGGGAAGCCGCCCATACGGTATGGTTGTGGGCCGACCCCTCGCCGTCCATGCTCTACAAATCGACCGGCGCCAGCGTCTCCAAGCAGTCGCGCGCACTGGTGCTGGCGCTGGCCATGGCCGAACTGCTGTCGCGCAGCGGCGAACGCATTGCCTGGCCGGGCCTGACCGATCCGTTCACCGCCCGCAACGGCGCCGAGCGCATCGCCGCCCAGCTGATGCATGCCGGCGACTTGCCGGCAAAGCCTGACCTCACGGACATCAGGCGCTTCTGCGACATCGTCATCGCCAGCGATTTCCTCGATCCGGTCGAGGAGACGATGGAATGGCTCGACGTCCTCGCCCGCCACGGCGTGCGCGCCCATCTGATCGAGGTTGCCGACCCGGCCGAGGAAACCTTCCCCTATGCCGGCCGCACCGAGTTCACCGACCCCGAGACCGGCGAAAAGCTGACCGCCGGACGTGCCGAAATGCTCGGCGACGAATACCGCCTGCTCTACACCGCCCGCCGCCAGGAGCTGGCCGGCTGGTGCAGGCGGCTCGGCTGGAGTTTTACAGTCAACCACACCGATCGGCTGGCGTCCGACGCGCTGGTGCGCCTGCATATGGCAATGACGGCCGATGGCGGCTATGCCGGTAGCGGTCGTACCGGTCAGCCTGGAAAGGCGGTCGGCGCATGAGCTGGCTGCCGCTCTCCTTTGGCGCTCCCATGGTGCTGTGGGGCCTGCTGGCGCTGCCGGTGATCTGGTGGCTGCTCAGGCTGACCCCGCCCAAGCCGCAGGCCGAGATCTTCCCGCCGCTGAAGATCCTGGCGCGCGTCTTGAAGCGCGAGGAGACGCCGCATCAAAGCCCCTGGTGGCTGACGCTGCTCAGGCTGCTGATGGCGGGCCTCATCGTCGCCGCCCTTGCCGAACCGGTCTTCAACCCGCGCGAAAAACTACCGGCCGAGGGTGCAGCCCTTGCGCTGGTCATCGACAATGACTGGGCAAGTGCTGCCGACTGGAACAAGCGCGTCGCTACCGCCGAGCGGCTGATCAAGGATGCCGGCTCGAACGGCGTGCCGGTCATCATCGCGTTCACCGCCGAAAAACCCAATGCGGAGATCGGTCCCTTCGATGCCGCCGCCGCACTCGACCGGTTGCGCGCCGCCAAGCCGCGCCCGATCCCGACCGACCGGCCCGCCGTCTATGCCCGCGTCGCCGGCGTGCTGGAGACCTTGCGCGGCGCCAGCGTCGCCGTGTTGGCCGATGGCCTCGCGGCCAAAGGCGACGAGGCCGCTTTCAAAACGCTGTTGTCGAAGAATGCGGCACGCGTGGTTTGGGCTACCGCCGATCGGCTTTCGCTGACCGGCCTCACCGCCGCCGACAACCAGGTCGACGGTTTTGCGCTTACCGCCATCCGCGTGCCGGGCGATCCGGCGCCGGCACAGGTCACCGCCGGCGCCTTCGACGACAAGGGCCGCCGCATCGCCGATGCGACGCTGACCTTCGCGCCCGGCGAAGCCACCGCCACCAGCACCATGGCGGTGCCGTTCGAGCTGCGCAACGACTTTGCCTCGATTGCCCTCGACGGCGAACGCCAGGCGGGTGCGGTGCGCGTGCTCGACGAAAGCTCCAAGCGCCGCCGCGTCGGATTGCTGTCGCAGGCCGAGGCCGACCAGGCGCAGCCGCTTCTGTCGCCGCTCTACTACATCAGGCGCGCGCTGCAGCCCTTCGCCGATCTGGTCGAACCCTCCAGCGCCGACCTCGCCGACGCCATCCCGCAGATCCTCGACCAGAAGCCGGCGATGATCATCATGGCCGACATCGGCACCATTCCGGCGCAGGTTCGACAGCGGTTGGTCGACTGGGTCGACAATGGCGGGACGCTTGTGCGTTTCGCCGGCTCGCGGCTGGCCGCCGCCGGCAATGACGACGATCTGCTGCCGGTTCGCCTGCGCACCGGCGAACGTTCGCTCGGCGGCGCGCTGTCCTGGACCTCGCCGCAGCCGGTCACCGAATTCCCCAAGGCCGGTCCCTTCGCCGATCTGGCGCCGCCCACGGAAGTTACCGTGAGCAGGCAGGTGCTGGCCGAACCGACGCCCGATATCGTCGAGCGCACCTGGGCCGCGCTCGCCGATGGCACGCCACTGGTCACCGGGCTGAAGAAAGGCAAGGGCACGCTGGTGCTGTTCCATGTCACGCCCGAAGCGACCTGGTCGAACCTGCCGATCTCGGGCAGCTTCGTCGAGATGCTGCGCCGCATCGTGCAGCTGTCGCGCAACCAGGGCGCGGCGATCGCCAATGCCGAAGCCGCCGCCACGTCGCTGGCACCCTACCGCATGATCGCGGCCGACGGCTCGCTGGTGCCGCCGACGCCGGATGCACGGCCGCTGGTGCCGGGCGCCGGCGTGCCGGTGACCTTCGAGAACCCGCCCGGCCTCTACGGCTCGGAAACCGGCGTCTTCGCCCACAATTTGCTGGACGCCGCAAGCACGTTCGTGCCGCTGGCGCGCCCGCAATTCACGGTTCCGGTCACCACGATCCAGTACGCCTTCGATGAATCCCGCAATCTGAAAGGTTCGCTGGTCATCGCCGCCCTGGTGCTGATGCTGCTCGACACGCTGGCGGTGTTCTGGATGGGCGGCCTGTTCTCGCGCCGGCGGCGCCGTGCCGGCGCCGTGGCCACCACCGCGGCTGTCCTGATCGCGCTTGGCGCATTGTTCGGCCATGCCGATTTCGCCCGCGCCGACGATGCCAAGCCGGGCGACGAGGCGGCCATCTCTGCGATTTCGAAGACCCGCATCGCCTATGTGCTGACCGGCGTGCCGGGCGACGATTCGATCAGCCGCGCCGGGCTCGAGGGCCTGACCCGCTTCCTGATCGAGAAGACCGCGCTGGAACCGGGCGCGCCTGCCGGCGTCGACATCGCGAAGGACGAACTGTCCTTCTATCCTCTGATCTATTGGCCGATCGATCCGGCCGCGCCGATGCCGAGCCAGGCCGCGATCGCCCGCATCGACGCCTATATGCAGCAGGGCGGCACGGTGCTGTTCGACACGCGCGACCAGTTCGCCAACGGCATCGGCGCCGATTCCACCAGCCCGGCGACCGAGCGGCTGCGCGACATCCTCGGCAACCTCAACGTGCCGCCGCTGGAGCCGGTGCCGTCGGACCACGTGCTGACCAAGTCCTTCTTCATCCTGCCGGAGTTCCCCGGCCGCTTCGCCGGCAGCCCGCTCTGGGTCGAGGCCTCGCTCGACGCCAGCAATGCCGACAACCGGCCGGTGCGCACCGGCGACGGCGTCTCGCCGATCATGATCACTGCCAATGATTTCGCCGGCGCCTGGGCGGTCGACGAGAATGGCGACCCACTGCTGCCGACGGTGCCAGCCGACCCGATGCAGCGCGTCTACGCGCTGCGTGCCGGCGTCAACATCATGATGTATATGCTGACCGGCAACTACAAATCCGACCAGGTGCATGTCCCCATTCTGCTCGAACGGCTGGGGCAGTAACCAATGAACTGGTCGATCTCCTTCGAACCGCTGATCTCCTGGCCGCTGCTGGCCCTCGTGCTGGTGCCGCTGGCGCTGCTGGCGCTTATCGGCCTGTGGTTTCGCCAGCGCGGCGGTGTCCTGCGCTTCGTCGCTTTGCTGGCGCTCGCAGCCGCCCTGTTCAATCCGGTGTTTCTCAACGAGGAGCGCGAGCCGCTGAAGAGCGTCGTCGCGCTGATCGTCGACCGCAGCCAGAGCCAGGACATCGGCGATCGCACCAGGCAGACCGACGAGGCGCTGGCCGGGCTGCAGCAGCGTCTAGGCCGCTTCAAGCAATTCGACGTCCGCGTCGTCGAGGCCGGCAAATCCGATGCCGCCGAGGAGCGTACCGAAACGCGGCTGTTCGGCGCGCTGGAAGGCGCCTTCCGCGACGTGCCGCCGTCTCGCATCGGCGGCGCCATCATGATCACCGATGGCGAGGTGCATGACGCGCCCCCGGGCGCGCCCGACTTCAACGCGCCGCTGCACGCCTTGATCACCGGCAACGATCACGAAAAGGACCGCCGCATCCGCTTCGAGAACGCGCCGCGTTTCGGCATCGTCGGCAAGCCGCTCGACATGACCTACCGCGTCATCTCGACGGAAAACGAGGCCGGCCCGGTCGACGTGCGCGTCTCGGTCAATGGCGAACAAGTCTCGGTCGAGCATGCCACCGTCGGCCAGGCCATGCCGCTGCAGGTGACCATTCCGGGCGCCGGGCGCAACATCATCGAACTCGCCATCGACCGCGAACCCAGCGAACTCACCGACACCAACAACCGCGCCATCGCGCTGGTCGACGGCATCCGCGAGAATTTGCGCGTGCTGCTCGTTTCGGGCGAACCGCATGCGGGCGAGCGCACCTGGCGCAATCTGTTGAAATCCGACGCCTCGGTCGATCTCGTCCACTTCACCATTCTGCGGCCGCCGGAAAAGCAGGACGGCACGCCGATCAACGAATTGTCGCTGATCGCCTTCCCGACGCGCGAACTGTTCGTCGAGAAGATCAAGGATTTCGACCTCATCATCTTCGACCGCTACCAGCACCGCGACGTGCTGCCGATCCTCTATTACGACTACATCTCCGAATATGTCGAAAAGGGCGGCGCCCTGCTCATCGCCGCCGGCCCCGAATATGCCGGCGAGGCTTCTATCGCGCGCACGCCGCTGATGTCGGCCCTGCCGGCCATGCCGACCGGCGAAGTGGTCGAAAAGGCCTTCTACCCGCGCCTCACCGATCTCGGCCAGCGTCATCCGGTGACGCGCGGCCTCGACGGTTCGAGCACCGAGCCACCGCACTGGAGCCGCTGGTTCCGCACCATAGGCGTGCAGAATCCGCAAGGCGAGGTGGTGATGAAGGGGGCCGACAACCGGCCGCTGCTGCTGCTCGACCGCAAGGGCGAAGGCCGTGTCGGCATGCTTCTGTCCGACCAGGGCTGGCTGTGGGCGCGCGGCTTCGAGGGCGGCGGTCCGCATGTCCAGCTCTACAGGCGCATCGCCCACTGGCTGATGAAGGAGCCGGAGCTCGAGGAAGAGCGGCTGACCGCCGACGGCCGCGGCATGGTGCTGGAGATCCGCCGCCAGACCATGGCCGACGATCCCGGCCCCGCACAGATCATCACCCCGTCGGGCAAGACGGTGACCGTCAAGCTCGATAAATCCGAGCCCGGCGTCTTCCTCGGCAGCGTCCAGACCAGCGAGATCGGCCTCTTCCAGGTCGCCAACGGCGATCTCACCGCGCTCGCCCATGTCGGACCGGTCAATGCGCCGGAATTCGCCGACGTCATCTCCACCGAAAACCGGCTGAAGGCGCCGGCGGAAGCCACCGGCGGCGGCGTGCGCCGGCTGGCGTCATCGACGGCCCTGGGCAGCGACGTGACCCTGCCGTCCATCGTGCCGGTGCGCTCGTCCGGCGAGGCCTCCGGCAGCGACTGGATCGGCCTGCGCCCCACCGACGACAGCGTGCTCAAGGCGGTGTCGCGCGTGCCGCTGTTCGGCGGCTTCCTCGGCCTCGGCCTGCTACTCCTGGCGATGGGCTCGATGTGGTACCGCGAGGGGCGGTGAGAATCTCGTCGGCGCTCTACGTCAAACGGCGTCTGCCGGGGCCCCGGTGCCTGCGGCAACTCCCCAGCGTTCAAGACCTTTCATCGTGCCACTGGCACGATGAATTCGCCTGCGGCGAAGCGATCACTCACTCCTCCGGCTCGGTCGTGAACAGCAGCGGGTAGCCCTTGGCCTTGCCGGCGTCGGTGGCCCGTGTCGCCTTGGTCTCGGCGACATCCTTGGTGAAGACCGCGACCACGCAGACGCCGCGCCGGTGTGCGGTGATCATGATGCGGTGCGCCTGGTCCTCGCTGAGCTTGAACTCGCCCTTCAGCACCGTGACGACGAATTCGCGCGGCGTGAAATCGTCATTGATGAGGATGACCTTGTAGAGCTTGGGCCGCTCGGTCTGCGGCTTGACCTTGGTTCGCGGTTTTGTGGTGATTTCTGGCATCGGAACCGACAGTTTCGCGATCGGGCTTCACCCGCTATTTTGCCACGGGCGGCAGCGATCGTCCATTTTGATTGGCAGGCGGACCGCCGGCGGGGCGGCCCGGTCAATCACAATCATGTGGGAAATTGTCGAGCGCCGTTCAACGGCCCTGGCGGCCGAAGATGCGGCGGTTCGCGCCGGCATCCGCCCGGCGTTCCATCCAGGCCGCGATCGGCCATCCGGCAACGCAGATCAGCGTCACGGCAAGAAGCACGATCAGCAACCACGCCTGGACAGGTGTGATGTAGTCCCAATTGCTGGAAATTATCGGCGCGAACAGCGAGGGCTCGGTGCGGCCACTGGCGGGGTCGGGCACGGGGCTGGCGGTGAGCAGAATCAGCACCCTGGCGACACCGGTTGCAACCAGGCCGCCGATCACCATCGAACGTAATATGGACGAAAGCCGCTTCTTCATGCGGATTGTCTTACATGACCGGCGTTGCAAACGGGTTAAACACGATCGAGATGCACGGCTGGAAGGCGCCGGGTATTCAGTTCGACCATACATTCGGCAGAAGGCCGCCCCAGCCGGTTACGGCTGGAACGGCCTTGCTAGAACTGACCTCGAAGCTGATCAGGGCTTCTTCTTCGGAGCAACCTTGTCCATGGCCTTGTCCGTGGCCTTCTTCACGGGCTTCTTGGCAGGAGCCTTCTTGTGCTTGACCTTCTTGACGACCTTCTTCACCGGGGGCTTGGCGGTGGCGTCAGCAGCCGGAGCGGTGGTGGTCGTCGTGGTCGAAGCAGCCGGAGCAGCGGTCGTGGTGGCAGCAGCGTTGCCGAGAGCGGGCATCGCGAAAGCCAGAGCGACGGCGAGACCGGTGGCGGAGAGGATGGACTTTTTCATGGCTTCATTTCCTTTTTATGCGGGTCAAGTTGAGTGTCACTGGACCGGGTCGTTCGGTGTCACTCCAAGCAGCTTCAAAGCGTTGGCGAGCATCCGGATGCCCTGTGCCTGTTTCTTGGCGGCGCAGTACCGGTTGCCCTTTCTCTGAAGTGCCTTTGCCGCGGTGACCTGCGTTGCCGTGGCATGGGTTTCGAGGGCTTCATCAAATTGGTGGCTGAGATTGGCGCACCGTTCGCTCCGGGTGAGCGGCGCCTTTGCGTCCGATTGTCCAACAGCGGCAGTGACCAGGCCAAGGCCCAGCAACGCACCCAACAAACTGATCGACAAGCCTGGCATCGGTTTTTCCGTGAACCCGGAGATTTGCGTCGCAGCCGGTAATCTGACCGCCACGACACGGTTATGCCGCCCTACCTTTTCAGGAGTTTTTCCCAATTGTAGAATTTTGTTTCTGGATTGTGTCTGTCCCGCCGCCTGATGCGTATCGTCCAAAAGGGCTCCCGGTTTTGGGAACCGACACGCATGGAAACAAAGAGCTCCGGCACGGTCATGGCTTTCCATGTGGAGAAGGCCGAATTCGTTCTCCCTTGAAAAGCAAGGCACTGGCCAACATATGGCCCGAATTCTATCGTGTGGCTCACCTGCCAGGAATGACTTGGCCGGCAATCGAGACAGGGCACCTCGTGAAATCCGACGCACACATACTGATCGTCGACGACGACAAGGGCATCCGCGACCTGCTTCAGGAATTCTTCCAGAAGCGGGGGCTGCACACTTCGGTTGCCGCGGACGGTACCGAGATGGAGGCCGTCCTGCGCCGCGCGCAGGTGGACCTCATCGTGCTCGACGTGATGTTGCCCGGCAAGAGCGGGCTGGAACTGTGCCGCGATCTGCGCGCCCAGTACTCGACGCCGATCATCATGCTGACCGCCGTCACCGAGACCACCGACCGCGTCGTCGGCCTGGAAATGGGCGCCGACGACTATGTGCCCAAGCCCTTCGATCCGCGCGAACTCCTGGCGCGCATCCGTGCCGTGCTGCGGCGCAATGGTGCCGCCGAGCCGAAGCGCGCCACCGCCAAGCAGATCTACCGTTTCGCCGGCTGGACGATGGACTGTTCGCGGCGCCGGCTGACGGCGCCCGACGATGTCAGGGTCGAGCTCACCATGGCCGAATTCAACCTGCTGCAGACCTTCGTCAAGAGCGCCCAGCGCGTGCTGACCCGCGACCAGCTCATCGAACTCTCCGGCGGCGACAGCGACTATTCCTTCGACCGCAGCATCGACATCCTGGTCAGCCGGCTGCGGCGCAAGATGGAAGATGACCCAAAAACGCCGAAACTGATCCTGACGGTGCGCAGCGGCGGCTACCAGTTCCTGCCCGAGACGACCTCCGAATGAAACGTCTCCTGCCGCAGACCTTGCCTGCCTGGGTGCTGCTGATCGTCATTGCCGGCCTTCTGATCAGCCAGGTCGCGACCCTCTATATCGTGTCGCGCGACCGCGCCGTCGCCAACGACGTGGTCGACCTCTACCGGCTCAACGACCGCGCCTTCTCTTTGGTGCAGCTGATGAGCGGCGCCACGCCGGAAGAGCGCAAGGCAACCGCGGCGGGCCTGTTCAACTCGACCTACGCGCTTACCGTCTCGGACACGCCCGCCGTCACCTCCTCGATCGCCGGCGACGACGAACTGGCCGAACTCGAGGATATCCTCGTTGGCCGGCTGTCGAAGTTCGGCGTCACCGACGCGCGCGTGCGGCGCGATCCGGCGACGCGCGAGGCCGACGACGCCAGCACCGTATCCGGCCCCGACATCGGCCAGGTCGAGCGCGACCTCCTGGTGCTCGCCGCCAATTTCGCCCAGAGCGACAAGCTGACGGCTTCCTTGCGCTTCGCCGACGGCCAGTGGCTGAACTTCACCGAGCCGATTACGCCGGTCGGCCCGATCCTGAGCTTCGACAGCCTGCCGCTCTATTCGCTGATCGCCGGCCTGGTGGTGATCATGTCGATCTGGTCGCTGCGCCGGCTGACCGCGCCCTACCGGATGATGGAAACCGCCGTGAACCGGATCGGCAAGGATTTGAAGAGCCCGCCGATCACCGAATCGGGCAGCCGCGAGGTGCGGGCCGCCGCCAGGGCGATCAACGCCATGCAGACGAGGTTGCGCGAATATGTCGAGGACCGCGAACATCTTGCCGCAGCACTTGCGCATGATTTGCGCACGCCGATGACGCGCATGCGGCTGCGGCTCGAACTGTTGCGCAAATCGGCGGTCCGCGAGGCGCTGGCGCACGATCTCGCCGATGTCGAGAGCATCGCCAGCTCGGTGATCGACTTCGCCACTTTCGAGGTGAACGAGGAGAAAGCCGAGCGCATCGACTTCTGGTCGTTCGTGGAATCGATCGCCGACCCCTATCCGGAGGTCTCGTTCGACAATGACGACACCCGTTCGCGCGGCCTGATCTGCATGGCGCGGCCGGTGGCGCTCAGGCGCTGCGTCACCAATCTGGTGCAGAACGCCGTCACTTACGGCAAGAAGGCGCATCTGAGCCTGCACCGCTCGGACGGTACGATCACGCTCACCATCCGCGACGAAGGACCCGGCATACCGCAGGCCCAGATCGATGCCGTGTTCGGCTCCTTCGTGCGCCTCGAACAGTCCCGCAACCGCCAGACCGGCGGCCTCGGCCTGGGACTCACCATCGCCCGCAACATCGCGCGCGCCGCCGGCGGCGAGATCCGCCTGTCCAACCATCCCGACGGCGGGCTGCTGACCGAGCTGCGCCTACCGCTGGCGGCCTGAACCGCCTACCTTCTCAACACCGCGCTCAGCACATCCCTGATGCCGATGGCCCCGACGAAGCGGGACTGTTCGTCGAACAGCGCCACCGGTGCGGTCTGCGAACGGTGCATGGCCAGCATCACGGTTTTCAGCGACGTGCCGGGATTGGCCCAGAACACTTGCGCTGCTTCCTCCGACTGGGCCTCGACATCGGCGCAGGACACCCACACCGCCGGCTTGCCGTCGCGTTCCGCGGCAGCCACAAGGCCGTGATCGTCGATCTTGAAGCGCGTCGTCTTGCGCCGGTCGAGCCACACCCAACCATTGTCGCCGTGTTCGAGGTCGCGGCGGTCGCGCATGACGTTCCAGGCGGTCAGCACCGAGAGCGGATTCACATTGGCGATGAAGTCGCGGACGTAGTCATTGGCGGGGCGCAGCACGATGTCTTCCGGCGCGCCGGTCTGGACGATGCGCCCGCCCTCCATGATGGTGATGTGGCTGCCGATCTTCAGCGCCTCTTCCAGGTCATGGCTGACGAAGATGATGGTCTTCTTCAGCTCGGCCTGCAGCTGCAGCAACTCATCCTGAAGCTTGGTGCGGATCAGCGGGTCGAGCGCCGAGAACGGCTCATCCATCAACAGGATCGGCGCCTCGGTGGCAAAGGCCCGCGCCAGGCCGACGCGCTGCTGCATGCCGCCCGACAGCTCATGCGCGTATTTCTTCGACCACTGGTCGAGATTGACCAGCTTGAGCTGGCGATGGACGCGCTCCTTGCGCTCAGCTTCCGGAACACCGGCGAGTTCGAGGCCGAGGCCGACATTCTCCTCCACCGTGCGCCATGGCAGCAGGCCGAACTGCTGGAACACCATGGCCACCTGCTTCTGGCGCAAGCGCCGCAAGGTCGGCTCGTCGCAGGTGACGACGTCGACGATCTTGTCGCCGTCCTTGACCAGCACCTGGCCGCGCGACACCACGTTGAGCCGGTTGACGGCTCGAAGCAGCGTCGACTTGCCGGAGCCCGACAGGCCCATCAGCACCGAGATCTCGCCCTCGTGCACGGTCAGGCTGGCGCCGGCGCAGCCCAGCACATTGCCGGTCTTCTCCAGGATTTCGGCGCGCGTGGCGCCCTTGTCGATCATCGCCAGCGAGCCGGCCTGGTCGGCGCCGAAGACGATATCGACGTTCTTGAAATCGACGGCGACGGTCATTTCTTGCCTCCAACGCCAATGCGGGTCATTCGGTCGAGCACGATGGCCAGCACGACGATGGCGAGGCCCGCCTCAAGCCCGAGATCGATGCGGCGCGAGCCGAGCGCGCGGTTGATCTCGGTGCCCAGCCCACCGGCGCCGATGAGGGCCGCGAACACCACCATCGACAGCGACAGCATGATCGATTGCGTCAGACCCGCCATGATGGTGGGCAGCGCCGATGGCAGCTCCACCTTCCACAACAGCTGGCTCTTGGTGGCGCCGAACGCCTCGCCGGCCTCGATGATCGACTTCGGCACCGAGACGACGCCGAGATGGGTGAGCCTGACCGCGGTCGGGATGACGAAGATGATGGTGACGATGAGGCCGGGCGCGTTGCCGAGGCCGAACAGGGTCAAGACCGGGATCAGGTAGACGAAGGTCGGCAGCGTCTGCATCAGATCGAGCACCGGCAGCATGATGCGGTAGACCTTCGGCTTGTGCGCCGCCCAGATGCCGAGCGGCACGCCGATGGCCATGGCCATGGCGGCGGCGGCGACGACCAGCACCAGCGTCTGCACGGTCTGCTTCCACAGGTTCTGGTTGATGATGAAGATCAGGCCGAGAAAGACGCCGATGGCGAGCGGCCGCGAGCGCTGCAGCAGCCAGGCGATAACAGCGATGACCAGCGCCAGCAGCACCGGCGGCACCAACAACAGGAGGTCGACCAGCCCGTCGAGGATGAAATTCAGGCCGTTGGAGAAGGCCCTGAAAATGGTGTCGAAATTGTCGGTCAGGAAACCGAAAAAGGACTTTCCCCAGGCGCCGATCGGGATCTTGTGATCGACCATGAATTTGGAAATCGGATCCATGTCACCCCTCTTCCACCGGAGCTCTGCCTTCGGCCCCGCGCTGTCGCAACGTCATCTTGTCACAGGATGTGAAAAAGGGCAGCCCTTTGTCAAACGGCTGCCCATCTTCATCCGGTCATGCCGGATGCGAAGTCGGCTCAGCTTCCGAGCGCGGTCTTGACGGCCGCCGCGGCGTCGCCGCCGTCGAAGGTGGTCACGCCGGCGATCCATGGCTTGACCGCGTCCGGATTCTTCTTCAGCCAGTCGGTGGCGACCGTCTGAGCGTCAGCGCCCTTGAGGATCGCGTCCATCATCTGGCCTTCCATGTCCAGATTGAACTTCAGGTTGGCGATGAACTTGCCGGCATTCGGGCATTCGGTGGTGTAGCCCTTGCGCACGTTGGTGAACACGGTGGCCGCGCCGAAGCCGCTGTCGCCCATGCCGTCGAGATAGGTGATCTTCATGGCGCCCATCACCGGATGCGGCGTCCAGCCGAGGAAGGCGATCCACTCATTGTTCTTCATCGACTGCTCGGCCTGCGTCAGCATGCCGGCCTCCGAGGATTCGACCAGCTCGAAGCCCTCGAGATTGTCCTTCGGGTTCTTGATCATATCGAGGATGATGCGGTTGCCGTCATTGCCGGCTTCGATGCCGTAGATCTTGCCGTTGAACTTGTCCTTGAACTTGCCAAGGTCGGTCAGCGACTTGACGCCGGCGTCGGCGACATAGGTCGGCACGACGATGCCGTAGCCGGCGCCGGTCAGGTTCGTGCTGATGGTCTCGACCGAGCCATCGGCGGTGTAATCCTTGATGTCGTTGGTCATCGACGGCATCCAGTTGCCGAGAAAGACGTCAAGGTCCTTGTTCTTCAGCGAAGCCATGGTCACCGGCACCGACAGCTGGATCACCTTCGGCTCGTAGCCGAGCGCGGTGAGCAGCACCGAGGCGAGGCCGGTGGTGGCCTGGATGTCGGTCCAGCCGACATCGGAAAGCCGCACGGTCTTGCAGCTTTCGGCGTCACCGGCGAAGGCGGCGCTCGTGGACAACAGAGCCGCCAGGCCGAGGCCGGCGACGAAGGAATTCATACGCGACATAGACAGTCTCCCATTGTGATTCTTTGGCGAAGCGTAGGTACGGTTTCTCTGCCCGCCTTGTTTCGTCAGCCAAACACCATTCTGGTGTAGTTTCAAGCGTTAAGGCAATCACGATCAACGGCGCGGAATGGCCAATCAGCGACACGGCTGACGCTTTTGTCACGCCGCTTATCTTTTTCAGCGGCGAGCCGGCTTTTTCAGGGGAATGCCGCGGCGGCCCCTCCCCGCTTTGGGCCAAGTCGGCTTAAAAGAGCGGCATGGCCAAGCTCTACTTCAACTACGCAACGATGAATGCCGGCAAGACGACGATGCTCTTGCAGGCCTCGTATAATTATCGCGAGCGCGGCATGACGACGATGCTGTTCGTCGCCGGCCACTACCGCAAGGGCGACAGCGGCCTGATCTCGTCGCGCATCGGACTGGAGACCGAGGCGGAGATGTTCCGCGACGGCGACGATTTGTTCGCCCGCGTCGCCGAACATCACGACCATACGACGGTGCATTGCGTCTTCGTCGACGAGGCGCAGTTCCTCGAGGAGGAGCAGGTCTGGCAATTGGCCCGCATCGCCGACCGGCTGAACATCCCGGTCATGTGCTACGGCCTGCGCACCGATTTCCAGGGCAAGCTGTTTTCCGGCTCGCGCGCGCTGCTGGCGATCGCCGACGATCTGCGCGAGGTGCGCACCATCTGCCGCTGCGGCCGCAAGGCGACGATGGTCGTGCGCCTCGGCGCCGATGGCAAGGTGGCCCGCCAGGGCGAACAGGTGGCGATCGGCAAGGATGTCTATGTTTCGCTCTGCCGCCGTCACTGGGAAGAAGAAATGGGCCGCGCCGCGCCCGACGATTTCATCGGCTTCATGAAATCCTGACCATCTTGAGCGGCGATCCGCCTCAGGCCGCCGAGACACGCCTCAGCGGAAACCGCCAGCCCAGCCGGACACCGAGCGTCGCCAAGGCGATCAGCGCCATGCCGGCTGCCTGCGCCGGCCCGAGCGGATGCCCATAGACTGCCCAGTCGATGATGATGGCAACGACCGGATAGATGAAGGTGATGATGCCGATCACCGGCGTCGTCAGGCGCGGAAAGGCCGAGTTCATTAGCACATAGGCAATGCCGGTGTGCAGCACGCCGATGCTGACCAGCCAGCCCCATGAATGCGCCGGAACATGCTGGCCGATGCCGGCGAAGGGCGCGAGCATGACGATCCCGATGATCGTCTGGCAAAGCACGGTGACCTCGGCGCGCTGCTGGCCCAGGCCCTTGGCGAGGATCGTCGCCACCGCGTAGAGCAGCGCGGCGACCAGCGTCAGCGCGATGCCCAGCGCCCATGCCGCACTGGCCTGCGCATGCGAAACCACCAGGCCGCTGGCCAGCACGACGCCAAGGAACGCGCCAAGCATCCAAAGCATCTGGTCGAGCGAGATGCGCTCCTTGAGGAAGACCACCCCGATGATGACGACGAAGAACGGCTGCACGTGATAGACGATCGTCGTCGTGGCGATCGACGTCATGGCGAAGCCGGCGAAGAAGGCCGTCCAGCTCAGCACCATGCAAGCGCCGGCAAGTGCAGCCAGCGCGAGGCGGGACGGCGACAGCGTCCTGTCCGGCAGGTAGCCCCGGAGCAGGCACCATGCGCCGAGGAACATGGCGCCGAACACGCAGCGCCAGAACACGATCGTCACGGGATGAAGCCCGGCTTCCGTGACAAAGGCGCCAACCGTGCCGGCAATCATCATCGCCAAGGCCAGGCTCGCGGCCGGAAAACGGGAAGTTGGCAGGTCCTTCATCGAAAATCCCCCAGACGGGCGAACCCATCTGGCCACCAGTATAGCTTTCAAACAAGCGAATAGATTTGGAGCAAGCTATTCGATATGCTGATAGCACCATGGCTGCTCCGCTTGACCTCAATCTCTTGAAAACCTTCGTCGCCGTCGTCGAGAGCGGCAGCCTGTCCAATGCGGCACCTCGGGTCGGCCGCAGCCAGTCGGCGGTCAGCATGCAGATGCAGCGGCTGGAGGAGATGGTGGGCAACCAGCTTCTGGTGCGCGGACCGAGAACGGTTACCCCCAACGCCATCGGCGAGGATTTTCTCATCTATGCGCGCCGGCTGCTGAAGCTGTCGGATGAGGCCTGGGCGAGTGTCACGCGACCGAAGGAGACGGGCAGCGTGCGCCTTGGCGTGCCGGACGACTATGCCGCCTTCCTTCTGCCACCTGTGCTATCGCGTTTTGCCGAGGACCACCCGCTGGTGACGGTGGAACTGATCTGCGAACAGTCGACCGCGCTGGTGAAAACCCTGGCGGAAGGACGGCTCGACCTGGCGATCGTCACTCGCTTGCCGGACCAGCCGCTCGACGTCATCCGGCTTGAGCGTTTCGTCTGGGTCGCCTCGCCGAACCATGTCGCCTGGCAGACCGATCCCTTGCCTGTCGCCCTGTTCGAGCCCGGCTGTGCCGCCAGGATGAATGTCCTGCAGGCGCTTGGCGAAGCTGACCGGTCTTACCGTTGCACCTATTCCAGCGCCTCCTTGCTTGGCCTGATCGCGGTCGTGCAGGCCGGACTCGCCGTCGCCGGTCTGGCGCAGCGCAGCGTACCGCCATCGCTGCGCATCATCGGCGGCAATGAAGGGCTTCCCGTGCTGCCGGATCTCGAAATCGGCATCCTGCGCAACCCGCTGTCGAGCACGCCGGCGGTCGATCGGCTGCATGATTTCCTGCGCCGCGACCTCGCACAGCAAGCCTGAGATCATCGTCTCCGCACGGGATTGGGTGCGACCGGCCCCCACTCGCCACGGTGCAGCGTTTGTTAAGGCCTCGGCCCTATAAGGCCGTCAGCCAGAGCTCTCCGGGGTCAGCCATGCTTCGAGCCGTTTCCTCAGCCAGCCTTCTTCTCATTGCCACTTCCATTGCCGCCCATGCCGGCGACGACCCGGTGCAAGGCAAGCACGTCTTCAACCGCTGCGTGGCCTGCCATGAGGCGGCCACCGACCGCGACAAGGTCGGCCCGCATCTGAAGGGTGTGGTCGGACGCACCGCCGGCACAGCCGAGAGCTTCCTTGGCCATTATTCCGAAGCCATGAAGAGTGCGGGCGCTGCCGGTCTCGTCTGGGACGAGGCAAATCTCACCGAATATCTCAGGGCACCCAAGCTCAAGGTTCCCGGCAACAAAATGGCTTTTGGTGGCCTGACGAATGATGACGACATCGCCAATGTCATCGCCTATCTGAAGGCCGATCCGAAGCCCTGAGTGCGCGTCGGTGCGGCAGGCTTCGACTGATATGCTCGCCTGCAACCGGTTCAATTCCCTGTCGAATTCAGCATTTCCGCGCCGGCGGTGGCTGACTGTTTTGCTGGCATGAAAGTTCAACGGCAGTTGAACTAGTTCCGATCGGCCGGCTAATCACGCCATGACCCCACCTGCATTGTCTTTCAAGGCCTTGGCGGATTCTTTTGTTTTCACGCCGCCCTTGTCTTCACGTCTTTCAATCCCCGGAAGCCCCACATATATTCGCCGCTGTTCGCAGCCAGCGACCGGAAGCCGAAGCGGGAGGCCCCTATGGCGACATTGCAGAATTTCGATGCCGAAATTGCCAAGACCAAGCAGGTCGTCCAGGACATGCGCACCAAGATCGAGCAGTCCGGCACCGTGCTCGATACGCTCGCCACCGCTGACAAGAAGATCGGCGACGCCAATTTCGACATCGAGAATGCCCGCATCGAGGATGTGTTGAAGCAGCAGAAGGTGATGGAAGGCAACATTGCCGACCTGATCATCGGCCTGGAGGACGCCACCAACGTCTTCGGCGCCGAGTTCGAGAGCATGAAGAACTACACCGGCTGGGAAAACTTCGTCGGCGTCTTTTCGGCACAGCGCAAGCAGCGCATGCGCACCGACCGCGTCCGCAACATGTCGCTGGCCGGCAATCTGCAGGAACTTCTGGCCAAGTCCGACACCATCGTCGGCATCCTGAAGGCGCAGAAAGAGGTCCTCGACCAGCGCTACAAGACCTCCGAGGCCAGCCTGTCGCAGGTGATCGAGCGCCGCAAGACCACCATGTCGAACCTCGAAGCCGTGCAGAAGCGCATCGAGGAGCTCAATCCGATGTTGCTCGACATCGAGAACAAGATCGCCGCCTCGACCAGCCAGAAGGACCGCACCCAGCTTGAGGGCGAGCGCTCCAAGCTCGCCACCGAATACAATGAAAAGCAGGCCAAGGAGCAGGAACTGCTGGCTGAAAGCCAGACGCTCGAGCGCTACACCTCGATGTTCCAGACCTTCGTCGATTCGCTCAACAACCAGATCGCCGCGCAGTCGACGCTGATCAACAAGCTGACCATCGACACCGAGCAGCGCATCGTGCTCTACAAGGCGCTGGAAGATTCGCTGAAGACCGCAGCCCAGCAGGATGTTGCCCACAAGATCAACACGCTGGGCAGCCAGGTCGACAACACGGCGGAAGAAACCATGGCCGGCATTGGCGCCGCCTCGCAGAAGCACATTGGCGATCTCCTCGAAATGCACGAGAAGAACATGGTCGCCAGCGCCGACATCCAGCGCCGCAAGAAGCTCGCCGACGATGCCTTTGCGCGGCGCTTCGACGAGGTGCTGAAGAAGCACAATTCGGCCAACTACGTGCAGTCATAATTGCCGCGCGCACCGGTGCGACAATCCCAGGGCTGACAGAATGACCCCCGAAAACGACGCGGCGGCGCGGTATTTCTCGGCAATCACGGCCGCGCTCAGCGGCCTTGAAGTGTTCATGCGCGACGACCGCTCGCCGCTTTACCGGCACGGCATCGTCGCCAAGATCGTTGCCGAATATATCGCCCGGCTCGACAAGTCCTTTGGCTGCTGGCGCAACCGGCTGGGCTTCATGGACACGTTCCGCATTTCGCGCGCCGAAAGCGGTTTTCCCGTCTTCCAGAACCTGCTGGAACTGGAAAACGACCGCCGCCAGGCCGATGCGCGCCTTGCCAACATCCCGCTGGCCGGCGAGCTGCGCGAGGAGATGGCCGACTTCATCCTGCGCCACAAGGAATTCCCCGAGGCGCTGCAGAAGTCGATGGCCGAGCGGCTCTATCTCGAGGACGTCAAGAGCGAGCAGACTTTTGGGCCGTTCACGCTGGCGCAGACGGCCAAGGTGTCGGTCAATCCCAAGACGGCCCTGCCCTACTACCTCGTCCATTGGGCGAGTTTCGACGGCAGCGCCAACCTGCCGCTGGTCTACATGGTGACGGTGGAGGATTCCTCCGAGAACATGGTCCGCCAGCTCGTCGACAAGAACGGCAAGCTCAACGACAAGGTCGACATCCCGCTGCCGGTCGACGGCCTGCTCAATCCCGAGCTTGCCCACCGTTTCGACGATTTCACCGAGAAGAACTCCGCCTACACGCTGTCGCCGGCGACCATTGCCGTCAATCTCGACAAGGATTTCGAGCCGCTGCACCCCAAGCAGTTGCGCCGTGTCGTGCTCGGCCCCTTCTATTCGGCCGGCATTACCGACAACAATTCGACGGTGACCGAAGTGCTGGCCAAGGTGCGCAAGCCGGAAAACGCCTGGCTGCTGACCTGGACCATCCAGGAGGTCTATTCCAAGGGCGAAAAGCCCGGCCGCAAGGGGCTGTTTTCCAGCGAGAAGACGACGCAGGAATTCTTCATCAACACCGACGATCTGGAAGCCGCGCGCCAGGGCGTGTCCAGCTACGAAAACCACGCACTGATCCCGCACGAGGCCTACCAGGCGCTCTACGCCGCCGGCGAAGCACAGAAGATCTTTGGCGGCTACAAGGTCCACATCCTGTCGAATGGGCAGGTGATCAGCGATGTGTGAGAACTCCGATCACATCGGACAGTTTCACGCCCGACCGAGGCGCGAACAATGACGCCTGCAGGCACGGTTTTCGCCAAGAAGCGGCAGCTCGACGCCCTCAGGAAGAGAGGCCGCCCAGGCGCCCTGGACGGCCTGGAGCACAGTCAGCGGATCGACATCACCTATACGTCGAACGCGATCGAGGGCAACACGCTGACAGCGGGCGAGACCGCCCTGGTCCTGGAGAAAGGCATCACGATCAGCGGCAAGCCGCTCAAGGATCATCTCGAGGCCGTCGACCACGCAAGGGCGTTGAACTGGGTGCTGGAAATCGCGTCCCAAAGCAGTACGCCAATCGTCGAAGCGGACATCCGCAACCTGCACCATCTGGTTGTGGCAAATACCAAACCCGAAATCGCTGGCCGCTACGCCGACAGCGCGCGCTACGTGAATACGGATGCCGGCGTCTATGATTTCCCACCCCCTATGGACGTTCCTGCACTGATGGAGAGGTTTTGCCAATGGCTGGGCACGGCACGAAATACGCCGCAAACCGCCTTTGAGGCGCATCGGCGATTGGTCGATATTCATCCCTTCAACGACGGCAATGGCCGCACGGCGCGCCTTTTGATGAATCTGGTGCTGGCACGCGCGGGCTACCCGCCCGTGGCGATACGCCCGGAAGATCGCCCAGCCTATATCGCCGCGCTTGAAACGGCCCAGCGTGGCGGCGGTCACGCAGCGTTTGACCGGTTACTTTTCGACCGGCTGGATCAGACGCTGGATATGTATCTCGACGCCGCGCGCCAGGCGCAGGCTTCTTCCGCCGAAGCCGGCAAGGTAATCCCGATAAGGAGCTGAGCATGGACACCGGCCTGACCACCATCCCGGAAGCGGCGATCGAGAAGCACCGCGCCACCGCGCAGAGCTTCATCACCCGCATCGTCGTGCTGGAGGACCCGTCGCGCGAATCCGGCACGGCACTGGCCGGCACCAACCGCCGCTTCGTCTCCACCGTCTCGGTCGGCTCGGTGCGCCGCACCCGCGAGGTCGAGCTGTCGAAGACCGTCGGCGCCGTCCATCCCGACGACCAGTTGCTGACCATCCCGCAACACACGCTTCTGTTTCGCGCCCGGCGCGGCACGGCGATTGCGCTCGCCGTATCGGATGTCTTCGCCGAAGGCTCCGACCTCGAAAGCCTGCAGGCGAAAAACACCCGCGCGCCGCTCGAGGGCGACGAGGCCTCGGCCTTCAAGAAGCTCCTGTCGGCTTCGGCCTACATCTCGGCTTTCAGCCTCGCCTCCTATCTGTTCCAGCTGATCGACAGCGATGGCGAGGCGCCCAACGACATCCCCGAACCCGACTTCCTTTTCGACACACCGCAGGATGCGGTGAAGTCGATCCTCGCCGGCCTCGACAAGGCGATAGCGGGCTCGAAGGACGATGCCGATCTGGCGACCAGGGCACGCGCCTTCGCCCGCGTCGCCATTGACGGGCTGCTGGCCCGGAAAGGCCGCTTCGACGGCATCGGCCCGTTCGAGAACGCCCATATCCGCATCGATGCCGATGACTTCACCCTCGACGGCTTCGACGTCGCCCCCGGCAAGCGCTCCAAACCGCTGGTGATGACTTTCAAGAAGCCGGAAGAGGTCGTCGGCAACCACATCGCCAAATACCAGTCGGTCAAGCTCGCCAAGATGCTGATGGCCTATGATTTCGAGCGCGAGCTGAACCCGTTCGTCGAACTCGGCGGCTTCCTGTTCACCTTCATCGGCGACGGCGCTCCCGGCACCGGCAAGACGACTTTGATCCAGATGATCGCCGGCCTGGTCAACGGCTATTGCCAGGTCGCCGGCTATCCCTTCGCCTATGAGAATTTCGGCGTCGACCAGATCTCGTCCTATCAGGGCAAGTCGGGCCAGAACTGCCGCCAGTTCATCAACAATGTGCTCAACCCGCGCGCTATCGGCTTCGGCACGATCGACGATATCGACCAGGTGGCGGCACGCCGCTCCGACGACCGCGCCTCGGCCGGCCAGCAGGAGATCACCGGCGTCCTCATGGACGCCTTCGCCGGCGCCGGCACCGTGGTGCGCGGCAACTGCTCTTTCGGAATGTTCTCCAACTATCCCGAGAATGTCGACGACGCGCTGCGCCAGCGCGCCGGCGCCCGCTGGCTGGTCGACGGCCCGCAGACCCGCGACGACTATATCGACATCTTCGTGCTGCTCGCCGGCAAGAACCACGAGATCCCTCTGGGCAGGCACGAGCTCTATGCCGCGCAGGAAATCCAGCGCGCCGTCGAGGAGGCCTATGAGGAGCACGAAAAGCCGCAGGAGGACGGCCTGATGAAGGTCTACGAGCGCTATATGAAGGAGAATGGCGCGCCCAAGACCATGGCCGATATCGGCACCTACCTGCACCTGATCAAGGATGCCGAGCCGCGCTTCACCGGCCGCGCCATCAAGAACGTCACCGACGCCATCAAGATGCGCGCCATGGACATCGAGCTTCCCGACGACTGGTTCGAGAAGCCGGAAGCCTTCATGCACAAAACCTATGACGAAAAGAAAGCCATGATCGAGGAACTGCGCGGTCCGTTCTCGATGGACATGGTCATGCAGGAGATCAACCGCTACGCCGATTCCGAGTTCCGCTATTCCGACAAGTCCGACGATGCCGCCGTGGAAAAGCTGCTGCGCGACGCGCGGCTGCGCGAGAGGGCGGCGCGCGAGATGGAGGAGATGAAGAAGAAGGGCAATTGGAATGCGTGAGCCACACCGGCCTTTCCTTCTCCCCGCGAACGGGGAGAAGGCAAGATGAGCCACCCCGCCAAAAAACCCGACCTCTTGCGCGACAACGAACTCATCTACGGCCGTCTGCTCATCGTCGACGAGCCGCATCTCATCCAGCGCTATAACAAGGCGCTGGCCGCGTTCGGCCTGCCTCCCACCAAGCTGAAGAGCTTCCAGATCGACCGCACCGGCTTCTCGCCCGAGATCGCCGATGAATGCGGCGACCCCGACTATCTCGATCCCAACGAGGTCAATCGCCGCTTCATCATCCTGACGCCGTCGCAGATCGACCTGCCGGTGGTGCACACAGCCTTCTCCAACACCTCGCAGCTGATGTTCGAGTTCATGTCCAAGAACCAGCGCGCCATCGACGCGCTGACCATCAAGGACGTCATCTACGGCGAGATCGAGGATTCCGTTCCCAAGGTCAACGACATCGAGGACTTGCTGTCGATCAACCAGGTCGAGTTCAAGGTGCTGTCGGCCGAGGATGTGCTGGGCAAGGCCGCTGAACTCGGCAAGCTCGTCGACCGGCTGAGGCAGGAGCCCGATGCCTGGCGCGACGATGCCATGCTGACGCGCATGGTGGAGCTGGCGAAAATCTGCGGCGACATCAGAGAGAACGCGCTGGTGCCAGACCAGGTGATCTTCCGCCACAACGCCTACTGGACCAGCCATTTCGGCGGGCTCTACGTGTTCGTCGATCCCGACATGACGACGGTGATCAGCGATCCTGCGGCCCCCGGCTTCCGTCGCTCGCGACCGTGGCAGGTGAGCTATCTCTCGATCAACGACGCCGACAAGGTGTTCAAGTTCCTGGCCAGCACCGGCCGCATCGAACTGCCGCGCGCCTCCTGGATAGAAGCGTCCGGCTATCTCGAGCACCGCGCCGAGATGGTGGTGCGCGCGCTGATCCGCGACACCGAGCCGAACCGCAATCTGACCGATGTCGACAAGGTCTGGCTGCAGACGTGGATCCAGAGCCATGCCGACCTGA
Organism: Mesorhizobium japonicum MAFF 303099; assembly: GCF_000009625.1. Lineage (NCBI taxonomy): Bacteria > Pseudomonadati > Pseudomonadota > Alphaproteobacteria > Hyphomicrobiales > Phyllobacteriaceae > Mesorhizobium > Mesorhizobium japonicum. The sequence goes on from NC_002678.2 coordinate 2,215,962, forward strand.
TCACCAAGGACGGCAATTTTCCTTTCCTCAACGCCGCCAAGCGCGAGATCGCCCAGCTTGGCCATCTCAAGATCGAGGATGTGTTCCCGCAGCAGCGCTTCCTGGTGGTCCGCGCCAAGCCGGACCATCCCGACGCCTGGCTGACCAACCGGCTGATCTCGGATTTCGTGCCGACCGACTTCGTCTCGCGCTACATCTTCAACAAGCAGGGCTTCTACAAGGACTATGACGGCTTCAGCGACGCCTGGAGATCGCATGTTGTGGACGTTCTGAAAACCACATATTTGAAGGACAAGGTGGCGTTTCGCACACGCCTCTACGGCCTGACTGACTAGAACGAAATGAACCGACATTTCGTTCTAACTTATTGTTTTAGCGCATGATTTTATCCGAAAGTCTGCAGCTTTTTGGCATCATGCTTTGAGGGGGTGACACAGCCATGCTCGATCCGATCGTGAACTTCTTCGTCAGGATTTTCCAATGGATCGGCCGCGGCATCGGCCTTTTGATCGGCGCCATCCTGTGGCCGTTCCTGTGGGCCGGCCGCTGGTACACGCAGCGTGGCTGGATCCTCAAGGCCGTGCTCGGCCTGGCCCTGCTGGTGCTGATCGGCCTCTACGCCAACTTCTTCTATGCCACCCAGTGGTGGAACAATTTCAACCCGAACTATCCGGACACCTATACGTTCGAGAAGCGCAATGTTTCCGCCGGTGAGCAGGTGGCCGCCGGCACCGGCACCGACACGGCAAAGACCTGTGGCAACTCCGGCATTGCCCAGATCGCGGCGGACCTGACCGACTTCAACGTCAACCAGAATGCCTGGATCTCGTCGATGATCCTCTACAAGCTCGGCCTGTTCGGCATCGACTGGGACAACACGCCGTGGATGGACAACAAGGCCTCCTTCCAGCGCGGCATCAACCAGGCTGTGCGGCGCACGGCGACCGAACTCGCCGACAATCTCGGCCGCGTGCGCACGACCTCGCAGATCGATGCCGATCTGCAGGATGCGCGCGGCAATCTGCAGTTCGACGAATACACCTGGTATTTCGGCGTCAGCCCGTTCGGCCCGAAGACGCCGACCCCGAGCTACTATCGCGACGCGGTGCGCAAGCTGCGCTCGTTCAATGCCCGCCTCGCCACCTGCCAGGCCACTTTCGATGCCCGCGCCGACAATCTGAAGCAGTATATCGACCGCATCGCATCGGACATCGGCTCGACCTCCGCCATCCTCAAGGAGCGTGCCGAGAACCACAACAATGGCTGGTTCGACACCCGCGCCGACGACCGCTACTGGTTCGCCTATGGTCAGCTCTATGCCTATTACGGCCTGATGAAGGGCGCCCAGGCCGACTTCGAGGACGTCATCAAGGAAAAGCACCTGCAGAGCCTGTGGGACACGATGGACGCGCAATTCGTCTCGGCCCTGCGCATCCAGCCCTTCATCATCGCCAATGGCCGCGAGGATGGCTGGCTGCTGCCGACGCATCTGACGACGATGGGCTTCTACATCCTGCGCGTGCGCTCCAACATGGTCGAAATCAGCAACGTGCTGACGCAATAGCGTTCGCCATTCGCAATGCATGTCGCCCAAAAGTGGTCCCGGTTTTGGGGGAACGACATGCATAAGAACAAAAGGCTAAAGCGCGAAGCGCTTTAGAGCGATTCCAGGAAAAGTGTGAGCGGTTTTCCCGGGAAAAGCGCGTAGCCCTTTCCCTAGGGAATTGCGTTAAAACAAAAACCAGGGCGATGGCGAATTTGCGCCGTCGCCTCTGTCGCATTCGGTGCATTGCGCGGCTGTTTTGAGACGGCGGAAGCGCCGCCGCTCTGGCTTCTATACGGCGCGGTAAGCGGAGCCAGAAAGAACCGAGGATAGGTCGGCCGGCCGCAGAAGAATTTTCTCTATAGGAAACATAGTTGCATGGAAGTTGACGCCACGGCAGCGACAGGGTTAGAACATGCCCGCGCGCCCGGTTCCAACCTGCTTGCTCTAGAAATCAACCCCGTCCCCTCCACCGTTCAATCCAGAGGAAAGCCGTCATGGCCGAAGTGAAGTCCGACATCGAGATCGCGCGCGCCGCCAAGAAAAAGCAGATCCAGGAGATCGGCCAGAAGATCGGCATCCCGACCGAACATCTGCTGCCCTATGGCCACGACAAGGCCAAGATCTCGGCCGAATTCATCAAATCGGTGAAGGGCAACAAGGACGGCAAGCTGATCCTGGTCACCGCCATCAACCCGACGCCTGCCGGCGAAGGCAAGACCACCACCACGGTCGGCCTCGGCGATGGCCTCAACCGCATCGGCAAGAAGGCGATCGTCTGCATCCGCGAAGCTTCGCTCGGCCCGAATTTCGGCGTCAAGGGCGGTGCCGCCGGCGGCGGCTATGCACAAGTGGTGCCGATGGAGGACATGAACCTCCATTTCACCGGCGATTTTCACGCCATCACCACGGCGCACAACCTTCTGTCGGCGCTGATCGACAACCACATCTACTGGGGCAATGAGCTCGGCATCGACACACGCCGCGTGGTGTGGCGCCGCGTCATGGACATGAACGATCGGGCACTGCGCGAAATGATCTGTTCGCTCGGCGGCGTCGCCAACGGCTTTCCGCGCGAGGGCGGCTTCGACATCACCGTCGCCTCGGAAGTCATGGCCATCCTGTGCCTGTCCACCGACCTCAAGGACCTGGAAAAGCGCCTCGGCGACATCATCGTTGCCTACCGTCGCGACAAGTCGCCGGTCTATGCCCGCGACCTCAAGGCCGACGGCGCCATGGCCGTGCTTCTGAAGGACGCCATGCAGCCCAATTTGGTGCAGACGCTGGAGAACAACCCGGCCTTCGTCCATGGCGGCCCGTTCGCCAACATCGCGCATGGCTGCAACTCGGTCGTCGCCACCACCACGGCGCTGAAGCTCGCCGACTATGTCGTCACCGAAGCCGGTTTCGGCGCCGACCTTGGTGCCGAGAAATTCTTTGACATCAAGTGCCGCAAGGCGGGCCTCAAGCCGGCGGCCGCCGTCATCGTCGCCACCGTGCGCGCCATGAAGATGAATGGCGGCGTCAAGAAGGAAGACCTCGGCAAGGAAAACATCGAGGCGGTGAAGAAGGGCTGCGCCAATCTCGGCCGCCACATCGAGAACATCAGGCAGTTCGGCGTGCCGGCGGTGGTTGCCATCAACCACTTCTATTCCGACACCGACGCCGAAATCCAGGCGATGAAGGACTATGTCGCCTCGATGGGCGAAGAGGCTGTCCTGTGCAAGCACTGGGCCAAGGGCTCGGCCGGCATCGAGGAACTCGCCAACAAGGTGGTGGCGCTGGCCGAATCCGGCGCCTCGCAGTTCGCGCCGCTCTATCCCGACGCCATGCCGCTGTTCGAGAAGATCAACACCATTGTCCAGCGCATCTATCGCGGCTCGGAAGCGATCGCCGACAAGTCGGTGCGCGACCAGTTGCACGCCTGGGAGCAGGCCGGCTACGGCAACCTGCCGGTCTGCATGGCCAAGACGCAGTACTCGTTCTCGACCGACCCGAACCTGCGCGGCGCGCCGACCGGCCACACCGTGCCGGTGCGCGAGGTCAGGCTTTCGGCGGGCGCCGGCTTCGTCGTCATCATCTGCGGCGAGGTCATGACCATGCCCGGCCTGCCCAAGGCGCCGTCCTCGGAAAAGATCTTCCTCAACGAGGCCGGCCAGATCGAAGGCCTGTTCTAGAATCTTCAAATTCCAAACGGCAAAGGGCGCCGCAGCGATGCAGCGCCCTTTCTGTTTGCGGATATTCCTACGCCGCGTTGCGCGCCAGCGCCCGCTGGTTGGAGGCGTAAATCGTGTCACGTTCCGGCAAGGCGCCGGTCTTCAGGCGCTCGACCCATTCGGCGGTCTTCAGTACGGCCGCGAAACGTGACTGCAGGATGATCGTGACCACGCGGTGGATCTCCTCGGCCGAGGCATAGCCGGCGCTGTTGGCATAGGGCACCGAGCCGGTCGCGTCGGACAGGAACTCGACGGCGAAACCCATATGCACGGCATGGATGATGGTCGACAGGTCGCAATTATGCGTCATGTAGCCGACCACCGTGAGCGTATCGATGGCGTTGGCGCGCAGCCACGCCTCGAGGTCGGTGCCGGTGAAGGCCGAGGGCAGCATCTTCTCGACATAATGGTCGCGGCCGCGCCTGGCGATTTCCGGATGCAGTTCGCCGCCGTGGCTACCCTTGGCGAAGATCGGCGAGGTCTCGGGCGCCATCTGCTTGACGACCACGACCTTGATGCCGGCGGCCGTCGCCGCATCCATGGCGCGTGCCACATTGACGACGCTGTCGCGGAACGGCGGATGCTGGATGGCCAGATTGCCGCCGTCATAGTCGTTCTGGACGTCGACGACGATGAGCGCGCGGCGCGGCGTGGTGTTGGCTCTGTCAGACATGGTGTTTTCCTTTTCGGCCTGAATGCGATGGGCCGAAAATAAGCCGGTCGATGAGCGGCCAAAAGTGGCCCAGTTGACATCATTCGAAAGAATTGGGACAATCCGCATTCAATCCCGGAAGCACCCATGACTGATCCGATCATTGCCGTCCTTGCCTTCGACGGCATCAGCCCGTTCCATCTCTCCGTGCCGTGCTTGGTGTTCGGCGAGGACAGGACCGCGCTTGGGCTGCCACGCTTCGAGTTCCGCATCTGTGCGGTCAAGGCCGGCCCGGTCCACACCGAGGCCGGATTGACGGTTGCCGCACCGCATGGGCTCGAAGGATTCGACGGCGCCGACATCGTCATCATCCCAAGCTGGCATCATCTCGGCGAACCGCCGTCGCCGCTGCTGGTGGAGGCGCTGCGCCAGGCACACCGGCGCGGCGCGTTGATTGTCGGCCTGTGTCTCGGAACCTTTGCCATTGCCGCGGCCGGGCTGCTTTCAGGCCGCGGTGCCGCGACGCATTGGGCCTATTCCGAGCGGCTGCAAAAACTCCATCCCGACATCGCTGTCGATGCCACGGTGCTCTATGTCGACAATGGCGATGTCGTGACATCGGCCGGCGTCGCCGCCGGCCTCGACTGCTGTCTCCACATCGTGCGCGTCCGCTACGGCGCGGAAGCAGCACTCCGGCTCGCCCGCCAGATCGTGCTCTCACCGCATCGGCAGGGCGGGCAGGCGCAGTTCATCGAATATTCGGTGACAAGAAGCGCAGACGCCGACCGTTTCACCCAGGCCCTCGACGCGGTTCGCGCCACGCTCGGCGAGGCGCATAGCCTCGACAGCGTCGCCGAAGCCGCCGGTCTGACACGGCGCACCTTCACCCGCCGCTTCCAGAAATCGATCGGCACCAGTTTTGGCGACTGGCTGACCAACCAGCGCATCGAACTGGCGCAGCGCCTGCTGGAGGCGACGGAGAAATCGATGGACATCGTGGCCTTCGAGGCCGGCTTCGGCAGCGCCACCTCGCTGCGCCAGCATTTCGCCGCGAGGCTGAGGACATCGCCGGCGCAGTATCGGCGCGAATTCACCCGGCGGGCCGATCGGGACGAACGGGTGGCGCAGGCCTGATTGCTTGCGGCGGGAATTCAGCCGCGCTTGACCGGTCGCGCCGGATTGCCGACCGCCGTCTCGTTTGCAGGCACATCACGCGTCACCACCGCGCCGGCGCCGACGATGGCGCCCTCGCCGATGGTGACGCCGCCAAGGATGATGGCGCTGCCGCCGATCCAGGCATGGGCGCCGATCTCGACCGGCCTGGCGATCTCCAGCCCCGCCTGTCGCCCAGCAGCTTGCCTGTGGTGTTCGGCGCAATAGATCTGCACATTGGGGCCAAGCAGCGTTCCCTTGCCGATGCGTACGGCTGCCGTGTCGAGAATGGTGCAGCCGGCATTGAGGAAGACGCCGTCGCCGAGAAAAATGTTTAAGCCGTAGGCGCAGTGGAACGGCGCCTCGACGCGGGCGCCATCGCCCACGCCGCCGAGCAATGCCTTCAGGCCCGGCCCGAGATTGCCGCGCTGCCGCGGCGGCAGGCAATTGTGCTCGAACACCGCGTCGCGCGCGAGGGCACGCAGCGCCTCCAGTTCGTCATCGAGGCAAGTGTACCATTCGCCGGCCGCCATCTTCGCGCGTTCGCTTCCCGTCATGGCGGGGTCTCCGATTGACGTCGTTGCAAAGCATGGTCGCGGCCAGCGGAAAAGCGCCAATCCAAGTACTGGCCAAATATCGGACCTATGGTAGCCTGTCGTTTCAAGGCTGTCCTGGCCTGGTGATCGAGGGGGATCAACATGCTCTATCTGCTTGCACTTCTGATCGGCGTGATTGCCGGCCTGCGCGCCATGACCGCGCCGGCCGCGGTCGCCTGGGGCGCGTATCTGGGTTGGCTGCCGGTTGCCAGCACCTGGGCTAGCTTCATGAGCCATTGGGCCGCTGTCGGCATCTTCACCATCCTCGCCATCGTCGAGCTTGTCACCGACCAGCTGCCGTCGACGCCCAGCCGCAAAGTGCCGCAACAGTTCGGCGCCCGCGTCATCATGGGCGCCTTCACCGGCGCGGTGATCGGCGCGACCGGTGGCGCCACCATAGGCGGCCTGATCGCCGGCGCCATCGGCGCGGTCATCGGCACTTATGGCGGCGCCGAAGCGCGCGGCCGGCTGGCGGCCGCCTTCGGCAAAGATCAGCCCGCCGCCTTCATCGAGGACGCGGTGGCGATCATCGGCGGCCTGCTGATCGTGGCGGCGGTGGCATGACGGCAAAGACTTTCGACGCCATCATCATTGGCGCCGGCCAGGCCGGCACACCACTCGCCGGCAGGCTGAACGCAGCCGGCATGAGCGTGGCGCTGATCGAGCGCAAGCTGGTCGGCGGCACCTGCGTCAACACCGGTTGCATCCCGACCAAGACAATGGTGGCGAGCGCCTATGCCGCGCATCTGGCGCGGCGCGCCACCGATTATGGCGTGACGCTCGGTGGCCCTGTCGGCGTCGACTACAAGGCGATCAAGGCGCGCAAGGACAAGGTTTCGGGCGCCTCCCGCACCGGGCTGGAAAGCTGGATCGCCGGCATGGACAAATGCACGCTCTATCGCGGCCATGCGCGCTTCGAATCCGCCAATACGGTGCGCGTCGGCGACGACCTTCTGACCGCCGACAAGATCTTCCTCAACACCGGCGGCCGGGCTTCCGTGCCTGATTTGCCCGGCATCCACGACATCGACTATCTGACCAATTCCTCGATGATGGATCTCGAGGTCCTGCCGCGCCACCTGATCGTCGTCGGCGGCAGCTACATCTCGCTCGAATTCGCGCAGATGTTCCGCCGTTTCGGCAGCGAAATCACCGTCATCGAGAAGAGCCCGCGCCTGACCGGCCGCGAGGACGAGGACGTCTCGGCAACCATCCTGTCCATCCTCGAAAATGAAGGCATTACGGTCCATGTCGGCGCCGACGACATCGGCTTCGCCAAACAGGGCGACGATATCGCCGTGACCTTCTCGGCCGGCAAGCCGCCGGCCGTCGGCTCGCATGTGCTGCTGGCGCTCGGCCGAACGCTCAACACCGACGATCTCGGCCTCGACAGAGCCGGCGTCGCCGTCGACAAGCGTGGTGCCATTATCGTGGACGACCAGCTGCGCACCAGCGTCCCAGGCATCTGGGCGATGGGCGACTGCAACGGCAAGGGCGCCTTCACCCACACCTCCTACAATGACTACGAGATCGTCGCCGCCAACCTGCTCGACAACGACCCACGCAAGGTCAGCGACCGCATCGAGGCCTATGCGCTCTACATCGACCCGCCGCTCGGCCGCTGCGGCATGACCGAGGCGGCAGTGAAGAAATCCGGACGCCGCGCGCTGGTCGGCCAGCGGCCGATGACCCGCGTCGGCCGCGCGGTCGAAAAAGGCGAGACGCAAGGCTTCATGAAGATCCTCGTCGATGCCGACACGCGGCAGATCCTCGGCTGTTCCGTTCTCGGTCCCGGCGGCGACGAGGCGGTGCATTGCGTGCTCGACCTGATGTACGCCAAGGCACCGGTCGACACGCTTGCGCGCGCGACGCACATCCACCCCACTGTCTCGGAACTGCTGCCCACCATTGCCCAGGAGCTGAAGCCGCTGGCCTGAGGCACCTCAAGCTCCCGACATTCTGCATTGGTGCATTGCAGCAATGTGCATTGCGCATAGCTCATTTCCTCGCGCAATCTCTGGATTGAACCGATTCAGTCTGGACGCTCCATGCCTTTGCCGATCCTTGCGCTTGCCATTGCGTCCTTCTGCATCGGCACCACCGAATTCGTCATCATGGGCCTGCTACCGGAGGTCGCCGCCGACCTTCGCGTGTCGATCCCTTCGGCCGGCCTGCTGGTCACCGGCTATGCGCTGGGCGTCGTCTTCGGCGCGCCGATCGTCGCCATGGCCACCGCGCATCTGCCGCGCAAGCCGGTGCTGGTGGGGTTGGCCGCGTCGTTCGTCGTCGGCAATCTGTTCTGCGCCATCGCGCCTGACTATTGGACACTGATGGCGGCGCGTGTCTTCACCGCTTTTGGCCACGGCGCTTTCTTCGGCATCGGCTCGGTCGTTGCCGCGAGCCTCGTGCCGCGCAACAAACGCGCCAGCGCCATGGCGCTGATGTTTGCCGGCCTGACGCTTTCCAACATTCTGGGCGTTCCCGCCGGCACAGCCCTTGGCGAAGCTTTCGGCTGGCGCTCCACATTCATCGCCGTGGTCGGCATCGGACTGATCTCGGTCGCTGCCATCGCCTGGCTGGTGCCGTCGGATGTCGCCGAACCCAGCGGCGGCGGTCTGCGCGGCGAGTTGCGGGTGCTGGGCAGGCTGCAGGTCTGGCTGGCGATGCTGATCGCCTCGCTGGCCTCGGCCAGCTTGTTTGCCGTTTTCACCTATATAAAACCCTACCTCACCGACGTGTCCGGCCTGTCGACCTCCGCGGTCACCTGGGTGCTTTTGCTGTTCGGCGCCGGCATGACGATCGGCAACATCATTGGTGGGCGGCTGGCGGACTGGAAGCTGATGCCGACCGTCATCGGCACGCTGCTGTTGATGGCGGTGCTGTTCATCGGCTTCATGCAGTTCGGCGCGATAGCCAGTGTCGCCATCGGCATCGTCTTCCTCTGGGGGCTGCTCATCTTCGTCGTCGTGCCGCCGCTGCAGATCCGCGTCGTCGAGGCGGCCTCGGAAGGGCCGAACCTTGCCGCCACGCTGAACCAGGGCGCCTTCAATGTCGGCAATGCCAGCGGCGCCTGGATCGGCGGCGTGGCCCTTTCAGCCGGCGTCTCCTACGCCCACCTGCCCCTGGTCGGCGCGGTGCTCGCCTTGCTGGCGGTCACCGTCGCGGTGCTGTCGCAAGCGCTGGACCGGCGCGCGCCTGTCCCGCTCCAGGCTGCAGCCGAATAGACATCCATCCGCCGAAGGGACGGAAACCTTGCGCCCATAGCGCGGCAGGCTGGACCAATCGACAGCGATACCTCAAATGGGCATGTCTTCTCGCTCTAACTGGAGAAAGTCATGCAGAAATCGATCGAACGCATCGCCGGTGACAGCGAGGGCGTTTCCTACGAATTCCCGGTGTTTCGCTTCACAGGTAGCGACAAGGCGGCGTCATCGGCCTATCTGCAGGCCGCCCTCCATGCCGGCGAGTTGCCGGGCGTCGTCGCCATCGATGCGCTGATGCCGGCGCTGAACAAGGCCGCTGCCGAAGGCCGCATCAAGGGCGACATCACCATCGTGCCCTGGGCCAACCCGATCGGCCGCGCGCAGTATCATTTCGGCGAGCATCAGGGCCGCTTTCACCTGGGCACCCGCACCAATTTCAACCGCGCCTTCCCGCTGCTCGCCGCGCCCGACGCCAAGCTCTTGCCCGACACCGCCTTCGGCGGCGCCGACCAGCGGCTGAAGTCACGCCTGGTGCAGCTGTCGCTCGGCCACGACATCGTGCTCGACCTGCACTGTGACGATGAGGGCCTTGCCTACCTCTACATCCACACCAGCCTGTGGCCGGCCATGGCCGATTGCGCCGCCGCCATGGGCGTCGATGCGGTGGTGCTGTGGAGCGAGGACACCGACGGCACCTTCGAGGGCGCCTCGATCATGCCCTACCAGAACGTTCCCGCCGACGTGGCGAAGTTCGACCGGCGCGTCGCCACCACGGTCGAATATCGCGGCATCCTCGATGTCGATGGCGCGCTCGCCGCCGCCGACGCCGAGGGGCTCTACCGGCTGCTGGTGGCGCGCGGCGTGATCGCTGACAGCACGCTCTCCGCACCTGGCCCGTTCAAGGGCGTCGTCGCTCCCTTGGAAAACATCGACATGATGCCGGCGCCTCGGGCTGGCGCCGTCCTCTATGACGTGAAACCCGGCGACCGCGTCGCCAGGGGCGATCGTCTTGCCACCATCGTCCACGTGCCAGGCGAAGCCGATGGCCGTGCCGAAGTGTTCGCGCCGCAGGACGGCATCATCCTGACCCGCCGCTCGCGCCGCATCATCCGCGCCGGCGAGGACCTCTTGAAACTGGTCGGCGACAGGAAAAGCGCCGACGCCAGGTCGGGTACGCTGGAGGATTGACCTAGCCCGAAATCGCCAGCCGCGCTTTCGCCTCCAGCCATTCGGCCATCTGCCGATACGGCACCGGGCCGTGGCTGATGCGGGCAACGCCGAGTTCGGCCAATCGCTGGCGCGGCGGCACATGCGCCAGCGCGATGATGTTGACCGGGAGCGCAACTGCCTTGCACAGCGCCTCAATGAGGCCCTCGTCACCGAGGCCCGGCGCAAAGAAGCCGCTTGCGCCGGCCTTTTCATAGGCATGCGCCCGCTCGATGGCCTGGTCGAGCAGCGCCTTGTCATGCGCATCGGGCTTGGCCTTGAGGAATATGTCGGTGCGGGCGTTGAGGAAGGCCGGGATACCCGAGGCCTTGACGGCGGCCGCGGCCGCTTCGACCCGCTTCACCTGGACGGTGATGTCGTGCAGGCCGGTGCCGCCGACGATCTGGTCCTCGAAATTGAAGCCGATAGCGCCGGCCTGCAAGGCGCGCGTCACCGTCTGGGCGACGACTTCCGGCTCGACGCCATAGCCCCCTTCGAGGTCCATGGTCACCGGCAGGTCGACCGCCTGCACGATGCGCCTGATGTTGTCGAGCGCCAGTTCCAACGGGATTTTCTCGCCATCGGCATAGCCGAAGGCGGCCGCGACCGGCCAGCTTCCGGTCGCGATCGCCTTGGCGCCCGCCTTCTCGACGATCTTGGCCGAGCCCGGATCCCAGGCATTGTAGAGAACGATCGGGTTGCCCTTGACGTGAAGGGAATGGAACGTCCGCGCGCGCTCGGCCTGGTCGATCATGGGTGTTTCCCGTCTTGGTCTTGTTGGAAGTCCAGCCTAGCCGGGACCGCCGGCCCTGGCGATGTGCCATGAGCCCCCGAAGCGGCGGCCACCGGACAGACTTTTCAAACCTGTTGCGCATCCGGTTTTTCGCCGCTATGGATTTCGCCATGAACATGCGTTCGACCAAGACCATTTGGTGGTGGGCCTGCTGACAGCGGCCTGTTCGAACGCGCGTGCGTGAAAAGAGAGGGTGGCCGCAACGGAAAGTCCGGGCGGCCATTTGTTTTTTAAAAACCAGTCCCGGGTCCGTTGCCCAACAAGCTGATGGAGACGGCAATGACGATGAAGGTTCTGGAAAACGGCGCTGAAAGCTTCGTGACCGCGGGTGGCATCACCATTACGCGTGAGCGCCACGACCGGCCCTATGCGGGTGCGATCGACGCTTATGTCGATGGCTTGAACTCGCGCCGCGGCGCGGTGTTTTCCTCCAACTACGAATATCCCGGCCGCTATACGCGCTGGGACACCGCCATCATCGATCCGCCGCTGGTCATTTCCGCGCGGGGCCGCGCCATGCGCATCGAAGCGCTGAACCGCCGCGGCGAGGCGCTGTTGCCGGTGATCGGCAAAACGCTGGGCGGCCTTGCCGACATCACCATCGCCGAGACGACGAAGACGCTCATCCGCCTCGACGTCGCCAAGCCCGGCCGCGTCTTCACGGAGGAAGAGCGCAGCCGCGTGCCCTCGGTCTTCACCGTGCTGCGCGCCATCACCGCTTTGTTCAAAACCGACGAGGACGCCAATCTCGGCCTCTATGGCGCCTTCGGCTACGACCTCTCCTTCCAGTTCGACCCGGTCGACTACAAGCTCGAGCGCAAGCCCAGCCAGCGCGACCTCGTGCTGTTCCTGCCCGACGAGATCCTGGTCGTCGACCACTATTCCGCCAAAGCCTGGACCGACCGCTACGACTATTCGGGCGAAGGATTTTCGACCGAAGGTCTGCCGCGCGACGCAATCGCCGAGCCGTTCAAGACCGCCGACCGCATCCCGCCGCGCGGTGACCATGAGCCGGGCGAATACGCTAATCTGGTGCGGCGTGCCATGGACTCGTTCAAGCGCGGCGACCTGTTCGAGGTCGTGCCCGGCCAGATGTTCTACGAGCGCTGCGAGACGCAGCCCTCCGACATTTCGCGCAAGCTGAAATCGATCAACCCCTCGCCTTATTCGTTCTTCATCAACCTCGGCGAAAACGAATATCTGATCGGCGCCTCGCCCGAAATGTTCGTGCGCGTCAATGGCCGCCGCGTCGAAACCTGCCCGATTTCGGGCACCATCAAACGCGGCGACGACGCCATTTCCGATAGCGAGCAGATCCTGAAGCTGCTCAATTCGAAGAAGGACGAATCCGAGCTCACAATGTGCTCGGACGTCGACCGCAACGACAAGTCGCGGGTCTGCGAGCCCGGCTCGGTGCGCGTCATCGGCCGCCGCCAGATCGAGATGTATTCGCGCCTCATCCACACCGTCGATCACATCGAAGGCCGGCTGCGCGAAGGCATGGACGCTTTCGACGCCTTCCTGTCGCATGCCTGGGCGGTCACTGTCACCGGCGCGCCGAAACTGTGGGCCATGCGCTTCATCGAGCAGAACGAGAAGAGCCCGCGCGCCTGGTATGGCGGCGCAATCGGCATGGTCAACTTCAACGGCGACATGAACACCGGCCTGACGCTGCGCACCATCCGCATCAAGGACGGCATTGCCGAAGTGCGGGCCGGCGCGACATTGCTGTTCGACAGCATTCCCGAGGAAGAAGAAGCCGAAACCGAACTGAAGGCATCCGCCATGCTCTCCGCCATCCGCGACGCCAAGACGGGCAACTCCGCCAGCACCGAGCGCACCACCGCGCGGGTCGGCGACGGCGTCAACATCCTGCTCGTCGACCACGAGGACTCTTTCGTCCACACGCTGGCCAACTACTTCCGCCAGACCGGCGCCAATGTCTCGACCGTGCGCACGCCGGTGCCGGACGAAGTGTTCGAGCGGCTGAAGCCGGACCTTGTCGTGCTCTCACCCGGACCGGGTACGCCGAAGGATTTCGATTGCGCCGCGACCATCAGACGAGCGCGCGCCCGCGACCTGCCGATCTTCGGCGTCTGCCTAGGCCTGCAGGCGCTGGCCGAGGCCTATGGCGGGGAACTGCGCCAGCTGCATATTCCCATGCACGGCAAGCCCTCGCGCATCCGCGTCTCCAAGCCCGGCATCATCTTCTCCGGCCTGCCCAAGGAAGTCACTGTCGGCCGTTACCACTCGATCTTCGCCGATCCGGTGCGCTTGCCCGATGATTTCATTGTCACGGCAGAGACTGAGGACGGCATCATCATGGCTTTCGAGCACCGCAAGGAGCCGATCGCGGCGGTGCAGTTCCACCCGGAATCGATCATGACGCTCGGCCACAATGCCGGCATGCGCATCATCGAGAACATCGTCGCCCATTTGCCGCGCAAGGCCAAGGAAAAGGCAGCCTGACCTCGATGGCCGAAGCCGAGAACACGGTGGCGATCGCAGCCAGGGCGGCCGCGAAGCGCAAGGTCGCCAACCTTGCCTTCTGGTCGATCGCGGTCGCCTTTGTCGTGCTCGCGCTGAAGCTGGTTGCCTGGTACATTACCGGCTCGGTGGCGCTTTATTCGGACGCTCTGGAATCGATCGTCAACGTCATTGCCTCGGTCGCCGCCTTCTGGGCGATCCAGGTCAGTTACAAGCCGGCCGACCAGGATCATCCGTTCGGCCATCACAAGGCGGAATATTTCTCGGCGGTGCTCGAAGGCGTGCTGATCGTCGTTGCCGCGCTGTTGATCCTCAACGAGGTCTGGCGGAGCTGGCAGACGGCGGCGCCACTCGAACAGCCCTGGAAAGGTCTTGCTATCAACGGCGTCGCCACGGTGATCAATGCCTTCTGGGCCTGGATGCTGATCCGCGCCGGCCGGGCGGAGAAATCGCCGGCGCTGATCGCCGACGGCAATCACATCATGACCGACGTCGTCACCTCGGTGGGCGTCTTCGGCGGCCTGGTCGGGGCAATCCTGACCGGCTGGCAGATCCTCGATCCGGCGCTCGCCGTCATCGTCGCGCTCAACATCCTGTGGCAGGGTTGGCACGTCATCGGCTCGTCGATGAACGGGCTGATGGACCGTGCCGTCGACACGCAGGAACACATGCGCATCCGCGACGTCATCTCGGCCAATTGCAAGGGCGCGCTGGAGGTGCACGACCTCAAAACCCGCATCGCCGGCCGCGCCACCTTCATCGAGTTCCATCTGGTCGTCGACGCCGACATGTCGGTCGGCGCCAGCCACGTCATCTGCGACCGCATCGAGGACGCACTCAAGGCCGAAATCCCCTCGGTGCGCGTCACCATCCATGTCGAGCCCGACGACGAGGCGAAGTTGCCCAAGGGCACGACGGCCGTGCCGTTCGCGTGAGGCAGTTCGCCGTCGCGACCTTGGAAAATTAGCCCGAAAGCCTCTCGACTTCGTCATCCACGGGCGGAGCAGCCGCGAAGCGGCGTCGCGGAGACCCGAGGATCCATGCCGCGACCTGGGACGAAGCATGCAACGGAGCAGAATTCCGCACCGTAGCAGCGCCTTCAAGTCACGGCATGGATCCTATGGTCTGCGCCGCGTCGCTTCGCTCCTTGCTCCGCCATAGGATGACGACGCGTTGGTGTTCACGGAGCGCAGGCGGATTGCGGCATCGGCTCCAGCCGATAGATCTTGTCGTCCGACTTCGTTTTGCCGTCGGACGCCTTTGAGCAGAGATCGACGATCGCCAGGCTGCTGTTGGGATTGGCCAGCATCATCGTGCCGTTGGCGCCGCGCTTGAGGAAGATTTCCTTCTGCGCGATGTCGCAGGAGAAATCGCTCATCTTCGAACTTGCGGCGCAGCGCCACTGGTCGGCTTCGCCCTGGCAGGAATAGGTCTGTGTGACCTTTCCCGACTTCAGCCTGGTGGTCACCGAGACAGCGATGTCGGCGCCGTCAGGCCAGTTGGCGACATCACCGCCTGAAGCGTAGGAGGCGAGTTCGACCGGCCCGCGGAAAACCCGGATCGACTGCGTCAGTTGATCGGGATGCGAGGCCAGATGCGCGGCATGGTAGTCGCGGCCATAGCAGAACGCCTGGTCGGGCTTCAGCCGCTCACGCAGCGGAGGGCCGAGCGCCGGATCGATCGGATCGATGCGCGCGAACTCGGCCTTGCAGGTCGCGGCCGGCATCGGGTCGAGGCGGAAATTGTCGTCCTCTGAGCCCAGCGCCTGCCTGTCATACTCCGCCTTGCCGAGTTCCTCTTCCGATCCGGCATCGAGATAGAGGTCGGCCGAGACATCGGTGACAACCAGACGGCCTTTGTCATCGACCTTCAGCGAGGCCATTGTGCGGTCGCAATCCATGCCGCAACGGATCGGCCCTGATGTGCCATCCTCGGATTCATGGTTGCACCAGCCACCGGCCCATTGCGGCGCCTTGGCGCCACGCACTGTCGTGGTGAGAAAGCCATTATACGACGTTTCGGCATTTGCCGTGGGCTCTTCGTTCGGCCGGCTGACCGGATCATGGCCATAGTAGAAGAAGATCCGCGCCACTTTCTGCTTCGGATGCGCCTTGAGATGGGCCGCGTCATAGACCCGGCCGAAACAGGCGTCCGCCCCGTTCGGGCTGAGTTCCCTGAGTTCCCTGAGTTTGAGCGCGTCGTCGGCGACGGCTGTGCCTGCCAGCAGACCGAGCAGCGCAACGCCAAATCCGGCGCCCGCGACTGTCTTCCATTCCCCTGCCCTGAACGTCATGTGGCCTCTCCTCGCATCGGCAGGACGTAGCGTCAATTTATGCTAGTATTGCCGCCACAGCCACGCAAATCGCGGTAAGATCTGAGGAGGATGCCATGCGCCGACGCGACATGTTCCGCGCGGTTCTTGCCGGAACCGGAACGTTTCTCGGCCTGCGGGCGGTGCAGGCCGCGGCCACGGAAACCCCACGGCTGAAGGTTGCCTATCATCTGAGCGATGTGGACAAGGTCAACTTCGTGCTCGGCAATATCAAGAACCACTATGAGGGCACCGGCGGCAATGTCGACATCGCGCTGGTCGTGCATGGCCCGGCCCTGGCGAGCTTCAAGTCGAAAGGCATATCTGCCGCGGTTTCCGGCCGCTTCGCCGGCCTGGTGCAGCAGGGCCTCGAGCCGCAAGCCTGCGGCAACACCATGCGGGGTATGGATATTTCGCTCGCCGACCTGCTCGACGGCTTCCATGCCGCCGACAAGGGCGGCGTCGTCAAGCTCGCGGAACTGCAAAGCCAGGGCTATGCCTATCTGCGCCCCTGAGGCTTGAACACCGGGGTGGCAAAGGCCTACGAAGGGCGGCGGACATGCCGGAGGAACAACAGTGCCAGCCACCAATACGCTCAGCATCCCCGATCTCGCCGGCAAGGCGGTGCTTGTCACCGGCGCCTCGACCGGCATCGGTGCGGCCCTCGCGCTGGCCTATGCCGCACAGAAATCCAAAGTGGCGCTGCACTACAATTCGAGCCAGGAGGCCGCCGAGAAACTCGCCAAGACCATTCGTGACAGCGGCGGCGAGGTGTTCCTCGTCCAGGGCGATTTTTCCGTTCCAGCCGATGTCGAGCGGGTCGTCGAGGACAGCGCCCAGCATTTCGGCCGCCTCGACGGGCTGGTGAACAATGCCGGCGGCATGCTCGGCCGCATACCCTATGCCGAACAGACCGAAGCGCATTACGATGCCGTGATGGACCTCAACGCGCGTTCCGTGCTGACCGCCTCGCGCAAGGCGATGCCGTGGCTGAAGAAGCAGGGCGGCTTCATCGTCAATACCTCGTCGATCGCCGCGCGCAACGGGGCCGGCGGCGGCGCCGGCCTCTACGGCTCCGCCAAGGCGTTCGTCTCCAATGTGACGCGTGGCATGGCCAAGGAACTGATCGGCTTCGGCATCCGCGTCAACGCCGTGGCGCCCGGCACGATCCTGACACCCTTCCATGAGCGCTATTCGACCGACGAGCAGATCAAGGGCATGGTCGCGACCATTCCACAGGGTCGGGCCGGCACGGCGGAGGACTGCGTCGGCGCCTATCTATTCCTCTCGTCGAACCTTTTGAGCGGCTACATCACCGGCCAGGTGATCGAGGTGAACGGCGGCCAGTTGATGCCGTGACCGGCTATCTGCATACTGACGGTCCGCATACTCTTGTCGAAGACTTTGAAGGGGAGACAACAGAATGTACGGACTGATCGGCAAGATGCGCGCGTCACGCGGCCAGCGCGACGCGGTCATGGACCTGCTGCGCGCCAGCACCGGCGCCCTGCCCGGCTGCCTGAGCTATATCATCGCCACCGACCCGGCCGACGCCGATGCAATCTGGGTGACCGAGGTGTGGACGGACCAGGCAAGCCACAAGGCGTCGCTGCAACTTCCGGAAGTCCAGGCGGCAATCGCCAAGGCGCGCGCCTTCATCGCCGGCTTCGAGTTCCAGGTGGAGACCCATCCGGTCGGCGGCTTCGGGTTGCCTGACGGCAAGACGGGCTGAAGCCGAGGGCAGCTTTTTTCAGCACGGCGGGGTTCGCATCGCCGTGCTTCGCGTCTAAGACCGAAACATGGATTCCTCGGCGCAACCTCCCGATCAGCCCGCCACTGAGCGCATGGCGCGGATACCCAAGCCTTGGCAATGGCTGGTCCTGCTCACCATCTCGGCCCTGTTTGCCGGCGCGCTCGAATTCGCCGCTCTGCCGGCGGCGCTGCTGATCGGACCGATGCTGGCGGCGATTGTCGCCGGCACCAATGGCGCGACGGTGCGGGTGCCTCGCCTGCTGTTCGGCTCCGCCCAGGCCATTGTCGGCTGCCTCGTCGCCGCGTCGATCTCGGCCGACATCTTTCCCGTGTTCTACCAGGAATGGCCGCTGTTCCTCGGTGTGGTGATCGCCACCGTCGCGGCCTCCAGCCTGCTTGGCTGGCTGATCAGCCGCTGGCGCATCCTGCCCGGCACCACCGCCGTCTGGGGCTCCTCGCCTGGCGCCGCCACCGCCATGGTGCTGATGGCCGGCGCTTTTGGCGCCGACCAGCGCCTCGTCGCCTTCATGCAATATCTGCGGGTCATCTTCGTTTCGATGACGGCGGCGATTGTCGCCAAGATGTGGGTCGACACGTCGGGCATCGAAGTCCCACCCATCATCTGGTTTCCGCCGATCGATGTCCAAGCCTTCGCCGCCACGTCAGGCATCGCGCTGGTCGGCGGCCTTGCGGGGAAGCTGTGCCGGCTGCCCTCGCCCTTCTTCCTCGGCACCTTCATCTTCGGCGCCATCGTCCATCTCGGCCTCGGCGTCGAGATGCAGTTGCCCCCCTGGCTGCTGGCGATCAGCTACGCCATGGTAGGCTGGTCGATCGGGCTGAACTTCACAAGGCCGATCCTGCGCCATGCGACGCGCGCTCTGCCGCAGATCATCGCCTCGATCGTGGCGCTCATAGCCTTTTGCGGCGGGCTCGCCTTCCTGATCAGCCATCTCCTGGGCATCGATCCGCTGACCGCCTATCTGGCGACCAGCCCCGGCGGCATGGACAGTGTCGCCATCATCGCCGCCGCGGCGCAGCACGTCGACATCTCCTTCGTCATGGCGCTGCAATCGGCCCGCTTCCTGATCGTGCTGCTCGTCGGCCCGAGCGTCGCCCGGCTGGTGGCCAGAAGCATCAGGGACTGACAGGCTTCAGCGCTTTCGGTGCCCACTCTTCACCGCCGCTGTATTCGGCGCCGCCGCAAGCCGCTCGGGAAGGAAATCGACGAAGACGCGAACTTTTGGCGACAGATGGCGATTGGAGGGCCACAGCATCCGGAACTGGCCACGGCCGTCGATATGATCGTCCAGCACCGTGCGCAGCCTTCCGTCCAGCAGCGCCTCGCGGACCAGGAAATCCGGCATGCAGGCGATGCCGAGCCCGGCGATCGTGGCGCCCTTCAAGGCTTCCATATTGTTGCAGGTCAGCTTCGAGCGTATCTGCGGTTCGGCGCTTCCGGTGATGAATGGCCATTCAAGCAGCCTGCCGCTGTTGAGAAAGCGGAAATTTATGCCGAAATGCCGGATGAGGTCCGCCGGCTCGCCGGGCGTGCCGTGGCGCTCGAGATAGGAGGGCGCCGCGCACAAAAGCATGCGAAAGGGTCCAACGGGTCTCGACACCAATCGTGAATCGGGCAGCTCGCCGCTGCGGATCGCGACGTCGATGCCTTCCTCGATGACGTCGACGATGCGGTCGTTGAAATCGATGTCGAGTTCGATCTCGGGATAGCGGGACATGAACTCCGACAGCACCGGCAAAAGCAGATGGTAGGTGACGATCGGAGTCGAGACGCGCAGCCGTCCGTGCGGCGTCTCCCGCGTCCGCGACAGCATCGCCTCGGCATCGTCGATGTCGTCGAGAATGCGCCGCACCCGCTCGTTGAACAGCCTGCCCTCTTCCGTCAGGCCAACGCGTCGCGTGCTGCGCTGCAGGAGCCGGACGCCGAGCTCCTGTTCGAGCCTGGCGACGCTTTTGCCGACGGCGGAGGCCGAAATGCCGAGCGCCCGGCCGGCAGCGATGAAACTGCCGAGCTCGGCGGTACGGGCGAAGGCCAGGAGGCCACTGAGACGATCCATCACAGTCTTCCATTCGAGCGTTTCAGTCCGGTATATCAGGAGATATAATACCATTTTTCCGGAAAGGTCCTTGACCTATCTTGTCCTTGCGACCGGCGCCGCGACCCACGCGCATGCCGGCGGATGCTGCTTCAGATAGGAAAATCCATGATCTCGAAGACCCTGACCGGCCCGGCCGAGCGATGGCTCGTGCTCTTGTCGGTATGCCTTGCCGCGATGACCATGCCCTTGACCTTCACCGGCCCGGCCGTCGCGCTCTCCCGCATCGCGGCCGATCTCGGCGGCAGCCCGATCGCGCTCAACTGGGTGACGAACGCCTTCATGCTGACCTTCGGCGCCAGCCTGATGGCGGCAGGTGCGCTCGCCGACAACCAGGGCCGCAAGCGCGTCTTCCTCGCCGGCCTCTGCCTCTATGTCCTGGCGTCGCTCGGCGCGATGCTGGCACCGGGCATCGTCTGGTTCGACATGTTCAGGGCCGCGCAAGGCATCGGCAGTGCCTTGGCCTTCGCCGGCGGCGCCTCGGCACTTGCCCAGGAATTCGAGGGACCGCTGCGGCTGCGCGCCTTCTCCTTCCTCGGCACCAGTTTCGGCATCGGCCTCGCCTTCGGCCCGATCGCCTCGGGCCTGCTCATCTCCGCATTCGGCTGGCGGTCGATCTTTGTTCTGGTGGCAGTGCTGGCGATCGCCTCGGCGGTGCTTGGCCTGCGCACCATCCGGGAATCGCGCGACCCGGATGCGACCGGCCTCGACTGGGCGGGAGCCGGCACCTTCACGATCGCACTGGCTTTGCTGACCTATGGTGTCCTGCAGGCGCCGCAGAGCGGTTGGGCCGATCCCCTTGTCATCGGCCTGCTTGCGGCGGCCGCCCTCTTCTTCGCCGCCTTCATTATCGTCGAGCGGCGCGTGCGGCGGCCGATGCTCGACCTCACGCTGTTTCGCTTCCCCCGCTTCGTCGGCGTCCAGTTCCTGGCGGCGGCGCCGGCCTATGGTTTCGTCGTCCTGCTGGTGCTTTTGCCGATCCGCTTCATCGGCATCGAAGGGATGAGCGAGATCGAGGCCGGGCAGTTGATGATCTGCCTGTCGGGCCCGCTGCTGATCCTGCCATTGCTTGCCGGCCAGCTCGCGCGCTGGGTCGCGCCGGCCACGATCTGCGGCGCCGGCCTGGTGATCGCCGCGGCCGGCCTCGTCTGGCTGAGCCTGACACCGCCGGTCGCCGTCGCATTCGTGGCGCCGCTGGTGCTGATCGGCGTCGGCATCGCTTTGCCCTGGGGGCTGATGGACGGGCTCGCCGTCAGTGTCGTGCCCAGGGAGCGCGCCGGTATGGCGGTCGGCATCTTCAACACCACGCGTGTCGCTTGCGAGGGCGTGGCGGTGGCCATCGTCATGGCGACCCTGTCGGGCTTCACCGCGGCGCAACTCGCCACTCAAGGAGCCTCTTCCAGGGATGCGGCCGCCGCGGCGCAGTTGCTGGTGACCGGCAATGTCAGTGAAACGGCGCAACATCTGCCGACGGCCAGCGCTGTGGCTCTGGTCCAGGCCTATGAGACGGCGTTCGACAGGCTGCTGATCGTGCTGGCAGCGATTACCATCGTCACCGCCCTTGTCGTCTTCCTCGGCCTGCGCCGCGGATCGGCGGCGCAACACGAGCCTGTCTCCGTGCCGGTTTGCCAGGAAGGATAGCTTGCACAGGCTTCTGTCAGGTGATGACAAGGCTCGCTATGCGGTCGCCATCCAGCGTGAAGGTCATGTCGCCCTCGCCGTTGAAGCCCTTGCCCTTGACGGCGATGCGGACGCGATAGGAGCCTTCTGCCGGCGTGATGCCGACAATGCTCAGATGCGACTTCACGCCGATATTGTCCGACTGGTTCCAGCGGGCAATCTGCTCGCGCCCCTGGAACGACCGTCCCCAGTCGCTCAAGAACGCGTCGTCGGCAAAGATGCCTAGAAAGGCTTCCGTGTCGGCTTCATTGGTGGCCTCGACAAAGCGGCGGATGGGATTGGGCGTGGTCATCAGTCCAATCTGTGCATCAGATCATCATCCAGCCAGCGGCCGAAGAAATAGACCAGCTGCTTGTGCCACCACGGCCAGTCATGGCTGACGTCGCCGCCCCAATAGTCGACCCAGGCGGGAATGGATTTGTCGCGCAGGATCTGTTCCAGCTGGCGCGTCTCGACCAGCATGCGCTCTTCCCAGGCGCCCTGCCCGCAGCAGAATATCAACCGCAACGCCTTCAGCCGGGCCAAAAGCTTCGGGTCGACGATGCCGGGCAGATAGTCGAGCGGCGAGTTGTAGAAGATGTCGCCGTCCAGCACCTTGCCGAAGAAGTCGCGGGCTGAATAGACCCCCGACAGCGAAATGACACCGCTGGCCAGTTCGGGAAAGCGAAAGACGAAATTCGACGAATGGTAGCCGCCCATCGAACAGCCTGAAAACAGCGGCTTCAGCTTGCGCCCGCCATTAGCGGCCGATGCGGTGGACAGGATTTCCGGCAGCGCCTCCTCGCGCACATAGCGGAAATAGGCCTCGTGCCGGCCGATACGATGCGCGGTGTCGGCATGCTTGTCGAAGAAGGATTCCGAATCGATGCCGTCGACCGTGAACAGCTGGATACGGCCGGTGTCGATGAACTCGGCCAATGCGCCCACCCCGCCGGAATCCTCGAACTGGTAGAACCGTCCCTGCGAGGTCGGGAACACCACCACCGGCCTGCCGGCATGGCCGTAGCGCTTGTATTCCATGTCGCGGCCGAGCTTGCCGGAGAAATGCTTGTGATAGGAGATGTCCATCGTCTCAGGCCTTTTCCGCATGGACATAGGCGACCGCCTCGCGCAGCGCCGCCTGATCCTTCGAGCGCATCTGGTAGGCGTAATTTCCCATGGCGCGGCTGAAAACCTCTTCGATGGCCTGATGGTGGACGATCTTGTCGCGGTGCGCCGCTAGCACGTCCTCATGGCTGTGCAAATAGTGGAGGTGCCGCTTGCGGCTGGCATAGGCGGTGAAATACTTGCCCTCATAGGGCCCGCCGGCGGCATCCTTGACCACCATGTCGGCCCATGCCGCGTAGACGTCGATGTCGAACGTGTAGTTGATCGCGTCGGTCATCCAGGCGCCGGGCGGCCGCATGTTGACCTCCAGTGCGATGATCCGGTCGTCCCTGGTCTCGAACAGTTCGATGTGGAAGAAGCGCTCGCGCACGTCGAACGCCTTCAGGATCTTGCGGCCGGCCTCCTCGACCGCTGGCCTGATATGAGGAAAGCAGGTGTAGCTCATATGGCGGTCCTTGTTGACCACCTCCATGACGCTCTGGTCGTAGCGGTGGCTGGCCGCCAGCACCACCTCGCCGTCGCGGTTGACCAGCCCGTCATAGGTCACCACCAGCCCCTCGATGAACTGCTCCATGACGAAGGTCACGTCCTCGGGCTTGTCCCGGAAGAACTGGTCCAGCTCCCCTGTGTTGGAGATCTTGAAGGTGTTCGAGGCGCCGGAGCCGCTGTCGGGCTTCACCACCACGGGATAGCCGACGCGGCGGATGAAAGTCATGGCGCCGGCGCGGTCGGAGCATTTGCGCTGTGCGATCGTCTCGACACCGCTCTTGCGGAAGAAGGCGCGCATGCGGCTCTTGCGCTTCAGGTTCTTCACGAAATCGAGCTTGGTGCCGTAGATGTTGAAGTCGGTGCGGATGTTGGCTTCCAGCTCCAGCCAGTGCTCGTTGAGCGATTCGAAGCGGTCGATGCGGCCCCATTTGTGGATGAAATGGCCCATCGCCCGGAACACCGGATCGTAGTCCTCCATGTCGGCGACGCGGTAATATTCCGAAAGCGCTGCCTTCAGTCTGCCGTCCAGCACGTCATAGGGCGCATCGCCAATGCCGAGCACGGTGGCGCCGGCCTTCTTCAGCCGATCGCAGAAATCGGCGCCGTTGGCCGGAAAATGCGGCGAGAAGAACACGAAATTCATGGACACCCCCCTCATGGCGACGCACCGCAGCCCCGTCGCGAGCCAAGTCTGGCGCATTTGCAGCGTCTGGGGAAGAGCGCCCGCATCAGGGATAATGTTCAACGGATTCAGCCCCTGCTTGCCTCTCACAAGCCGCTCCTGTATGAGAACCGGCATGAACACGCGCGTCACCACCGCTTCCCGTCAGACCGGCTTTGCCGGCGAGACCGTGCGCGCGCTTGCTTCGACCCTGCTTCTTCTCGGCCTTATCGGCGATCGCCGGGTTCGCTGAAGGAGCGCCCGGCGGTCGAACCGCCGCGCAAGCGCATGCTCCTTGGCCAGTCTCAAAATTGGCAGTCACATCAAGCGAACGAAAATCTGGTAAAGGCGCCACTCGCCAGCCATCCGTCAAGGACGGATCCGAGGGTAGCCGGGAGAACAAGACGATGAACGCACGAGAACAAGTCCGCCCTGATGCCGCGGTCGCCGGCGAGGATGTGGAACCAGCCCGCGGCATGCCCGACGCGGCCCGCAAATATCAGCCCTATCCGACCGTCGGCCTCACCGACCGTACCTGGCCCAACAAGGTCATCGACAAGGCGCCGATCTGGTGTTCGGTCGACCTGCGCGACGGCAACCAGGCGCTGATCGACCCGATGGGCCATGAGCGCAAGGCGCGCATGTTCGGCCTGCTGCTCGACATGGGCTTCAAGGAGATCGAGATCGGCTTCCCCTCGGCCTCGCAGACCGATTTCGACTTCGCCCGCTGGTGCATCGAGGAAGGCAACGTTCCCGCCGACGTCTCGCTGCAGGTGCTGGTGCAGTGCCGGCCCGAGCTGATCACGCGCACCTTCGAGGCGCTGAAGGGCGCCACCAACCCGATCGTGCATTTCTACAATTCGACCAGCGAATTGCAGCGCCGCGTCGTCTTCGAAAAGGATGTCGGCGGCATCAAGCGCATCGCCACTGACGCGGCCAAGATGATCACCGACATGGCGGCCAAGGCCGGCGGCGGCTATCGCTTCGAATACTCGCCGGAAAGCTTTACCGGCACCGAGCTCGAGGTCGCGCTGGAGATCTGCAACGCCGTCACCGAGATCGTCAGGCCGAAGCCGGACAACAAGCTGATCATCAACCTGCCGTCGACGGTCGAGATGTCGACCCCCAACATCTATGCCGACCGCATCGAATGGATGTGCCGCAATCTGGACAACCGAGAGAACCTGATCATCTCGCTGCATCCCCACAATGACCGCGGCACCGGCATCGCCACCACCGAGCTCGGCTTGATGGCGGGCGCCGACCGCGTCGAAGGCACGCTGTTCGGTAATGGCGAGCGCACCGGCAATGTCGACATCGTCACGCTGGCGCTCAACATGTACACGCAAGGCGTCGATCCGGGCATCGATTGCTCCGACATCAACCGCATGAAGGACGTCTACGAATACTCGAACCAGCTGAAGATCCCCGAGCGTCACCCCTATGTCGGCGAACTCGTCTACACCGCCTTTTCAGGCTCCCACCAGGACGCCATCAACAAGGGCATGAAGGCGCTGAAAAAGGCCAATACCAGCCTGTGGGAAGTGCCTTATCTGCCGATCGACCCGGCCGATGTCGGCCGCAGCTACGAGGCGATCATCCGCATCAACTCGCAATCGGGCAAGGGCGGCATCGCCTATGTGCTGCAGGCCGATTACGGCCTCAATCTGCCGCGCAATCTGCAGATCGAATTCAGCCAGGCGATCCAGGCGATCACCGACGCCGAAGGCAAGGAAGTACCGGCCAAGCGCATCCATGAGCGCTTCCTCGAAACCTATGTCGACCAGCCGGGCGCGCGCCTGAAGTTCCTTGACCACCACACCTATCCGGACACTGCGGTCAAGGGCCGGCGCGTGATCGAGGCAGTGATCCTCGACAAGGGCAAGGAAGTGACCATATCAGGCACCGGGACAGGCCCGATCGACGGCTTCGTCGATGCGCTGTCGCGCCATGTCGGCGTCGAGATGTCGGTGCTCGATTATTCCGAGCACTCGATGCAGCGCGGCTCCAATGCGTCGGCCATTTCCTATGTCGAAATGGAATATCCCGGCGGCAAGCTGTTCGGCGCCGGCATCAACACCAACATCGTCGCCGCCTCGCTGGAAGCGGTGACGTCGGCTGCCAACCGCATCGTCGGACGCAAGGCGCGGTAGCATTTGCCGATTAGCGCGAGAGACCAGAACGGCTCTCGCGCCAGCCATTTTTTTCAAACCGGAACAAGGCTTTGGCCTTAATGGCTGGCACTGGCGGCGGCGTTCTGTAGCCTGCATCGGCGGCGCCATTAACCACCGGAAAATAATCCGGTGGGGTACGCGATCGCATAATGGGTCTATACTTGTATGGTGGTGCGAGCCCTATATGATCGCATCTCAACCTGTGCCGACTTCGAGAGGATCGACACTTGCAGCATGCCACGCCTGCCGCCCCCGCAGTGCGCGAGACATTGGAGCGACTGCTTGCCAGCGAAACGTTCGGACGGTCCGAGCGCGCGCGCAAACTGATCCGTTACCTCGTCGAACGCGAGCAGGCCGGCGAAGCCGACAGGCTCAAGGGCTTTTCCATCGCCATGGATGTCTTCGGCAAGGACGGCGATTTCGATCCGTCGACCGATGCCGTGGTGCGGGTGCAGGCAGGCAGGCTGCGCGAATTGCTGCAGCAGTATTTCGCCAATGAAGGCATCGCTGAGCCGGTCCGCATCGCCATTCCACGCGGCGGCTACGTGCCGGCCTATGAGCTCAACGCGATCCGTCTGCCGGAAGTGGCCAAACCCGCCGAGCAGGCGGCAGCGGCAGCGGCTCCGGCCGAGCACCCCAGTGCCGCCGAGGATGCCGTTGCGCCCGACGCATCGTTGGCGCCGGCGGCGGCACCCGTGCCTTCGGTGGCGCGCCACCTCCGCTTCTTCTGGATGGCGATCGCCGTGGTCATTGCCATGCTCGGCGTCCTGATCCTGCGCCAGGGCAGCGGCGCGCTGCTGGCCGGCGGCCATCTGCCGGCCACATTCGAGAGCGCCGGCCTGACCAGCAGCATTGCGCCGTCCCCGGTCAGCGAGGCCCTGCCGCTTGTCTACATCGCCGTCAAGGCCAGCGGCGCCGACGCCGGCCGCATCGCCGCGTCGTTGCGCGCCGGCCTGAGCGGCTTCGATACGATCGACTTCATCGGCCGCGACACAGTCGACAAGACCGATCCGGTCAACAACCCCACCAGCTTCATATTCGACATTCTGCCCGGCCCGAACACAGGCGATATTACGATCGAACTGCAAAGCATGGCATCCGGACGGGTGCTTCTTTCACGCAATCTCACGCCGGCCGACAGCACTCCTACAGCTATCGAGGACCGCGTTGCCGACATGCTGAGCTCGGCACTTCCCGCCTCGGGTACGATCTACAACTATATCGAGCAGACGGGCACGCCAAACGGGCTGACCGAATGCTTGCTGCTCAACGACAAATATTATCTCGACCAGAATGCCAGAACCCACGAGGCCGCTTATCGCTGCCTCGAGACGTTAGCCAATTCCGGGGCGAAATCCTCGCTCGTCTATTCGGAACTTGCGTCTCTACAGGTTGAGGCGGTCTCCGATCACTATGTTTATCCGCCCAACGCGACGATCGAAAAGGCCGTCGAGTTTGCCCACCGCGGCGTGCAGATGGGACCGACCAGTCCTTATGCGCATCGCGCCTATGGCTACGTCAGTTCGCGCCTCGGCAATACGGACGAAGCGATCCGCTGGATGCGCAAGGCCTATGAACTCAATCCCTATGATCTCGGCATGGCCGCCGCTTACGGCTACGGGCTGATCTTCGCCGGCCGATACGCCGAGGGAACGCCGATTCTTACCCATGCCGCCGAAACCTTCAGCGGCCACTCGACATGGTGGGACTATGGGCTGTTCGTCGGTGATTTCATGCTGGGCGACATGAACAAGGCCATCGCGGCCAGCATGGCACTGAGAACGACGGCAACGAAATCGCATTATCTGGCGGCGCGTCTGATCGGCGCCAAGGCTGCCGGACAGGACAGTCTGGTCACGACGCTGCTGAACGAGCTGAACACCAAGTTCCCGAAATTTGCCGCCGATCCGCGCTCGACCTTCGTCGAGCGGAAATATCCGGCCGATCTGACCGATCGGCTGGTCCAAGCCCTGCGCGCCGCCGGGCTCGGCAGCGCGAGTTGATGTTCGGCAGGCCGGGACTATTTGGACCATGGAATTGTGCCGTGCTCGCGCGAGCACGGCACAACGCCAATCGGGCTGATTTGCCGGCCAAGCCGTTGAAGGCATGCCCGCGCCCTCGCCTAATCGCGAAAATTTTACTGGTCATCCAGCTGGACAAAGCGCATCCAGCTAGATCAAGGCTTCCCGTAATTCAGCACCCGCTTTCATGATCTCATCGCTCCATGCTTCCGAACAGGGTGCCGGTTCGAAGACCATCGTCTTGCTGCACGGCTTTGGCGGTTGCTCCGACGTGTGGCGCGACGTGATCGCCCCGCTCTCCCCTTCCGCGCGCACCCTTGCCTACGACCTGCCGGGGCATGGCCTGTCGCTGGACTTTCCCGATGCCGGGCCTGCTAAGGTCGCGGCAAGAGCCGTTCTTGCCGACCTTGCGGCCCGCAGGGTCAAACGCATCCATCTCGTTGGCCATTCGATGGGCGGAGCGGTGGCGACCTTGATGGCGCTGGCCGAGCCGGAGAAGGTTGCCTCGCTGACGCTTCTGGCGCCCGGCGGCTTCGGCCCGGAGATCAACGGGCCGCTGTTGCGTCGCTATGCCGGCGCACAGAGCCCGTCCGAGATCCTCGCCTGCCTTGCCGCCATGTCAGGTCCACGGGCGCGACCTTTTGATCACATCGCCGATACGCTCTGCGAAATGCGCAAGCGGCCCGGACAATCAGAAAAGCTCGTTGAGATCGCCGCCGCCATGACCAGGGACGACCGGCAAGGCGTCATCCCGCGCGAGCAGTTGGATAGGCTGGCCATGCCGGTGATGGTGGTGTGGGGCAGTGATGACGCGGTGCTGCCCTTCACCCAGGCTGATGACCTGCCGGTGCGCTTTCATGTGCATCATGTGTTGGAGGCCGGCCATATGCTGATCGAGGAAGCGCCCGATCTGATCGCCAGCATCATCAGGCGCAATATGAACCGTCGCGCCAGGCCCCTTCGCCCCAAACTCGCCGCCGCGGCCAGTTGAGTTGCTTAAGGCATGTCGCCCAAAAGTGACCTCGGTTTTGGGAGAATGACATGCAAAAAACAAAAGACCTGAAGCGCCTCGCGTAACGCGACGCGCGTCAGCGCAACATCCCCAGAGCGCCTCGGTCCCCTTGATCTCGCCAGTGCATTTTGCCGGCGTCTGTGTTAACTCCGTGTTAACCAAACCCGCGAGGCAAGACGCCCATGAAGGACGCAGGCGAAAAGATCGATCCGTCAAGAAAACTGTCCGATGCCATCCGTGATGTGAAGAATGCCTTCGCCGACCGCGACGATGTCGTCGTCGACATGCGCGAGGCGCATCGCATGCGCCTCGATCTCCTGGCCGCCGAACTCGCACCCGTCTTTGCCGACGTGCCCGCCGACATGGACAATTTCGACTTCGTCGTTTCGGCAGGGCTGCAACCGCGCCTGTGGATCGATGCCGTCAGCCATGTCGCCATGGGGCGCGACCGCCGCACTTACCGCTTCCTCAAGGACACCCGCATCGGCCGCGTCGTGCTTGCCGAATCGACCGAGATGAAGCCGGTTGCCGATTCCGTGACGCGCTATGTCGCCGAGCGCATCGTCGAGCGCCAGAGGATGATGGAGGGCGGGGTAGAGCCGGCCGTCGCCGGCATGAGGCGCGTCGAGGTGGCGGAGGCCGAGCCGCCGCTACGGTCGCCGCAACGCAGCAACGGTTGGTGGGCCTTCCTGTCAGGCCTTGGCCTGGTCGCCGCCGGCGCGCTGGTCGGCCTGGCGGTGTCGGTCGCCCTGTTCTGGGACCGCCTCGTGGCGATGGTGTTCAGCCTGCGGCCATAGAAGCGCTGGCCTCCACGCCCAGTTCGATGGTCTGCAGATCGGTGGGCGGTATCGCCGGCCCGGTCAGGCCACGCCGCGTCAGGCGGATGCGCCAATTGCCCTTTTCGCCGTCGATGTCGAACAGATTGTACTGCGCCGCCGGATGCTTGCTGCCCGGCGCCTGGCCGGCGGCGGCGACACCGACCACCGGAACCTTGGTGCCGCGCAACCCGATCTGGAATAGCGACGGCAGATGCGAATGACCGTGCAGGACGAGTTCCGCACCGTTCTTGCGAATGACCTTGTGGAAGCGGGCGATACCGAACAGCCGCTTGTGCTGCGAGACGGCGCCGCGCACCGGCGGGTGATGGATCATGATCGCGCGAAACAGGCCTTGCCCACCGGTGTCGCGCAGGATCTTGCCCAGCCGCTCGGCCTGCCCTTCCATGAAGAAGCCATTGGCCATGAAGGGTGCCGTGGCGCGCGCCGTCGAGACGCCGACCAGCGCGACATTGCCGCGCACGCGCAGATACGGGAACGCGTTGCGGTCGACCGGCGTGTTGACGCCGTCGCCGCTCATCCAGGCCGCCCATGAGCGGCAGACCTTGTCGAAGGCGCCCGGCACATAGGCGTCATGGTTGCCCGGAACCACGGAAACGTCATGCGGCGACCCCAGCGTCTCCAGCCAGTGCTTGGCCATCTCGATCTCGCCGTCGAGCGCCAGATTGACGAGGTCGCCGGTGACGGCGAGATGGTCGGGGTTTTGCGTCTTGATGTCGGCGGTGATGGCGTCGATGACGGCGTCATGCATGTGGCGTCGGCGATTGCGTTGCCAGTTGACGTAGCCGAGCACGCGCTTGGAGGCGAGATCGCGATAGGATACATCGGGGAGCGGCCCCAGATGGACATCGGAAATATGCGCGAGCCTGAACATCCATCCCTCATAGGCGACCAGCGCCCCGCTTTCCACTCAAGGTTTCCTTACCGGTTTAGCACCTGATGGCAAACCCGGAAGACACCTTCCGCCAGACCGGCTGGGCGGGTTTGCGGGCCAGGCTGTTCCATCTCTATTTCGTGCTGCGGCGGCCAATGACGCTCGGCGTGCGCGGCCTCGTCCATGACACCGCGACGAATTCCATCTTCCTCATCCGCCACACCTACGTGCCCGGCTGGCAGCTTCCCGGTGGCGGCGTCGAGGTCGGAGAAACGCTGGCCGAGGCGCTGGAGCGCGAACTCGCCGAGGAAGGCAACATCGCGCTGAGCGCGCCGGCGGTGCTGAAGTCGATGCATTTCAACCGCCGCTCCAGCCGGCGTGACCATGTCGGCTTCTACCTGATCGAGCAGTTCAGCCAGACCACACCGAAGCTGCCAGACCATGAGATCGCCGAGGCCGGTTTCTTCCCGCTGGATCGCTTGCCCAGGGATACGACGCCGGCGACGCTGCGGCGCATTGCCGAGGTTTTTGGGGAGGAGCCCGCGTCGCTCTATTGGTAAGCTCGCCTTGGCTGTTAAGAAAATTCCGGGCTATATTGATCAGGAAAATACACGGGGGCGATTCCATGGATTTCGAACAAGTAAAATCAGTGAGCGTTTGGCCCTATGTCGGCTTTTATAGTCTGATGATGGTAGGCTTGACCGTTGTGTTCATGGGCGTAGCGATGATGTTTCCGTCGCTACCGGACAGCTTCGGCCATGCAAGCGGCTTCGCCATCACGTTCGGGTCGACCTCTTTCGCCTCCTACAAATTCATCAACAGGAACCTTCGGCTTTTCAATCGAGACGAATATTGGAAGATAACGCTTTTTTCGTCTCTGGCCTCGTGCCTGCTTTCACTGATGCTCGTCGGCCTTGCTGTTGCGGGCGGCGCCATGCCGGGAAGCGATACCTTGCCTGCGCTCGCCTGGGTTTTCGTCCTGCTGTTTGGCGGGCTTATCGTCTTTGCGATCAACGCCTGGGGCTATTCCAGCCGAATGGGCAAGAATTTCCTGAAAGCCGAGCTTGCCAGACAGGCTCGCATCAACACGGAAACCTTCCGATAACGACCGTGCCCGCTGCGGGGATTGCAGATCTCAGATGGCGAACCTTGCCCGGTCATGCGGCGCGCCATAGTCCAGTTCCGGCCCGACCGGCACGATCCGTGTCGGATTGATCGTTTCGTGGCTGCCGTAGTAGTGCGCCTTGATGTGATGCAGGTTCACGGTCGCCGCGACACCAGGCAGCTGATAGAGGTCGCGCAAATAGTTCGACAGGTTGGGATAGTCGGCGATGCGCCGCAGATTGCATTTGAAATGGCCGACATAGACCGGATCGAAGCGCACCAGCGTGGTGAACAGCCGCCAGTCGGCCTCGGTGATGCGGTCGCTGACGAGATAGCGCTGTTTTGACAGCCGCTCCTCCAGCCTATCCAGAGCCGCGAACAATTCGCCGAACGCCTCCTCATAGGCACGCTGGGTGGTGGCGAAGCCGGCGCGGTAGACGCCGTTGTTGACCGTGGGATAGACCAGCGCGTTGACGCGGTCGATCTCATTGCGCAGGTCCTCGGGATAGAAATCGAGGCTTGCATCGCCCCATGCGTCGAACGCCGAATTGAGCATCCGGATGATCTCGGAAGACTCGTTGGAGACGATAGTCTGTTCCTTCTTGTCCCAAAGCACCGGCACGGTCACCCGGCCGGAATAGGCGGGATCGGCCTTGGAATAGATCTGGTGCAGGAAATCGAGACCGTAAAGCGTGTCGCCCGTGGCGCCGTCCTCGGCCAGGAATGTCCAGCCGTTGGGACCCATGAAATGATGCACGATCGAGACGGAGATGATGCCTTCGAGCCTCTTCAGCGCGCGAAAAATCAGCGTCCGGTGCGCCCACGGACAGGCGAGCGAGACATAGAGATGGTAGCGCCCCGGCTCGGCCTTGAAGCCGCGCGTCCGGCCTTCGGCCGGCGCCCCGTCGACGGTGATCCAGTCACGCCATTGCGACTGCGTCCTGACGAACCTGCCGCCATTGTCCGCCGTGTCATACCAGCGATCCTGCCACCTGCCCTCGACCAGCAATCCCATGCGAATCTCCTTGCGTCCTGCCGCATTATCTAGGCGTAAGGTTGCCCCGTCGAAGAGGTCAGGTGCTGAACAGACCGTCACTTGACGGAGACGGCGACACATCAGGCCAATTGCGGCGGCCGAAAATTGATGCTAGCGGACACTCCGCATGTTGGACTTTGCTTTGATCCGGTTTGACCGACGACGAAAGGGCGCCCGCGCTTGATGAAGCGCTGACTGGCGAACGCTGCCGTTTGCAGCAACCTTTCCTCCTCTACCGGAACGCAAAGACCATGAGCCTTGCCGACGTGAAATACCTGCCGGAAACTCCGGCGCACGACCCTGAAATCGAAGCCATCAATGACGAGGCCTTCGGGCCGGGCCGCTTCGTGCTGGCAGCCTACAAGATCCGCGAAGCCGGCGGTCACGAGCGCGCGCTTTCCTTTGTCGCGGTCGATGGCGATCTCGTCGTCGCCTCGGTGCGCATGACCCGCATCGCCGCTGGTGCCGGCCGCGCGCTGATGCTCGGGCCGCTCGCAGTGCGGCCGGCCTTCAAGAATCTCGGCATCGGCCGCCGGCTGGTGGGAATCGCACTGGAGGCGGCTGCAAAGGCCGGCGCGCCCGCCGTCATACTGGTCGGCGACGAGCCCTATTACGGGCCGCTCGGCTTCAAGCGCATCCCGCGCGGCCAGATCTCGATGCCGCGCCCTGTCGATCTCGACCGGCTTTTGTCGCACGAGATCACGCCGGGCGCTGTGGCCAGACTCACCGGCGAGGTCGGCCATGCCACCCAGGCCAGGGTCGCCGAGCACGTTTAGGCGAAGGCTTGACCTTGACCGTCGATCCGGGCCTGATCCGTCCCTGCTTTCTTGGAGCAATTCCAGGAAGATGTGAAACGGTTCGGCGCTTTCGTGAATGATGAATTGCTCCGGGAGAGGATGACGCCATGAACCCGAACGGCCAGATCGCGATCGTCACCGGCGGCGGCTCCGGCCTTGGCGAGGCAACGGCGCGCGCGCTTGCCGCCAAGGGTGCCCGCGTCGCCATCTTCGATGTCGGTATCGAGCGCGCGGCCAAGGTCGCGGCCGACATCGGCGGCATTTCCGTCCAATGCGACGTCAGCAGCGCCGACAGTGGCACTGCGGCCCTCGCCGAGACAGCGAGCAAGCTCGGCGAGCCACGCATCCTGGTCAATTGCGCCGGCATCGCCATTGGCGTGAAGACCATCGGCAAGGACGGACCGCATCCGCTCGATCAATACCGCAAGGTTATCGAGGTCAATCTGATCGGCACCTTCAACATGATCCGCCTCGTCGCCGACCGCGCCGCCAGCCTCGAGCCGCTGCAGGGCGGCGAGCGTGGTGTCATCGTCAACACCGCTTCGGTCGCCGCCTATGACGGCCAGATCGGCCAGGCCGCCTACTCCGCTTCGAAGGGCGGCGTGGTCGGCATGACCCTGCCGGTGGCGCGCGACCTTGCCCGTTCCGGCATCCGCGTCTGCACCATCGCACCCGGCATCTTCAAGACACCGATGATGGCCGGCATGCCGCAGGAGGTGCAGGATTCGCTCGGCGCCGCCGTGCCCTTCCCGTCCCGTCTCGGCGAACCATCCGAATATGCGGCACTTGCCTTGCACATCATCGAAAACCAGATGCTGAACGGCGAAACCATCCGTCTCGACGGCGCCATCCGCATGGCGCCGAAATAGTATAAGTCACCCGGAAGTGCGATGCGGCTCCAGGCGACTTGCATAGAACGCTTGCCAGGACCGGCATCATCGTCTGATAAGTGGAACAAGAAAATCAACTTAGCAGGACGAAACCGTTGGACGATCGAAAGAAGGACGTGATCCGCCAAACCGACGCCGAGGCGATCCGGTTGGCGAAGACGCTTCTGCGCAGCGCCCGCTTCGGCGCCCTGGCGGTGCTGGAGCCGCGGACCGGGTCGCCGCTGGCGAGCCGGGTCGGCGTCGCCACCGACATCGACGGCGCGCCGCTGATCCTGGTCTCGATGCTCTCGGCGCACACGCCCGCCATGCTTGCCGATCCGCGCTGTTCCCTGCTGCTCGGCGAGCCCGGCAAAGGCGACCCGCTGGCGCATCCGCGCTTGTCGCTGATCTGCCAGGCATCGCGGCTCGAGCGTGGCTCTGACGCGCACACCCGCGCCGAGCGCCGCTATCTCAACCGCAATCCCAAGGCGAACCTCTATGCCGGGCTCGGCGACTTCTCGATCTTTCGCCTCGAGCCGCAGCGCGCCAGCCTCAATGGCGGCTTCGGCAAGGCCTATCTGCTCGATCGCTCCGATCTCGTCACTGTCGGCCCCATCGTCCAAGAGCTTGCGGCGAGCGAACAATCCGCCATCGAGCACATGAACGCGGACCATCTGGACGCGATCGCCGTTTACGCGCATGATTACGCCGGGGCATCTTCCGACGGCTGGGGCATCGCCGGTTTGGACGCCGATGGCATGGATCTCGTGTCGGGAGACAATGTTTGCCGGGTATTCTTTCCACAACCCCTGATAGCGGCGCGGGAATTACGGCCCGTTCTGGTCGAAATGGCCAGGGGCGGCCGCGCGGCCAGGCAGGCAAATAATGAAACTTAATTGCATTTGATCAAAAGCAACACTTGAGATTTAAAAGAAATGTTCTACCCTTCGGTGATGGCGCTGACTCGTCGGTGGCCATTCGCAAGTGAATTTATGGATTCAGGCACCATTGCCCCCATGGCGCCTCGATGAGCAAAAAGCATGGGGCATTCATGGTCTCGACAAAGCTAATCGCCAACGCCGAATCTGCTGCCGAATTTTTGATGCTCATGGGCAACGAAAAGCGGCTGTTGATTATGAGCTATCTGATCGACGGTGAAATGTCGGTCGGCGCCATCGCCGACAAGGTGATGCTCAGCCAATCCGCGCTCTCGCAGCATCTGGCCAAGCTGCGGGCGCTTGACCTCGTGGAAACCCGCCGCGACCGTCAGATGATCTATTACTCCTGCAAATCCGACGCGGTGCGCGAGCTGCTTGTCGTGCTGGATGGTATTTTCGGCACCGGCAAGGAGGACCTGTCCCAGATGGCGCAGAGATTGCGCCGCGCCGGGACTTGACCGGACGCTCCTGCGGCCGCTTACCTCGCTGACGATTTTCGGAACGTGGCTTGTGCGTCTCTCCCGACGCACGGCCCACGCTCTCGATATTTGAGCGCAGGACATGGACCCAATCCGCATCGACGATCCACGGGATTCACGCGTCGCCGCCTATCTCGATATCCGCGAACGCGATCTCGCCGGCCGGCAAGGCCGTTTCGTCGCCGAAGGCAAGGTGGTCCTCGATCTGCTTCTGTCGTCCGGCCGCTTCGGCGCCGAATCCGTTCTTGTCCTGGAAAACCGGCTCGGCGGCCTGGAGGACATCCTGCACAAGGCGCCGGCGGACCTGCCGGTCTATGTCGTCACCAGCGCGGTGATGGATGCGATCGCCGGCTTCCATATGCATCGCGGCATCCTGGCCATCGGCCGCAAGGCGACGCCGCAAGCGCCCGGGCCGTTGCTGGATGCCTTGCCCGACCAGGCATTGGTGCTGGTGCTCGTCGGCATCGCCAACCACGACAATATGGGCTCGATCTTCCGCAATGCCGCCGCCTTCGGCGCCGATGCGGTGCTGATGGATACGACATGCTGCGATCCGCTGTACCGCAAGGCGATCCGCGTTTCCGTCGGCGCCGCGCTCAAGATCCCGTTTGCGTCCTTCACCGACACATCAGGCTTTACCGCGATGCTCGCCGAACGGGGTTTTGAACAACTTGCCCTATCGCCGCGCGGACGAACCGACATACGCGATGCAAAGCCGGCCGAGCGCCTGGCGCTCTATCTCGGCACCGAGGGCGAAGGCCTGCCCGAACGCCTGCTTGCGCGCCTGCAAACCGTGCGGATCACCATGTCGAAAGGCTTCGACAGCCTGAACGTCGCGGCAGCGTCAGCCATTGCCCTGCATCACTTCTCGCATCGTTGAGCAAGGGCGACGGCGGCACCGCCGCTTCAGTTCGCGTCAGCCTTCTGCAAGGCCCGCACACGGTCGGCGAGGCTGCGATCGCCGCTGTTGGATCGGCTGTCCTGCGGTGCCGCCAGCGCCTTGGCGATCGGTGAATCGGGTCCCTCGAGCTTGGCCGTAAGGTGGACGACTTCAGCCGCCAGCTCGTTCATCTGCTCGCGCAGCGCCGCACTGCCATTGGCCGTACCCGACGATGCCATGGCGCCGAGATCCGCCTTGAGCCGCTTGTTCTCGCGCGCCAGTGCGGTCAGCCTGGCCTCCAGCCGCTCGCGGTCGCTGTCGAGCTTGGCGATCGCCTGGTCCAGATCATCGCGCTGTTTGGCCTCGTCATGTCCGCCGGCTGCATCCGGCTTGCCGACCAGCCGCAAGGCCGGTCCGCCATCCTCGGCCTTCGCCTTTTCGCGCAGCCGCGCCAGCTCCTTTTCGCGGCGGTCGAGCTTGTCCTCGCGATCGGCGAGCGTCGCCAGCAGCCGTTCGACTTTCTTGTCGAGTTCGGCCACCCTTTTCTTCTCCGCCTTCAGCGCGTCGCGGGCGGCCTTGCTTTCGGCCGCGATCTCCTGCTGGCGCCGGTCCGCTTCCTTGCGCTGGCCGCGCAGCAGCGCGATGTCGCTGGCCAGCTTCTGCAATTCGGACTCCCGCGCCACGAGCTCGATCTGCCGGCTGGAGGAGGAAAAACTGGCGTCGTCATACATCTGCTCCAGCTTTTCGAGCTCGAGCGCCCGCTTCTCCAGCTTGCGTTCGGTGTCCTTGAGCCGCTCCGAAAGCCGGTGCAGTTCCTCTTCGCGCTGCCGCAGCGCCTCGTTCTTGGCGCTGAGTTCGGCGAGCGCGTGGTTCTTGTCCGTGCGTTCGATCGCCAACCCCTTCAACGCCTCGTGGCCACGACTGATCTCGACGAGCTGCTCGGCCGCTTTCTCGCGCAGCGCCTTGACGTTCATTTCGAGGCGGCGGTTTGCCATGGCGTATTCCGCTCTGATGCGGTCCTTGTCTGCCTGGATTTCGGTCTGCGTCAGCGGGATGGAGGCCTCGATGCGCCTGCGCGTCAACGTGACGGCACGGCGCCAGACAGCCGGAGCCACGATCAGCGCCAGGAAGCCGGCGCAGAGAAAGCCGAGGGCAAAGAACAGGACCGACTGAACCAAAGGACTACCTGCTATCGGCGGCAACCGCCGGAACTGGACCGCATCACACTGGCATGGCGGAAATCCGGCGCTGCGGCAAGAGCTTGCCGCAGCGCGTGGAGGGTCACAGGTCTACAATTCCCATCGAAAACTTGGCATTGCGGTCACGATCGGTTGGACTTTAGAACGGATTCCAGGTCGCCCGCTCGGTCAGCTTCAGATAGCCGAGATTGACACCGAGCCGGGCGCCGACGCCGGTGCGGATCGGCACCAGGAGCACATTGTTGTTCTTCAGCACATTGAAGCCGACGCCCGCCACCACATAGGCCGAACCGGCGACGCCGCCATAGCGGTTGTAGAGGTTGCTGACATCGTCGAGATTGTAGACCAGCATCATCACCCGGGACCCCTCGCCGCCGAAATCCCAGCCCAGCGACGGGCCTTGCCAGAACACTTTGTGATCGCCGGCATTCTTGGTGTAGAGCGTGCCTTCGCCGTAGGTCAGGCCGCCGATCAGCGCGCCCGACCCCTCCTCACCGAGCAGATAGCCATTGGGCAAGCCGTAGGAGGCGAAGATCTTCTCGACGACGGTGGCGAGCCCACCCGATGTCGCGCCGAAGAACTTGTGACCGGAATCGATAATCTCCTGAGCGGTGTACTCCTGGGCCCGCAGGGCTGAAGTCGAGAAAACGAGGACGCCCATGAGCGTGATCGCCATTGAGCAGACGCGGAGAAACTTCCGGCCTGAGATGACACGGAGGAAACTCCGGTCGTAGAATCGGGAAAACATGCTTCCAATCTCCGTCATGGAGCACTTTCGCCGACGCCTCGCATCCGGTCCGGCTCTTTAGGCGGCCGTTAAGGATGACTGTTAGGGGCAAACTATGCCGTAATCCTTTTTCAACCATTAACTCCCACAGGAAGATGGCGGTTCGAAGGCTGGCTTTTGGGGTCGCGCGGCGCTGAAAGCCCGCGCAAACGCGCCATTTGCCCCGACGACAATTTTGGATTTGTTGCTGTACATACGAGTGCTGTGTATTCAGAAAGCCTCGGGTTGAAGCGTGATTCGTCTGGGCAGGCGCGACGATAAATCGCTCGGCCAGGAATTGTGGAATTTTGCAGGGATTTTCACCGATGGCCGATCTGTTCACCCTTTCCGCGCCTGACCTCGCGGCGCTTCTGTGCAGCCGCGTCTGCCACGACATCATCTCGCCGGTCGGCGCGATCAATAACGGGCTTGAACTGCTTGACGAGGGCGGCGCCGACGAAGACGCCATGCGGCTCATCCGCCAGAGCGCCAGGAATGCCTCGGCGCGGTTGCAGTTCGCCCGCATCGCCTTCGGCGCGGCAGGCTCCGCCGGCATGCTGATCGACACCGGCGACGCCGAAGCGGTGGCGATCGCCTTCCTCAAGAACGAAAAGCCGGAACTGACCTGGAACGGGGCACGCGCGCTGCTGCCCAAGAACAAGGTCAAGCTGCTGCTCAACCTGATCCTGGTCGCCAACGCTGCCATTCCGCGTGGCGGCAAGCTGGTCGTCACCCTCGAGAATCTTGAAACCGAGCCACGCATTTCCCTTTCGGCAAGCGGCCCGATGCTGCGCGTGCCACCGAAATTCCTCGAACTGCATTCCGGTCACAAGCCGGAAGAGCCGATCGATGCGCATTCGGTGCAGCCCTACTACACGCTGCTGCTGGCCCGCGAGGCCGGCATGACGATATCGATCCATGCGACGGCGGAAGAAATCGTGCTTTCGGCAGCCTGAGCGTCCGGCTGCTCGCCGGGAGAACAAAGTATTTCAACGGCGTAATATTGCCGTGACAGCTCGGCTGGCAGAAGCAGCGAAGCATTCGCGAAGAAAAGCCTCTGCGACGGCATCTTTCCAAAAATTTTACCTAAACGCTTTTCGGGTTCTTTACCAGATCGGCCTAGGGTGCTTGGCAGATGCCCCGCACGACCGGATTGCCCCAAGGCAAAGAGGACCCGGAAATGAAACGCTGTATGTTCGTCGACGATTCAAGCGTCATCAGGAAGGTTGCAAAACGCATCCTGGGCGGTTCCGACATGGTGGTCATCGAAGCAGCCAGCGGGCTTGATGCCCTGGAGATGTGCGCCGCCGACATGCCCGACATCATCGTCGTCGACGGCGCCCTGCCCGATGTGCAGGCGGTTGACCTCATCCGCCGTGTGCGCGCCATGGAAAGCCCGACAAGGCCGCAGATCCTGATCTCGCTGGTCGAGCTCGACATCGCCTCGATCATGCGGGCCAAGCGAGCCGGCGCCCAAGGCTATCTCCTGAAACCGTTCAATCGCCCGCAACTGCTCGAGCGTTTTCGCAACCTGAAAATCGCCGCTTGAGGCGGCAGAGCCCTTTCATCGCTGATCCGTGACGCAAAAACCCGGCCGAAGCCGGGTTTTTAGTCTGACATGGCAATGATTCGGGCGGTGCTCGCCGCTCAGGCGCTGACGCGGATGTCTTCGGGTTCGCGCAGCACGTAGCCGCGGCCCCAGACCGTCTCGATGTAGTTCTGGCCACCGGATGCGGCGTCGAGCTTCTTGCGCAATTTGCAGATGAAGACGTCGATGATCTTCAATTCCGGCTCGTCCATGCCGCCATAGAGGTGGTTGAGGAACATTTCCTTGGTGAGCGTTGTGCCCTTGCGCAGCGAGAGCAGCTCCAGCATCTGGTATTCCTTGCCGGTGAGGTGCACGCGCTGGCCGCCGACCTCGACGGTCTTGGCGTCGAGGTTGACCACCAGGTCACCGGTGGTGATGACCGACTGGGCATGGCCCTTGGAGCGTCGCACGATGGCATGGATGCGGGCCACCAGCTCGTCCTTGTGGAACGGCTTGGTCATGTAGTCGTCAGCGCCGAAGCCGAGGCCACGGACCTTGTCCTCGATGCCGGCCATGCCGGAGAGGATCAGGATCGGCGTCTTTACCTTGGAGAGGCGAAGCGTTCTCAAGACCTCGTAGCCGGACATGTCGGGCAGGTTGAGATCGAGAAGGATGATGTCGTAGTCGTAGAGTTTGCCCAGATCGACACCCTCTTCGCCGAGGTCCGTCGTATAGACATTGAAACTCTCCGATTTCAGCATCAGTTCGATGCTTTGTGCGGTTGCACTGTCATCTTCTATCAGCAGAACACGCATTTCATTCCCCTTTTCTGCCGCCGGACCATTTCACGACCCGTCCTGCCCCGGAGCAGTGGTTGCCTTGTGCAGAGGCTGCCATCGAATGGTTAACAAAACCTAATTTCCCGTCCATGACGGTATCAGATTTTTTAACCCCTTTCTACACCCTCTTGAATCTAATAACGAATCCCATACCCAAATTCCTAATGCAACACATTAACAACCTGGACTAAGCGACTCCAGGGACTCATCGACGCGCCTTCGCTTCGACGGCCGGAATTTTTACCCGGCCTTAAGTCCTGAGCCGTATGATTAACAATGCCCGTAAACGAATGGTTACCGCCGGCAAAAAACTTTAGGGTTTTGTTTCCCATAGTTCGGGAGATGCCGGTGGACACGGGCAATGCCTGGGCCTTTCCAGGTGGTTTGGACGATATGTGCGGGTGTGCGTTTCCGGGAGTACCGAATCATGAAGTCACGTGAAAACCTCGTTCGGCTGAAACAGTTTCAGGTGAATGAGAAGCGGCGGCAGCTGCTGCAGCTCGACATGATGATCGCCGAGTTCGAACGCATGGCCGTCGAACTGGAGCTTCAGATCACCGCCGAGGAAAAGAAAGCCGGCATCACCGACATCAATCATTTCGCCTATCCGACCTTCGCCAAGGCGGCGCGCTTGCGCCGCGACAACCTCAGAAATTCGCAAAGCGACCTCGCCCAACAGCGAAGCGCTGCCGAATCATTACTCGGTGAAGCTGAAGCGGAGCTTTCCAAGGCCGAAATGCTGGAGTCGCGCGACACCAAGGTCCGCGAAGCCGAAACCGGTGGCCGTAGCGCCATGATCGGCTGAACCGGTCGAGATCGGCACCATCGGCGGGCGGGTAACCCATCGGGCCATCGGCCCGAACCGACCTCTTGCCGCGAGATCCCCAATCTAGGCGGCCCAATCCCCTTCACTGAAGGCAATCGCCTTGGCGCGGGCATCCTTGATGTCAGGCGCGTGCTGCTCCGCCCATGCCCTGATCTGGGTCAGCAGTCCCCCCAGATTCTGGCCGAGCTCGGTCAATTCATATTCGACGCGCGGCGGAATGACCGGAAAGATCTCACGCCGCACCAGGCCGTCACGCTCCAGCACGCGCAATGTCTGCGCCAGCATCTTGGGCGTGATGCCTTCGAGCTTGCGGGCAAGTTCGCCATTGCGCAGCCGGCCTTTGCGCAGCGCGCACACCACCAGATAGACCCATTTGCTGGCCAGCATCTCGAGCACCGTGTGCGAAGGGCAGGTCCGCCGGAACGCATCATAGCCGAAAGGGGAGTCGTCATCACTATCCATGGGGTACGTATATATCAAAAAGGTACATACTGGACAAGGTAATATTACTATCCAAATGATAGCGGCACCAACCAAGCAGGAGAGATACCATGCGTGCCGTTATTCAGAATTCCTTCGGCGGACCCGAAATCCTTGTCGTTGCCAACCAGCCCGATCCCGCTCCCAAGGCCGGTGAAGTGCTGGTCCGCGTCAGGGCGGCCGGCATCAATCCGGTCGATGGCGCCGTGCGCGCCGGCTACTATCCGCTGCTCGGAGAGCCGCCCTTCATCCTCGGCTGGGATATTTCGGGAACCGTCGAGGCGCTCGGCGCCGGCGTCACCGGCCTCAAGGTCGGCGATGAGGTGTTCGGCATGCCGCGCTTTCCCAAGCAGGCGGCGGCTTACGCCGAGCTTGCCGTCGTGCCGGCCGACGAGGTCGCGCCGAAGCCGAAGGCGGCGGACCATATCCAGGCAGGCGCGTTGCCGCTGGCCGGTCTGACCGCCTGGCAGGGCCTTGTCCGCCATGGCGCCTTGAAATCGGGCCAGCGCGTGCTGGTGCATGCGGCGGCGGGCGGCGTCGGCCATCTGGCAGTGCAGATCGCTAAGGCGCGCGGCGCTTATGTCATCGCCACAGCCAGCCCCAACAAGCTCGATTTCGTCCGCAAGCTCAGCGCCGACGAGGTCATCGACTACACTCAAGGCGATTTTGCCGGCCGGATCAGCGACATCGATCTGGTGCTCGACCCAATCGGCGGCGAGCACGCCGAACGCTCGCTCAAGGTCATCAGGAATGGCGGCGTGCTGGTGTCCTTGCTGGACCTCAACGAGGCCACCAGGGCGCTGGCCAGCGCGCGCGACATCCGTGTCGAGCGCATGTCCGTCGTGCCTGACCGCGAAGGCCTGATGGAGCTTGGCCGGTTGATCGACGCGAACAAGCTCACCGTTCATGTGGCCAAGAGCTTCCCGCTCGAAGAGTCCGGGGCCGCTCACGCCTTTCTCGCCACCAAGCCGATCGGCAAGGTGGCGTTGACGGTTTGACCAACAAAGACACGACCTAAAAGCAAAAGGGCGCGGAGTGCCGCGCCCTTTTGTATCTTCAACCCGGACCTAGTGCCGGTATTGCTGGATGCGCGTGGTGCGCAGCCCGGCAAGGCCATATTCGTCGATCGACGCCTGCCAGGACAGGAATTCCTCGGTGGTCAGCTTGTAGCGCTGGCATGCCTCTTCGAGGCTCAAAAGCCCGCCACGCACCGCCGCGACCACTTCCGCCTTGCGCCGGATAACCCAGCGACGCGTATTGGTCGGCGGCAGATCGGCAATCGTGAGAGGGCTGCCGTCAGGCCCGATAACATACTTAACTCTAGGTCTAACCAGATCGGTCATCGTACTCTCTACAAAAAACTCAAAGACCCAATCCCCGCCACGTTACCGCCACAGCTTTAAAAATTGCCTAAGCAGACCCTAATGACTAGGTAAGGATCGTGAACGCCGCGTTAGTCTTTTCGCAGGCATTTGAAACATCCGGCTGGAAGCCTTGAATTGATTGGAAAAAATCCGGCCGATCGCGGATCGCCCGCAATCCGTCGATCGCCTTGCAAGCTGGCGCCGCCGCAAAGCTTGACCTATATTCTCGACATTGGCATTCAGACGCCGCGCAGAATGAAAGCATCATGAACAGTCTCGACCTTCCCGGACGTCCCGAAAACACCCGCATCGTCGTCGCCATGTCGGGCGGCGTGGACTCGTCCGTGGTCGCCGGCCTGTTGAAACGCGAAGGTTACGATGTCGTCGGCGTCACCTTGCAGCTTTACGATCACGGCGCGGCCACGCACCGGGCCGGTTCATGCTGCGCGGGACAGGACATTGATGATGCCCGCCGTGTTTCCGAGACGCTTGGCATTCCCCACTATGTGCTCGATTACGAGGAGCGCTTCCGCAAGGCGGTCATCGACCCCTTCGCCGAGAGCTATGTCGCCGGCGAGACGCCGATCCCTTGCGTCTCCTGCAACCAGACCGTGAAGTTCGCAGACCTCCTCGCCACCGCCAAGGAACTGGGCGCCGACGCGCTCGCCACCGGTCATTACATCCGCTCCGGCGCCAATGGCGCCCACCGCGCGCTCTACCGGCCGGTCGATGCCGACCGCGACCAGAGCTATTTCCTGTTCGCCACCACGCAGGCGCAGATCGACTATCTGCGCTTTCCCCTGGGCGGCCTGTCGAAGCCGCAGGTGCGCGCCATAGCCGAGGAGATGGGGCTGACGGTGGCTGCCAAGCAGGACAGCCAGGACATCTGCTTCGTGCCGCAAGGCAAATATTCCGACATCATCGCCAAGCTGA
Organism: Mesorhizobium japonicum MAFF 303099; assembly: GCF_000009625.1. Classification (NCBI taxonomy): domain Bacteria; kingdom Pseudomonadati; phylum Pseudomonadota; class Alphaproteobacteria; order Hyphomicrobiales; family Phyllobacteriaceae; genus Mesorhizobium; species Mesorhizobium japonicum. The sequence continues at coordinate 2,260,879 of NC_002678.2, forward strand.
AGCCGGCCGCCGCCAATCCGGGCGACATCGTCCATATCGACGGCCGCGTGCTCGGCCGCCATGAGGGCATATTGCGCTACACGATCGGCCAGCGCCGCGGCATCGGCATCGCCTCCGGCGAGCCGCTCTATGTCGTCCATCTCGATGCCGAACGGGCCCGCGTTGTCGTCGGCCCGCGCGAGGCGCTGGAGACGCACAAGATCTATCTGCGCAACATGAACTGGCTTGGCGACGGACCGCTCGGTGATATTCCCGAAGGCGGCCTCGAACTGTTCGCCAAGGTGCGCTCGACCAGGCCGCCGCGTCCGGCGGTGCTGCGCTACGTCGCTGGAGTGACGTCGGTCGAACTGGCCGACGGCGAGTCGGGCATCGCGCCCGGACAGGCCTGCGTGCTCTATTCCGACGACGGCAACGAAGCGCGCGTCTTTGGCGGCGGCTTCATCGAGCGCTCAGAGCGCGGCGCCGAGGCCGAAGCCATGCTGACGAAGCTGGCGGCAAGGCCGGCGCAAATTCCGGCCGAATAAACACTACCCTCTCAGAGACCGTTTCGAAATTCGCTCTGGCGAGTCATATGGTGGTGGTTTCGAGACCGGAGCGCAGCGGACATTCGGGTCCGTGAGCTCAGTTCTACTGCACGCAGTAGAACGGGGAAGCGCAGAAAACGCCATCGGATGGCCGCCAGAGTAGAATTTCCAAACGGTCTCAGGACTTGGTGTGGGTGACCGTGCCCGCCGTCAGGATGCGCAGCACCCTGATCGCTTCCTCGCCGCTGGTGCGCGGCTCGCCCCGCGTCTCGATGCAGTGGATGAAATGCTCCAGCTCGCGCGTCAGCGGCATGCCTTGCGCGACCGCGACATAGGAGGGCTCGTTGGTGGTGAAGGCCCATTGGCCGCTGTCCTGCCAGACCGCATGGCGGTAGACGGCAAGCTTGCGCTCCCAAGGCTCGACATCGTCGAACACCGCCATCGCCTTGGTGCCGACCACGGTCAACCGTCGCTCGCGATAGGGATTGAGTCGCGAGGTGAAGAGGTGGCTGCGCAGGCCGTTGGGAAAGCGCATGTGCAGATGCGCGAAGTCGCTCAGGTTGTCGAGGAGTGCCGCACCCTCGCCGCGCACCTCGACCGGCTCGGTGCCGGTGATGGCCAGGATCATCGACAGATCGTGCGGCGCCAGATCCCACAGCGCATCGTTCTCGGTGTGGAACTTGCCGAGGCCAAGCCGGTGCGAGTGGATGTAGCGGACCTCGCCAAGCTCGCCCTTGTCTATCAGCCCCTTCAGCGTCTCGAAGGCGGGATGAAAACGCAGGACATGGCCGACCATGAAGACGCGCCCATTGTCCTTGGCCGCCTGGACCGCGCGCTCGGCATCCGCCACCGTCAGCGCGATCGGCTTTTCCACCAGCACGTCCTTGCCGCTCTCGACGGCGCGTACGGCAAGGTCGGCATGGTACTGCGGCGGCAAGGCCATGACGATGGCGTCGATATCGTCCCGACCGAACAGTTGGTCCGGCTCGATCGCCAGGCAATCCTGTTCGCTGGCAAAGCCTTCGGCACGCGCCCGGTTGGCGTCGGAAACCGCGTGCAGCGCGCCAAGCGCCTTGAGGGTGCGGATATGGTTGCTGCCCCAGTATCCGCAACCGAGGACTGCAATGCGCGGCTTCATCTGTTTCAAACTCTAAAAACTCGTGGCCGAGACATAGCGACGTGCCCCTTCGAACTCAACCCCGGCGGTTCCAACCAAATGTCCATGCGGCAAAGCTTTTTTCGGCAATGAGAATATGCGGCGATATGGAATGCTTCGAAGCTTGACAGGCTCGCCCTCCCAACCTTATATCCGCGCGACCTTGGCGAACGCCTCGAAATGCCTTTCGACTTAAGGCGGATTTCGGGCCTTTCGCCGCCCTGGCGGGGTAGCTCAGTTGGTTAGAGCACGGGAATCATAATCCTGGGGTCGGGGGTTCAAGTCCCTCTCCCGCTACCATTTTGTCAATAAGATCGATTGGTTACGTGGGCATCCGCTACCGTCTGCCCGGAGATCACAGCGGTTTCGCTGGTTACACGAACAAGCTGGACGGCCTGAAAGTGTGCGGTTGAGGTGGCGCTGTCCAACACCCAAACGCCGGTCTTCCGCCCGTCATCGAGCACGGCTCCCAACGGCACCTGGACCTCCGGCTGTTTCACCTGGCTTGCGAGCCGAATGGTCACCGTCGCACCAAGCGGTGCCGCGGCAGCCTCACCGTCGAGCACATAGCGCGCCTCATACGTGCGGGTCTGGGCATCGGCGGAGTCCGACAGCTGCCGCAGATGCGCTGAATAACGGCGCTCATCGCCACCATACACGCTGGCCTCGGCTACCGAGCCCATCGCCGGCCGGATCGTTTCGGGAAGCGCGACAACCGCTTCGCGTGGGCCGGCCTTGGCGGTCCGGATCACTGGCTGGCCGGCAGCGACGACCTGCCCCGGCTCGCCAAGCGTTTCAACCACCGTTCCATCCGCGTCCGCCAACAGGACCGCATAGGCCGCCTCGTTCTCGGCGACCCGTGCGTCGGCTTCGGCGGCGGCAAGTTGCGCTTGGGCGGTATCCATCGCAGCCTTCGCCTGCTCGTAGCGCTGCGGTGTAACCCACCCACTGCCAAGCAAACTGGCGTATCGCCGTTCATCCGGCTGTGTCTGAACGACTGCTGCGGGCGCAGCCGCAACGGCGTTGCGTTTCGCCGAAAGCGCAAGGCGCAGATCGGTGTCGTCAATCCGCATCAGCGGCTGTCCGGCTTTGACCTCCTGACCGACGTCTACCAATCGTTCCACGATCTCGCCGGGAACCCGAAAGCCTAGATTGCTCTGCACCCTCGCCGCGATGACGCCGGTGAAGCCGCGCTCTGATCCGGTCACCGGCGCTGCCGATACGAGTCTGACGAAAGGCGCTTCCTGCCTTGGGTCGGTCACCAAAGGAGCCTCCTGCGCAGGAGTGGCAAACGTGGCGAATGCCGCCACCCATGACATCGCCGTCAGGGTCGATCCCAATACGATAACGGTTCTCTTTTTCACGCTCGTCGCCCCATCTCAAATTAGATTGCGTTCGACTTCTATATCGATTATAGATTACGAACGCAATCGAAAAGGAGACCGATGATGCGCGTGAACCGAACTCAAGCCGCGGAAAACCGCGAGACCGTCATCAATGTGGCAAGCCGCCTTTTTCGCGAGCGCGGCTTTGACGGCATTGGCCTCAAGGATCTGATGAAGGGTGCAGGACTGACGCAGGGCGCCTTTTACAAGCAATTCGAGTCAAAGGAGGACTTGGCAGCGCAGGCGTCCAAGCGGGCGATGGAGAGCGCCACCCACCGTTGGTCGGACGCAACTGCGGCAAACCCTGAGAATCCGCTCGAAGCAGTGATCTCCTTCTATCTCAGCATGGGCCATCGCGGAGAAAGGATGGACGGATGCCCGATCGTGGCACTCGGTTCGGATGCCGCCAGACAGGGCCAGGACGTGAAAGCGTCGTTCGAAGCAGGCATCAACGAGCATCTGGAGATCCTCGGCCGTTTCATTGCCGAGGCCAATGGCGAGCAGTCCAATAGCAAGGCCATGGCCATTCTCTCGACGATGGTCGGCGCGGTGCTCCTCTCGCGGGTCGTCAATGACCACGACCTTGCGCAGGCTTTTCTGGATGCAGCGACCGATCAGGTGCGCGAAGCAGTCGCCGCTTGAACGGCGTGGGCAGCGCTGTCGGCGCACCCAAGTGATAGGAGAATAGATGCGACGGATTGTTGTTACAGGCATGGGAGCGGTCACGCCCCTAGCTGCCAATGTCGAAGCGTCATGGTCGCGTCTGCTGGCCGGTCGTTCGGGCATCCGTAGGCTTCCGGACGATGTGGTGGGAGACCTGCCGGCGAAGATTGGCGGCGTGGTGCCCTCCTTGGATGAAGATCCGGGCGCTGGTTTCGATCCTGATGGCATCCTGGCTGCGAAGGATCAGCGCAGGGTAGATCGGTTTATTCTCTTTGCGCTGGCGGCGGCGGAAGAGGCGCTTGCACAGGCGAAATGGAAGCCTGCCTTGGAGACGGATCGCCTGCGCACAGCAACGATTATCGCTTCAGGGGTCGGCGGATTCCCCGCCATCACCGAGGCGGTGCGCACGGTCGATCTGCGTGGCGCCCGCCGCCTGTCGCCCTTCACGGTGCCGTCCTTCCTGGTGAACCTCGCAGCGGGCCACATCTCGATCCGTCATGGCTTCAAAGGCCCATTGGGCGCACCAGTGACAGCGTGCGCGGCCGGCATCCAGGCGATCGGCGACGCCGCCCGTCTCATCCGCGCGAACGAGGCTGATATTGCCGTGTGCGGGGGCACGGAAGCATGCATGAACACCGTCAGTCTCGGTGGGTTTGCTGCCGCACGCTCCCTTTCAACCGGCTTCAATTGGGCGCCGGCTCAAGCCTCACGTCCCTTCGACATTTCGCGGGACGGCTTCGTCATGGGCGAAGGCGCCGGCGTGCTGGTCATCGAGGCGTTGGGCCACGCGCTGGCGCGCGGCGCAAAACCGCTCGCCGAGCTCGTCGGCTACGGAACGACGGCCGATGCTTATCACGTCACTTCTGGTCCCGAGGACGGCGGCGGTGCGCGCCGGGCCATGGAGATCGCGATTGCGCAAGCAGGGATTTCACCGAGCGAGGTTCGTCATCTCAATGCACATGCGACCTCCACGCCAGTCGGCGACCTGGGTGAAATCGAAGCGATCAAGAGCGTATTCGGGCGCGATTTAGCGATAGCTGTCAGCGCAACGAAATCCGCGACCGGGCACCTGCTGGGCGCGGCCGGCGGGCTTGGTGCCATCTTCTCGATCCTGGCGATCAGGGACCAGGTGGCACCGCCGACACTCAATTTGAGCGCACCCGATCCGGCCGCCGACGGCATCGACTTCGTCGCAAACGAGCCCCGGCCAATGGAGATGGAATACGCAATCTCCAATGGCTTCGGTTTTGGCGGCGTGAATGCCAGCGCCTTGTTCAGGCGCTGGATCGCCCCGGCGGCCCGACGCGAGCGCCAGGGGCAGTCATGATTGGCACCCTTCACCACAACCTTTCGTGCTTATGCCATCCCGATCCAACACAAAGAAAGAAATGATTTCCATGAACAAGATCAATCCTGGCGTCGCCCTGGTGACAGGGGCATCTTCCGGCATCGGGCGGGCTACCGCCGACGCCTTGCTCAGCGCGGGCTATCGTGTATTCGGAACCGGTCGTCGCACGGCCTCCAAACAATCCGACGGCGTTACCATGCTGACCTGCGACGTGACCGACGACACGTCCGTTGCGAAAATGGTCGATGACGTTTTGGCCAAGGCCGGGCGCATCGACCTGCTCGTCAACAATGCCGGCATGGGTCTGTTTGGAGGTGCGGAGGAGTCCTCGACCGCCCAGGCCCAGGCGCTGTTCGATGTGAACGTCTTCGGCGTTTTCCGCGTGACCAACGCGGTGTTGCCGGCAATGCGGCGTCAAGGAACGGGCAGGATTGTCAATTTGAGCTCCGTGCAGGGGTTAATCCCAGCTCCCTATTTCGCGCTTTACGCGTCGACCAAACATGCCATTGAGGGTTATTCCGAATCGCTCGATCACGAATTGCGCCCGTTCGGCATTCGCGTGTCGTTGGTGGAGCCCGCCTATACCCGTACGTCATTCGAGGACAATCTCGCCGCCCCCGATCAGTTGCTTGATATTTATGATTCCGCGCGCGCTGGCATGACTGTAGCCGTGCGGAAAGCGATGGAAAAAGGCGATGCGCCCGAAGTGGTAGCCAAGACCGTTTTGGCGGCTGCGACCGATCCCGCTCCCAAGAAGCGCTATGCGGCGGGCAAAATGGCGCGCCAGGTCAGTCTCCTGCGCCGTTTCGTCCCCGCGTCCGCATTCGACAAAAGCCTGCGAAAGCAGCTCGGGCTGCCGGCCTGACGATTTCGGCTGCGGACAAAACGAGTTCTTCGATTCCAGATGCTGGCACTAGATAGCCAACGTGTACAACGTGTACATTGAGTAGAGGGAGCTATTCAAAATGGATCCTCATCCAAGACAGCGGAGCAGGAACCGCCGATCTGATGAGTGGGGTGAAAGGCGGTAGCGCTCTCCCGCTACCAAAATTCATCAAATAAAATCAGTAAGTTAGGCGCCGTCCAGCGCGCCTCTCTTGCTGTCTTGATGTCGCGCCGTGTTGCAAATCACTACCGTTGATTTCCAAGGTTTCCTGCGACTATCGGCAAGTCCCTGCGACATCAACGTGACATGAAAACCGAAGGTGAAGGTGGTGAGGCACTTGCCGAGTCTTACGAACTCATCGGGCGCATCCTAGCAAGGCTCGTTCTCGGGGGTCTTCGAAGGCAGGATGATCTCAGATTCGTTGAACGTCCATCGCTCGTGCACGCGAAGCTTGACCGTCATCCCGGCAAGCGTCTGCGCGCGCATGTCGAGAAGGGGCTCGGCAATGTCGCCGGCGGCGTTCAACATCCTGTCTCGTTCGTCCTCGGCCTCCCGCAAGCCGTTTTTTGCGAATGATCTCGTCGCATTCGGCCTGCCATGCCTCCAAGCGCTCGCGGGACTCCCTATCGTTCTCCCTCCAGGCGACGGCGGCGGGATGGGACAACCACGAGTCATCGGGACCGTTGGGATCGACACCTCTTGCCATATCCCAAAACGCGGCCTTGATCTCAGCAGTTCCCGGAATCTTCGCGGGCTTCGGCGGCTTCAGGCGGTTTACCCGTTCCTCGATTTCTCCGACCTTGTCGGCGGCATCATCATAGATCGCGTATGCAGAGTTGAACTCGGTTTCGATCCGGAACAGTTCGGCGTCGACGTGTTGGTTCCAGCCGCCTTCAGGTGTCCCCTGTAAAAATCACGCTGAGTTCACGCCAGCGGGACGAAGCTTGATCGTGAAATCGGCCGGCCGGGCCTGCCTTAGAAGCCAGAACGAGCGAGCAGGTCGGATCGAGTGCCCTCGCCAAATGTGGGGTCGTTGAAGCGCGGCGCGTTGCTGGGGTGGAAAGTCGCTAAGAAGGCAAAACGGTCATGGTTGTCATAGAGATGCAGTTAGCAAAGGTCTGGTGTTGCGGCTTTGGTTCCGCGATGTTGGAACATTAGACCTCGCTGAAGGTTGCCAGAGCGGGCGGCGTTCCAACACTTCAGCAAGTCCCGCGATCCTTGGCCGTCTGCCGCTGCCGTAAAATGGGCGGCGGTTCGTCAATCGGAGAGATGCGATGCCCCTGTCCAATGAACTGCGCGACGTGGCGATAGAGTTTCAATGTCCGGCCTGTTCACACTCGACGGTGAAAATGGGTTCGTGGGTAACAACGATCGGCAGTTTCAAATGCGACGGCTGCAAGGCGAAGGTGCGCATTGGCTACGAATACAAGCTGGCAGTGTTCAAAAGCCACCTGAGTAAACGGTGATTTCACCCCGATATCGGGTTTCATGCGTGATGGAGATTGAACATCCCGGTAAGGCAGGGAATTGACTCGCGAACCGATTGTCGGAAGCGTACAGTTCCTTTGTCGCCCGCCTCCAACGGCAAACGGGCGCTTGAAAGGGTCCATCACGCTTTCGCCCAATCGGGAGTATGCGAGATGACCATTCGCAGAACGGCTGACAAGATACAGCTGGCAACACTTACCAGGATTTTGGACGACTATTGCGAGCAAGCCGGCATTGAAGGCTCACACCCGGCGCGTGAGCATTTGGCGTCCGCATTCGACAAAAGCCTTCGAAAGCAGCTCAGGCTGCCGGTCTGACGATTTCGGCTGCGGGCAATTCAAAATGAATCCTCATCCAAGACAACGGAGCAGGAACCGCCGATGCGATGAAGGGGAAGGCGTTAGCGCTCTCCCGCTACCTCGGCCGGCCGGCTCAAGCGGCAATCTGACCCGTTGCCGACATCAGCTCGGACAAATACCAGTCGCAGGGTCTGCAGGAAGGAAGAAGCTTCGCCGCTCACAAGGAGTGAGTTCGCGTGGCACGGTGCGCCGGGCGAAGTCTATGAGGTCGTTGGGTGTCTGGAAGACACGAACGATACGGACTCTTTCTTCGCCGGAAATAATTGCGACCCGGGTGCCGTCGGAACTGAAAGCGGCGCGTGTAAGGCTCGGTCGAACGGTCGCTTCGTCCTGGCTGGCAAGGACGGCAATCTGGCGCCCCGATTGCGTCGCCCATAGCCTGACCGTGCGATCTTCGGACGACGCGGTCACGAGATACAAACCATTGGGACTGAACTGGGCGCTGTCCACCGCGCTGCTGTGGCCCCTAAGAACGGCCCTTTCCAGTCCGCCCGAGACGCTCCAGATCCGGACGGTTCTATCGCGTGAGGCAGTCAGCAGCGACTGGCCGTCCGGGCTGAAGGCGACCACCGTCACCTCGCCGGTATGTCCCTCTAGCGTTAGGACGCTTGCTCCGTCCGCGGTCGACCAAATTCGGGCCGTGTGGTCGCGTGAGCCCGTGGCGACCAGTTGACCGTTCGGGTTGAAAGCCGCTGCCGTGATGCGATCCCGGTGCCCCACAAGAGCCTTGAGCTCCGCCCCGTCCGCCTTCAGGAGGTGGCCCGAATTATCTTCCCGGGCCGCGAGAATCAGACGTCCGTCGGGGCTTAAAATGGCCTGCGGCAGCTTGCTGCTTGTATCGATGACGGCCAGCTCGGCGCCGGTCGCCGCGTCCCACAGCTGCGCAGTACCGTCGATCGATGCGGAAACAAGCGATTTGCCATCGCGACCAAACTGGATCTGGATCAGTCCGCCATGTGATTGGAACTGAGCGGTCTCAACTCCCCTGGCAATCTCCCAAATTCGGACCTGGCCGCCAAGAGATGCCGTCGCGACGTGCTTTCCATCGGGACTGAATGTCGCAGTTTGAACGATCTCATGTGTATCGAGTCGGATTATCTCGCGCCCGCTCAGGGCATCCCACAGATGCGCCGCGCTGTCGCCGCCACCGGTCAGCAGGTGGACATTGTCGGGACTGAAGACCGCGAAAGTCGGCCGATACTCATGAGAGAGCGTCGTCGTCAGCGCGCCGTCGACATCCCACAGCCGAGCTGTGCCATCATGTGAAGCAGTGAGAAGAATGTTGCTGTCAACCGGGCTGAATTCCAGGTGCTCGACCAAAGATTCATGACCGGCGATCGTCGTGACCAACGAGGCGCGTTCGACGTCCCAGATGCGGATCGGCCCATTTACCGAAGCGGTGGCCAGGAAGCGGTCGTCCGGGCTGAAAGCACCGTTCATCTCCTCATCGCGCTCATCTGCACCGATATCAGCCAGCTTCAAACCCGAAACCTCCTGGCCGAGCAGGTCATGCAGCGTTCCTGACGCTCCATCCCAAATCCGGGCAGCGCCATCGAGTGATACCGTGGCGATTCGCTGACCCCCGTGACTGAAAATCACGCCGTTCAATTGCGTGTCGCTCTTCTGGTCGACCAACTTTGCGATCTCCGTTCCTTTCGACACATCTAAAAGGCTGGAAGTGCCGCCGTATGAAAGCGGGCCACACGCGCCAGCCAGCAGCCGGCTTCCGTCCGGGCTGAACGCCAGGCTGTAAGGCCGGGAGTTCACCCGGATCGATCGCGTCAGCGCGCCATCGGCGGAATTCCAGATCGAAACAGAGTGCTTGCGTGCCGTTGCGAAGCTGCGACCGTCCGAACTGAAGCCAGCCCGCGCATATCCGCCGCTGCTTACACTTACGATTTTTTTTCCGGTCCGAGCGTCCCAGAGCGCCGCATCGCTGTTCTCCCCCGCCGTCAGCACCTGGTTGCCATTTGGGCTGAAGATTGCTGTCGGATAATCACCTACCGGCTGCAGGATGAAGAGCTGTTGTCCCGAGATGGCGTTCCAGACGCGTGCAGTGCCGTCCCTCGCGGCCGTCAGGATTCGGTTCCCGTCCCGGCTGAATTCGGCCCTCTCCACGGTCCCTTCATGACCTTTTAGAACTGCAGTTTCGGCGCCGCTGGAGATGTCCCAGACGCCTGCAGTTTTATCGTAGGATGCGGTCACGATGTGATCGCCGCTCGAATTGAAGGCCGCATCCGCAACGCCGGCGGCATGCCGGAAGATTTTGATCTGGTGGTGCGACAGCAGAGCCTTGTAGAGCGCCGCCTCCGCATCAAAGAGATATGGCCGCTCGGACTGGTCCTTCGAGGACAGCGCTTCCAGCGCCAAGAGGATCGCAGCCTCGGTGTTGCCGGTCGCCGCGGACTGCTGCGAAAGAAACGAGAGCGAAAGCGAGTGGTTACGCAGCGCCTGGTCGCGCTGCCACCTTGCTTCCTGCTGCGCCCTGAAGGCGACCAATGCACCTGCGCCCGCCATGAGAGCGAGCACTATCGCCACAATCGCGGCATTGCGCGTACGTCGGGCAAGCAGGTTTGCCGCGGCGGCCGCTAGGCTCCGGCGCTCGGCCTCGCGCTCCAGCCGCTCGCGTTTTGCCTCTTCCGCGGCCTCGATCAGCGCCAGCTGCGCCTGCCGGTCCTTCTCCGCTTTCTGCCGATGGGCACGCAAGGACGCCTCGATGTATTCAACGACGTCATCGTCGACCTCCTCCCGCCTTGACAGCAGCAGCTCTTCACCCTCCGCAAGACGTTTGCCGGACGGGAGGAGAAGCTCTCGATTCCTGCTCTCCATGTACCATCGGTGGGCGTCGGCCCTGAGGCGTTCGCGCGTCTCAAGGAAGTTCCGGTTTGCATTCACAATGTCACCGGCGCGCGGCCAACGGCTCAACAGTGCTTCATGTGCAACGCGGACGAAGACATGCCCTCCGGCATCCTCATCGCTGACGAGGAGCCGTGCGTCGATCAGGGCCCTGACGAGGGCCGATCGCGCTGGAGTGCCTGCTACTTCGGTGAGCAGGGCCGGACGCGCCGTGACCGTTTCATCGCCGGGACTCGCTGTGGTGAGTGCACGCAGCACCGCCGGTAAAGCCTCCTGGATCTCGGGCGCGAGCAAGTCCACGACTTCATCGGCGCGGCGCGCGATTGCGCCTTCGAGCCCGCCGAGCGCGCGATAATGCGCAAAGGTGAGAACTCGGCGCTCGCGGCCGGCCTGGTACAAGGCGTCGAGCACAAACTCGAGAAGCGGCAGTGATCCGGGATCGGCAGCTGCTGCCTCCTGCAGCACATCATCGAGCCGCCCCAACTCCGCACTCTCGTCAAAGCGGAGCCCGGCAACGCCCGCCGGTTCGCGGATGATCTGCGCGATCTCTGGGCCAGTCGGAGGCAGGAGTTCGTAGCTGGAGAGGCCGTCCTTGAGCGCCGAGAAACCTGGGATCTCACCACAGCGGTGAAAAAAGTCCGAGCGGATCGCCCCGACCACCCAGACCAGCCCGCTCGCGGCCAGCGCCGCCATGAGCCGCACAAGGGCCTCGCGCGTCGCCGGCTGCTTCTCCGTGGTGAATAGCTCCTCCAGCTGATCGATGGCGACAAGCAATCTGATCTGCGAGTGGGCCGACCCGGCGGCCTTGCCAAGTGCCTGTCGGACCATCGCCAGCGCCCGATCCGGCGCGCTCCTGCAGAGCAGGGCAAACTGCGCGGCTGTTACTTCGCAGGATAGCTCCGGCACAGCAGCTTCGCTAAGCAATGCTGCAGCCAGCACAGCGAATGCATCCGGCCCTTCGGAGAGGCGGATCAGGCAGCGACGCCACAAGGATATGCCCGCCACGGCCCCAGGCCGGGTCAATGACGGCAGCAAGCCAGCGCGCAGGAGGGAAGACTTGCCGCAACCGCTCATTCCGTAGATGAGCAGGAATGCTGTACCGCTGGCTGCCTGCTGCTCCAGTCTTGCAGTGCAGGCAGCAATCGCCCGCGCTCGACCGAAGAAGAGGTCGGCATCTTCGAATTCGAAGGCATCGAGACCGCGAAATGGCGACCTGACCGGTTGCTCCGAAGCAAGGGGTACGCGGTAGATGCGCAAGGCGCGTGCGACATTCTTCAGATTGTGCTCGCCGAGATCGAGGAATTCCAGCGAGAGCCGGTCTTGAGCCTGGGCATGCACCGCCTCCGTGACGCAAATCCCGCCCGGTCGTGACAAGGTTTGCAGATGAGCGACGACCTCGACGGCCTCGCCCGCGATGTGGTCGCCCTCGGCGACGACATAACCCAGGTGAACGCCGATGCGGAAGCGCAGGCGCTTTGTCTCGGGAACGTCGAAGTTCCGCCGATCGACCTCATGCTGGATCTCGCTCGCACACCGCATCGCCTCGACAGGGCCAGTGAACTCGGCGACCACGCTCACTTCGGAGTTCCAGAACCCGCGACCCGCATGTTGAACCAGCAGCCGATCGATAATCTGCCTGTACGCCGGGAAGGTTGCAGCAGAGATCCACTCATCCTTGCCTGTCGGCCGGCCCTCAGCGGCCATTTCGGCGGCCAGGATGGTGGCCATTTTCGGTCCGGCATTTGAGGGAAGGACCAACCTGTAACCGCGCCTTGGCACTGTCTGCACGACGGTCTGCCGATCGTCGTTGAGCGCCGAACGGATCTCGTGAATGCATTGCACCAGGCTGTCATCGGTCACGGCTATTCCGTTCCAGACTGCATTCATCAGGTCGTCTTTGGTGATGACGCGATCTGCGTTTTCCAAAAGGTGACGAAGCACCGCGAAGGCCTGGTGGCGTAGTGCGATTGTCCTGTTGGACTTGTCGCGCAACGTCTCGCTGCTCAGATCGGCGGTAACGCCGTTGAGTACGAACGTCGTGGGGCGCGAGCTATTCAAGCCGGTTCCCTCAAGCACGAAGCCGCAGTCCAATGCTTCGATCTTAGCACGGTTTCGCACCGCGAAGAGTCGTCACCAACCAGACCGGCGGGGAGCGCAGATTTCGGCGAATGATCGGAAGTCGTTCGTGACCCGGGAGACGCCTCGGACCGACAGTTGCTTTGTCAGCGAGAGGCTTGCCATGGACGACTTGGTGCAAATTGCTCGATGCGCGGGTGGAAAATCGGTGCTGCGGCTCACGGGGGTCTGCCTGCTCACTCTGTTGTTCGCGATCGCGTCACCGGCTCACTCGACCCACCGTCCCGTGGACGATCTGGCCGATGTCGATCTGCAGTTGATCCTTGCCGTGGACGTCTCGCCCTCGATGAGCAAAGTTGAGCAAAAAGTGCAACGCGACGGCTACGTCGGGGCCTTCCGCCACGCGGACATCGCGAGGGCACTCAAGTCGGGAGAGCGGGGCAGAATCGCAGTGCTCTATCTGGAGTGGGCAGGGCCACGTCAGCAAACAGTCGTTATGCCGTGGACAATTGTCGAAAGCCTCGACGACGCTCTGATTTTGGCAGACAGGCTCGCGGCGCTGCCGTTGACTGAAGGGCGTGGAACGTCGATTTCCGGCGCGTTGTCGGCCGCGCATGCTCTGTTCGCGAAGAGTGGCTTGCGCAGTCCGCGCAGGGTTATTGACGTATCCGGCGACGGACCCAACAATGCCGGTCTACCGCTTCAACTGGTGCACGACGCACTCACAACCGGCGGCGTGACCATCAACGGACTGGCGATCTCACTGCGCGCAGCCGACACGCTCGACAGCTTTGGGCCGCACTTTATCGAACTGTATTACGAGAGTTGCGTCATTGGCGGTTCTAACGCCTTCGTTGTCACCGTCGAGAACACAGCCGACTTTGCGAACGCCATTCGCAAGAAGCTCGTGAATGAAATTGCCGGTTTGTCCGCTAAGGTGCAGCCTGCAACTTATCGGAGCCACTCACGACCGGTCGTCGATTGCGATACGATCGGAGAGACGCCTGGACGATAGAGAGCTGCCAAAAGAATTAGAGTGATTTCACGGCTGCCCCAGGCCGGGCTGCCCGAGGCAACCTACGATGGGTGCATTGCTTGCGAGTTCCTATCCGCCTAGGTGTGGCGCTAAGTCGCAAATTATTGGCTTCAGAAGCAGGGCCTCGGGCTTCATTGACGCTGCGACCAACACCATATGCTGGTTTATAGCCCTCCAAAACGAGAGAAGCTTGCCCGGCGGGGTCGCACCGCGGCCGTCGGCCCGGCAAAGGCTATGAACTAGGAACCTGAAAATCATCATGCCTGAAAATATCAGATCAACTTCGAGAGATGTCCCCCTCATTCAGTTGGGTGTCTATCAGTGCCGCTTCCCGGTGAGCGAAGACCCGTCAGTACCCGGCGGTTACCGTTTTTGTGCTGGGCCAACTTCGCCGGATCGCGTCTACTGCGATCACCACCACAACATTGTGACCGCCGTGGACCCGCGTCGGGCCCGTTCGGGTCTCCATTTCCCTCAACGACGCGCCGCTTAGGCTACGTTTTGGTGGGAGGAGCCCTCCGCGCCCGGGCGGCCGGCTTTGCTCCGCCGTCTATCATGTCGACCCACAAACCTCTTTGCAATTCGCCGACCCAATTTCAGCTCAACGAAGCGCGACCTGTCAGACTTGAGGACAGCCTCGGCGAAGTCCGGCACTTCCAGACCTTGGCGCACCTTAGTATCAAGAGCCTGCTCAGCTCGTGGGGCGCCATCTAGCAAAAGCGTTGCCCTCCGTAAGAACTAGCGTCCGTCCTCTCCGTGCTGTAAAAATGGACTACCGACGCCGACCTCGACGCCGTCCTAAGGCCGACCGCCATTTCAGCATGCCCAAGGACGTATGTGCCGCACATGGACTCAAGCCACCCGCCCGCACATCCGTTGTTTGGATTGACCCGCGAGGAGGGATCAGCATGTCAGAACGTCTCAACATAGGCCCGCTGCGACCTGGCGAAACGGCGCCCAATGTCGTGCTCGACGCGATTACCCGCGAGGGCAAGATCGCCATCGACGATTTCCGAGGCGAGAAACCAGTGCTGGTTGGGCTGTATCGAGGTCTCCATTGTCCTTTTTGCAGGCGCCATATCGCCATGCTTTCGCAACTCACCCCAGCGCTCAACGAGAAGGGCATCGAAAGCCTGACAGTGGTCAACACGCCCATCGAGCGGGCGCGCCTCTATCTGCGGTACCATCCGATGCTCGGCCTACTCGCGGCATCCGATCCGGAGCGGGCTTCACACCGCGCCTTTGGATTGCCGAATATGCAGATCACCGAAGACGAGAGCGCATGGCCGCAAAAGGTTTCGATGAGCGATGTGAAGTCGATGCGGGTCGACTTGCCGGGCGAGATGCCGGAACCGATGGACCCGTTTGCGGCGCTCGAATACCTGAACAAAAAGGACAGCTACGATATCACCGAAGCGGATCAACAGATGATGGCCACCGGCATTGGGCAACTCGTCGGCCAATTCTTGCTGGACCGCGATGGCGTCGTTCGCTGGACCTCCAACGAGGTACTCGATGGCGGCCTATTCGGTGCCCCGAACACTCAGGAGCTGATGTCGGCAGCGTCGCAAATCGGAAGGTAAGGCGCGGCTTCGCTAGGCGGGGCTAGGCGCAGGATTACGCGAAGTTGGCGGCCGTCGCCTGTTGGGCCCCACAATCGGCACCGCTCCCGCCTGCCGATGAACCCGGAGGGGCGAGGGGGGTCGTCCGGCTTCCCCCTGCTACCCGCGCGAGCCGAGCCGGCGTCCGCGCTTGGGCTAGCGGCCTCTTGTTGCAGCTCTGCGGCGATGTGCGGGCTCACCGCCCCAGTAGACCGTGACGGCAGCCCCCCGCTTGAAGCAGCCGTCGGTCCTGCCCACCCCGTTCCTCCAAGGGCGAAGTTCCCTGCCCGACCCATACCCTCCCAGACCCAGCTATCTGAGCTAACGCCAAAGTCCCTGTCCTAGGCAGGCGACCTTCGCGTCCGATCGTCTTTGCGCGCGTTCCGCGTTCCGAGACCAATTCGCAGATCGCAATCACTTGCCCACGCCCACTGTCGCTTTGCGTGCAAGTAAATTCGTCTGTGCTAATATGTTTTGGCCATGCACTTCGTGCGTGACCAACATGTGGGAGGACGCGATGAAAACCATAAATCGCAGGTCTGCAATTGCACTCGGTGTGACGGCCGCGGCAGTAACACCTCTGTTCAGTCTGGCGGCATCTGCCAAGGCCAAGAAATACGGCCCGAAGGATGGCAAGGAGATTGCGCCTGGTGTCAGAGTGGTTGAGGTCGGCACCGGTAACGCCGACATTCCCGCTTACAAGAGCATCGCTATTGTCGACGTGGTCTTTCAGCCCGGTGCACATGCTCCTCAAACCGTGATGGACAACGACATGGTTTGTACGATTACGGCCGGTGCGTTTACGATCAAGAAAGCGGACAAGGAGTTCAAACTCAAGGAAGGCGACATGTACACGTGCGCCAAGGGCAAGACCGACGAGGCGACGAATACGAGCAAGGTGGTCGGCATCCATCGTATTGCCGTCCTGATACCTGCCTAATAGATCGGATTTCGGCCGGACGATTTGTCGGTTGCAAGCCGTCCGGCCGTCGACGGGGCAGGCGCAGGTGAGCGTCATCGCCTCGGTCGGGTTGAAGGGAACTCCATGATCAGATCGGCGCCTCTACCCGTTCAAGCCAAATGCCTGTCGCGCCATCTCAGGCCGAGGCGCCCCTCCGGCGAAGCGGGTTCGTGCGTGGGGTGCAAAGCAGGCGTCCAGCAGCAGGACCGCGAACCTGGTTTTGGACCCGAAGCAGTCGCTCGCCAAGCCGCCCATCCGCAGCAACATGCAGACGCTTCCTTGATCATTGCTTGGTGAACGCACCCGTGTAGGTCTGGCCGGCGAGCGTATAGGTTCCGGCCAGGGTGCCATCAGGCAACATTGTCAAACTGATGTCCGCGCCGTTCGGCAGGCGCCCGAGCTTCAATGTGCTCCCAACAATTCTTCCTTCACCGGCGGCCTCTCCCGGATTGTTGTCGCCCAGATTTCCCCACGCAAAGGTGACCGTGACCTTGCCGTTTGGCGAAATCGTCTGCACGGCTACTCTGGCTTCATATGTGCCCTCCAATCGCCCAGCCCACATGCCCGAAAAAGCGGCGTACTTTGTTGGAACGCCCTTCGCTGGGGGCGTGATGGTCACGGATGGATCCATGATTGTCGAACCAGCAGGAGCAGTCCCGGAAGCCAACGCTGGGGGAGCGACAACCGGAGCTGACGGAGGTTCGACAGCGGCTGGTTGCGGCTCCACAGGCGCCGATTGGCACGCAACCAGGGCAAGTGCCGCGAAGCCCAGCATCGTGTTCCGCATCAAATCCTCCCCATCACCAGCGATCGGCCGGCAGCAGGCCGCCGAATTGCACTTTATTCTGCTTCGTGCAGCTATTCGATATGGCTTCTCGGTTTCCAGATGCGTGTGGATGTGGATGTCGCGCAACTCTCGTGAGCCCATGGAGATCGAGGCACGAAACGCCGAAGTTTTGCAAGTCGCGGAGATTTGGCGTGCACAGCGTGTGGACCAGTTCTTTCGGCCCGCCTGCCGGTCGCCGGGAATTAGCAGGGCTGGTTTTCCGCCGCATAAGCACCGCATCGGGCGCGGAATGCGGGAGCTTTGCCAATGATCGACAAGGGTCTAATCCTTGTAGTGGAAGACGAACCGGGAATAGCGAATATCCTGGACGCATATCTGATCCGAGACGGGTTCAGGACGGTCCGGGCCGCCGCTGGCGTGCCCGTAAGCCACCGTTCACACGGGCGCCCGCGCGAATGCCACTACTCGCCCAATACGACCCCGGATGCCACGATTTGTGCCGTGCGCTCGGTCAGCTTTCCGCGCTTCACAAGCGTGGGTTTGACGTAGGTCTTCTTCATCATCACGATCCGCTGGCGGTAGCACCCGACGACGGCCTCGGCACGCCAACGTTCCATGGAACCCAGCCGAAGCGGGTGGCATCGATGGCGGCCGGCATCGCAGGCCGCCGCCCTTGTCCTTACCGTGCGCTCAACGCGACCATGCGGTCGAGCGCCGCGGTCAGGCCGTGCAGCGACACCGGGAATGTCAGTGGCGTCTCTGCATCTGTCGTGACATTGAGCTTCAGCACCGTGCCCACCCTCAGCTTTCCGAGCACCGATCGGTCAATGGAAAACACCGCGATGCAGCCTGTCGGCAGGCAGGTCCTGAAGCGCTGCGGAGACAATGGCGGCTGATCATCGATCTGGGGCGTCACGCCCGGATCGAGCAGGATGCCGAAGGGCAGAAGCAGGGTAGCCATCGTCGACCCGTCCGCGCGCCTCTGGATCTCCATGGCAAGCAGCCTTTGGCCATTCTGCTGGACCTGGTCCTGTGAAAGCGAACAGACCCTGGCATTCTCCTGGACAGAGCAGGACACGCTCCAGTCCTGATAGACTTCGCGCAGCGATGACGGTCCGTCTGGAGCAGCAGCCGCCTGTTGTTGAGCCGACGCTGGCGACATCAACGAGAATGCGATTGCCCCATATGCGCAGGCGGCCTTGAGGCCACGCCTCATGTGCAGACCCATTCACGGATCTTGCATTTGGCCCCTGACGCCTCGCAGGCCTGCAAGGCGAGGTCTTCGGCCTCACGGCGGGTCTCGGCCGAGTTCACGCCCCAGGGCGTGAAACGGTTCTCGACCTTGTCGGCCATGGCGAGCGCGCCGCAATGCTTGTAGGGAAAGCCGGTCTCGTCGTCATCAGTCCAATGGCGATGGTTGCGGAAGACGGAGACGACGTTGCAGGCCTTGCCGCCGGCGTTCTCGCAATATTTCTGCGCGATGTCCTTCGCCTCCTGCCGCTTGTCGGCGCCCCAGAAGAAGCCGTATTTGCTGTCGGACTGCGAATAGGCGATGGCCGCCCAGATGCCTTTTTCCTCCTGCTGCGGCTCCGAAGGCGCCACCAGGTCGGCCGAGACGACGTGTCCGCTCCACAACAAGGTCAAGCCCAAAACTGCCAAAGCCCGCAATCTCATGGTCGGCACCCCTTTCCTTGATCCTGGTCGCTTCGCCTACTTCGCCGCTGAAGCGACGGAGATCACCACGCAGCTTTTGCCTGTCGGCAAGAGAAGGGCCTCACCGGCATTGCCGCCGAGCTCGTACACCTCCACCTGCCCGAGATGGTCGGTGATCTTGCTGCCTTGCGGAAGAATGGACGGCAGGTCGGCGCAGGGGCTGGCGAACGGCGCCACCCGCACCATCGTCCCCTCGCAACCCGAAGCGGTGGGCGATGCGAAAACGACGCCGGCGGCAGGCCCGCTATAGCGTTCCGTCGCATAGTCCATGCCGACGAAGGCCTGGACCGCATGCTTGTCGGCGGCCTGGTCGTTCCACAGGGATTTGACGCTGTATTTCGCGCCTGTCGTCAAGACCTGCCCGAGCACCGGGTAGATGGTCGAACAGGCCTGCACGCCGGCCTGCTTGACGTGCTCGAGGAAAGGCGAGTCCGGAAGCGCCGGGTTGGCTGTCTCAGCCTGTGCGGCCGTCGCGCTGCCGACCAGATTTGCGATCGCGGCATAGTTCCCGGCGGCGAAGCCAAGGCCCGCCACGACGAGCCCCAACAGTGAAAATCCGACGACGCGCGGCCATCGCCGGCGGGCCGGTTCGACGAGCCGCTGCCGGTCCGCCTCGACGGCCGGGCTGCTGCGTTTTACGGACGTGAACTGGTCCTGCTGGCTCATTGTGTTGCCCCGGTCATTTGAGTGGCGAAAGGGCTGCCGACAGCCCCTTCAGTGTTGCTGCGGTCACGGTGATCGTCTTGCCGTCGACGGTGGAATAGGAAATCGCCGGCGTCGCATTCTGCGAGATCTGCTGGCGCATGACGGGACCGACCGGCAGCATGCCGACGCAGACCACGTCATTGCAGCCGTTCAAGTGGACGTCGATCGCCTGGTCCCGCCCATCGAACTTCAGCGACACCAGGCCGTCGCTCCTGGCGTTCGGCGCGGTGCGAACGATCATGTAGGGCTTGCCGTCCTGCGTGGCGGCAAGCGACCAGCTGAAGGCCATCTTGCCCGAGGTGTCCTCGATTACCTGCGAGACATTGCAGACCTTCTTGCGGGCCTTGAGGTTCTCGTCGCAGATCAGCGTCCAGTTTTCGAAGGGACGGATCGTGCGCTGATAGGTTCCCAGTTTCACGTCGGGCGGCAGCACCACATCCGAAGGCTTGATCCTGTACGGCGACGCAACCTGCCCCGCGGCCGGCGCGAGGCCGCCGCAGAGCGCCAGGCAAGTCAATACTGCAAGTCCTTTCATTCCTGCCTCAGTTCAAGGTGAAGCTGATGCCGGCGCCGACGCCGACATGACCGCCAGCGGCCGTGCCCGACACGTTGCCGCGGATGCGGCCGTCCTCGCTCGTGTAGCCCGCACCGAAGGCCAAGGCGCTCGAATCCCGCCAGAAGCCGCCGCCGGCCGCGACGCTCAGCTTGCCGGGACGGTCGTCGTAGCGCAGCGAGGCAGCGGCAAGGCCGATCGCCGCCGCCTGGCGGGCTTCGTCGCGTATGCCGCCCAGGTCGCTATTGAGCTGGCTGAGCTTCTGGTCGGTATAGTTGTTGGCCTGCTGCAAGGTCGTGGCGGCCACCTTGTCGGTGTAGCTGTTGGACGTGTTGATGGCGTAATCGACACGGTTGTTCATCTGGGTGACGTTGACCGCATCGGTGCCGGCAACACCCGGGCCGACATTGGAGATGACCACCGGCGCGTTGACGTCGCCACCCTGCAGCGTAATGCTGTTCTTCTTGCTGCCGTCCGGATTGGTGTCATAGGTGACGGCATTCTGGGTGAGCGATCCCAAGCCCGATTTCAAATCCTCGACCGCCGTGTTGGTGGCGTAGAGCTGCGAGCCGTTTATCGCATCGGTGCTGCCGGCGTTGACCCGTCCGGCGGCGACATTGGTGATCGTCCGCTCGGCGCCGGCATCGCCGACGCTGACGGTCCCGGTCGGGGTAGTGCCGGCGAAGGCGTAGGTCTTGCCGTTGATGACGGTGCTGGAGGTGCCGACCGCGGTCTGCGTCACCGAGCCCGAACCCAGCGCCACGTCATTGGCGTTGTTGGCCTTGGCGCCCTGGCCGAGTGCCACCGCGCCCTGGCCCGTGGCCGTCGAGCCATTGCCGGCGGCAAGGCTGTTGGTGCCGCTGGCCACGCTGGCCGGCCCGATCGCGACGCTGTCGGTGCCGCTGGCGGTGGAGTCGGCCAGCGTCGAATTGGCGTGGAAATACTTGATGCCGCCGCCATTGCTGATGTTGGTCAGCGCATTGTTGACGGCCGTGAACCCGTCATAGACGGTCGAATAATTGTTGCCCTGGATCGTATAGGTCGGGCCGGTGATCGACCCGTCGGGATTGACCGTGGTGCTGCCGCCGAACAGGTTGGCGACGTTTTGCGACACGCCCTTAAGCTGGGAGACGTTGACGGCGTCGGTATTGGCCGAGCCCGCCGCGACGTTGGTGAGCTTGCGTTCGGCTCCCGCGCCGCCGATCGACACTTCGCCGACCGAGGTCTGCGGGGCGGTGAGCGCAAAGGCCGTGTAGCCGGCCTGGGCGCCGACCGTGGTGACGGACTGCGCGCCCAGCGCGACGCTGTTGATGAAGGTGCTTTGGGCGCCGGCGCCGAGCGCCACCGACTGGATGCCGGACGCCAGCGAATTGGTGCCCAGCGCCAACCCGTCGGCCAGCATGACATGGGCATTCTGGCCGATGGCCGTTCCGCCCGGCGCGATCTGGTCGACGATGGCGCCGTTGCCGATACCGATGCCATTGTCACCGTTGACGACCGTCGTCGGGCCGACCGCGACCGACTCGGCGCCCACCGCGAGCGAGTCGCCGGCCGTCGAATTGGCATGGAAATATTTGGTCGACGTCGCCGAGACCGAGGCGATCACCCCCTGCAGCTGGCGCACGGTGACGGCATCCTGCGCCTGCGTGCCGTCGGCCACATTGGTGATCTGGCGGTAGGACGTGGCGGTGCCGACCGACACGGCGCCGAGCAGCGTCTTGTCGGTGGTGTTGTACTGGATGAAGTTGGCAGGACCGGCCGCGATCTGGCCGGTGGCTGGCGCCACGGCCCGGTCGGCCACGGAACCCGAACCAAGCGCGACGCTGCCGTCGATGCTGGCCAATGTGCCGCGGCCGAGCGCCAGCCCGCTGACGCCGGTCGCGCTTGCCTGGTAGCCGACGGCGGTGGAGCCGAGCCCTTGCGCGAAGGAATCGGTTTGCGCCAGTCCGGCCTCGTTGGTGCGGGCGTAGCGGATGCCTATGCCGTTGGCGTCGGTATAGGCGGTCGAGGTGTCGCCGGCGATGTTGTTGACGACGTTGCCAAGATTGGTGACGGAGCCGCCGAGATTGTTGACGGTGGTGCCGATGGCGTCGACCGCCTGGTTGGTGGCGAACAGCTGCGAGCCGTTGACCGCGTCGGTCGAGGACCCGCTGATCCGACCCGCCGCCAGATTGGTGAGCGTGCGTTCCGCGCCGGGCGCGCCGATGCTGACCGTCGAGGCCGGATTGATGCCCTGGAAGGCATAGGTCGTGCCGTTGATCACCGCATTGGGCGTGCCGACAGCGACGGCGGTCACCGAGCCCGAGCCCAGCGCCACGTCGCCTGCGTTGCCGGCGGTGGAGTTGGCGCCCAGAGCGAGCGCATCCGAGGCGCCGGCATTGGCTTGTTTGCCGAGAGCGGTCGCTTGAACGCCGGATGCGAGTGCGTTCTGGCCGATCGCCGTGCTGGACAAAGCTGTAGCATTTGCGTTGGCGCCGACGGCGGTGCTGAACTGGCCCGAGGCCTTGGACAGAAAACCCATCGCCGTTGCGTCGAGGGCCGATGCGACAGAGCTGGTGCCGATGGCCGAGGCGTTGGCGCCGGAGGCGTTCGCATTGCTGCCGGCGGCGATGGCGCTCGACGCCGTCGCGGTCGAGGTGGGTCCGATTGCGACCGAGTCGGTACCCGTCGCCGACGAGTCCGCCAGCGTCGAGTTGGCGTGGAAATATTTGATGCCGCCGCCGGTGCTGATGTTGTTGACAGTGGTGCCGATGGCATCGACCGCCTGGTTGGTGGCGAAGAGCTGCGAGCCGTTGACCGCGTCGGTCGAGGACCCGCTGATCCGACCCGCCGCCAGATTGGTGAGCGTGCGTTCCGCGCCGGGCGCGCCGATGCTGACCGTCGAGGCCGGATTGATGCCCTGGAAGGCATAGGTCGTGCCGTTGATCACCGCATTAGGCGTGCCGACAGCGACGGCGGTCACCGAGCCCGAGCCCAGCGCCACGTCGCCTGCGTTGCCGGCGGTGGAGTTGGCGCCCAGAGCGAGCGCATCCGAGGCGCTGGCATTCGCTTGTTTGCCGAGAGCGGTCGCTTGAACGCCGGATGCGAGTGCGTTCTGGCCGATCGCCGTGCTGGACAAAGCTGTAGCATTTGCGTTGGCGCCGACGGCGGTGCTGAACTGGCCCGAGGCCTTGGACAGAAAACCCATCGCCGTTGCGTCGAGGGCCGATGCGACAGAGCTGGTGCCGATGGCCGAGGCGTTGGCGCCGGAGGCGTTCGCATTGCTGCCGGCGGCGATGGCGCTCGACGCCGTCGCGGTCGAGGTGGGTCCGATTGCGACCGAGTCGGTACCCGTCGCCGACGAGTCCGCCAGCGTCGAGTTGGCGTGGAAATATTTGATGCCGCCGCCGGTGCTGATGTTGTTGACAGTGGTGCCGATGGCGTCGACCGCCTGGTTGGTGGCGAACAGCTGCGAGCCGTTGACCGCGTCGGTCGAGGACCCGCTGATCCGACCCGCCGCCAGATTGGTGAGCGTGCGTTCCGCGCCGGGCGCGCCGATGCTGACCGTCGAGGCCGGATTGATGCCCTGGAAGGCATAGGTCGTGCCGTTGATCACCGCATTGGGCGTGCCGACAGCGACGGCGGTCACCGAGCCCGAGCCCAGCGCCACGTCGCCTGCGTTGCCGGCGGTGGAGTTGGCGCCCAGAGCGAGTGCCTCCGAGGCGCCGGCATTGGCTTGTTTGCCGAGAGCGGTCGCTTGAACGCCGGATGCGAGTGCGTTCTGGCCGATCGCCGTGCTGGACAAAGCTGTAGCATTTGCGTTGGCGCCGACGGCGGTGCTGAACTGGCCCGAGGCCTTGGATAGAAAACCCATCGCCGTTGCGTCGAGGGCCGATGCGACAGAGCTGGTGCCGATGGCCGAGGCGTTGGCGCCGGAGGCGTTCGCATTGCTGCCGGCGGCGATGGCGCTCGACGCCGTCGCGGTCGAGGTGGGTCCGATTGCGACCGAGTCGGTACCCGTCGCCGACGAGTCCGCCAGCGTCGAGTTGGCGTGGAAATATTTGATGCCGCCGCCGACATTGATGTTGTTGAGCGTGGTGCCGATGGCATCGACCGCCTGGTTGGTGGCGAAGAGCTGCGAACCGTTGACCGCGTCGGTCGAGGATCCACTGATCCGGCCCGCAGCGACATTGGTGAGCGTGCGCTCCGCGCCGGGCGCGCCGATGCTGACCGTCGAAGTCGGCGTCGTGCCCTGGAAGGCATAGGTCGTGCCGTTGATGACCGCATTGGGCGTGCCGACCGCCACGGCGGTCACCGAGCCCGAACCGAGCGCGACATCGCCGGAGCTCGCCGCCGCCGTCGCGCCATTGCCCAGCGCGACATTGCCCGCAAGGCCGGCGGCACCTGCCGTTGAGCCGTTGCCCAATGCCACGGAGCCTTGTCCGATGGCCTTGTTGTTGTTGCCGATGGCGACCGCGCCCGCCGCCTGGTTGGCGGCGGTGGCGGTTGCCGTGCCGTCGCTGTTGGCGATGTTGTTGGCGCCGCCGGTGAAGGCGCCGGTGCCGCTGGCATAGCTGGGATCACCGATGGAGACCGCGCCATCGCCGTAAGCGGTGTTGCCCGAGCCGATAGAGACGGCCTTGCCGCCGGTCGCCACCGCATTGATGCCCACGGCAATGGCTTGGGCCGAACTGGCCTTGGCGCTGGTGCCCATTGCGATGGCGTCCTGCGCGCTCGCATTGGCTTGCTTGCCGATCGCCGTGCCGTCTACACCGCCCGCCGTAGCGCCCAGTCCCAGCGCGGTTGCGTTGGCGGCGGTCGCCGCGGCATTGTTGCCGAGTGCGGTGGCGGACACGCCCGTGGCTTGGGATCCCGAGCCAGCCGCGACAGAGCCGATACCGCTCGACACGGCCTGGTTACCCAGCGCCAATGCGAAATCGGCCGAGGCATTGGTGCTGGAGCCGAGCGCGGTCGAGTTCAGCCCTGCCGCGTTGGCCGACTTGCCTAAGGCGACGGCACTGTCCCCGCTGGCGACGGCCGACCAGCCTCCGGCGAATGACAAGCCGCCAGCGGCGGACGAACTGGTACCGACAGCGGTGGAATTCCCTCCCGAAGCAACAGAGAAGGTGCCCAAGGCGTTGGCGCCGCCCCCGGTGGCGCTAGCCTGGACGCCGAGCGCTACCGAATTAATATTGCTTGCGATCGTGCCTTGCCCCAGCGCCATCGCGCCGCCTGTGCCTGTGGCCTTGGCGCTCAGGCCGAGAGCCACCGAGTATTGCGCCGACGCAACGGATGACCGTCCGACCGCGATGGCGTCGACCTGGGATGCCGTGACATCCGTGCCGATGCCGATGGCGCTCTGGGCGGTGGCACCCGTCCCGGCGGCGGTGCGCGAGCCAAGATAAATGGAGTTGAGCTGTGAGGCGATCGACTGGAAGCCGATCGCGACGGCGTTCTGGCTGCCAGCGTTGGCGCTGGTGCCTTGGGCAATGGAATCGATGCCGGCCTGAGTTGCTCCCGACCCAACCGCGATGCCCCGCAGCCCATTCGTGGTGGCGGACGGTCCGACCGCCACCGAACCGGCGCTGTTCGCCGTACCGCCGCCAGCGGCATACTGTGCCAGTGCCGGCGTGGCGATGCCGCCCAATGCAATCGCACCCAGCGCCGCTGCCAGAACCCTGCCGATGCCGAGCATGCCGAGCCCAGATCCCTTGCGGCGCATGCCGAGCACGCGGTGCGCCATGCGCAGCACCGCCATCAGGCGGCGGCGGAGCGCGCGGGAGCCTTGCTCGGCCCCCGCAATCCAATGCCTGGCGAAATGCGCCGCGCGATGCTGAACAAACGAGCCACTCGAAATCTGATTGTCGGTCATGGTCCTCTCCGTTCGCCAGCCGCCAGGAAATGTCTGACAAATTCCAGCACTCGCAGAAAGCCACGATTCTGGTTTGCCGTATTTCAGGAAATTGCTGTTTTGTCAGAAAAACTGCGGCAACTTCGCGGGAGTTAACGGATAGTTACTTTAGTTCGTGCTTTAATAAGGCGAAGTAAAACAATGACGCGATCAATATATCACCTAAGCTTCGAATTAAGCTTGCCGAAGCGGGCCTGCAATGGCGTCAATCGCCGGTATTTCTTCATCACGGTAGTAAAATGGCTCTGGCTAGAAAAGCCGCTCAAATGGGCGATATCAGCGATGGCCATGCGGCTTTCGGCAAGCAGCCTCTCGGCGAAGTCCAACCGCAGATCAAGCACATATTGATGCGGCGGCACCCCGAACGTCCGGGAGAAAGCTCGCACGAAGTGATAGGATGAAAGCCCGCAAACCGCCGCCATCTCCGCAAGCGCTATCTTGCGTGTGAAGTTCTGTTCGAGGAATTCCTGGACCTTGCGCGCGCCGTGGGCGGAAAGCCCGCCTTTCACGATCAGCGCCGGCTGTCGCGCGGGACTGGGTCCGGACGCCGATCCCGGAGGGCCATCATCAGACCGCATCGTTCGGTCCCTTGATATTTCGCAGATGGGATTCAACCCGAGACCGCCCTCCCCGTTCCCCTGAAAAACAATTCGTGATTGATCGAACTGTGGCTGCATTGTCGCTCCGGTTCATTCGATCAGTCCGGCCAGATGGCGAATAATGCGCAGGCTGCATGCTATTTCGAATTACTCCCGTAATGCCTGGGGCACAGTGGTGACGGACGTATTTTGGAAAACTCGGGAAGCTTTGTAGGAAATTCCGGTCTTGGATTATCGGACGGCAGGTGTTGCCACTTTGCCATCCTGAGCTTTCAGTTTCTGGCTGGCGCATATCCGGTCATGGTCGGCGTTCTTCCCCGGTACTTCTTCATGGTTGCGGCCAGATGACTCTGGTCCGAAAACCCCGCGAGGTAGGCGACTTCGGCGATTGCAAGCTCGCCGTCAACGAGTAACCTTTCCGCGAAGTCCAGGCGCAGTTGATCAGGTATCGATGCGGCGGCATGCCGAACGTGCTGGCCGGTGTAGGTGCGCGAGAGATGCACGCCGAACACGGTGAGCAGCGAGTCCAGATAGAGCTCGTCCGGCGGCAGCTTGCCGGTCAGCTCGGCGGTGATCATCTGGGCGATGTTGAGCGCCCTCAGGTCGACTTTGCCGAACGCAGGTGGCTCAAGCTCCACGTCGGAGTGATCGAACTCGTGCGCGGCCAACTCCGACAGCGCTTCAGGAGAGATGGAAACGACGGCGTTCTCCCCGGTCTGCGACCAGGCGAGGGTACTGTCGACTCCGGCGGGATTGATGACGAGGCATCCGACCGGCGCATCGTATTGCGTGATCTTGTCGCTGCCGAGCGAGGCTCTGAATTTGCGTCCGGGCCTCAGCACGATGCCCGCGGAATGTTCCTTGGCCAGGAACGTCTGCGAGCCTGGACCGCGGACGGAATGGATGACGCTGCCACGCGCGGTGGCTCTTCTGGGACCGGCACTTTCTGGAATGATGTCCAGGACATATCGGGCTGCCTGATCGACGCCTCGGGAAACCCCGCTTTCCCCAGCTTCGTCCGCATTTTTCATACGCGTCGCCTCAGCCGCCTTGCCGCCGCTTGCAATCCCCTTTGCCCGAACCCGGAACCAACGTAACGCAGGCGTCCCGGCTAGGGAAGAACTCCCATGCGCAAAGAAAAATTCTTATTCGCGAAAAGACAGAAAAAATGACCGACGCAGGAAGTTGACGGGCATTCTATTTCACGGCGATGCCGGTCTTCGCGATGCCCGAGTTTCGTTTATCAGCCGTGGCGCGGCTTCCGCGAATCCATTGCTTCGTTTTTTGGCACCAGGATCGGCGGTCAGGCAAGAAGGGGTGCCGAGCCGACAGGTTACGACCGGCTGCTACAGATCACCGCGACGTTTCTCGTACAGATCCCAGGTGAGTTCGACAAAAGCCAGAAGGACATCGTCGCGGCTCCAACCGGCCGCGACCGCCGCCTGGACGATTTCATGGATAAGAGGCAGCAACTGGCGCTGGCATTCGGCCGATATGTCGCCGTCCCCCACGGGAGGCCCCTCGAAGTTGAATCTCGTCATTCGGCGCTCCCCCCGCCTCCGATCAAAGTGTTATACCGCTAATTTCGGCCCCTCTGATATACAACAGATGTGGTACCAAAGTACAGGAAGCCTCGGACCACCGGGGCGATGCCGGACCACGCCGTCTCTATGCTTTCCCTCGCGTCAAGTTGGTTTTCCCAGGCGGGAGTTCAGAGGAACTTCATCGGCCCAAACTCTGCCTGGGACTAGATCTCTCCAGCCATGTCGCGCCCGCCACCTGGCGAATGTGCGGCATTGACCGGCCGCATTGCCTTCTGCAACCGCTCGCTGGATAGTCCCGGCAATGTTCGAGACCATTGCGACTCACTGGACACAAATCCTGGCGATCATCTCGGTGGTCATGGCGACCGTCGGCATCGCCCATGCCGTCATGACCAAGGAGGATGTGCGCGCCGCCACCGGCTGGGTCGGCGTGATGGTGCTGTCGCCGATCCTTGGCGTGCTGATCTATGCCGTGGCCGGCATCAACCGCATCCGCCGCGCCACGATCACGGCGCAGCGCCCGCTTGCCGGCGACGCGGTATCCGCCAAGAATGAGCGCGACATCGCCGCCGAGGAGACCCTGATCGTCGAGCGCTACGGTCAGCGCTTCACCGGCCTGCGGACGCTGGGCGACAGGGTGGCGCGGCGCGCCCTCAACCCGGGCAATGCCATCGATGTGCTGGAGACCGGCGACGAGGCCTATGCCGCCATGTGCGCGGCGATAGACGGCGCCGAGCGCAGCGTCCTGCTCGAGACCTATATTTTCGACAATGACGCTGTCGGCCTGCTTTTCGTCGAATCGCTGGCCGGTGCCGTCCAGCGTGGTGTCACCGTTCGCGTGCTGATCGACGCCGTCGGTGCCCGTTACTCCGTTCCCAGCATCCTGGGCCATCTGCGCCGCGCCAACATCCCCGCCGATGTCTTCAACGGCAACATCATCATAGGCCTGCGCCTGCCCTACGCCAATCTCCGGACCCACCGGAAGATCCTTGTGGTCGACGGCACCGTTGCCTTCACCGGCGGCATGAACATCCGCAAGGGTTTTTCGGCCGAGTTCTCAGGCTCCAACAGCGCCAGGGACACGCATTTCAAGGTCACCGGACCTGCCGTCGCCGACCTGTTCTCGGTCGCGGCCGAAGACTGGCGCTTCGCCACCAACGAAGCGCTGAAGGGCGATGCCTGGCGAATTGCCCCGCTGTCGCCGGCGCCCGGCCAGCCGATGCTGGTGCGGGCGGTCGCATCCGGGCCGGACGCCAGCAATGAGACCAACCACAAGCTGTTGATCGGCGCCTTCTCGGTGGCGCGCAAGTCGATCCGTTTGATGTCGCCCTATTTCCTGCCGGACCGCGAACTGATCAGCGCCTTGATCACCGCCGCCCGGCGCGGCGTCGAGATCGATGTCGTGGTGCCGGCGGTCAACAATCTCTTCCTCGTCGACCGCGCCATGACCGCGCAATTCGACCAGATCCTGAAGAATTATTGCCGCATATGGCGCACGGAAGGCCCGTTCGACCATTCCAAGCTGCTGTCGATCGACGGCGTGTGGGCCTATGTCGGCTCGTCCAACCTCGACGCCCGGTCGCTGCGGTTGAACTTCGAGATCGATCTGGAGGTCCTCGATGCAGGCTTTGCCCGCGAGATCGAGGCCCGGATCGGATCGGCCATCGAAACGGCCATTCCCGTCACGCTGGACTCCTTGCGGGCCCGGCCCTTCATCATCCGGCTCTTCGACCGCATCCTGTGGCTGGGATCGCCCTATCTTTAGAAGGCTTTAACAAAACGACGTGTTTGACGGATAGTTTGGTGTCGGCCATGGAACATAAGCGCAAAGACTCTATTTGAGGTGCATGGTGAGACCAGCAGGCATGGCAGGGACACGGTGCGGATGAACGGACGCAGCCTCCCGGCAACCATGCTTTTGTCCATTCGCGACAGGCGGATGCGCAAGGCAAACGCGGCTGCGCACAAGGCGACCGCCGCCACTGGAACGCTGGTCGCCTCCTACAACGTCCACAAATGCATCGGCGTCGACCGCAAGTTCGACCCCGAGCGCACCAGCCGCGTCATCCGCGAAATCGACCCCGACGTCATCGCCCTTCAGGAAGCGGACAACCGTTTCGGCGACCGTGACGGGCTTCTCGACCTGCCCCGCCTCGAGCGGGAAACCGGCTTGGTGCCGGTGCCGATTTCGGCCACCGGCAAGGGCCATGGCTGGCACGGCAATGTCCTCCTGTTCAAGAAAGGCGTCGTCCGTGACGTGCATCAGATCAGACTTCCAGGCCTGGAGCCGCGCGGCGCAGTGGTGGCGGAGATCGAATTGAACGGAAGCGAGACGCTGCGCATTATCGCCGCCCATCTCGGCCTGCTGCGCCACTCGCGCTCGCAGCAGGCCCGTGTCGTGCTCGATCTCATGAGCAGCCCGGACGAAAAGCCGACCTTGCTGCTTGGTGACCTCAACGAATGGCGGCTCGGCAACCGCTCCGCGCTCAACACGCTACACGCGACGTTCGGGCCGCAGCCGCCGGCGGTCCCCACCTTCCCGTCAAACCTGCCGTTGCTGGCACTCGACAGGATCATGACCAACCGGCACGGAATGATCGCAGCCGTGGAAGCGCACGATACGCCGCTTTCGCGTGTCGCCTCCGACCATCTGCCGCTGACGGCCTTCGTTCGCCTGTAGAACCGGCTTGTCGCCCACGACTTCGAAAAGCGCCGCGATTCATTTTGGAACGCTAATTCTCTCCGCGAGTTGGTACGTATTAAACCCCAGGAGGACGAACCGTGAAAAAGTTATTTCTGGCTTCCATGGTGGCATTGGCCGCCACAGCCGCAGTCATTGCGCCGACGCAAGCCGCGAGCGTGATTATCCAATCCGACGACGGCAACCAGTATTCACCGGACGATCAGTCCGACAACGGCCAGATTGTCGTTCGCCGCCATCACCGGCAGAATTACGACAACCAGTATGGCGACGACCAGAACGTGCAGTATGAGGACAACTACAATGACGGTTATCGACGCCACCACCGCCATCACCGCTGCCATATCGAACTGGTCAAGCACTGGCGCCACCACCACAGGGTGATCGAGCAGATCCGCGTCTGCGGCTGACCTACCCATGAGATAGCCGAAAACCGTCGCGCCTTTTGGTGGCAAACGATGATGCGACATAGCCACGTTCCTTAAACCGGCGTGCTATGCCGCATTGCACAATTTCGCGGCCTTGCCCACAATGCAGGCATGGTCCGATCCTCCCTAGCCGTCCTGGTGATCGATGAAAATCGCATCCGCGCCTCGATCATCGAGGCCGGCCTGCGCGAGGCCGGCCATCAGCTTGTCACCGTCATTCATGACGTGACCGGCATTGCCCGGCGGATCGCCGAGATCGAACCGGACGTCATCGTCATCGACCTCGAAAACCCCAACCGCGACATGCTCGAAAACATGTTCCAGCTGTCGCGCGCCGTGAAGCGCCCGATCGCCATGTTCGTCGACCGCTCCGACCAGGCCTCGATCGAGGCCGCGGTCGATGCCGGCGTGTCGGCCTATGTCGTCGACGGTCTGCGGCAAGAGCGCGTCAAGCCGATCCTCGACATGGCGGTGAGCCGCTTCAATGCCTTCTCGCGCATGGCGCGCGAATTGGAAGAGGCGCGCAGCGAACTCGAGAGCCGCAAGGTCATCGATCGCGCCAAGGGCATACTGATTAAGTCGCGCGGCCTCTCCGAAGAGGCCGCCTATACGCTGCTGCGCAAGACGGCGATGAACCAGAACCGCAAGATCAGCGACATCGCCCAAAGCCTGGTGACCGCGGCCGGGCTGCTGGGGCCGGCGGAGGACGAATGAGCATGAGGCACCAGATCACCGCCGGCTTCATGCCGCTTTTCGACAGCGCCGTGCTGGTCGCCGCGAGCGAGCTTGGCTTCGCAGGCAGCGAAGGCGTTGACCTGACGCTGCACCGTGAGACGTCCTGGGCCAACATTCGCGACCGCATCGCGATCGGCCATTTCGATCTCGCGCATATGCTGGGACCCATGCCGCTCGCCTGCAATCTCGGGCTGACGCCGCTCGCTTCCGAGACCATCGTGCCGTTCTCGCTCGGGCTCGGCGGCAATTGCGTCACCATCTCCAACGCCGTCTGGACCGGCATGGCGGCGCATGGCGCCGAACCCGATCTCGATCCGGCACGCGCAGGCGCGGCCCTGCGCGCGTTCATTCGCGACCGGGCGGTCGCGGGCCGCGAACCGCTGCGCTTTGCCGTGGTACACCCGCATTCCGGGCATAATTACGAACTGCGCTACTGGCTTGCCGCTTGCGGCATCGATCCCGACCGCGCAATCGAGATCGTCATCGTGCCGCCGCCCTTCATGGCCGACGCGCTGGCCACTGGGCGCATCGACGGCTACTGCGTCGGCGAGCCCTGGAACAGCGCTGCGGTCGCCGCCGGCACCGGCCATATCGTTACCGTCAAGGCGCAGATATGGCGCAACAGCCCGGAGAAGGTGATCGGCGTGCGCAAGGCCTGGGCCGACGAAAATCCCGAGGCGCTGGCGGCGCTGCTGCGCGCGCTGCATCATTCGGCGCGCTGGTGCCAGGATCCGGCCAACCACGCCGAATTGGCCGCGGTGATGGCGCAGCCCGGCTTCCTCGGCCTGCCGCCGGCGGTGCAGATGCCGATCCTGACCGGCCATCTGCAATTGGGCGGCGGAGCAGAGTTGGATGTCGACGACTTCTTCTTGCCCTTCGACAAGGCGGCGAACTTTCCGTGGAAGAGCCATGCGCTGTGGTTCTACACGCAGATGGTGCGCTGGGGTCATGTCGCGCACACGCCTGACAATCTGGCCATCGCCAGGAATTGCTACCGGCCCGACCTCTACCGCTCGGCGCTGAAGCCGCTTGGCGTTGCATTGCCCGGCGCCAATGCAAAGGTCGAGGGCGCGCTCAAGGTCGCAACCGCGGTCGGCGCGACCGGCGCCGGCCTGGTGCTCGGCCCGGACGGTTTTTTCGACGGGCAGATCTTCGATCCTGACGAGATCGACGCCTATATAGCGCGCCAGAAATCGGTCCGCACGGAAGCCTGATCATTTCCGCGCCATTCTTGTGCATTGCACAAAAATTGTGCGCGCAATGGTCCTAATGAACAATCTTTGGCCTGCTCGCCATATTGCCCGGCAGGCCGTCGACGGACATGAATCGCTGATTTCATTGATGTTTTTCCTTTCATCCGAAACTGGCACGGTTCCTGCAGTGAAATAACCAGGCCCTTCATGGGTCACGGAACAGGCGTCCAATGGCGGGCGCCACAGGCAAAGCTGCCGCTCAGGTCAAAACGCGCTCCCGGTCTTTCGGGCGCGAAGACCTGGCCGGCGGCTTTTTTGTTTTTGAATCGCGTTCAACCGGAGACGACGATGAAGAAGACGATGAAGAACTGGATCGGGACGGGAACATCGCCAAAGGATGTGACGCGTCGCGATTTTCTGGTCAGCAGCGCCATGACGGCCGGCCTGTTCATGGCGGCCCGCAAGCTCTTTCCATCCGGCGCCTATGCCGCCACCGCCGCGCCGGAAGTCACCGGCGCCAAGCTCGGCTTCATCGCGCTGACCGATGCCGCACCCCTGATGATCGCCAAGGAGAAGGGCCTGTTCGCCAAATTCGGCATGCCCGATGTCGAGGTGCTGAAGCAGGCTTCCTGGGGCGCGACGCGCGACAATCTGATGCTTGGCGGTGCCGCAAACGGCATCGACGGCGCCCACATACTGACGCCGCTGCCTTACCTCATGCACACCGGCAAGGTGACGCAGAACAACCAGCCGATGCCGATGGCGATCGTGGCGCGGCTCAACTACGACTGCCAGGGCATTTCGGTCGCGCAGGAATATGCCGGCACCGGCGTCGGTCTCGATGCCTCCAAGCTGAAGGACGCCTTCGCCGCCAAGAAGGCAGCCGGCAAGGAGGTCAAGGCCGCCATGACCTTCCCGGGCGGCACGCATGACCTCTGGCTGCGCTACTGGCTGGCCGCCGGCGGCATCGATCCCGACAAGGACGTCTCGACCATCGTCGTGCCGCCGCCGCAGATGGTGGCCAACATGAAGGTCGGCAACATGGACGTCTTCTGCGTCGGCGAGCCGTGGAACGAGCAGCTCGTCCACCAGGGCGTCGGCTTTACCGCCGCCACCACGGGCGAATTGTGGAAGGGTCATCCGGAAAAGGCGCTCGGTCTGCGCGCCGAATTCATCGAGAAGAACCCGAACGCCACCAAGGCGATCCTGATGGCCGTCATGGAAGCCCAGCAGTGGTGCGAGGCCAAGGAGAACAAGGACGAGATGGCCGCCATCATCGGCAAGCGGCAATGGATGAACGTGCCGGTCGCCGACATCATCGGCCGCCTTAAGGGCGACATCAACTACGGCAATGGCCGCGTCGCCAACGGCACCGATTTCTACATGAAGTTCTGGAAGGGCGGCGTTTCCTACCCCTTCAAGAGCCATGATGCCTGGTTCCTCGCCGAGAACATCCGCTGGGGCAAATTCGCGCCGACCACGGACGTCAAGGCGCTGGTCGACCAGGTCAACCGCGAGGATCTGTGGCGCGAGGCGGCGAAGGATCTCGGGGTGGCGGCGGCCGACATTCCGGCCTCCTCGTCGCGAGGCGTCGAGACCTTCTTCGACGGCAAGACCTTCGATCCGGCCAACCCGTCCGCCTATCTCGACAGCCTGAAGATCAAGGCGTCGGCTTGACCCAAGCGCAATGGCGCCTCTTGCGCCGTGGTCGCCCCTACCTGCCCCCAAGGAGCTTTCCAAAAGATGTCCATCCAAGCTATCGAGGACACCAAGGTGAAGGCGTTTCCCGCGCCGGCCAAACCGGCCGAGGTGATCGCCTTCGCCGCCAAGGCGCGGCGCCGCTTCGACCCGCTCGCCATCGCCGGCAAGCTGGCGAGCACGCTGGTGCCGCCCGTCATCGTCATCGCTCTGATGCTCGTCGTCTGGCAGGTCGCCTGCTCGTCGCCCACATCGAGCCTGCCGCCGCCGAGCCAGGTGTGGAACGAGGCCTACGATCTCATCGCGCATCCGTTCTTCGACAATGGCCCGCAGGACATCGGGCTGGCCTGGCGGGTGCTGATCTCGTTGCAGCGCGTCGCCATCGGCTTTGGCCTGGCGGCGATCGTCGGCGTCGCGCTCGGCGCGCTGGTCGGCCAGTCGATCTGGGCGATGCGCGGCCTCGATCCGGTGTTCCAGATCCTGCGCACCGTGCCGCCGCTCGCATGGCTGCCGCTGTCGCTGGCGGCGTTCCGCGATTCCAGCCCGTCGGCGCTGTTCGTCATCTTCATCACCTCAATCTGGCCGATCATCATCAACACCGCCGTCGGCGTGCGCAACATCCCGCAGGATTACCGCAACGTCGCGCGCATCCTGCGGCTCAACCCGTTCGAGTTCTTCGTCAAGATCATGGTGCCGGCCGCCGCGCCCTACATCTTCACCGGTCTGCGCATCGGCATCGGCCTGTCCTGGCTCGCCATCGTCGCCGCCGAAATGCTGACCGGCGGCGTCGGCATCGGCTTCTTCATCTGGGACGCGTGGAACTCGTCGCGGCTGCCCGACATCATCGTCGCGCTCGCCTATATCGGCGTCACCGGCTTCTGCCTCGACCGCCTGGTCGCCGGCGTCGGCGTCTTCGTCACCCGCGGCACAACGGCAAAGTGAGGACAGTGCGATGACCGCCTATCTGAAACTCGACCATATCGACAAATCCTTCGTCCGCGGCGGCCAGGTCAGCGAGGTTCTGAGGGATATCAGGCTGACCATCGACAAGGGCGAATTCGTCTCCATCATCGGCCACTCCGGCTGCGGCAAGTCGACCTTGCTCAACCTGATCGCCGGCCTGACCAAGGTCTCCGCCGGGGGGGTGCTGCTCGAGAACAGGGAAGTCGACAGCCCCGGTCCCGAACGCGCCGTGGTGTTCCAGAACCACTCGCTGCTGCCCTGGCTAACCGTCTACGAAAACATCAACCTGGCGGTCTCGAAAGTCTTCGGCCGTTCGAAGAGCAAGGCCGAGCGGCATGACTGGATCATGCGCAATCTCGACCTCGTGCAGATGGCGCATGCCAGGGACAAGCGCCCGGCCGAGATCTCGGGCGGCATGAAACAGCGCGTCGGCATTGCCCGCGCGCTCGCCATGGAGCCGAAGATCCTGCTGCTCGACGAGCCTTTCGGCGCGCTCGACGCGCTGACGCGCGCACATCTGCAGGATGCGGTGATGGACATCCATTCCAGGCTCGGCTCGACGACGATCATGATCACCCATGATGTCGACGAGGCGGTGCTCTTGTCCGACCGCATCGTCATGATGACCAACGGTCCTGCAGCGACCATCGGCGAGGTGCTGCCCGTGCCGCTGGCAAGGCCGCGCCGGCGCATCGAACTCGCCTCCGACCGCACCTTCCTGCGCTGCCGCGAGGCCGTGCTGAAATTCCTCTACGAACGCCACCGCTTCGTCGAAGCCGCGGAGTAGCATCATGACAGAAAGATTAGTCATCATCGGCAACGGCATGGCCCCCGGGCGCATGCTGGAGCACCTGCTGGAACAGGCGCCGAGCCGCTACAGCGTCACCATCTTCAACGCCGAACCGCGCGTCAATTACGACCGCATCATGCTGTCGCCGGTGCTGTCGGGCGAAAAGGCCTATGAGGAAATCATCATCCATGGCGACGGCTGGTACATCGCCAACAACATCACCCTCTACAAGGGCCACAAGATCGTCGCCATCGACCGGGCGGCGAAGACCGTCACCTCCGATCATGGGGTCACCGAGCCCTACGACAAGCTGGTCATCGCCACCGGCTCGGTGCCGTTCATCATTCCTGTACCCGGCCACAACCTGCCCGGCGTGCTGACCTATCGCGACCTCGACGACGTACAGGCGATGATGCTGGCCGCCCAGTCGCGCGCCAAGGCCGTGGTGATCGGTGGCGGCCTGCTCGGGCTGGAAGCGGCGGCGGGTCTCAACGCGCAAGGCATGGACGTCACCGTGCTGCATGTCATGCCGACACTGATGGAGCGCCAGCTCGATCCGGCCGCCGGCTATCTCCTGCAGCGCGCGGTGGAGCAACGCGGCATCAAGGTCATCACCAAGGCCAACACGCAGGCAATCACGGGCAATGGCAAGGTCGAGCAGGTGGAACTCGCCGACGGAACCGTTATCCCGGCGACCCTGGTGGTCATGGCGGTCGGCATCAGGCCGAATTCGGCGCTGGCGAAAGAGGCAGGCATCGCCGTCAACAGAGGCATCGTCGTCGACGCGGGTATGCGCAGCAACGACCCCGACATCTACGCGCTAGGCGAATGCGCCGAGGTCAACGGCATGGTCTACGGGCTGGTGGCACCGCTCTACGAGATGGCACGCGTCGCGGCCCACCAGCTCGCCGGCAACGAGGCGGCCGCCTTCGTCCATATGGACACGCCGACCAAGCTCAAGGTCACCGGCATCGACCTGTTCTCGCTCGGAGACTTCGCCGAGGGCGAGGACCGCCAGGAGATCGTGCTGCGCGACGCCGCCGCCGGCGTCTACAAGCGGCTCGTTCTGAAGGACGACCGCATCATCGGCACCGTGCTCTATGGCGAGACGGCGGATGGTGCCTGGTTCAACGACCTCAAGAAGAAGCAGACCGACATTTCGCAGATGCGCGATACGTTGATCTTCGGCCAGTCCTATCAGGGGGGTGCCCCGCTGGACCCTATGGCGGCCGTTGCAGCCTTGCCGGATGATGCGGAAATCTGCGGCTGCAACGGCGTTTGCAAGGGCAAGATCACAGGCGCGATCACGGCCAAGGGCCTGACTTCGCTCGACGATGTACGCGCCCACACCAAGGCGTCGGCCTCCTGCGGCTCCTGCACCGGCCTGGTCGAGAAGCTGATGGTGCTGACCCTCGGCGACAGCTACAACCCTGCGGCAGTGCAGCCGATGTGCACATGCACCACGCTCGGCCATGACGAGGTGCGCCGGCTGATCAAGGCCAAGCACCTGAAGACCATTCCCGCCGTCATGCAGGAACTGGAATGGAAGACCTCCTGTGGCTGCGCCAAATGCCGGCCGGCGCTCAACTACTACCTCGTCTGCGACTGGCCGGACGACTACGCCGACGACTACCAGTCACGCTTCATCAATGAGCGGGTGCATGCCAACATCCAGAAGGACGGCACCTATTCGGTGGTGCCGCGCATGTGGGGCGGCGTCACCAATGCCGCCGAACTGCGCGCCATCGCCGACGTCGTCGACAAGTTCGAGATCCCGATGGTCAAGGTCACCGGCGGCCAGCGCATCGACATGCTGGGCATCCGCAAGGAAGACCTGCCGGCGGTGTGGGCAGATCTCGGCCAGGCGGGCTTCGTCTCCGGCCATGCCTATGCCAAGGGCCTGCGCACGGTGAAGACCTGCGTCGGCTCCGACTGGTGCCGCTTCGGCACGCAGGATTCGACGGGTCTCGGCATCCGTATCGAGAAATTCATGTGGGGCTCCTGGACGCCCGCCAAGGTCAAGATGGCGGTGTCGGGCTGCCCCAGAAACTGCGCCGAGGCGACCTGCAAGGATGTCGGCGTCATCTGCGTCGACTCTGGCTACGAGATCCATTTCGCCGGCGCCGCCGGCCTCGACATCAAGGGCACCGAGGTGCTCGGCCTGGTGAAGACCGAGGACGAGGCGCTGGAGCACATCGTGGCGCTGACGCAGATGTACCGTGAGCAGGGCCGCTATCTCGAACGCATCTACAAATGGGCCAAGCGCATCGGCATCCCCGAGATCAAGCGTCAGATCATGGACGACGATGCCAAGCGCAAGACCTATTACGAGCGCTTCGTCTTCTCCCAGAAATTCGCCCAGGTCGACCCGTGGTCGGAACGCGTCTCCGGCAAGGACAAGCACGAGTTCCGGCCGATGGCTTCGGTCGGGTTTGCCGAGGCGGCGGAGTGATGGAGATGTCTGCGCGAGGCGCAATCCTATCAAGCAAAGGCAGCCCAATGAACTGGATCGCCATCGGCACCCTCTCCGACATCCCGCGCCGTGGTGCGCGCTGTGTCGCCACCCCGCAAGGCAAGGTCGCCGTCTTCCGCACCCAGGACGATCATGTCTATGCGATCGATGACCATTGCCCTCATAAGGGCGGGCCGCTGAGCCAGGGCATCGTCCATGGCGCGGCGGTGACCTGCCCTCTGCACAATTGGGTGATCTCGCTGGAGACAGGCAAGGCGCTCGGCGCCGACGAGGGCGCGGTGCGCACCATCCCAGTCAAGGTCGAGGGCGAGCGCCTGTTCCTGGCGCTGGAAGCGCTGGCCAGTCGCGCCGCCTGAACATGGAGATCGACGCAGCACGCGAGGTGAGGACCACCTGCCCCTATTGCGGGGTGGGCTGCGGCGTGCTGGCGAAGGTCGCCGCGGACGGGCAAGTGTCCGTCCGCGGCGACCCCGATCATCTCGCGAATTTCGGCCGGCTGTGCTCCAAGGGCTCGGCACTGGCCGAGACCATCGGCCTCGACGGCAGGCTGCTCCATCCCGAAATCCACGGCCGCCGGACAGGCTGGAACGAGGCGCTCGACATCGTCGCCTCGACCTTCTCCCAGACCATTGCCGAGCACGGGTCGGATGCGGTCGCCTTCTATGTCTCGGGCCAGTTGTTGACCGAGGATTATTACCTCGCCAACAAGCTGATGAAGGGTTTTGTCGGCTCGGCCAACATCGACACCAATTCGCGGCTCTGCATGGCCTCGTCCGTCGCCGGCCACCGCCGCGCCTTCGGCTCCGACACGGTGCCGGGAACCTACGAGGATCTGGAACGCGCCGATCTCATCGTGCTGGTCGGATCCAACGTCGCCTGGTGCCACCCCGTGCTCTACCAGCGCATCGCCG
Source organism: Mesorhizobium japonicum MAFF 303099 (assembly GCF_000009625.1). Classification (NCBI taxonomy): domain Bacteria; kingdom Pseudomonadati; phylum Pseudomonadota; class Alphaproteobacteria; order Hyphomicrobiales; family Phyllobacteriaceae; genus Mesorhizobium; species Mesorhizobium japonicum. The sequence goes on from NC_002678.2 coordinate 2,300,901, forward strand.
CCGCGCGGGAAAAGCGGCCGGAGATGAAGATCGTGCTGGTCGATCCGCGCCGCACCATGACATCTGATATCGCCGACATGCATCTGGCGATCGCGCCCGATGGCGACGTCGCCCTGTTCACCGGCCTGCTTGCCTGGCTCGGCCAGCACAATGCGCTCGACCGCGCCTATATCACGGCGCACACAACCGGCTTCGGGCAAGCTCTTTTCGCCGCATCGGCGCTTGACCTTGCCGGGGTTGCCGCTGCCACAGGCCTCAGCGAAGACGAGCTCGGCGGTTTCTACAGCCTGTTCGCCGCGACCGCGAAGACGGTCACCGTCTACAGCCAGGGCGTGAACCAGTCGTCGTCCGGCACCGACAAGGTCAACGCCATCATCAACTGCCATCTCGCCACCGGCCGCATAGGCAAACCGGGAGCCGGCCCGTTCTCGGTGACCGGCCAGCCCAACGCCATGGGCGGCCGCGAGGTCGGTGGCATGGCCAACATGCTCGCCGCCCATATGGAGATCGAAAATCCCGAACACCGCGACCGCGTCCAGCGCTTCTGGAATGCGCCCGGCATCGCGCAAAAGCCCGGGCTGAAGGCCGTCGAGATGTTTCAAGGCGTGGCCGACGGGCGCATCAAGGCGCTGTGGGTCATGGCCACCAACCCGGTCGATTCGATGCCGGACGCGGACGCCGTCGAAGCAGCAATCAAGGCTTGCCCGTTCGTCGTGGTTTCGGATGTGCTGGCCAGCACCGACACTGTCCGTCACGCCCATGTCCGGCTGCCCGCCGCCGCCTGGGGCGAAAAGGACGGCACCGTCACCAACTCCGAGCGCCGCATCTCGCGCCAGCGGTCGTTTCTGTCGGCGCCCGGCGAGGCGAGGCCCGACTGGTGGATCATCGCGGAGGTGGCGCGGCGGATGGGTTTTGGCGAGGCGTTCGCGCACGAGACGCCGGCGGAGATCTTTGGCGAGCACGCCGCGCTGTCGGGGTTCGAGAATGATGGTGGGCGGGACTTCGATATTGGGGCTTATGCCGGAATTGATAGTGTAAGCTACGCATCGCTTGAGCCATTCCAATGGCCAGCGCCGAGCCAAGGCACCCCCCTCTGGCCTGCCGGCCATATCCCCCGCAAGGGGGGAGATCAGCCCTCATTGCTGCCTTCCCCAATCGTCAACGTTTCGGAAAGGGTGGCAGGTCCGAAACTGCCAATCTCCCCCCTTGAGGGGGGTGAGGAGTGGTCCGCGCAGCGGACGGAAAGCCAATTGCTTGGCTTTCCGAACGACGAACGCCCGGAGCGACAGCGAAGGGCTGGCACCGGTAGGACAGAGGGGGGCGATCAAGCTCGACATTTGCAACAAGCGAACGGCACGACCGAACGCGATCCCACCCGTTTCTTCGCCAACGGCCATTTCTACACAGCCGACCGCAAAGCCCGCTTCATCGCCATCCGTCCCACCACGGAAACCCGCACCACCCCCGACTTCCCGCTCATCCTCAACACCGGCCGCATCCGCGACCATTGGCACACGATGACGCGCACCGGCAAAAGCCCGCGCCTGTCCCAGCACATCGCCGAGCCCTTTGTCGAAATCCATCCCCTGGACGCACAGCACCACGGCATCGGCGACGCCGACATCGTGCGTATCTCCAGCCCGCGCGGCGACGTACTGGTCCGCGCCCTGATCACGCCACGCCAGCGCCAAGGCAGCGTCTTCGCGCCGATGCACTGGACCGATCAGTTCGCGGCAAAAGGCCGGCTCGACGCATTGACCGCACCGCTCATCGATCCGGTCTCAGGCCAGCCGGCGCTGAAACATGTCGCGGCCCGCATCGAGAAATTTGCCGCAAAGGCCTTTGCGTTCGCCGTGATGCGCCGCCGTCCCGAGGCGATTGCCGCTGACTACTGGGCGGTTGCCAGGTGCCGGGGCGGATGGCGGGTTGAACTTGCCTTTGCCAACGACGACGCCGACTGGACAGCCTTCGCCGGCTCGCTCTTCGAGGCCCCCTCGACCGAAATGCTCGCCTATCACGACCGCGACGCCGGCCAGCACCGCATCGCCGCCTTCGACGGTGAGCACCTCACGGGTGCTTTGTTCGTCGCCCGGGGCCCGGTCGCGGTATCGCGCGGCTGGGCGGCCGAACAGCTCGAAGAGGTCCAGGCCAGCCAGCGCGAGCGCTTCAGGATCGTCGCCGGTCGTGCCGGTGCCGAACGGCCGGACGCGGGCGCCACCGTCTGCTCCTGTTTCAGCGTCGGAGCCAACCAGATCGTGGCGGCAGTGGCAGCCGGCTGCACAACCGTCGAAGCCATCGGCGGCGCGCTGAAGGCCGGCACCAATTGCGGCTCCTGCCGGTCGGAGATCCGCGCCCTCATCCAGGCGAGCCGCGTTCAAGCGGCCGAGTGAGCAGCAACCCTTGCGGTCCGCGAGGCCGCGCCAAACCTGTCGAATGGCTGAGGCGGGCCGCTCATGATCGTTCGGCGCCCCAGACAGATTTCGGGGCGCCGGTTTTTCCAGTCGCCCCGGCACACTGGCGCAAGCAAGGCGCAATTGGTACGTCTGGACACAGGTATTGAAGGCTGGAAAAAGGGAACGCAAATTCGCTATGCGAGTTGATTCACGAGATCAGGAGATCCGCGCTGAAATTGGAAGACATAGCGGCCCATCCGGCCTTGCACCGCTACGTTCAGGAACAGTCGCAGTCCCTGATCCGCATCTATGAGGAAACCCCGCGACTGGCTTCCATCTTTGCCACGCAGCAACGCTGGCTGATGGCTCATGTCGGCCTTGCCATGCACTTCCGGCGCGATCCGAACGACCGCCGCAAGGAGCTGACCGTATCGCGTTTCATCGAGGTCGTGCACAAGAACGCCGTGGCCAGCCGCAACACCGCGGATGCTTTCATCAAGGAGATGCTGCACTACAACATCGCCGAGTATGTGGCGGGCGGGGACGGCCGCACGCATCCCCTGCAACCGACGGCGGCCACCATCGAGAGATTCACCGGCTGGGTGACCGCCCATCTGCGCACGCTTGACCATATCGATGGCGGCGACCGGCTGGGCAGATATCTGGACCGGCCCGACATGCTTGCCACGTTGCAGCCGCTGATCGCTGACGGCCTGCTGGCCTCGAAGCCGGTGCGCGAACCCCACCAGACTTTTTCCCTGTTCATCTGGCTCAACAATGGCGGCATCGTCATGGACTGGCTGATGTCGGGCATCGATCCGGACCATGCCGGCCTGGAGCGGATTCCGACCAGCGTGGTTTCGATCGGCGATTTCGCCAAATGGCTCAAGCTGTCGCGGACCCATCTCGGCCGCAAACTACGTACCGCCGAGGAACTCGGCAGCATTGGCTGGCTCGGCCAACGCGGCCATTCGGTGATGTGGGTGTCGCACGGATTCTACGAGGAATACATGACGGTGCAGGCCGCCAAGCTGGCTGTCGTCGACAACGCCTTCAAAGCTTGTTTTCCGCCATCGCAAGGCGATGACTGAGCAGCGCCCCGCGCAAATTAGATCGGACAAGAAGAGATACCGGTTTTTGCGCTTCCGCGCAGCGATGAAGCTGTGTCCATGATTGCGCCCACTGCACGCATTCACCCCCGATTGATGGACAGCATCTGGACACGAGCCGCGAAGGCTGAAAATGTACTTTTGCGTCGCGACAAGGGGGCTTATCGCAGCGGGGGAGAATGACGCTAACGTCGGAAGAGATTGCCGATCATCCGGCATTGCATCGCTGTGTCCGCGCCCAAGCGCAAGCGATGAACCAGATCTATGAGACGAACCCGCGGCTTTCCTCGGTGTTCGCCACCCAGCAGCGCTGGCTGATGGCCCATATCGGCCTTGCCCTGCATTTCCGGCGGGAGCCCGGCGACTATCGCAAGGAGCTGACGACGGCGCGCTTCATCGATGTGATCCGTCAGAATTCCGTGGCCAGCCGCAACACCGCCGACGCCTTCATCAAGGAGATGCTGCACTACGGTTTCATCGAGTATTTGCCCGCGACGCAGGACGGCCGGATCCGCCCCCTGCAGCCGGCGCCGGCCTCGCTGGGACCGGTCATAGGCTGGCTGATGGCGCATCTGCACACGCTGGACAGTCTCGACGGTGCGAACCGGCTGGCCCTGTTCCTGGCGCGACCGGACGCACTGGCTATGGTGCAGCCACGGATTGCCGACGGCTTGCTCTCGTCCAACCCGGTGCGGGAGCCAAAGCGGACCTTCTCCCTGTTCACCTGGCTCAACAATGGCGGCGTCGTCATGGACTGGCTGTTCTCAGGCGTCGATCCCGACCACACCGGCCTCGATCGGATCCCGACCGGCATTGTCTCGATCGGCGATTTCGCCGAGTGGCTGAAACTGTCGCGAACGCACCTTGCACGCAAGCTGCGCGCCGCCGAGGACCTCGGCAGCGTCGGCTGGCTCGGCCAACGAGGTCATTCGGTGATGTGGGTGTCGCGCGATTTCTGTCAGGAATACATGAGCGCCCAGGCGGTGAAGCTGGCTATCATCGATGCCGCCTTCACCGAAGCCTTTGGTGCGACGGCCGGCCGCTGACCGGTGCGGCATCCGAAGGGCCGATGCTGGACAAGCGTCAGAAGCTGTCCAACATTACAGCGACGTGTAGGCCCGTGTCGATTGATGTTCGCCGAGCATCACCGACGCTGACCGGCGTCCTCAGTCAATGTCGAACGACACGCCCTGGGCAAGCGGCAGCGCCTTGGAATAGTTCACCGTGTTGGTGGCACGCCGCATATAGGCCTTCCACGCATCGGAGCCGCTCTCGCGGCCGCCGCCGGTCTCCTTTTCGCCGCCGAAAGCACCGCCGATCTCGGCGCCCGACGTGCCGATATTGACGTTGGCGATGCCGCAGTCCGAACCGTCGACACCGAGGAAACGCTCGGATTCCTGCAAGTCGCGGGTGAAAATCGACGACGACAGGCCCGCACCCACCGCATTGTGCTCGTCGAGCACGGCGTCGAAGTCGGAATATTTCATCACATAGAGGATCGGCGCGAAGGTCTCTTCGGTCACCGGCGACACCTGCTTCGGCATCTCGACCAGCGCCGGATGCACATAATAGGCATCCGGGTGGCCATTCTCGACGCGTGCGCCGCCGGCCACCTTGCCGCCATGGGCGGCGGCTTCCGTCAGCGCCTTCTGCATGGCGTCAAAGGCGGCCTTGTCGATCAGCGGCCCGACCAGCGAAGAGGTCTCCAGCGGATTGCCGACCGAGACGCTCTGATAGGCCTTCTTCAGACGCGGCACCAAGGCATCGTAGACGCTCTCATGCACGAACAGGCGCCGCAGGGTCGTGCAGCGCTGGCCAGCCGTGCCCATGGCGCCGAAAGCGATGGCGCGCAGTGCCATGTCGAGATCGGCGGTCGGACAGACGATGCCGGCATTGTTGCCGCCGAGCTCCAGCACGGCGCGCGCAAAGCGCTTGGCCAGGCGCGGGCCGACGTCGCGGCCCATGCGGGTCGAGCCGGTGGCCGAAACCAGCGGCACCTTGGGATGGTCGACCAGGATCTCGCCGACGGCGCGGTCGCCGATCAGTACTGGCGCCAGCCCCTGCGGCGCGTCAGCGCCGAAACGCTTGACGGCGCGCTTGAAGATCGCCTCGCAGGCAAGCGCCGTCAGTGGCGTCTTTTCCGACGGCTTCCACACCACCGCGTCACCGCAGACCAGCGCCAGTGCCGCATTCCACGACCATACCGCGACCGGGAAGTTGAAGGCGGAAATGACGCCGACCACGCCGAGCGGATGCCAGGTTTCCATCATGCGATGGCCCGGACGCTCGGTGGCGATGGTCAGGCCATACAATTGCCGGGACAGACCGACGGCGAAATCGCAGATGTCGATCATCTCCTGCACTTCGCCGAGCCCCTCGGACGGGATCTTGCCGACCTCGATCGACACCAGCCGGCCAAGCTCGGCCTTGTGCGCACGCAATTCCTCGCCGAGCAGCCGCACCAGTTCGCCGCGCTTCGGGCCGGGCACCAGCCGCCAGGACTGGAACGCCTTGTGCGCGGCATCGATGGTCTTGGCCGCATCGGCCGGCGAGATGGTCTTCAGCGCCGCGATCTGTTCGCCCGTCACCGGACTGCGCACGATCAGGTCGCCGCCGACAAGTGCGTCCTTGGCCACACCCAGTTTCGCCAAAAGCTCGGCCGTTTCCTTCGCAATGGTCATTTTTATCCCTTTCAGATCCCGTCGTCATCCTATGGCGTCGGGTCGAAGCCTCGCGCCATTCGCCCGCGTGCCGAAAAGGCACTTCAGGCACAGTCATGGCGTGGCCTTACTCGTTTCAAGGGAAAATCGCCACCCCAGCATGGTCTAAGCCCGAGCGACACGATTGAGCCAGATGGGCAAACGCGGCTCAGTTGGCCTTTTTCGCCGGCACGCGCACGGCGCCGTCTTTCATCAAACGGTCGATATGCATGCGGATATGGGCCGCTTCCACCGCCGTGTTGGCCAGCGCGATGGCGCGGTCGAAGGCGACCCGCGCCTCCTCACCCCGGTCGAGCTGCATCAGCAGCCCGCCCTTGAGGCCGAAGAAGTGGAAATAGCCGGAAAGCCTTTCTTCCAGCGGCTCGATCATGGCAAGCGCCGCCTCCGGGCCGCGTATCTTGGAGACCGCCACCGCGCGGTTGAGCGTGATGACGGGCGACGGCTGCATCTGTTCGAGCAGCCCGTAGAGGAGGTCGATCTCCACCCAGTCGGTGTCCTCGGCCTTCTCTGCCCGGGCATGCAAAGCAGCGATTGCCGCCTGCACCTGGTAGGGACCGGGCTTGCGATGGCGCAACGCCTTGTCGACAAGCGCCAGCCCCTCGTCGATCATCTTGCGGCTCCACAGGCCGCGATCCTGGTCCTCGAGCAGCACGATCTCGCCGTCTTCGTCGAAACGGGCCGGGGCGCGCGCATGCTGCAGCAAAAGCAGCGCCGTCAGCCCCATGATCTCCGGCTCGGTCTGGAACAGCCGCAGCAACAGCCGGGCGAGCCGGATCGCTTCCTCGCACAGCGGCGCGCGGGCCGGCGCCTCGCCGCTGTTGGTCGAATAGCCTTCGTTGAAGATCAGGTAGACCATCGCCGCCACCGCGGCGAGCCGCTCGGAGCGTTCGACCGCGCCCGGCGTCTCGAACGGCACGCCGGCGTCGGCGATGCGCGCCTTGGCGCGGGTGATGCGCTGCTCCATGGCGCTTTCGCCGACCAGGAAGGCGCGCGCGATCTGCTTGACGCTGAGACCGGAGACGATGCGCAGCGCGACCGCGATCTGCTGCGTTGCCGGAAGGTCCGGATGGCAGCAGATGAAGAGCAGCCGCAATATGTCGTCGCGATAATGCGCGCCGTCCAGCCGCTCGGCGATGTCGCTCTCGGCATCCTCCAGATCGGAGATCTGGTCCTCTTCCGGCATCGGCGCCTGCTTGGCGCGCTTGCGCACCGCGTCGATGCCGCTGTTGCGGCCGACGAAGATCAGCCAGGCCGCCGGGTCGCGCGGCGGCCCGTTCTGCGGCCAGTTCTTCAAGGCCCTGAGACAGGCATCCTGGAAAGCTTCCTCCGCCGTATCGAGATCGCGGAAATAGCGCAGCAGCGCTCCCATTGCCTGCGGGCGGGCGGCGCTGATCGCGGAGCTGATCCAGGCAAGTTCGGTCATACGGCAACCCCGGTGGGATTGAACACCGAGACCGGCCGGATCTCATAGGATCCGCCGCTCGGGTTAACTTCGGACAGCTCACGGGCGAATTCGACGGCCTCGTCGAGATCGGCGCATTCGAGCGTGTAGAAACCGAGGAACTGCTCCTTTGTCTCGGCGAAGGGCCCGTCGATGACGACCGCTTCGCCTTTCACTTTCCTCAGCGTCGTCGCCGCCGTCGTCGGCAAAAGCCGCGCCACCGGGCCAAGCCGGCCGGCTTTGGCGTATTTGTCCTGAACGTTGATGAGATTGGCCATGACTTCGTCGTCCTGCGCCTTGCTCCAGGAGCTGACGACGTCTTCGGAGGCATAGCAGAGGATGGCGTAGAGCATGGTCGGTCCTTTTCTGTATCAAAGGACGAAACAGTATGACCGATGCCGACACGACGTCGATAAAAAAATCCAGATGAAGCGACCGTCAATTGCCGCCAGTCACCGTTGATGCGTCTTCAACCATCTCAGCACCAGCGCTTCCTCGTCATCGAGACCCTCGATGGGCCGCTTGCGCTTGTTGGCTTCCGCCATTTCTGCCAGCAGCCGTCCCTGCAACCAGGCCTCGAAAACCTGCGGATGAATATAGCATTTGCGGCAGACGGCGCGGGTATTGCCCAGCCGCTCGGCCACCGTGTCGATGACGCTGTTCATCACCCGCTTTTGCTGGGCCTGGGCTTCGGGCAGCTCCGTCTGTGCAAACAGCGACGCGGCATGGATGGTGCCGCCCCAGCTGCGAAAATGCTTGGAGCTGAACGCATCGCCGGCGGCGTCCCTGATGTAGCGGAGCGGATCGGGCGTCTGCTGCCGTCCTCGTCGAGATACTGGAACAGTTTCTGGCCCGGCAGGTCCTGCGCACCCCGCACGATGCCGGCGATACGGCGATCGACCAGCCTCAGTTTCCATTCCTTGCCGGACTTGCCCTTGAAGGCGAAGCGTAGGCTCGATCCCTTGATATCGACATGGCGGTCGCGCAACGTTGTCAGGCCGAAGCTCTGGTTGTCGCGTGCATAGGCGGCATTGCCGACGCGGATCATCGTGTTGTCGAGCAGCCAGACGACCGCGGCGACGACGCGCTCGAACGGCAGGCCGTGGCGGCGCAAATCGCTGTCTATCGTGCGCCTCAAGCTGGCCAAGCTTTCGGCGAAGGCAACGAGGCTCGAATATTTGGCACCGTCGCGTTCTTTGGCCCATTGCGGATGATAGCGATACTGCTTGCGCCCCCGCTGATCCCTGCCGGTCGCCTGGATGTGCCCGTTGGCATCGAGCGAGATCCAGACATCCGTCCAGGCCGGCGGGATGACGATCGCCTCGATACGCGCCCTGGCGGCATCCGAGACTGCTTTCCCGTCCGGTCCCTTGTAGGAAAATCCCTTGCCTGTCTTCAGACGGCGGATACCGGGCTCCGCATCGCTGACATAGGTCAGTGCGGCGTGCTCGGCCGCGCTTTGCGCCCCGTTCTTCGGCGCGGCGTCACCGTCGGTTGACCGGCCTGGCGGCAATCCGGATCTCTGCAGCATGTAAGCTCCACGCAAATATGCGTAGATAAGCTGCTGACCGACAGCTGGTTCCACGCCCGCGCAAAAGTCGGCTGGCCGCGGTAAGCGAGTGGCGGAACCTTATGACTACAAGACGCTTTGCAGTTCTATCTTCGGAGCCGACAGCCGCCGTCGCACCGCGAGCTTGAGCCTGTAGCGCAGGCAGCGCCAGGCTTCCGACCGCCGCTTTGGCGCGGCGGCGGCCACTGCCAGGAAGCGCGCGGCGATGTCCAGGTCGCCGCGCGCATAGTGAACGCGGGCGATCTTGAGGGCGAGAAGCCCCTCCCTGGTCTTAAGCGCCGAGACCGGGATGCTGCAATCGGTGAGCGTGCGCAATTCCCGGCGCCATTCCAGGAAGCGCCGCACCGGGTTGATTGCAAAGCGGTCGTCGGAACGGGCTGGCGAAACCTCATAGACCATGACGGGTTGCGGTGTCATGGCCAGCGAAGCTTTGCTCATCAGCCGCGCCCAGAACAGCGTGTCCTCGTCATAGGCAAGGCCCTTCGGAAACCGTGTATCGCCGATCAGTTGCCGGGATGCCAGCACGCTGCCCACGGCGACGGAGCGTATGTCGCCTTTCACATAGGCCGAAGCATTTGCCAGGCACGCAGCCTGGTAGCCGTTCGGAATCTTGATCTGGCGATCCTGGCCGTTCACCCGCCGCCGGTAGGCGCCAACGATCATACCGGCTTTCGGCTGGTTCTCCGCCTGCCGCAGCAGCGCGCGCAATCCGCCCTGAAGATGCAAATCGTCGGCGTCGATCAGATACACCCAGGGATGGAGCGCCTGCGCCAGCGCCACGTTTCGGGCACCGCCGGCGTTGCGGCATTCGGCCGGCAGCACACGCAGCGGCAAAGCCAATTGCGCCGCTGCCTGCCGTGCGACATCAGCCGTATTATCAGTCGATGCATCGTCGACAAGCAGGACCTCGCCGATGACCTCGGCCTCGCTGCCAAGCGACGCCAGCGTTGTCGCGATCGTGGCCGCCGCATTGTAGGCAGGGATGACGACGCTGACCGCTTTCAATTACAAGTCCCCGCGCCCGCGCCCATTGGCAGCACAATGGCTGTCCCTCGAAACGAAGAGAGATTAGCGGCCCCTTCGATGTTTGAGAAGTCGCTTCGTCCACCCAGAATTGCGGTGGCGGAGCGCTTCGCGCTTTTTAGCTCGCTTTCATACCTTCTCGAGCGCGACCGGAATGACGTCGACAGCCTGCTCGCCGACCTGTCCGCCGGTGGTTTTCAGCACGCCGACGATCGGCGCGACGTCGGAATAGTCGCGGCCGTAGCCGACGGTGATATGGTCGTTGCTGGCCCGCATGCCGTTGGTCGGGTCGAACTCCTGCCAGCCGGCGTCACGCCCGCACCAGACCTTGACCCAGGCATGCATGGCGTCGGCGCCTTCCAGCCGCGGCTTGCCCTTGGGTGGGATGGTGCGCAGGAAGCCGCTGACATAGCCGGCCGGAATGCCGAGCCCGCGCAAGCCCGCGATCATGATGTGCGAAAAATCCTGGCAGACGCCGCGCTTCAGCTTGAAGGCATCGCTGGCCCGGGTCCGCACCGTGGTCGCCTCGCCGTCATAGGTGAAATCGCGATGGATGCGATTGCACAGATTCATCGCCGTACCGGCGGCCGAGGTGCCGACGCTGTCATGCGCATAGGAGGTGATCGCCGCATCGATGCCGGAGTGAGCGCTTCCCGCCAGAAAATGGTGCGGCGAGGCTGACGCCAGCGACCGCACCGCGGCCAGTTCCTGCCGCAGCCGCCCGATATCGGGCGACACGTCGAGCCCAGGCTCGGGCCGCGACACCGAAACGCGGGCGCTCATCCTGATGTCGAGCGCGTCATGCGCGTCGCGAAAGGCGATCGAAGTGACGTTGTTGCCGAAAAAATCCGAGAAATCCGAACGCTCGTTCGGCGCCGGCGTGAATGACAGGGACGCCGCAATGACGCGCTGCACGCCCGATATCGTCGATGGCAGCACGCGGATCTGGTGGCGGCCGCCGCCCGCCGCCGCTGCATAATCGTAATGGAGATGAAGCCTGATGTCGTAAAGCATGGACTAGCCGAAATAGGCTTTGGCGAGACTGTTGTAGAGACCGCCGATTTCATAGGCGAGTTCGTCCAGCGCCTTTGCCGTCATGTCCGAAGGCTCCTTGATGGCTATGGCCGTGTTGAGCTGCAGGATCTCCTTCGCCGCCGGCGACATGTGCCCCTCGCCGCCGACCGACGGCAACAGGCCGATCTCGGCCTTCAGCCTTTCCAGCTGGAACAGGATCGAGCGCGGATTGAGCGGATCGAGCGCCAGAAGATCGATCACCGTGCGCCGGCCGGCCTGCACCGGATACTGCCGGCGATGGGTCATGACGCTGTCGCCGATCTCCAGCATCATGTCGAGCGCGCCATCCGGCGCCTTGGGGTCGGTCAGCCGGGACAGCGTGCGGGCGATCTGGATGCCGCGCTCCAGCCGCCGGCCGATCTCGAGGAAACGCCAGCCGGCGAAGCGGTACATGTTCTCGTGCAGCAGGCCGGAAAAGCCGGCGAGCTTGCGCAGGATGACGGTCATTGCCCGTGTCGCGTCGTCGCCCGGCGCCACCGTCTTGGCGAACTGATGGATGGTCTTCGACAGGTCCTTCAGCGCCAGCCAGCCGTCGGGCGAGAAGCGGTCGCGGATCTGTCCGGCGCTGTAGACGGCACTGTCGAGCGTGCCGATCAGCCCCAACGGGATCGCCGTCTCGACGTCGATGCCGAACGGCTCGAGATAGTCCCTGATGTCGGCCAGCAACGGCATGTCCGGGTCGGAGGTTTCGGCCAGCCGCACATGATAGGCGCGCAGGATGCGCACCGTGTCTTCCGAACGCTCGATATAGCGGCCGAGCCAGGTGAGGTTCTCCGCAGCGCGGCTGGGCAGGCTGCCCGGTCTGGTGCGGGTGAAGCTGTCGCCCTCTTGCGGCAGCAGCGTCTCGCGCTCGACGGGCCTGTCGCTGACCACCCAGACGTCAGCCGCCTGGCCGCCGCGCTGCATGGCGATCGCCGTCGGGTCGAGCGACAGGCCGACGCGGGCAAACCCGCCCGGCATCACCGTCCAGCCCTCGGGCGTGCGCGCCAGATAGACGCGCAGGCTCGCCGGCCGCGGCTCCAACCAGCCGCCGACAAAGACCGGTGTGGTCGACAGCGTCACCGCTTCCTGACCGACGAAGGCGCCGCCATCGCGTTCGATGCGCGCCACCAGCTCGGCCCGCTCCCCGGCCGACAGCGTCGAGCCGAGCGTGGTCTGGCCATCATCCTCGAAGGCAAGTCTCGTCGACAGCGCCGGGCCGACCACCATGCGATCGATATTGGCAAGCACATGGGCGCGTTCGCTCGCCTGCCCGCACCACCATGTCGCGACGCTCGGCAAGAGCAGCTCCTCGCCACGCAATTCGCGTGCGATCTTGGGCAGGAAGGCGAGCAGCGCCCGTGTTTCCATCAGCCCTGATCCCAGCGCATTGACGGTGGCAACCGCGCCCTGGCGGATCGCCTCGACCAGCCCCGGCGTGCCGATCTGCGAATCCGAGCGCAACTCGAGCGGATCGGCGAAGGCCGCGTCGAGACGTCGCCACAACACGCTGATCGGCATGAGGCCGGAAACGGTGCGCACCATCAGCCTGCCGCCGGAAACGGTCAGGTCCTCCCCTTCGAGCAGCATGATGCCCAGATAGCGGGCGATATAGGCGTGTTCATAGTAGGTTTCGTTGAGCGGCCCCGGCGTCAAAATGGCGACGCGGCCGTCGCTTTCCCTGGCCATGCCGATCAGCGCATCGCGGAAACGGCGAAAGAAGCCGGCGAGCCGATGCACATGCATCTCGCCATAGATATCGGACAGCGCGCGCGTCGTGGCGACGCGGTTCTCCAGGGCGAAGCCGGCGCCCGACGGCGCTTGCGTACGGTCGCCCAGCACCCACCACTGGCCGTCAGGCCCACGGCCGAGCTCGAAGGCACAGAAATGCAGGTAATGGCCGCCGGCCGGCGTGGTGCCCACGACAGGGCGCAAATATTCGGGGCTGGCGGCGATCAATCCAGCCGGCAGGATGCCTTTTTCGATCAGGCGGTTTGGCCCATAAATATCGGCGATGGTTTCCTCGAACAGCTCGGCGCGCTGAACGAGCCCGGCGCTGATCGCGGCCCATTCGTTGTCTTCGATGAGCAGCGGCACATGCGCCAGCGGCCATTCGCGCTCATTGGCGCCGGCCTTGTCATAGACGCGGTAATAGACGCCGGCGTCGCGCAGATACTGGTCGGCGCGAGCAAAACGCTGGCCGAGCTTCTCGGCACCGAGATCGTCGAGCGCCTCGATGAAATGCTTCCAGACCGGACGGGGATTGCCTGCGGCGTCGACCATCTCGTCGACGACGCCGTCGATCGGCTGGTAGTGCTCCAGCAGGCTATGGATCTGCGGCTTGCCGCGTATCCTCTTGTGATTCCCCTTTGCCATCGCTGATCAGAGTCTTGCCGGCCGCCTGAGGTCAAGGGTCATCGGGAAATCTTCCGCCGGTTGTTCCTCGCGCAGCACATAGGCCGATGGTGTATGGCCGCGCGGTTCGAAGCGGGCGAGCCGCCGCGCTTCCGCCTCGTTGCCGTTGACCGGGAAGGTGTCGTAGTTGCGGCCGCCGGGATGCGCGACATGGTAGACGCAGCCGCCGATCGCCCGGCCTGACCAGCGGTCATAGATGTCGAACACCAGCGGTGTGTTGACCGGCAGCGCCGGATGCAGGCCCGAAGCCGGCTGCCAGGCCTTGAAGCGCACGCCCGCCACCGCGACTTCACGGTTATCGGTCACCTTCATCGGCACGATGCGCCCGTTGCAGACGATGGCATGGCGTTCCGGGTTGAGGCCTTCGGTCTTGACCTGCAGCCGCTCGACCGAGGAATCGACGAAGCGCACGGTGCCGCCGATGGCGCCCTGCTCGCCCATGACATGCCATGGCTCCAGCGCCTGCCGCAGTTCCAGCTTGATGCCAGAATGCTGGACTTCGCCGCAGAACGGGAAACGGAATTCGAGCTGCGCGTCGAACCATTCGGGACGGAACTCGAAGCCGTTGAGCTTGAGGTCGTCGAGCACATCGAGGAAGTCCGCCCAGAGATGATGCGGCAGCATGAAACGGTCGTGCAGCGAAGTGCCCCAGCGTACGAAGCGGCCGTCGAGCGGGTTTTTCCACGCACGTGCGATAATGGCGCGAACTAGCAGTTGCTGCGCCAGGCTCATGCGCGCATTGGGCGGCATCTCGAAGCCGCGGAATTCGACCAGTCCCAGCCGCCCGGTCGGGCCATCCGGCGAAAACAGCTTGTCGATGCAGATTTCCGAGCGGTGCGTGTTGCCGGTGACGTCGGTCAGCAAATTGCGGAACAGCCGGTCGACCAGCCACGGCAGCGGTGCATTGCCTTGATCCGGATGCGGCACCTGCGCCATGGCGATTTCGAGTTCGTAAAGCGAATCGTGGCGCGCCTCGTCGAAGCGCGGCGCCTGGCTGGTCGGGCCGATGAACAGGCCGGAGAACAGATAGGACAGCGACGGATGCCGCTGCCATTGCAGCACCAGGCTCTTCAACAGATCAGGCCGGCGCAGGAACGGGCTGTCATTGGGCGTAGCGCCGCCGACCACGACATGGTTGCCGCCGCCGGTGCCGGTGTGGCGGCCATCGATCATGAACTTGTCGGCGCCAAGCCGCGTCAGCCGCGCTTCCTCATAGATTGCCGTGGTCGTCGCCACGCAATCCTGCCAGTTGGAAGCCGGATGGATGTTGACCTCGATGACGCCGGGGTCGGGCGCCACGCGGATGACGTTGAGGCGCGGATCATGCGGCGGCCCATAACCCTCGATATGCACGGGAAGACCGATGGCACGCGCCGCATTCTCGGAGGCGGCGACCAGTTCGAGATAATCCTCCAGCGCCTCAACCGGCGGCATGAACACACACAGCCGCCCATCGCGCGGCTCGACGGAGAGTGCGGTGCGCACCGCGCCGCCGATCTCGGTGATCTCCTGTTCGACCCGGTCCTGCTGGCCGGTCGCGGCGGTGAACGACGCCGCCTGCTGCCGCCGCGCCATCTCGTCGGCGCCTTCAAGCTCGGCCGGCGCCGGAGTGGGCAGGATCGCTTCACGCGCCGGCAGCGGGCCGCGCGGCAGCGACGGGTCGACCGGCACGATATAGGGGAACTGCGCCGGCGGCACATAGGGCAGCGTGCCCAGGGGCAAGCGGTAGCCGACCGGTGAATCGCCCGGTACCAGGAACAGCCGCCCACGTCGTGTCTTCCATTTTTCCGAACGCCAGCGCGGTCCTGACGCCTGGCTGTTCCAGCGCTGCACGGGCAGCACGTAGCCGGACGGCTTGGTCAGCCCGCGCTCGAACACTCTTGCCATGCGGCTGCGTTCTTCCGGGTCTTCCAGCTTGGAATTCGACGGATCGACATTTTCCGGCAGCTTGCCTTCCTTGAGCAGCCATTCGGCCGGATCCTCATAGGCTTCGCTGACCATGGCCTTGTCGATGCCGAGCTCGCCGGCAATCGCCGTGAGCAGGCTTTCGGCCTGTTTCGGGCCGACATCCGCCGAACTCTTCTCCCGCGCGATCAGCGACGGATCGCTCCACACGGGCTGGCCATCGGCACGCCAGTAGAGCGAGAAGGTCCAGCGCGGCAGGCTTTCGCCCGGATACCATTTGCCCTGGCCGTAGTGGAGGAAGCCGCCCGGCGCGAAGCGCTCGCGCAGCCTGCGGATCAGCGCATCGGCCTTTTCACGCTTGGTCGGCCCAACAGCGGCGGTGTTCCACTCGGCGGACTCGAAATCATCGATCGACACGAAGGTCGGCTCGCCGCCCATCGTCAGCCGCACGTCGCCTTCGCCAAGTGCCGCATCGACCTTGTTACCGAGCGCATCGAGCGCCTGCCAGCTTTCGTCGGAGAACGGCTTGGTGATGCGCGGATGCTCGGCGATGCGGTCGACCCGCATGTCGAAGCCGAACTCGACATTGGCAAAGCTCGCCATGCCGGAAATCGGCGCGGCATTGCGGAAATGCGGGGTTGCGGCAAGCGGCACATGGCTCTCGCCGGTGAGCAGACCAGAAGTCGGGTCGAAGCCGATCCAGCCGGCGCCTGGCAGATAGACCTCGCACCAGGCATGCAGATCGGTGAAATCGACCGATGTGCCGGCCGGACCGTCCAGCGCGACGAGATCAGGCTTCAGCTGGATCAGGTAGCCGGAGACGAAGCGCGCGGCGATGCCAAGATTGCGCAGGATCTGCACCAGCAGCCAGCTCGAATCCCGGCATGAGCCCTTGCCGGCGGAGAGCGTTTCCTCCGGCGAGAACACGCCGGTCTCCATCCGCACGATATAGGCGATCTCGCGCTGCAGCCGCGCATTCAGGTCGACGAGGAAATTGACGGTGTTTTTCGCGCTGGTGTCGATGGTTCTCAGGAAGGCCGAAAGCAGCGGCCCCGTCGGCTCAGGTGTCCGGTAGATAGCGAGATCGTCTCTGATCTCTTCCGGATATTCGAACGGAAACGTCTCGGCCGACGGCTCGACGAAGAAATCGAACGGATTGTAGACCGTCATGTCGGCGACGAGGTCGACCTCTATCTTCAATTCCGTCACCGGTTCGGGGAAGACGAAGCGGGCGAGGAAGTTGCCGTAGGGATCCTGCTGCAGATTGACGAAATGGTTCGCCGGCTCGACCTTGAGCGAATGGCTCAACACCTTTGTCCGGGAATGCGGCGCCGGCTGCAGCCTGATGATCTGAGGCCCGAGAACCACCGGCCGGTCGTATTTGTAGTGGGTCAGATGGTAGACGGCTGCCAGAATTGCCATGGGGCCCCGGAGATCGGCGTTTCAAACGAATTCGCCGAACCCTGACACATTTGCTGGCCATTCTCCAAGCACAGATGTTGCGGTGCACCTAATTTAAGCAGCCGAGGCCAGCTTGAGGTGTGTTGAGATTCAGGTCAGGCCGAGTCGAGAATGGTGGCTTCCGAGAACCGGAGCGGAGCGTACTTTTGGGTACGGGAGCTCAGTTCTACTGCGACGCAGTAGAACGGGGAAGCGCAGGAAGCCGCCATTCGCAGGCCGGCCTCACCTGAATATCGGCACAGCTTAAAAGAACGCCTGGATACCCGTCTGCGCCCGTCCGAGGATCAGCGCGTGCACGTCATGCGTGCCTTCATAGGTGTTGACCGTCTCCAAATTCTGCGCGTGGCGCATGACGTGGTAGCCGATCTGGATGCCGTTGCCGCCATGCATGTCGCGGGCCTGGCGGGCGATGTCGAGCGCCTTGCCGCAATTGTTGCGCTTGACGATCGAGATCATCTCCGGCGCCATCTTGCCTGCATCGAGCAGTCGCCCGACGCGCAAGGATGCCTGAAGCCCGAGCGCGATCTCGGTCTGCATGTCGGCAAGCTTCTTCTGGTAAAGCTGCGTGCCGGCCAGCGGCTTGCCGAACTGCTTGCGGTCGAGACCATACTGGCGGGCGCGGTGCCAGCAATCTTCCGCCGCACCCATCGAGCCCCAGGAGATGCCATAGCGAGCCCGGTTGAGACAGCCGAACGGGCCGCCAAGGCCCTTGGCGTTGGGCAGCAGCGCGTCCTCGCCGACCTCGACGCCTTCCATCACCACTTCACCGGTGATCGACGCGCGCAACGACAGCTTGCCGCCGATCTTCGGCGCCGACAGCCCCTTCATGCCCTTTTCCAACACGAAACCACGGATCTCGTCCTTGCCGGTCTCGCCTTTCAGCTTGGCCCAGACGACGAAGACGTCGGCGATCGGCGCGTTGGAAATCCACATCTTGGAGCCGCTGAGCTTGTAGCCGTTCGCGGTCTTCTCGGCGCGCGTCTTCATGCCGCCCGGGTCCGAGCCGGCATCCGGCTCGGTCAGGCCGAAACAGCCGATCCACTCGCCGCTGGCGAGCTTGGGCAGATATTTCTTGCGCTGTTCGTCCGAGCCATAGGCGTGGATCGGATACATCACCAGCGACGACTGCACCGACATCATCGAGCGATAGCCGGAATCGACGCGTTCGACTTCCCGCGCGACCAGCCCGTAGGTCACATAGTTGGCGCCGAGGCCGCCATACTCTTCCGGGATGGTAATGCCGAGCAGGCCGGCCTCACCCATCTCACGAAAGATGCCGGCATCAGTCTTTTCATTGAGATAGGCATCCTCGATGCGCGGCGCGAGCTTGTCGGCGGCGAAGGCCGCCGCGCCGTCGCGCACCATGCGCTCTTCTTCCGAAAGCTGGTCCTCGATCAGGAACGGGTCTTCCCACACGAATGCATTCTTGTCGGCGGCCATGGCAATCGGTCCTCAAACGGGATGAAGCCCGGCTTATCGGCCCGCGGCCTAAAAAAATCAAACGAAATTGCTTCACGGATCAATGAGCGTTAGGAATAGATCATGAGTGTCCAGCGCCGCCTTTTGCCCAACATCAGCGCCCTCGCCGCTTTCGAGGCGGTGGCCCGGCTTGGGTCCTTCACGGCTGCCGCGCAGGAGCTGGACCTGACCCAGGGTGCTGTCAGCCGGCAGATCCGACTGCTCGAAGACCAGTTCGGGCGCCGGCTGTTCGAGCGCGACAGCCGCAATGTCCGGCTGTCGACGGCAGGCGAAATCTACGCCGAAGCGGTGCGTTCAGCTCTCGGCCAGTTGCGCGACGCAGCCCTTGGACTGATGAGCAATCGGCATAGTGGCATCTTGAACCTCGCCATTTTGCCGACCTTCGGCACCCGCTGGCTGATGCCGATGATCCCGGATTTCGTCGCGAACAATCCCGACATCACCATCAACTTCGTCACCCGCGTCGGCCGCTTCGACTTTGCCAGGGAAAGACTGGACGCCGCCATCCACTACGGCCTGCCGGACTGGCCGGAAGCCGATTCGACGCTGCTGATGAGCGAAACCGTGGCGCCTGTGGTGTCGCCCGAGTTCCTCGCCAGCCGCGCCATCGCCACGCCGGCCGATATCGGCCGCCAGCCGCTGCTGCACATGGCGACGCGCCCCGGCGCCTGGACCGAATGGTTCGAGCATCAGGGCCTGAGCGCGCCGGCCGGACCCGGCATGCAGTTCGAACAATTCGGCACCGCCGCCCAGGCCTGCATGGCGGGGCTTGGCGTCGCGCTGTTGCCGCTTCTCCTCATCGCGGGCGAATTGCAGCGCGGCCAGTTGGTGCCGGCGCCCGGCCAGCCCATGCAAAGCCGCAGCGCCTATTACCTCGTCGTCCCGCACGACAAGCGCGAACATCCCCCGGTGGCCAGCTTTCGCGACTGGCTGCTGGAGCAGGTCGAGAAGGAGCCGGCTGTTCTGGCGTGGTAGCTACTTGCGCTTCAGCGCATCGGCCAGCGCCGCACCGAAGGCCCCTTGCTGGGCCGGCCGTTCCGGCTGGCGTTGCGGCGCTGGCGAGCGCGGCGCCGGCCTGCCGCCGCCATTGTCGCGCGGCCCGCCACGAGATGCGCCGCCCTCGCCGCCATCCTTGCGCATGGAGAGCGCGATGCGCTTGCGCTTGATGTCGACGTCGACGACGCGCACCTTCACCACATCCCCTGCCTTGACCACCTCATGCGCGTCCTTGATGAAGCGGTCGGCCAATTGCGAGACGTGCACCAGCCCGTCCTGATGGACACCGATATCGACGAAGGCGCCAAAGGCCGCGACATTGGTCACTGTGCCTTCCAGCAGCATGCCGGGTTTGAGGTCCTTGATGTCGTCGACACCGTCGGCGAAGGTCGCCGTCTTGAAGCCGGGGCGCGGATCGCGGCCGGGCTTTTCCAGCTCCGCCAGAATGTCGCGCACCGTCGGCAGGCCGAAACGCTCGTCAACGAAGACGCGCGGATCGAGCGCCTTGAGCGCGGCACTGTCGCCCATCAGCGAGCGCACGTCGCGGCCGCAGGCGGCGACGATCTTCTTGGCCACGCCATAGGCTTCCGGATGCACCGACGAGGCATCGAGCGGCTCGCTGCCATTGGCGATGCGCAGGAAGCCGGCGGACTGTTCGAAGGCGCGTGGCCCTAGCCGCGGCACCTTGAGCAGGTCCTTGCGGCTGGCGAACGGGCCGGTGGCGTCGCGATGCGCGACGATGGCGTCGGCGAGCGACGCGCCAAGGCCCGAAACACGCGCCAGCAGCGGCGCCGAAGCGGTGTTGAGATCGACGCCCACCGCATTGACCGCGTCCTCGACCACCGCCTCCAGCGAGCGGCCGAGCCGGTACTGGTCGACATCGTGCTGATACTGGCCGACGCCGATCGACTTGGGTTCGATCTTGACCAGTTCGGCCAGCGGATCCTGCAGGCGCCGCGCAATGGACACAGCACCGCGCAACGACACGTCGAGGCCGGGAAATTCCGCTGCCGCCGTTGCCGATGCCGAATAGACCGAGGCGCCCGCCTCGCTAACGATCACCTTGAGCGGCTTCGGCCCGCCGTCGGAAGGCATGTCGGAGAGCATGTCCGCCACCAGCTTTTCCGTCTCGCGGCTGCCTGTACCGTTGCCGATCGAAATCAGCTCGACCTTGTGCAGGCGGATGAGCTTGGCGAGTTCGGCCTGCGTGCCGCGCACATCATTCTTCGGCGGGAAGGGATAGACCGTCGTCGTCGCCACCAGCTTGCCGGTGCCGTCGACCACGGCCACCTTGACGCCGGTGCGGATGCCGGGGTCGAGCCCCATGGTCGGCCGCGACCCAGCGGGCGCGGCGAGCAGCAAATCCTTGAGATTGCGGGCGAAGACGTGGATCGCCTCTTCCTCGGCCCGCTCGCGCAGATCGCGCATGAGATCGAGCGTCAGGTGCAGCGAAAGCTTGACGCGCCAGGTCCAGCCGGCGACGTCCATCAGCCAGCGGTCGCCGGGCAGGCTGCCGCCGATCGCATAGGCGTTTGCGATCATCCGTTCGACCGGTTTCACCGGCGACGCGTCGTCGGCATCGACCTCGATGTCGAGCGACAGCACCTCTTCGTTGCGGCCGCGCAGCATGGCCAGCGCGCGATGGCTCGGCACGTTTGCCCAGCGCTCGACATGGTCGAAATAGTCGGAGAATTTGGCGCCGGCCTCCTGCTTGCCATCGACGACACGGGCGCGCATGAAGGCGCGATCCTTCATGTAGGTGCGCAATTTGCCGACCAGGTCGGCATTCTCGGCGAACTGTTCCGACAGGATGTCGCGCGCGCCTTCAAGGGCCGCCTTGGCGTCGGCCACCTCCTCGGTGACATAGCCCAGCGCCAGTTCCGCGGGCACCAGCGCGCGGTTCGCGAGGATGGCCTCGGCCAGCGGTCCCAGCCCGCGTTCGCGGGCAATCTCGGCCTTGGTGCGGCGCTTCGGCTTGTAGGGCAGATAGATGTCCTCGAGTTCCGCCTTGGTGGCAGCCGCTGCGATCTTGGTTTCCAGTTCCTCGGTCAGCTTGCCCTGCTCCCGGATCGAGCCGAGGATGGTGTCGCGGCGGGCGTCGAGCTCGCGCAGATAGGCGAGCCGCTCGGCAAGGTCGCGCAACTGGGTGTCGTCCAGCCCGCCGGTCACCTCCTTGCGGTAGCGCGCCACGAACGGCACCGTCGCGCCCTCGTCGAGCAATTCGATCGCGGCGGCCGCCTGTTCGGGCCGCGCCTTGATCTCGGCCGCGATGATGGCTGCGATGCGCTTGATGTCAGATGCCATGTCGTTCCTGCTCTCATCAAAAGAGCGGCGACCATAGGCGCAGATGCCAGCTCCGCCAACCGCGACGTTTTCAACCGTCGCGGGCGGTCCACAGGAAAGCATGCGGCAACGAAGCCGCGCCCGACGGGTCAGACCAGTTGGGCCAGCGCCTCGAAGAACGCCACAGTCTCGGCATCGAGCGGATCGTCGACCGGCACCGGCTGCGACGACATCTTGGCGATGACCACCTCCGCCTTCGGATCGACATAGAGCCATTGGCCATGAATGCCGATGCCGCAATAGGCGCCACTCGGCTTGCCTGTCTGGTACCATTTGTCGCGATAGCGGCCGTGGGGGAACAGGAAAGCCATCGTCCCGCGATGCCAGGCTTCCGCACTGCCGCCAGTGCTGACCGTATCGCGCACCCAGGCCTCCGGCACGATGCGGCGACCATTGGCTGTGCCGCCTTGCCGCATCATTTCGCCGACCCGCGCCAGGTCGCGCGGCGTCACCGAAATGCCGCCGGCGGTGCGCGCCGTGCCTTCCATGTCGACGCCGATCGAGGCGTCGCTGACAGCGCCGAGCGGCAGCCACAATTTCTCGCGCATCAAGTCACTGAAGCGCTGGCCGGATGCGCGCTCCAGCAGCAGGCCGAGCAGGTCGGAATTGGGCGAGCGGTAGCGGAAGGTCTGGCCATGCGGCTCGGCGAGTCGCTGCAAGGACAGGATGAATTCGCGCAGGCTTTCCGTGCCGCCACCCGGGTTCCACAGCGTGGCGCGGCGATAGCGGGCGAAGGCGCTTTCCGGATCGAGATAGGCCTCCTCGAAATCGAGGCTGACGCTCATGTCGAGCACATGCCGGCAACTGGCATCGCCATAGGCCGAGCCGGCGGCTTCCGGAATGTAAGTCGTCACCGGCGCTTCCGGATCGAACACCCCCTCGCCTTCCAATGTGCCGGCGACGATGGCGGTCACCGACTTGCTGATCGAGAAGATGATGTGGCGGGCGCCGAAATCCATGTGCGGCGCGAACCAGTCACCGATCACCTTGCCCCCTTTCATCACCGTCAGCGCGTCGGTCCTGGAGCGTATAAGGAATTCGGCGACCGTCTCCGGCGCGCTGGCCACCGAAACCTTTTCGCCGAGCAAGCCACCGAAATCCTTCGCGGGTGCCTCGGCACCAGCCGATGCCGCGGCCACGCGCGCCGTGGGCACCAGTTCGCCAAGGTTCTGGAACGACCATCGGTTGAACGGGCTTTCGCGCCAGTTGGAAAGCAGCACCTGGTTGCGGCGGAAGCCGTGGCGAATCTCGAACGCGGTCTTGCCGGTCATGGCGTTTCCTTCCAGGTCGTTTCTTGTGGGGGCTTAGCGCAGTGCGGCGGCGATGGCGTGCACGGCCTTCAGCGTCGCTGTGGAGCAGGCAAGATTGCTGAAATCCGGCCAGGTCG
Source organism: Mesorhizobium japonicum MAFF 303099 (assembly GCF_000009625.1). NCBI lineage: Bacteria > Pseudomonadati > Pseudomonadota > Alphaproteobacteria > Hyphomicrobiales > Phyllobacteriaceae > Mesorhizobium > Mesorhizobium japonicum. Next base: position 2,324,196 of record NC_002678.2, read on the forward strand.
AAAGCTTCACCACGACCATTCCTGTGTTCCAGTCGATATGGATCATCTGCCCGAACACGCCCCGGCACATCAGTGCGCGCGAACGCGGATTCTCGATCCAGAACTGGTTGCGGTAGCTGCCTTCGGGCAGGCTGGGGCTGAAGTCCGGCCCGTGCCGGCCATTGCGTGTCGCCTCGATCCAGTCGGCCGGCACGATGCCGCCGCCATTGTCGAGGATCAGCTGGCCGAAGCGGCCATAGTCGCGCAAAGTCGCGTTGAAGCCGCCATCGGCCACTGCATAGCCGGCGCTGTCGACGGTGAAGCAGGCGCTTTCATCGGCGCCGAGTTTTTGCCAGAGTTCTTCCGACACCAGCTGCGCCAGCCGCTTGCCCGTCACCCGCTCCATGATGAAGGCGAGCACGTCGGTCTCGATCGAGCGGTATTCGAACGCCGCACCATGCGGCCGGACCGTGTCCTTCAAACCCAGGATCAGCTCGAACATATGCGAGGGCCAGCGGAAGTCCGGATCGCTGCCCGGCGGCACCGGCTTCCAGCCGGTGGCGACATCGACCTGGCCGATGTCGGAATAGCGGTCGGTATACTCTTCGGAAAAACGCACGCCCGTCGTCATGTCGAGCACATGCTGGACGCTGGCGCCGGCCCAGCCGGTGGCGCCGAGTTCAGGCAGATAATCTGTGACCGGCCTGGCCGGATCGATCAGGCCGCGTCCGGCCAATATGCCGAACACCGAGCCGGTGATGGACTTGGCCATCGACTGCGACAGATGCAGCGTGCGTTCGTCCATGCCGTTGAAATAGCGCTCATAGGCGACCTTGCCGTGCTTGAGCACCAGGAAACCATCCGTATACGTCTCGTCCAGCAACCCGGCGAGCGTCGAGGGCTTGCCCTCGCTGTCCTCGACCGGCAGCCCGTCGAGATCGACCTCGGCGCGTTCGAGCCGATGGCGGTGGCCGTTGCCGCGCCAGACTTCGGCGGTCGGCAGGATTTCCCTGATGTGCTGGAACGCCCAGCGGTTCCATGGCGGTCGGTCCCAGTCGAGCTTCGGCGGCACCATGGCGGGCGGCGAGCCCCGCATGATCGGCGGCCGCGGATCGCTGTTGCGATAGGAGTCCATGAAAGGCATTCCCGGAAGGAAAAGACCCGGCGGTGTGTGCCGCCGGGTCTGGTATGCAGCGATTACTTCTGCAGTTCGGTCCAGATCTTGGTGTAGAGTTCCTGCGTTTCCGGCGCGCACATCTTCTGGAACTCGCCTTTCGGCTTGGCGTCGGCCGGAATGACGACTTCCGGCGCGTCCTTCATGTCGGCCGGCATGTATTTGTCCGAGCCGGTGATGGCGTTGGCATAGCGGTGGAAGGCCGAGAGGCCAGCCGCGTTTTCCGGATCCATGATGAAGTTCTGGAACAGCTTGGCGTTCTCGACGTTCTTGGCTTCCTTCAGGACGACGACGTTGTCGCTCCACAGGCCAAAGCCTTCCTTCGGATAGTTGTAATGGATGGCCGCATTGGCCAGACGCTGGCGCAGCGCCGAGCCGTTCCAGTCGCTGGTTGCCTTGAAGTCGCCGGCGCCCATCTTCTCGATGGTGTTGTATTCCATCGCGATCCAGTTCGGCTTGGCCGCCACCAGCAGGTCGCGCACCTTCTTCAGCACCGCCTTGTCGTCGGTGCATTGCTGGCCGCCGACATATTTGATCGCCGCGAAGATGACGTCGTTCATCTCGGGAACGACGTTGACCTTGCCCTTCAACTCGTCGGGCGTGTTGAAGACGATGCCCCACGTATCGGCCGGACCCTTGTAGGCATCGGTGTTGACGACGACGCCAATCGTGCCCCAGGCCCACGGCACCGAATATTTGCGGCCCGGATCGAATTCAGGATTGGCCCATTCTGGCGCGACGTTCTTGAAGTTCTCCATCTTGCCCGGATCGGTCTCTAGGAGGAGGCCCTCCTTGATCCAGATCGGCACGTAGGTTTGCGACGGCACGGCAATGTCGAAGCCGGTGCCGCCCTGCCGGATCTTGGCGAGCGCGGTGTCGTTGGAATCGTAGTCGGTGATGGTGACCTTGATGTTGTATTTGTCTTCGAACTTCTTGATCACGTCGGGGCTGGTGTAGTTGCCCCAATTGTAGATGTTCAGCACGCCCTCGGCGCGGGCGAGGCCCGTCGAAGCGAGCAGCGCCAACCCCATGGCGGTCGCCGTTGTCTTCCAGTTCATCGTTCTAACTCCCATTATTGGTTTCAGTCTCGTTTCCTGCTGACGAAGAAAAACAACGTGACGATCGCGACCGAAAGCAGCAGGAAAGCGGTCGATATCGCGTTGATCTCGGGTGTGACGCCACGGCGGATCTGGCCGAGCATGTAAGTGGGCAGCGTGTCCTGGCCGCCCGATTTGACGAACTCTGTGATGACGACGTCATCGAGCGAGATGACGAAGGCCAGCATCAGGCCAGCCAGGATACCGGGCCACAAGAGCGGCAGCGTGATGCGGCGGAAGGTCTTCCACGGGGTCGCGTAGAGATCGGCCGCGGCGCGCTCGAGCGTCAGGTCCATATTCTCCAGACGCGCCCGGATCGGCAGATAGGCGAACGGAATGCAGAATGCCGTATGCGCGGCGATCAGGTAGCCGAGGCCGGAATAGCCGGTGAAGATCTTGATGCGCGAGAAGAAGATCAGCAGCGCCACGCCGGTGACGATCTCAGGCACCATCAGCGGCTGGTTGATCGCCGCATATTTGAAGGTGAGCCCGGGATAGGAAGCGGTGCGCGTGGTGGCAAGTGCGGCCATCGTGGCGAAGATGGTCGACAGCACCGCCGCGATGGCACCGATCTGGAACGAGCGCAGCGTTGCGTCGATGACCTGCGTGTTCTGGTATGCCGACTGGAACCATCGCAGCGAAAAGCCACCCCATTCGGATGTCGAGCTCGCCGCATTGAAAGCGTAGGCGACCAGCACGATGATGGGCAGATAGAGCACGATGAAGCAGGTCGCCGCGATTGTCGTGAAGCCCGGCTGGTGCTTGATGGAGAAGTTGCTAGCCATGACGCACCCCTGACTTGCCGGCGTTGCGCACATAGGCAAGCAATGCCAGCATGACGATGACCATCACCGTGATCGACAGCGCCGAGCCAAGCGGCCAGTTGCGGCCTTGTCCGAACTGCAGTTCGATCAGGTTGGACAGCATCATGTTCTTGCCGCCGCCAAGCACGACCGGCGTCACATAAGCGCCGAGTGCCGGAATGAAGACCAGGATCGAGCCGGCGATGACGCCGGGTTTGACCAGCGGGAAAATGATCTTCCGCAGCACCTTGAAGCGTGTCGCGTAGAGATCATAGCCGGCCTCGACCAGGCGGAAATCAAGCTTCTCCATGCTGGCATAGATCGGCAGCACCATCAGCGGCAGGTAGACATAGGCCATGCCGATCAGGATCGCGGTGTCGGTGTAGAGGATCTGGATCGGCGCCGAGATGATGCCGAGCTTGAGCAGGATCGTGTTGATGATGCCTTCATTGCGGATGATCTGCAGAACCGCGAAGGTGCGGATCAGAAGGTTGGTCCAGAACGGGATAGTGATCAGGAACAGCCAGAGATCCCTGGTCTTCTCGCTGCGCGTCGCCATGAAATAGGCGGTCGGGAAACCGAGCGCCAAAGTGGCGAGCGTCGTCACCACCGCAAGCTTGATCGAACGCCAGAAGATGGTGACATGCGCCGCCGCAAGCGAAAGCGTGTCGTCGAAAATGTCACGTTCCATGAACACCGATATCCAGGCATCGGGCGAAAACTGCCACTTCACGTCGCCATAGGCGCCGGGCGTCAGGAACGAGTAGACGAGCACGATCAGCAACGGGCCGGTCGCGGCGAGCAGGATGACCAGCAGCGCCGGTGCTGACAACAGCCAACGGTCACGGACATCACGCCGTTCCGCTGCCTTGGCGACTTCTTCCGCGGTGGCCATCAGTCCCTCAGCACTTGCGCGGCGTCGTTGCCGATCAGGATGCCGACCTTGTCGCCGCGATCGAAACCGCAGCCTGCGCTGCGCGTGTTCTGCTGGCGCACGGTGAAGGCCTCGCCGCTGTCGAGCTGGACATGGATATGCGTGTCGGTGCCAAAATAGACGATGTTTTCGACCGTGCCCGACAGGTCGCCCTTGTCCTTGGTCAGCTTGGCATGCTCGGGCCGCACCACCACGGTGGCGTTGTCCTTCGGCTGGAACCCTTCGGCAACGGTCGCCTCGATGGTCGTTCCGGATTTGAGCGTCGCGCGCGTCTTGCCGTTGCCGGTGCCCGATATGGCGGCGGTGAGGAAGTTGGTCTCGCCGATGAAGTCGGCGACGAAGCGCTCGGCCGGCTTGTCGTAGATGTCCCAGGGCGAGCCGACCTGCAGGATCTTGCCCGACGACATCACCGCGATGCGGTCCGACATGGTCAGCGCTTCTTCCTGGTCATGGGTGACGAAGATGAAGGTGATACCGGTCTCGTGCTGCAGCCGCTTCAACTCGATCTGCATCTCTTTGCGCAGCTTGTAGTCGAGCGCCGAGAGCGGTTCGTCGAGCAACAGCACTTTCGGCTGCGGCGCCAGCGCCCTGGCCAGCGCCACGCGCTGCTGCTGGCCACCGGAAATCTGGGCCGTGCGGCGACCGGCCAGCGCCTCCATCTTGACCAGCTTGAGCATCTCGGCGACGCGCGCCTTGATCTCGGCCTTGGGCTTGCCGAGCATCTCCAGGCCGAAGCCGATATTGTCGGCCACCGTCATGTGCGGGAACAGTGCGTAGGACTGGAAGACGGTGTTGACCGGCCGCTTGAAGGGCGGCAGCGGCGCGATGTCCTGACCGTAGAGCAGGATCTCACCGGCGGTCGGAAAGTCGAAGCCGGCGATCAGCCGCAGAAGGGTGGTCTTGCCGCAGCCGGACGGTCCCAGCAGCGTGAAGAACTCGTTCTCGCGAATGGATACCGAGACCTTGTCGAGGGCAGCGACCTGCCCCTCACCTGATCCGAAAATTTTACTGACGTTTACTACTTCAATCGCATTCCGATCCGGTTTGTCCGGCACGATTACGCCTCACTGTTGACCCCGCTCTTGCTGGCGGAGCTGTTCCCCTGTTCGATGTGACCACACGCCCGGTAGGTTGGCAAGCCCGGCATTGAATCACAGTTCAGTCCGCTTTCAGCCAGCAAGCCTCATGCCATTGTCAGGCCTGATAGGTGACCTTGCCACCGCAAATCGTCGTCACCGGGCGCACCTTGTGCAGATGGGCCGGCGCCGTCTTCTCGATATCGGCCGACAGAACCACAAGATCGGCCATATAGCCTGATTTCAGCGTGCCCTTGCGGTGTTCGGCGAATTCGGCATAGGCGCCCTCGACCGTGTAGGCGGCCAGCGATTCCTGCAGCGAAAAACTCTGGTCCGGGTCGCTGTCTGCCCATGGTTTGCGCATCACTGCCGCCTGAATGCCCAGGATCGGGTCGATCGGCGACACCGGCCAATCCGAGGCGAAGACGACATGCGCGCCGGCATTCTTCAGGGTCCGCCAGGCATAGCTCAGCGGCCAGCGGGCCGGCCCGATGCGCGACACTGTCGGCTCCAGCGGGAAATCCATGGCGCCGGGCGGATGCGGCGGCTGCATCGAGGCGATGACGCCGAGTTCGGCGAAGCGCGGCACGTCCGCGGTGGTGGTGACCTCGATATGTTCGACGCGGTGACGGCTGTCGCGTTTGCCATTGGCCTTTTGCGCCGCCTCGTAGCCGTCGAGCACCGCACGCACCGCGCCGTCGCCGATCGAGTGGACCGCCATCTGCAGACCGCGCTTGTCGACGGCAACGGCAAGATCGGCGAACTGCTGCGGCGTGAACAGCGGTTCGCCCACCCAGTCGGTACGGTCGGCGTAGGGCTCGACCATGACGGCCGTCCAGGAATCGAGCACGCCGTCATAGAACACCTTGACCATGCCGCACGACAGCCACTCGCTGTTGTAGCGCTCGGTCATGACCGATGCCTTGTCGAGCATGTCGAGCGTCATGAAATTCTTGTAGTGGAACGGGATCTGCACGCGGCAGGGCAAGCCTTCCTCGGCGTCGATCTCGGCCAGCAATTCGAGCTGGTAGAGATTGCCGTCCATGTTCTGGATGGAGGTGATGCCGTGGCGCGCGCACCAGGCGAGGCCGCGTCGCATGATGTCGCGGTCGGCGGCGCGTTCGGTGGCCGACGGCATCGGATCCGGCTCGCCACCGGTCGCCAGCCCCAGCCGCACCCGGCCCTCTCCGGCAAGATCGAGCACCGGGCCGAAGGCCTCGCCCTCGCGCAATTCGCCGGCTGCCAGGCCATCGTCGCCCATGACGATTTCGTTGCCCGGACCAAGCGCGCGGCCATGCAGTATGCCGGCCATCTCCAGCGCCTTGGTGTTGGCCCACATCGTGTGGTGATCGGGCGCGGCCATGCAGAACGGGCGATCCGGCAGGATGGCATCGAGATGATGGCGCGTCACCCGCTCGTCGTCGAGCACGGTGTAGTCGACGCCCTGCCCGACCAGCATTTTCGCCTCGGGCTTGGTCGACGCATAGTCGCGGATTACCTGTTTCAGCGCCTCGAAGCCATGGACACCGCCAAGCTGAAGATGCGCGAGCTCGGCCCCTCCCGAGAACAGATGCATATGGGCTTCGATGAAACCGGGCAGGACCGAACCGCCCTTGGCGTCGATCACCTGTGTGGCCGTTCCCTCGAGTTCTTCGATGGCGGCGCGGCTGCCAACGGCGATGATGGCGCCATCCTTGACGGCAACGGCCTCGGCTGCGGGATTGCCACCGTCCATGGTCAGCACACGACCGTTGATGACGATCAGATCCGCATTGTGACCCGTACCCGTAGCAGACATCGCGACTCCGCGCTTTTGATGACCGACTGAGACCGACAGCCCTGCGCTCAACGGCCTGCCACTCCACCGGAGCGGCGCCACGGAACAAAAAACGATGCCAGTCCGCTGCCTTCGAAATTCCCCTTGTTATCCCTAGGGACAGCGTGGATAAAGAATGCGACTGATTATTCGCGTTTGTCAACATGCGGATTTTAGAATGTATTGTGGACAGGATCCTGCGCCTGTGTTGGGACCAGGCGGGGAACGAGGACATCGAGCAGTGAAGCGCAGTCTCGACCGCAAAACCAGGATAGCGCTCGAGCCGCGCAAGCAGCCGCGGCAGCAACGGTCGAGCAAGGTTGTCGACCGTATCCTCGACGCGGCGCTGATCTTGACGCGGGAGCAAGGAACCAGGACGCCGACGACGCTCGCCATTGCGCAGCGCGCGGGCCTCTCGGTCGGTTCGGTCTATCAATACTTTCCCAACAAGGAAGCCATTCTTCTGGATCTCGCCCGGCGCTGGCTGTCCTCCTTTCCCGAGGTGATCGAGAGGCGCATCAAGGTCCCCCGACCCACCAACCGCGAAGAATTCCGGCGCGAAGTGCGCAAGCTCTTCATCGACACGTCCAGCATCTATCTCGAGAACGCCACACTGATGCCGGTGATCGAGGCCATTTCCGGCAACGCCGATCTCAGGCCGATCCAGGACGAATATGACGAGCAGATCATCGCGCTTTACGCCGCCTGGCTGCGGCATGTGAATCCTGCTCTCGAAGACAAGATCGCCAAACGGCTCGGCCTTGTGATGATGGAGGTCGGGCACGCCTGCCGGCTGGTCGGACTGAAGCGAGATCGCAGGACATACAACCTCATCGAGGACGATGTCGAAGCCATGTGGCTCGCCCTTGTGAACCCCTATCTCAACCTTGACTGATTGCGCATTTCGAGAGGAATTTATGAAGACTGTCTATTCGCCGCTTCATGCTGGCCATGCCGGCCAGATGGAACTGGTCACCTCAGCCATCGTGCCGGGTTTTGAAAAGCCCTCGCGGGCCGAATTCATCAAGGCACGGGTCGAAAGCGAGAACCTCGGTCCGATCGTCCTGCCGCTCGAGCACGACCTTGCCGCCGCCAAGCGCATCCACAAATCAGACTATGTCGACTTCCTGCCGACGGTCTGGCCGCAATGGGTGGCCTCCGGTCACGAGGGCACGGCCATGCCCTTCACCTGGCCGACGCGCGGCCTGCGCGGCGACGTGCCGCCAAAGCGCGTCGACGCGCTGCTCGGCTACTATTCCTTCGACGCCGGCGCCACCTTCGTCGAAGGCACCTGGGCCGCGATCAAATCGTCCTATGACGTGGCGCTGACCGCGGCCGGCCTGGTCAAGGGCGGCGAGAGGTCGGCCTTCGCGCTCTGCCGCCCGCCGGGCCACCATGCCGGCGCCGGCTTCATGGGCGGCTACTGCTACATCAACAACGCCGCCGTCGCCGCGCAGTGGTTCCTCGACCAGGGCGCCAAACGCATCTCCATCCTCGATGTCGACTACCACCATGGCAACGGCACGCAGGAAATCTTCTACGACCGCGCCGACGTGCAGGTCCTCAACCTGCATGGTGATCCCCTGGTCGAATACCCGTTCTTCCTCGGCCATGCCGATGAACGCGGCGCGGGCGACGGCGAAGGCTTCAACATCAACTATCCCATGCCGTTCGGCACCGACTGGGACGCCTGGAACGCCTCGCTGGAGGATGCCTGCGGCAAGCTCGCCGCCTACGCGCCCGACATCGTCATCGTCTCGCTCGGCGTCGACACCTTCGAGAAGGACCCGATCAGCCAGTTCAAGCTGACAAGCCCTGACTATCCCAAGATCGGCCGCCGCATCGCCAAGCTCGGCCTGCCGACCTTGTTCGTCATGGAAGGCGGCTATGCCGTCGAGGAGATCGGCATCAACGCCGTCGGCGTGCTGACCGGTTTCGAGGACCGCTAGGCCTGCTCGCAAACCCAGAGCGGAAAAAAGGGCGGCATATCAGCCCTTTTTTGCAAACTATGTTGCGGTGCCGGTGCTCGGCGTGGCCATCGGTGCGGCTGCCTTGCGTGAGCGGCCGAGATAATAGACCGCCGCCGCCGCGATGACGCCGGTCGCCAATATGCCTGCCGCCAGAACCGGCCGATACCAGAACCAGGCAATCGCGATCGTCGTCGTGCCGACCAGGATCGCCAGGAAGAAGGCGATGATTCCGGTTCCCATCCGCGCCATGCTGCCGAGGAACGGGATGACGTCGAGGATCACGCCGATCGGACTGAGGAACAGGGCAAAGCCGATGGTCAGCAGCAAAAGGCCGCCGGCGCGCAGCAGCCAGGTGATCAGCGTGTTGGCGCTCACCGCCTCGGCGAACATCTTGTCGGCCGGCACGTTGCCGGTATCGACCATCAGCAGCGCATCGCCCGCTTGGGTCTGGTAAGGTTCGAAGCGGCTGCCGGCCTGCCGCGCCACAATGCTGACCACGCCGAGCGGCGCCAGTTCGTAGCCGATGCGGTAGTCGCCCAATGCGGGCGTCGTGTTGTCGTTGCCGAGATAGATCCTGCCGTCGACGATGCTGAGCGGCTTCGTGCCCGTGTAGGCGGCCTTGATCGTCGCCGACTGATTGGCCGACAGCGAATATGCCTTGTCGCCATCGATGCGGTCGAGCACCGGCGTATCAAGATCGAAGGCGACGAGCTTGCCCTGCGGAATCTGGAAGACGCGGCTGTGGATCGCCATTGGCGGGTTCTGATGGCCGTCCGGCTTCTTGAAGTCCGACGAATCGATCTGGCTGTCGTCCCACACTTTCGAATAGCTGTAGGTGGTCTCCGTCTCCTCGCCGCCGCCAAGCTTCTTGGTGGTCTCGGATTTGGACTCCTCCTTCCACTGGTACATCTCGACGCTGCGCGACAGCCGCAGTCCTTGCGCGGCGATGCCGAAATCCGGATCCGACAGGCTGCCATCGGCCGTCACCGGCCCGCTGACATGCACCAGCCTGCCGTCATTGCCGGCATCGACGCTGTCGGCGTTGATCGCGACCACGGCGCCGGCGCCTTCGGCCAGGGAGCGCGCCGTCTGCACCGCGCGGCCCTCATTCCAGAACAGCCCGATCACCATCAGCACAATCAGGAGCAGACCGAAGATGACCCCGCCGACCGCGCGCTTGATCCGTCCGAACCACGAGACGGACGTAACTTCCCGAAATGAATCGCTCATCGTTTCCCCCGAAACAAAAGATGCCAGGAGCCCGCATGGCACTGCTGCCGACGACCGCGGCCGTAACGCAGCTACGAACTCCATTGCCGAAGGTGCCCACCCCTTCAGCACTTGCGAATCTATCGCATCGGGCGGAGCGCGGATATGGCCGGCTTGCGCAGTCCCGGGATTTTCACACGCTCGAAGGCCGCGAAAATCGGCCTCTGAGTCGCACGCGAGTCCGCCGGATTCGATTTTGTCAAATCGCGTTTGATGTCGGATTCATCTGCGGGTAGATTAGACCCGAATCAGCCGGTCCTCGGGGGGCGCGGCGACCACCCAAAGTCTCACGTTCCGGAATCTTCCGGCGCCAGACGCGGATGTCTTCGCGTTCCCTCAATGGATTCCGTCTGGTTGGGCGCGGCCCCGCGCCTCGTGTGTGTCTCGTAAAAGTAACGCGTTTTCGGGTTCGGCGGCTGGCCTCCAGCATCCGGACGGCAGAAACGATTCCGGCCAAAAGCAACAAATGAGCAGTCCCGCCGCGCTTCTTCAATCCGACACATTGGGCTCGCGCCTGACGTCGCGCGGCGATCTGACCAGCTTCTTCATGGAGCTGACCGCCGAGATCGGCGCCGACAGTTACATGCTGGTCGCCATCGTCCACGACCAGGATCGCAACGACGCGCGCATCGTCTCCTCGAACTGGATCTTCGACGCCATCGAACTGATCGGCAAGCGGCTGATCGCCAGCCTTGCCCAGGGGGCCCTCACGGTCGCGCCCGGTATCCGGCCTAGACCGCTGGTGGCCGCGCGGGCCCCCGATGCCGACGGGCTGGTCTCCGGCGAAGAGGCCCGCCTTCTCGACGTGCTCGGCCACGCCGAGATCTATTCGTTGCGGCTGAATGTCGGCCGCCAGCGTCTGTTCGCCCTGTTCTCGGCGGCGACATCAGGCCAGATCGATCAGCCGGCGCTGATGAAGGCGCAGTTGAAATGCTGCTACGCGCTCTCGCATATCCCGCAGCTGATCGCCGCCGCCGCCATGCAGGATCCGCTCTCCGATCGCGAGCGCGAATGCCTGTTCTGGGTCTCGGAAGGCAAGACCACCGATGAGGTGGCGGTCATCCTTGGCGTCTCCTCCAACACCGTCAACAGCTACATCACCCACGCCATCCAGAAATTCGCGGCCAGCAACCGTGCGATGGCCATCGCCACGGCGATCAGGAGTGGCATCATTTGAAACACGCCGACATCAAGGACACCGCGGAGGCCCTTTTCAACGAGCAGCGCAGCCCCTTCGGGGCTTTCTCGCTCAGTTCTGAAACACACCACGCCGTCACCATTCCTGACGCCGTGCGCCGCTGCCGCTGGATATCAGTTGACATCAACGCCTCGGCCTTCGGCCTGTATTTCGTCAGCCCGTCGCCGGAGCGGGCCCGGCTGGTGCCGTGTTTCGATTCCGACTATCCCGGCATTGCCGTGGCGACGAAGTTCATCGCGGGCGCCAATGGCGAGGAGATCGTGCGCCACACCCACAACTCGACGGAGCCACGCTGGTGGACCGATGACGGCTTGGCCGCCATGGCCGAGATGTTTGGCAACCTTGCCTGGACCGCGCAACTATCGCCCCTGGCACCCGGCACCAGCGGCATTGCCTTTCCCGTCCACGCCGATCGCGGTCAATGCGGCCTTGTCGTCTTCCTGGGATCGAAGATGGCGCTGCCGCAGGATGCGCTCTACGAAATCCACGCCCGCTGCTTTTCCCTGTTCGCCGCTGTCGCGCGTATCCGTCCGAGCGATGCCGGCAGGATGCGTGCCATCTCCAAGCGCGAACTCGAATGCCTGAAGCTGACCGCCAACGGCAACACCAGCGAGGAGATCGCACGGCTCCTGAAGCTGTCGGTCCACACGGCCAACCAGTACCTGACCCAGTCGACGCAGAAACTCAACGCCGTCAACCGCAACCAGGCGGTCGCCAAGGCGCTGCGGCTGGGCCTGATCGAGTAACAGCTGCCGCCTGACAGGGCGTTCAAAAGGCCATAGGCTCGACCTTGCGGATCCGGGCCTGTTCGATCACCGCCTCCAGCAGCGCCGTATTGTGCTCGGGGTCCTCGCCGGGCTTTTCGAACGACACGTAATTGACCGCGACCGAATTGCCGGCCTCGCTCAGCGTCAGCTGAAAATAGACGGTCACCCCGGGTGGCCTGAGCTCGAGGTCGAGCACGATGCGCGGAGTGCCGCTCCAGTCGACATGCGCCTCGCCGCCATGGCCGAGTTTGAGCGTGCCCGGCATGAAGAACAGCTCCACCGCTGAATCGACCAGATCCGATAGGCAAGCGAAATGCTCAAGCCGGATGAAGGCGATGTAGTCGGCGACATCGATCAATCTCAGTTCGCCAACCACCTGCTCGATGGCGCTGGCGACGATGATCTCGCGGGATTTTGCGTGTGGTTGGCGGTTCATGAAATCTGTCTGCGCTCAGCCTTTTTCGAGTAGACGATCCGCACCAGTTCGGCGACGGCCTGGTAGAATTGCGACGGGATCACATTATCGACCGAAACTTGCTTGTACATGGAGCGGGCGAGCGCCACGTCCTCGAAGATCGGAATGTTGTGCTCCTTCGCGATCTCGCGGATTTTCAACGCCACCAGATCCTGCCCCTTGGCCACCACGAGCGGCGCCGAATCCTCGTCGCGCACATATTTCAACGCAATCGAGAAGTGGGTCGGGTTGGCGATGATCAGCGTCGCGCGCGGCACAGCCGTCATCATCCGCTTGCGCGCGCGGTCGCGTGCCAGCGAGCGCAGCCGCGACTTGACGATCGGGTCGCCCTCGGACTGCTTGAACTCGTCCTTCACCTCCTGCTTGGTCATGCGCAGGTCCTGCTTCCAGTGGAAGCGCGACCAGACAATGTCGATCGCCGCGATCAGCCCCATGACGAAGACAATCGCCACCAATATGTCGACCGCGATGCCGCGGATGACGAGGCCGAAAGCGACCGGATTGGTGATCATGCCGGCAAGCAGCTTGCTGTGATCCTCCGACAGCGTGAAGGTGAGCACGGCAATGGCGAAGCCGACCTTTGCCAAGGATTTCAGGAACTCGACCCAGCCCTGGGCACCGAACATCCGGTTCCAGCCCTTGGTGATCGAAATGCGCGAAAGCTGTGGCCTGATCCGCTCGCCGACGAATTGCGGCATATTCTGGAGCACCGAGGCGCCGATGCCGGCGACGGTCAAAAGCACCAGCAGGCTGACGACGGCGCGGCCCACTTCCAGCATGACGATCTTGTAGAGATCAATGACATCGGTCTCGGTGTTCATCGGCCAGGCCTCGGGCTTCTCGAGGAACATCGACAGGAACATGCCGAGGTTGATGACCGCGTCCTTGGCATAGAAGACGGTGAACACCAGTATGGCGACGAAGGAGGCGAGGATCGCGGTTTCCCTCGAATGGGGCAGCTTGCCCTGTTCGATCGTGTCGCGGACTTTCTTTTCCGTCGCCTCTTCGGTTTTGGAGTCCTTGTCGGCGGCGTCGGACATGCCTTAGGCGGCGTTCTGTGTCGCGGGAAGTTCGAATGCGCCCTCGCGCGACAGGCGGATGGTCGTCGTCACGATGGTCTTGCGCGCCGTCATGATGTCGGCGAGAGGAATCCCTTCCGACCCCTGTCCGAGTTCGGCTTCGATCATGCGCCGAGACCGCGCGCCGATCGCCGACAGCACCGCTTCGGCGAGTGCGGCCGACGTGCCGCGCAGCGCCAGCGTGACAAGCTCGGTCGACAGTCCATCGAACAAAAGCACGCGCGCCTTCTGGGTGAGCAGCGGCAGATCGTCGAAAGCAAACAGGCGGGCCCGCACACCGTCCAGGTCGGGTGTGCCGGCGGCTTCCAGGTCCTGCATGACCTCCTCGAGCAGCGGCTTGTCCAGCTCGTTGAGCACGCTGGCGACGCGCGCCTGCCCGGCCGACGTGTCCTTGGTCGAGGTTTCCGCCAGCACGCTGGCGCGCAGCCGGTTCTCGACGATCCGGGCAGCGGCGTCCGGAACATTGGCCATCGTCACCATGCGCTTGATGATTTCGCCGCGCATCGGCTTCGTCAGCGTCAAAAGCACGCTCGCCGCCGCCTGCGGCGCCAGCTTCGACAGCACCATCGCCGCCGTCTGCGGATGTTCGCCGGCGAGGAAGGTGCCCAGCCGCGAGGGTTCGAGCTTTTCGAGATCGGGCCAGATCGGCGGCGGCCCTTCAGGCGCCGCCTCCGGCTTCTTGTTGCCCATGATGGCGCTCATCTCTTCGGGCGACAGCGACTCGTTGAGGATGGTGTCCATCCTGTCAGCGGAATCGAGCAGGCCGGCACCCTCGGTGAACTCGGCCTCGAATTCGGCGACGATGCGCTCGAGATCGCTTTGCGGAATGGTCCTGAGCAGCCGGGCGCCCTCGATCAGCGCCTTCAGCTCTTCCTGCTTGAAGAATTTCAACAGGCGGCTGGCGGACGGCTTGCCCATCGCCACCAATATGGCGGCCGCCTTCTGCGCGCGCGTCAGGGTCGTCAGCGGCGTCATGCTGCCTCTCGCCTCCGCTGCAACCGGCAAGCCCCACCAGCCATGTTTAGGCGCCCTTCGTGCCGGCGATGATCTCGGTCAGCCTGATGCCGAAGCGCGAGGGGTCGCTCTCCAGCACCGTGATCTCGCCGCGGGCGATCTTGCGGCCGTTGACCACGACGTCGACCGGTTCGCCGATGCGGCGGTTGAGTGCCACCGTCGAACCCTTCTGCAGGGCCATCAGGTCGGCAACCGCCATCTCGGTGCTGCCGAGGATGATCTGCACATCGACGGGGATGTTCATGATGACGTTCGAATTGGCGCCCGCGGCGGCCCTGAACGCTGCGTCGGGGCGCTGCTCCTCTTCATGCAGGACCCCGCGCAATTCCTCGATGGCGCGATCGAGCTGCTCGTCCGGCTGGTCGATCTCTGCTTCCACTTTGGTCTTGGCCATGAATCGTCTCCAAAAGCTCAGGCGCGCCCGGCACTGGCCGGCATGAGCCCATCGATGAAATCCTGCCCGGCATCAAAAGGATGCCTGATTCGGACGGTGTAATTCTGCCCCAGTTTGCCGAACTCGCATACGAACAGCGTCTGGCCGCGCGCGCTGAGGCGTGCCCTTGATTGCGCCGTTTCGTCGAAGTCGATGACCTGGCCCACTTCGAGACTGGCGAGGTCGCCAAGCGTCAGCCGCGCCAGCGGCATGGTGGCTTCGAGCGCCACCGTCGAGCGCATCACCTCTTCCGAGAAGCGCTCCCGCCAACTCGGGCCGTGGTCGTCCCCGGCGGTGCTCGCGGCACTGTCGCGGCTGGCCAGCACGATACGCTGCGGCATCGTCACCGTGACAGTGCCGCTGTCGGCTGGCGTCGAGATGCCAAGAACGATGCGCAGTGCCGCACCATCTCGCAAAACGTGCCGCTTGGCTTCGGTGCCCGACATCGCGCGCGGTACGGGCAGACGCAGGTCGAGCGAACGCCGCCCCGATCCGTTCAGAGCCTGCGCGACCTGCTGAAACAGCATGGTCGAGACATCAACCTCGATCTGCGACAGATCGCGCTCGATCGGCGATGCCGGCGTCTCCGGGTCGCCGCCGAACAGCGTGCAGACCATGATCGCTATCGCCGGCGCGTCGATCACCAGGGTCATGGCATCGGAGGACGTGGATGATGCCACGATAGTCATGGCAAACGTATCGCCGGCACGCGAGCGCGCCTCCGCGACGCGGCTGACCTCGACGGCCCTGAGATCGACGGTGACCGGAACGCCAAGCTCACTGGTCAGGCTCTTTTGCAGCAGCGGCGCGGCGCGCTCGGCCATGCCGCGGCCAGTACCGATGACCTGGGCGGCCTCGCCGCTGTCGCCGACCAGGCGCTCGATGATCAGCGAGCGCGCTTGTGCGGGGCTGCCTGGGCTGGTCATGGCCGTGTCGGCACCGATCTGTCGTGCATCGCTCAAGCGGCCTTCTTCTCGGCGCTGCCGGTGTTCATCGTGCTCTGCTCGACGGCGTCGATGGTCGGCCGCTCATAGGACGAGATGGTCTTGCGGCCGAATTCGATCGCCACCTGCGGCAGCGCACCGTTCATGTAGGCAAGCAGCGTCTGCTTGACGATGATGTAGAGGCGGTTCTTCTTCTCGCGCACCGTCTTGATCTTGGTGGCGACAGGCCCGACCACGGCGTAGGACAGGAAGATGCCGAGGAAGGTGCCGACGAGTGCGGCGCCGATCAGGCCGCCGAGGATTTCGGGCGACTGGTCGAGTGCGCCCATCGCTTTGACCACGCCAAGCACGGCGGCGACGATGCCCAGCGCCGGCAGGCCGTCGCCGACCGCGACCAGCGCGTGATAGGCCTTCATCTTGTCGGACCGGATGGTCTGGATCTCCTCATCCATCAGCGCCTCGATCTCGTGCGAGCGGGCATTGCCGATGATGATGATGCGGCAGTAGTCGCAGATGAAATTCATCAGATCGTGATTCTTGAGCACCGTCGGGAAAGCCTGGAAGATGGCTGATTCTTCCGGATTGTCGATATGCGCCTCGACCTCGCTGCGCGACTTCGAGCGCAATTCGCGCATCAGGCTGTGCAGCACGCCGAGCGTTTCCAGGTAGTCCTGTTCTTTCGGCACCGCCTGCTTGAAAGCTTCAAGAATGCCCTTGCCGGTATCCTTGACCGTCTTCATCGGGTTGGCGACCAGGAATGTCCCCAGTGCGGCGCCACAGATGACCACAGCTTCCCAGGGCTGGACCAGCACGTGCAGATGCCCGCCCATGGCCATGAAGCCGCCAAGGACGCAGCCGAGCGTCACCACAAGTCCAATCAGAATGCCCACGAGAGGTCCTTCCGCATTTCACAACAGATGCAAGGGATAGTCCCCGTGCCTTGTGTGAGGCTTGAATCCGGGCTGTCACGGAACCGAATGTCGGGCGATTCAGTTTCGCGCAAGGAAGTGAGGTTATTGTCGCGACATTAAGCTTCGGCCGGAGGCATAACGTTGCTCAATACCTTTACCAGCTACCAGTTGATCACCAAAGACATCAACAAGTCGATCGACCGTATCGAGCAGCAGCCGACGGTCGATCGCGATACCAAATATTACCTCGCCAACATCACCAAGGTGAAATCGATCGACGATTTCGTCAACAATGACCGGCTGTTCAAATATGCCATGAAGGCCTACGGGCTGGAGGACATGGCCTACGCCAAGGCTTTCATGGTCAAGGCGCTCAAGGAAGGCGTCACCAATCCTAGCAGTTTCGCCAACAAGCTGACCGACAAGCGCTATGCCCAGTTCGTCAGCGCTTTCAACTTCGCCGCCAATGGCGCCGATGCGACGATCTACAACAAGGCGCAGCAACTGGTGACGAAGAATTACGCCATCCAGGCGCAGATCGCCGGCCTCGATCCGAAATCCGATTATGTGAAGGGCGAGACGACCTACTACCTGGCCAACATCACCAAAGTGAAGTCCGTCGACGACCTGATGTCGAACAGCCGGCTCTACACCTACGCGCTGGCCGCATACGGTCTCGACTCGGCGACCGAGGACAAGACCCTGATCAAGCAGGTCCTGCAGGGTGGCGTGCGCGATCCCAACAGCGTCGCCAACAAGCAGAAGAACCCGGCCTACGCGGCACTGGCCTCGGCCTTCAACTTCGAGCAGTACGGTGAGAACGCCACCACCATCGTTCCGGCACAGCAGCCGACCGTCGACAAGTATATGCGCCAGTCGCTTGAAGAGGATGCCGGCAACACCAATGCGGGCGTGCGGCTGGCGCTCTATTTCCAGCGCAAGGCGCCCGACATCACCAGCTGGTACGATGTGCTGGCCGACACCGCCCTTGCGAGCGTCGTGCGCACCGCGCTGGGGCTTCCCGATTCCTTCGCCACCGCCGACATCGACAAGCAGGCGCAGCTCTTCGAACAGAAGCTCGACATCTCGGATTTCACCGACCCCGTGAAACTCGGCAAGTTCCTGACCCGCTTCACCAGCATGTACGAGATCAACAATCCGACCTCGACGGCTGTGACGTCAGTCAGCGTGCTCTTTGCCCAGCCGGTCACCGCGGGCATATCAACCGATCTGATGATGGCCATGCAGAAGTTGAAATTCTGATCATGCAGGACAGTCTCTACGTCGCCCTATCCGCACAGATGGCACTCGAGCGCCGGCTCGACACGATCGCCGACAATGTCGCCAACGCCAACACCGTCGGCTTTCGCGCCACCGGCGTGAAATTCGAGGATATGGTGTCGGGCACCGGACAGAAATCGGTGTCCTTCGCCTCGTCGGGCAAGACCTATCTGTCGGGCGCCCACGGGTCCCTGAGCGAGACCGGCAATCCGTTCGATTTCGCCATCCAGGGCGACGCCTGGTTCGCCATAGACACACCGGCCGGCACCGTCATGACCCGCGACGGCCGCTTCTCGATGAACGAAAATGGCGAGCTGATGTCGATCGAAGGCCATCCGGTGCTCGACGCCGGCGGCGCGCCGATCCAGCTCGACCCCCGCAACGGCCCGCCCAAGGCCGGCGCCGACGGCTCGCTGCGCCAGAACGACCAGCTCGTCGGCTCGATCGGCCTTTACAATTTCGATCCGGGCGAGAATTTCGTGCGTTACGGCAATTCCGGCATCGTGCCGGCGCGCACCCCCGAGCCGGTCACCGACCGCTCCGATGTCGGTATCGCCCAAGGTTTCGTCGAAGAATCCAACGTCAATCCGGTGCTGGAGATGACCCGGCTGATCATGGTCCAGCGCGCCTTCGAGAACACCGCCGCACTGATGCGGCAGACGGCGTCCTCTTCCGACGAGGCGATCAAGACGCTCGGCTCGAAGTCGTAGCATGTCGCTCGACCGGTCCTCCATCCGTGCACCCGAAAGGCAGCTGCAGCCGGCGCCCGATGATCGGCTCGCCGCACTGGAACGGGTTATCAGGCGTTTCAGCAACACCGACGGGCTGGTCAAGCGTGGCGGTCTCGTCACCGAAGTCACGCAGACGCACTACAAGGTGCGCGGCCTTTCCGATTTCGCCAGGCTGGGCGACATGGTCGAGCAGCGCGGCCAGGCCGGCTCGCGCCGCGGCGAGATCGTCAAGATCAGTCGCGACGAGGTCGTCGTCGCTCCCTTCGAACGCAGCGCCGATGCCGGTATCGGCGACGCCGTGTTCCGCAGGGGTCCGCTCGCGGTTGGGCCGCACAATTCATGGCGGGGGCGCACCATCGATGCGCTGACCCGGGCGATCGATGGCGGCCCCCCGCTGATCAGGGGCGAAGACCTGTCGGGCGGCGCCACGACGCCCGGCGCCATGGCGCGGCAGCGCGTCGGCACCGCCTTCATGACCGGCGTCAAGGTCATCGACATCTTCACGCCGCTGTGCTTCGGCCAGCGCATGGGCGTCTTTGCGGGTTCGGGCGTCGGCAAGTCGACGCTGCTCGCCATGCTCGCCGGCGCCGACGCATTCGACACCGTCGTCGTGGCGCTGATCGGCGAACGCGGCCGCGAAGTCCGCGAATTCCTCGAGGACACGATCGGCGACAGCATGGCGAAGACCGTGGCCGTCGTAGCGACCAGTGACGAGAGCGCCATGATGCGCCGGCGCGCGCCCGACACCGCCATGCGCGTCGCCGAGCACTTTCGCGACCAGGGCCACCGCGTGCTCCTGGTGCTGGATTCGATCACCCGCTTCGCCCATGCGTTGCGCGAGGTGGCGACGGGAACCGGCGAGCCGCCGGTCGCCCGCGGCTATCCCGCCTCGGTTTTCACCGAACTGCCCAAATTGCTCGAGCGCGCCGGGCCGGGGGCCGAAGGCAAGGGGTCGATCACCGCCATCATTTCCGTGCTGGTCGACGGCGACGACCACAATGATCCGGTCGCCGATTCCGTGCGCGGCATCCTCGACGGCCATGTCGTGCTCGACCGCGCGATCGCCGAACAGGGCCGCTATCCGCCGGTCAATCCGCTGTCGTCCATATCGCGCCTGGCCGGCAAGGCCTGGAGCGTCGAACAGCGCGCTTTGGTGACGCGGCTGAAATCGATGATCTCTCGCTTCGAGGACACGCGCGACATCCGCCTGCTCGGCGCCTATCAGGGCGGCGCCGACGCCGAGCTCGACATCGCCGTGCGCCAGGTGCCGCTGATCTACGAGGCGCTGACGCAATCGCCCAGGGACCGCCCGTCAGCCGATCCGTTCTCCGATCTCGCCCGCCATCTCAAGGGAAAGCTGAATGCCGAATCAGGAGACTGAACGCCAGTACACCGAGCGCATCCTGAACGAGATGATCGCCGAGGCGAACGCCGCCGAAAAAGCTCGGGCCCAGGAGGAGAGGGTCGCCAAGGCAAAGGCCGCCAGCGCCATCGCGGCCAAGACCGCGGCTGTTCTGGCCAGAGCCGTCAAGCCAGCCCTGCCCCGATCCGCACCTGTGGCTCGGACTGCCGTGCCTGTCATGCCTATGGTTCCCCGCGTCGAGGCTGCCGAGATGACGCAGACGAGCCGCGAATCGCTGATCGACGGCCTGTTTCCCGTCACCGAATGGCCGCAACCGCCAAAGGCGCAATTTCCAAAGTTGAGCAAGAAGGCGGACCGGCGCAGCGACTTCGTCATCGCCGCGCTCGGCGTCACGCTCGGCCTGATCTGTGCGCTGTTTCCCTGGTATATCTTCTTCAACCAGGAGCAGTTCGGCGTTCAGGCGATCAAGTTTGGCGGCACCGGCACCAATTCGGGACGCGCGGGTGGCGGCGTGGTGACCTCGCGCAGCGCGCCGCTGACGGCCAAGGACCTTCCCAACACCAGCATCGACCTGCTCGCCACCGGAACGGTGCAGGATGACGCCACCCCGGCGCAACCGCCCGGCGACCAGCCCTTCCCGGCTGATGCCGCGAAATTTCGCATGGTCCATGTCGCCAACGGCCGTGCCATGATCGAGGACGACACCGGCCTGTGGATCGTTCAGCGCGGCTCGGTACTGCCGGACTCGAGCACGGTCTCGTCGATCGAGCAACGCAACGGCAAATGGGTCATGCTGACCAGCACCAACCAGGTGATCCAGCTTTCCAAGTAGCGGCTGCCCGCAAGGTCCGCGCAAGACTGGCGGCCTAGTCTTTGGGCACATGCCCGGAGATTCCCATGGAGCCTGTTTCCCTTTTCGATCTCGCCGCCAAGCAAGCGCAATGGCTTTCCGTGCGCCAGTCGGCGATCGCCGGTAACATCGCCAACGCCAACACGCCGGGCTACACGGCAAACGATGTCGAGCCCTTCGAGAAGGTGCTCGACCGCACGGCTGTGTCGCTGCAGACCACCGAGGCCGGCCATCTCGGCAGCGCGGCGACCAATGCCGGTTTCACCGTCAAGCCACAGGAAGATGACGGCGTGATCATGCCGTCCAAGAACACCGTCGTGCTTGAGGACCAGCTTCTCAAGGCCGGCGAGGTGCGCCGCTCCTTCGAGCTCAACACAGCGATCGTCAAGGCCTTCCACTCAATGATGATGATGGCGGTGAAGAGCTGACCATGGACGCACTGACCGCAGCCCTGAAAGTCGCAGCATCCGGCCTCGGCGCCCAGTCCGAGCGCCTGCGCGTGGTTTCGGAAAACCTCGCCAATGCCCAGTCGACCGGCACCACGCCCGGCGCCGACCCCTATCGCCGCAAGACCATCAGCTTCGTCTCCGAGCTTGACCGCGCTTCCGGCGCCTCGACGGTTGAAGTGAACTCGATCGACCGCGACCCGAGTGTCTTCCCCGTCGAATTCCAGCCCGGCAACGAGGCCGCCGACGAAAAGGGCTACGTCAAGATGCCCAATGTCAATGTGCTGATCGAAATGGCCGACATGACCGAGGCCAACCGCTCCTACGAGGCCAACCTGCAGGTCGTGAAGCAGGCGCGCGACCTCATTTCAATGACCATCGACCTGATGAGGAACCAATGATCGTGAACGGCATCGGCGCGCTCAACCTGAAGCCCGGGCTGGGCGATACGGCGACCGACCTGATTCAGGGCGGTGTCGCGCCGGCGACATCGGGCAACCTTGGCACCTCGTTCGCCGAAGCGGTGAGCCAGGCAGCCTCCAAGACCGTCAACACGCTGCAGAATGCCGAACAGGTGTCGCTCCAGGCGCTCAAGGGCGATGCCGACACCCGCCAGGTCGTCGACGCCGTGATGAGCGCCCAGCAGGCGCTTCAGACCGCCGTCGCCATCCGCGACAAGGTCGTTTCGGCCTATCTCGAAGTCAGTCGCATGGGTATTTGAGGAGTAGGTCATGAAAGCACTCGCCATCGCCGCCACCGGCATGAATGCCCAGCAGACAAATCTGGAAGTCATCGCCAACAACATCGCCAACATCAACACCACCGGCTACAAGCGGGCGCGCGCCGAATTCTCCGACCTGCTCTACCAGGTCGACCGCACGCAAGGCGTACCCAACCGCTCCAACGCCTCGCTGGTGCCGGAAGGCGTTTCGATCGGTCTCGGCGTCAAGACGACGGCGGTGCGCAACGTGCACACCCAGGGCGAGCTGACCAGCACCGGCAACAGTTTCGACATGGCGCTGACCGGCAGAGGCTGGTTCCAGATCGAGGGCGCCGATGGCGGCACGCTCTACACCCGCGCCGGCGCCTTCAACACCAACGCCACCGGCCAGCTGGTGACAGTGGATGGCGCCAATGTCATTCCGGCCATTACTGTGCCGACCGATGCGGTCGAGGTCATCGTCAACAAGACCGGCCAGGTCTTTGCCCGCATCGACGGCCAGACCAACCTGCAGACTCTCGGCCAGCTCCAGATCGTCAACTTCGCCAACGAGGCGGGCCTGGCACCGCTCGGCGACAATCTGTTCCAGGAAACGACGGCCTCCGGCCCGGCCAATGCCGGCGTGCCCGGCGATCCCGGCTTCGCCACCATCCAGCAGGGCTATCTCGAGGCCTCCAACGTCGACCCGGTCAAGGAAATCACCGAGCTGATCTCGGCGCAGCGCGCCTATGAGATGAATTCCAAGGTGATCCAGGCCGCCGACGACATGGCCTCGGTCGTCTCCAAGAACATCAGGTAAGGGACGATGGCCATGCCGATCTCCTGCTCCGCATTCCACCGCACCGCGCTGATCCTCGCGCTGGTGACCGGCGGCGTGCCGGCTTTCGCCCAGGAGTCGGCCAATCCGTCGGCAACGCAGATCGCCAGCAACCAGCCTGCCGGCGAGGTCGTGCTGATCCCCAACCGCGTCATCTATCCCGGCGAGACCATCGAGCTTGCCGCCTTGAAACAGGTGACGCTCATCGCCGGCAAGCACAAGCCCGATGCGATGGCGACCCACGCCGAAGAGCTCCAGGGCAAGATCGCCAAGCGCACTCTGCTGCCCGGTCGCTACATCCCGACCGCCGCCATCCGTGAGGCCTGGCTGGTCGAACAGGGTGCCGCGGTGCAGGTTTTCTTCATCGCCGGCGGACTGACGATAACAGCCACCGCGGTGACCTTGCAGCCAGGTTCGGCCGGCGACCTCATCAAGGTTCGCAACAGCGACAGCGGCAAGATCCTCTCCGGCACGGTGATGGCCGACGGAACCATCCAGGTCAGCGCTTCATGATGCGCCTGCTTGCCCTTCTGCTCGCGGCCACGCTCGGCCTGCAGCCGGCCCTGGCCGACGGCTTGACACCCAAGGCCAAGCGCGACCTCGCCGCCAAGAACGGCGGCGTCTACGACGATCCGGAATATGATCCGGCCACCACGACCCGCATGTTCCGCGTTTCGCCCGGGCCAAGCTCGCTGCCGCCCGGACAGGTCGCCTCGCGCATCAAGGATATCGCTCAGCTGCAGAGTTCGCGCGACAATCAGCTGGTCGGCTACGGCCTGGTCATCGGCCTCGCCGGCTCGGGCGACAGCCTGCGCAATTCGCCGTTCACCGAGCAGTCGATCCGCGCCATGCTGGAAAATCTCGGCATCGCCACCGAAGGCGGCAGCGCGCGCGCCAAGAACGTCGCCGCCGTCATCGTCACCGCCAATATGCCGCCCTATGTGCAGTCGGGCGCCCGCATCGACATCGACGTCTCCTCGATGGGTGACGCCACCTCGCTCGCCGGCGGCACGCTGATCATGACGCCGCTGAAGGCGGCGGATGGTGAGATCTACGCCGTCGGCCAGGGCGCGGTCATCGTTTCCGGCTTCACCGCCAAGGGCCAGGCCGAGCAATTGACGCAAGGCGTGCCGACCGCCGGCCGGGTGCCGAACGGCGCCATCGTCGAGCGTTCGGTGAAGGCCGAATTCGACGACCAGTCGACACTGACGCTGCAATTGCGCAATCCCGATTTTTCGACCGCCATCCGCATCGCCGACGCGATCAACGACTATACCAGCCAGCGCTTCGGCATGCGCGTGGCGGGCGAGCGCGATTCCCGCACCGTGCAGATCAGAAGGCCGAAGGGCGTTTCGGCCGCGCGCTTCTATGCCGAGATCGAAAACCTGGTGGTCGAATCCGATACGCCGGCCCGCGTCGTCATCGACGAGCGCACGGGCACCATCGTCATCGGCAACGACGTCAAGATCTCGCGTGTCGCCATCAGCCACGGCACGCTGACGGTGCGCATCACCGAAGCGCCGCGCGTCGTGCAGCCCGAGCCCTTCTCCAAGGGCGAAACCGCCGTCGAGCCGTTCACCGCCATAGACGCAACCAGGCCCGATGCCCGCGTGGCGGTGCTCGACGGACCCGACCTGCAAACCCTCGTATCCGGCCTCAACCGCCTCGGCGTCAAACCGGACGGCATCATTGCCATCCTGCAAGGCATCAAGTCGGCCGGCGCCCTGCAAGCCGATCTGGTTCTCCAATAGGCGATGCCGATGATCCCCTCCCACCCATCCCACGAAAGACGCCCCTCCCGCGCCATCCTGTTGGCGGCCGCGGCTCTCGCGGCCATGGCCGTTGCCAGTGGCGGCGCACATGGCGAGGATGTTGTTCGCCAGGTTCTGCCCGGAGCGCAGCCGCCGGTGGCGCCGCAGCAATTGGCGCGGGAGAAGGCGCCGGATCAGAGCGAGATCGAGCGCTTCTGCTCCAACATCGCCGACGCCGCCCGCGACCGCCGCTATGCCTTGCAGGCCGAGGAACTGAAGCAGCTGCAGGCCGGCATCGACGAGCGCATGAAAGCGCTGGACGCGAAAAAGGCCGAATACGAGACCTGGCTGAAGCGGCGCGAAGTGTTCCTGGCACGGGCCGAGGACGGCGTCGTCAAGATCTATGCCGGCATGAAGCCCGATGCGGCGGCCGAACGCCTGGCGATCGTCAACGCCGACCTGGCCGCGGCCATCCTGATGAAGCTCGATTCACGCAAGGCCGGCGTCATTCTCAACGAAATGGACCAGAAGGCGGCGGCGACGCTCACCGGCATCATGGCCAGCGCAGCCCGAAGGGTAGATCCGTCATGATCCGCAGAACGCTCATCCTATGTGCGGTCGCTGCGCTATCCGGCTGCGGCACCAACCTCAGGGAAGTTGGCAAGGAGCCGTCGCTGTCGCCGGTCGGCTCAGGCATTGACGGCGGCAACACGTCTGCCCTTTACAAATACCCCGAGCCACCTCGGGCGCCGGTGAAGAAGTTCTCGCTGTGGGACGATCGCCAGAGCCGCCTCTTCACCGATCCCCGGGCGCTCTCGCAGGGTGACATCCTGACCGTCCGGATCAAGATCAACGACCGCGCCAATTTCAAGAACCAGAACGACAGGAGCCGCACCGCCAACCGCAAGCTCGGCTTCGACCTCAGCGCGCAGTGGGACAAGTGGAGCACCGCCGGCAAGGGTGCCGGCGCGCTCAACTCCGCCACGGACACGACGGCCGATGGTGAGATCAAACGGTCGGAAACGCTTGAACTCAATGTCGCGGCGATCGTCACCGACGTCTTGCCGAACGGCAATCTGATGATCACGGGGTCGCAAGAAGTGCGCGTCAACGCCGAGTTGAGGGTGCTGACCATCGCCGGCATCGTGCGGCCGGCCGATATCGGCGCCGAGAACACGATCCCCTACGAACGCATAGCCGAAGCGCGCATTTCTTACGGCGGGCGCGGCCGCATCAGCGAGATCCAGCAGCCGGCCTACGGCCAGCAGGTTCTCGATCAGGTTCTTCCGTTCTAGGGATTGGAGAACAAAGCGCCGTGGCCAATGTCGAACAACTCCAGCCTCGCAAGGGTCCATCGCTTGTGGTTCAAGGCGCCATGCTGCTGGTGGTGACGGCCGCCGCCATCGGCATGGGCTGGATGTCGGGCGGATATCTCAAGGGCGCCGGGGCACCCTCATCGGTGCCTGTCGCACCTGAAAATGAGGGCAAGGTCGCCGAACCCGATGCTGCGCAACAGCCTGGCACGGGGCCGACGCTTGTGGCGCTGGCGCCGATCACCACCAACATCGCCTCACCCGCCGACACTTGGATCAGGATGGAAGTATCCGTGGTCTACGACGCGCCACAGCCGCCGGCGATGACGGAGGACATCCATCAGGACCTTCTGGCCTTCGTGCGTACGGTGAAGATGCATCAGATCGAGGGCGCTAGCGGTTACCAGCACCTGAAAGCCGATATCGAGGAACGCGCCTCGATCCGCAGCCAGGGGCACGCCAAACAGGTTCTCATCAGGACATTGCTGCTCGAATGAAGAAGTTCCTTCTCGCCGCGGCGTTGATCGGCGCCGCCACCTCCGTCGCGGCGGCGCAGCAGCTGGACCTTGGCGGCATCGGCAAGGCCGACGGCGCCACCGTCGGCTACATCATCCAGATGTTCGGCCTGCTGACCGTGCTGTCGGTGGCGCCCGGGCTGCTGATCATGGTGACGAGTTTCACCCGTTTCGTCATCGCCTTCTCGATCCTGCGCGCCGGCATCGGCCTGCAGTCGACGCCGGCGAACCTCATTCTCATTTCGCTGTCGCTGTTCATGACCTTCTATGTCATGGCACCGACCTTCGATCAGGCCTGGAACACCGGCGTCAAACCGTTGATGGACAACCAGATCAGCCAGACAGAGGCCTTCGAGAAGATCTCGGATCCGTTCCGCACCTTCATGCTGCACAATGTGCGCGACAAGGATTTCGACCTTTTCGCCGACCTCGCCCGCGAGCGCGGCCAGGTCGTTGCCAAAGAGACGGTCGACCTGCGCATCCTGGTTCCCGCCTTCATGATCTCCGAGATCCGCCGCGGCTTCGAGATCGGCTTCCTGATCGTGCTGCCATTCCTGGTCATCGACCTGATCGTCGCCACCATCACCATGGCGATGGGCATGATGATGCTGCCGCCCACCGTGGTGTCGCTGCCGTTCAAGATCCTGTTCTTTGTCCTGATCGACGGCTGGAACCTGCTCGTCGGCAGCCTGGTGCGCTCCTTCACCTGACCCCGCCGTCCGGCCCGAGGCCGCGTCTGCCCGACAGGAGCGGGCAGTACGCCGGACATCGGCGATTTTTCTCGAATTATTTTCGATTAACCGTCCGATTTAGCCCTTTGGTAGGAACTCGCCGCCATAGTCGCTCGCAGATGGCGGGTGATCTCTCGACGATCATTGGCATGATGCCGCTCCGTCATACCGGAAAAGCCGGTATGTCAAAAAAACACCTGTAAAAACAAGGTACGAGTAGCCATGGCCAGTATCATGACGAACAGCGCTGCATTGACGGCGCTGCAGAGCCTTAACGCCACCCAGAACAACCTCTCCACCACCCAGGCCCGCATCTCGACGGGCTACCGCGTCTCCCAGGCTTCGGACAACGCCGCCTATTGGTCGATCGCCACCACGATGCGCTCCGACAACCAGGCCATGTCCACCGTTTCGGACTCGCTCGGCCTCGGCGCCTCGAAGGTCGACACTGCCTACACCGGCATGAACAGCGCGATCACCACCATCAACGCGATCCAGCAGAAGCTGACCGGCTCCTATGGTCAGACCGATGCCGCCAAGGAAAAGACCCAGGTCGAAATCGCCGCTCTTCAGCAGCAGCTGAAGGGTTACGCCGACTCCGCCACCTTCTCCGGCACCAACATGCTGTCGGTTTCCACCGCTTCGGGCACGGCCGCCGACGTCAAGATCGTCTCGGCCTTCAACCGCAGCTCCACCGGCTCGGTTTCGCTCTCGACGATCGACGTCAACGTGGAAAGCATCAAGCTCTATGACTCCGGCGCCGCGCCGACCGCCAAGGGCCTCCTCGACACGGCCCGCCTCGGCACCACTGGCGCTGCAACCACCACGGCACAGGCCCCGACCCTTGGTGCTGCTCCCGCTGCCGGCGATACCTATTCTGTCGCTAGCCTGGCCATCTTCTCGGGTACCACGGCCGCCAGCGACGCTCAGATCTCGCAGATGATGACTGTCGTCGACGCCGCGCTCAAGGACATGACCACCGCCGCCACCAAGCTCGGCGCCGCCAAGAGCTCCATCGACCTGCAGAAGACCTTCACGCAGAGCCTGATGGACTCCATCGACCGCGGTGTCGGCCAGCTCGTCGATGCCGACATGAACAAGGAATCGACCCGCCTCCAGGCGCTGCAGGTCCAGCAGCAGCTCGGCGTCCAGGCGCTGTCGATCGCCAACGGCTCGTCGCAGTCGATCCTGTCGCTCTTCCGCGGCTGATCGCCCCAGACCGACCAATCAAGAAAACGGGCCGCGCCAAAAGCGCGGCCCGTTTTGCGTTTGCTCCAGCCCCGCGCAACCCTCGTTTCTTAACCCTCGAAAGCGAGCCTTTAACAGGCCGTTAACCATAACGCGCTAGTCATGGTTAACCATAGCTTACAACGGATTGGCGAATCGGCCCGGTCGGGGCGACGGCAATCGATGGGCGGGCCAGCGGCTCGCTAGGGCAATGCCGGCTTTTGAGAAAGACCGGCCTGGGAAAAGGAGCGAGTTCTTGGCGAGCATCATGACAAACGCTGCGGCGTTGACTGCACTTCAAAGCCTCAACGCCACCAACAAATCGCTTGAGCATACACAGTCGCGAATCTCGACGGGCTACAGGGTCTCCGAGGCTTCCGACAACGCCGCCTACTGGTCGATCGCCACGACGATGCGCTCGGACAACCAGGCGCTCTCGACGGTGCAGGATGCGCTCGGCCTCGGCGCCTCGAAAGTCGACACCGCCTATACCGGCATGAACAATGTTCTGACGTCGATCGGCCAGCTCAAGACCAAGCTGCTCTCCACCATCGGCCAGACGGCCGCGGCCAAGGCAAAGACGCAGACGGAAATCACCACGCTTCAGGCGCAGATGAAGTCCTTTGCCGATGCCGCCACCTTCTCGGGCTCGAACTACCTTTCGGTGACGTCAACGCAGGTCGCTGCCCCCAATGACGGCGTCCAAGCCAACGCCAAGATCGTCGCGTCCTTCAATCGCTCCTCCTCTGGCGCCATCTCGCTCGGAACGATCGACATCAATGTCGAGAGCACGAAACTGTTCGACAACGGTCTTTCCACCGCCGTCAAGAACCAGGGCACGCTCGACCGCAAGACTTCCGTATACGCGACAGCGGCCGCCCAGAACCTTTACGACACAGCCTATGCGGCTGCGATCGCCGGCGGTGGCACGGACATCGCCGCCAACACGGCTGGCCAGACGGCCGCGGGCGCGGTGGTCCCCAGGATCGACAACGTTTCCGCCTTCAATCTCGACATCACGGCAGCAGGCGTGACTGACGACATCATCACCCAGATGATCGGCAAGATCGACAAGGTCATGAGCCAGCTGACCGACCAGGCCACCATCCTGGGCGCCGCCAAGAGCTCCATCGACCTGCAGAAGACCTTCACGCAGAGCCTGATGGACTCCATCGACCGCGGTGTCGGCCAGCTCGTCGATGCCGACATGAACAAGGAATCGACCCGCCTGCAGGCCCTGCAGGTCCAGCAGCAGCTCGGCATCCAGGCGCTGTCGATCGCCAACAGCTCCTCGCAGTCGATCCTGTCGCTGTTCAAGAACGGCTGATCCAGCCGTAGCCGACGGATACTGCTCCCTCCAATTCACGGGCCGCGCCGCAAGCGCGGCCCGATTTCATTTTCGCACAAGCTTCGAAGGCTAGTGTTCCGGCGGACAATCATGCTGGGAGTCGCTCTATCGTGCCGGAACAGATCCAGAGCATCATCTCGAATCTCCGCGGTTTTGGTGTGAAGCGCCTCGCCATGCTGGCGGGCATCGCCGTTCTGGTGATGGGCGTCATCGGCATCGCCTCGGTCTACCTCAACCGCCCGGCCTACGACACGCTCTACGTCGGGCTCGACCGAGCCGATGTGAACCAGATCGGCCTGGTGCTGGGTGAGGCCGGCATCGGCTTCGATGTCGGCTCCGACGGAACCTCGGTTCTGGTGCCGGCCGGCACAACGGCGCAGGCGCGCATGCTGCTTGCCGAAAAGGGTCTGCCGACCAGCGCCAATGCCGGCTACGAGCTGTTCGACAATGTCGGCGCGATGGGCCTGACCTCGTTCATGCAGCAGATCACCCGCGTGCGTGCGCTCGAAGGCGAGATCGCCCGCACCATCCAGTCCATATCGGGCATCAAGGCGGCACGCGTCCACATCGTCATGTCCGAGCGCGCCAATTTCCGCCGCGACGAACAGCAGCCCTCGGCATCGGTCGTCATCCGCTATGCCGGCATCGACGCCGAGAAAAGCGCCCAATCGATCCGCCATCTCGTCGCCGCCGCCGTGCCTGGCCTGTCGGCCGACAAGGTGACGGTGCTCGATTCCAACGGCAACCTGCTCGCCGCCGGCGATGATCCGTCCAACACCAGCGCGGCCCGCACGCTCGGCGTCGAGCAGACCGTGGAGGCGCAGATCGGCGACAACATCCGCCGCGCGCTCACCCCCTATCTCGGGCCTGACAATTTCCGCGCCAGCGTCAAGGCCGAGGTCAACACCGACACCCGCCAGACCGAAGAGACGATCTTCGATCCGAATTCGCGTGTCGAGCGCTCGGTGCAGTCGGTGCGCGCCAATGAGAACAGCAACCAGAAGCAGGCCTCGACCCCGGCCAGCGTCGAACAGAACCTGCCGGAGACCCAGGCGACCAGCACCGAGGGTCCGCAAACCACCTCGGCGAACGACCGCAAGGAAGAGATCACCAATTACGAGATCAACTCCAAGAAGATCGCCACCGTCTCCAACGGCTACACCGTCACCAAGATGTCGATCGCGGTCGTCGTCAACCAGGACAGGCTGAAGACGATCCTGGGCAAGGACGCGACACCGGAGCAGATCGCCAAGCGCGTCGCCGAGATCCAGAAAATGGTGACGTCGGCCACCGGCCTCGACGACAAGCGTGGCGACGTCATCGACGTCTCGGCGGTCGAGTTCATCGACGGGCTGGACGGCGAAGCGATCCCGCAGGCTGGAATGCTGGATTCCATCGGCCAGCACGCCGGCACGCTGATCAACGCCGGCGCCTTCATCGTCGTGGTGTTCCTGGTGGCCTTCTTCGGCCTGCGGCCGATGGCGGCCGCGCTGACGGCAAGAGCAACGCCCGCTTTGTCGGGCCCGAACTTCGACGAAGTCCAGCGGTCGCTGCCGACACCTGAGGCGGCTGCTTCCGCCGATGCGGGCGCCGCCATCGGCGCCTTGCCCGGCTCGCGGCCTGGCACCAATCCGCTCGATGATCTTCGCCAGAAGATCAGGCCGGCACCACAGGAGCGGCTTGCCCGCATGGTCGATCTCAACGAGGAGCGCACAGCGCAGATCCTGCGCAAATGGGCGGCCCAGGAAGTCGCGGCGTAAACCATGGCCTCCGCAGCGCTTTTTGATCTTCTCCCTGATTTCGGTACGCGCGCGCCGCGCGTCGGCCAGCCCCAGGCCGCGCCCGACCACAAGCCGGAAGCATCCGCACCTCAGGCCGATATCGGCACGCTGATCGCCGAGGCGGTTGCCCAGGCAGAGGCAACGCTGGCGGAGCGGCTCGTCGCTGCCCATGACGCAGCGCTGGAGGCGGAGCGCCAGGCGAATGCCGAGGAGGCGAGGGTTTTCCTCGAAAGCTTCGGCGGCGATATCGGCAAGGCGGTGTCGCTGCGCATCGACGCCATGGAGACGCGCGTGACGGACCTCGTCGCCGCCACCGTCGCCCGCATCATCGGCGGCGTTGTCAGCGACGATCTGCAGAAGCGCTCGCTCGAAGCGCTTGCCGGCGCGGTTCGCGAAGCCGTCGGCGATGGCGAAGCGGTCCGCATCGCCGTGCGCGGGCCGCTGTCGCTGTTCGAAACGCTGAAGGCTTCGCTTGGACCACGCGCTGCAAATCTCGACTTCATCGAGGCGCCAGGTTTCGACTTGACCGTGACCATTGACGAGGCCGTGTTCGAGACGCGCATTGCCGAATGGTCGGCGACCCTTTCCGAGGTCCTGTCATGAGTGTCGTCGACGCCGATCACGGCAGGCACGAGATCATCATCGTGCGGCGGGCACATGACGACCACGATGAGGGCCATCACGGCGGCGTCTGGAAGATCGCCTTCGCCGACTTCATGACCGCCATGATGTGCTTCTTCCTGGTCATGTGGCTGATCAACGCCGCCAACGAACAGACCAAGGCGGCCGTCGCCAGCTACTTCAACCCGGTCAAGCTGGTCGACCGCAATTCGAGTCGCAAGGGGCTGGAGGATCTGGGCGACGGGCCAAGCGCCATTGGCTCGACGGCCGACAAACCGCAACAGACGAAGGCCAAACCCGGCCAGGCTGGCAGCGGTGACGCGGGCTCATCCGACGCCAAGAAGGACAAGCAACAGCCGCAACAAACCGACGATCACCTCTTCGCCGACCCCTATGCGGTGCTTTCCGAAATCGCCACCGACACCGGCGTCATGCAGAATGTCAGCCAGAAGGGCGATGGCGGCGCGCAGAGCGCCGGGCCGGCCACGGGCGCCTCGGGCGGCGCGTCCTACCGCGATCCTTTCGAACCGGATTTCTGGTCGCAGCAGGTGGCCGCGCCCGCCGCCGAGGCGAGTGCCCAGCGCCCCAAGATCGAGGGCGATCCGCTCAAACCAGGCGACAAGGCCGCGGAGAGTCAGGTCGCCAAGGTCAAGGCCGTGCCGCCGGCGCCGCCCGTCAAGGATGCACCGCTCGAGCCCCTGGCCGAGAGTGGCAAGGACGCCGCCGCGACGATGGCCAAGGCCGGCGAAACCAAGGCCAGCGGAGCCAAGGCCAGCGACGCCAAGACCGGAGATGCCAAGACTGAAGACAGCAAGGCCGTGGCTGCCGCCAAGGCGGATACCGCAGCCGCCGCGCAAGAGACGGCAGCGCCTGAAGCCGGGGAGAAGCCGCCGACCGCCGCTGCCGTGAAGGCGGCTGCCGATGTCAAGCAGCAGCTGGCCGATGCCTTCAAGCCCGGCGACAAGCTGCATGACGGCGTTTCGGTCGAAGCCACCGACAAGGGCGTCGTCATCTCAATCACCGATCAGCTCGACTTCGGCATGTTCGAAGTCGGATCGGCGGTGCCAAGCCGCGAACTGGTGCTGGCGATGGAAAAGATCGGCCGCATCGTCAACAGCCAGAAGGGCACCATCAGCATCAACGGCCACACCGATGCCCGCCCCTTCCGCAGCGCCAGCTACGACAATTGGCGGCTGTCGACGGCGCGCGCGCATTCCGCCTACTACATGCTCGTGCGCGGCGGCGTCGACGAGCGCCGCATCACCGAGGTCGCCGGCTTCGCCGACCGCCAGCCGAAGGATCCGGCCGATCCCCTGTCGGCGGCCAACCGCCGCATCGAGATCCTGATGGCGACCGGCGGATGAACCGGGCGGCCGTCACCAGCCGGCTGATGGGCCTGTTGCTGCTGGCAGCCGGATATCCGTCGGCCGGCTTCGCCCAGGACACGCTGCAGCCCTACCAGCTGGTGCGCTCGCTGCAGTTGGTCCAGGACCGCATCGCGGCCGGCGATCACGCCGCGATGCCGATGCAGGCCAAGCTGCTCGAGATGATCGATACCCGGCTGCGCGAAGCAGGTGCGGAGGACTTCAAGGACCCCAAGAATTTTCGCGCGCTCCTGGTCTACGGCATGAGCGGCGGCAATCCGGTGACCGTCGAGGCGGCGGTTTCTCGTGCCAAGTCCGTGGATGCCCAAGACCTCTCAATCGCCAAGGGCGTCATAAACTATCTGGTTGGCCGGCCCGCCGGCGCGATCGAAGTCCTGAGGCCAATCGATCCTATGACGCTGCCCAGCGACCTCGGCGCTTTTCTTGCCTTGGTCAAAGGATCGCTGATGGCGACGGACGACCCGGTGATGGCACTTACATTGCTCGATGAGGCCAAGCTGCTCAGCCCCGGCACACTGGTCGAGGAAGCGGCCCTTCGGCGTTCGGTCGGCATCGCCGTGACCAGAGGCGATGCGGCACGATTCGCGCGTGCCTCCACCCAATATGTCGAGCGCTATCTCTATTCGCCCTATGCCAGCCAGTTCGCCGATTCCTTCGTCTCCGGCGTCATCACGCTGCATATGTCGATCAGCCAGGACAAGCTCGCCGACATCACCTCGATGATGGATCCCGAGCGCGAGAAGGTAATCTATCTGCGCATCGCCCGCCGCGCCGCGATCGACGGCCTCAGCGAATTGTCGGCCTTTGCCTCAGCGCGGGCCGAGCAGGGCCGCGACGGCAACACCAATCAGGGCGATCCGCGCGCCGAGCTTTACTCGAGCCTGTCCACGGTGACTTCCGGTACGATCGAGGATGTCCGCACCAAGCTCGGCAAGATCGACCGCAGCAAACTGTCGGACGGTGACCGTGCCTTGCTCGACGCCGCCCAGGCGATCGCCGGTGAGGTGGTGGCGCCGCCTGCTTCCCTTCCGGGCGCGACTCCGGCGTCTGCAGCCCTTGCACCGCAGCCCAAACCTGAGGTCGCCATCGCGCAGCCTGCCGACGCGGCCGGATTGCCGCCCGTCGAGGGTGCCGTCTCCGAACGGCCTGCCGCCTCGCCATCCGGCGGGACGGTGGCCGCCGCACCGGGCGCGCCGGCGCCTTCCGCCGATTCGGCGGCGGTCCTACCGGCATCGGCGCCAGCAAACTCTGCCGGTCCCGACACGACCGATCCGACCGACGCCGCCATGATGAAAACCCGTCGACAGCTCGACCTGATCGACCAGATGCTCGGAGCCGCCCCGAAATGACCCCAAGCCTCGGCCCGGCCCTGCCAGGATTTACCGCCGCCCGCACGGCGGAGCAGCCGGCTACTCCCGGCAAGAAGGATGATGCTGGTTTCGGCAAGATGGTGCATGGCGGCGCGGGCCAGGCGGAAAAGCAGCCTACGACCGAACGCGGCGCGCGCGATCCGGGCTGGAGCAAGCTTGCCGCCGGCCTGGCGGCACAGGCAGGCGAGGACGAGCCGATGCCGGCCGGTAAGGCGAGGACCGCGCCCACTGGAGCGGCGGCAGCGAAATCCATGAAGGACGGCAAGGACATTGAGGCGGACAAGGACGCCGATACCGAAGCGCCAGCGACCGACGCCGGCGCAACGCCGCTCGACGATCATCTGCCTTTGCTGATGGCGTTTCATGACCTGCGCCATTTCTCGACATCGGCCAAATCAGCCGACGCAGGCGAGACCGGACAGGGACCGGCGCTCGACGGGCAGCTCTTGTCGAAAGCCTATCGGCCGACATCCGGTCACGACGACCTCGAACCGATGCCGAAGCCCGAGCGGGTCTCACTCGTCGACGGGCCGCTGACGAAGCTCGAGTCCGCCCGCGACGCAAGCGCCGGCACTGGCGCACCACGGCGTGACAATGCAATCGCCGCTGGCCCGCTGCCCGAGACGACAACCGCCGAGGTGCCGGGCGTCGAGCCGAAGCAGGCGGCGCCACAGCTGAAGTCCATCGCCGACGTCCAGTCCTCGTTGCGGTCCGAGCCAGGAAAACCGCTCTCGGCCCAGGCGCGCGTCGACGTCGTTTCCGAGCGCAGCTTCCCTGCCCCGCCGCAGGCGCCGATGAGCCAGGCAGCACTCAACGTAATCAACGCCGTAGCGGCTGATGTTGGCCCGCAGCAGGCGTTTTCGACAGCCTCCGCGACCACCCATATGGCCGGCTCTGTTGCCGTTCCGACACACGTGTTGAAGATCGAACTTCACCCGGCCGAACTGGGCATGGTCACCGCCCATCTTCGCCTCTCGGGAGAACAACTCTCGATTGAATTGAAGCCCGAAACACACGACGCCTACCGCCGGCTTTCCAGCGACAGCGAGGCAATCGTGAAGTCGCTGCGCGGGCTGGGCTTCGAGGTTGATAAGGTCACGATCATGCAACCGTCGGTGGCCGTTCCGGCGACAACCCGGACGGATGCAACCGCCTCGCTCACCGCCGCGCCTGGTCGCGACCAGTCCGCCTTTCAGCCCGGAAACTCCAGCGGCGGCAACAGTGGAGCCGGCGGCCAGCAACCGGGCCAGCAATCCGCAAGGGGTAATCATGATGACGCGCAAGCCCACGGCCGCGCTGCTTCGCCATCTCGCGAGCGCGCTGGCGGCGATATGTTTATCTAGCCTCGCGACCAGCGCCCTCGCCGCCACCAATCCCTGCGAGCCCGAGATCCTGCGCGCCGCCGACCGCTATGGCGTGCCCGCCGGCATCCTCTATGCCGTCGGCCTGACCGAGACCGGCAAGAAAGGCAGCCTTCAGCCTAACGCTTTGAATATAGAAGGAAAAGCGATCTTTCCAAGGAGTCGGGCCGAAGCGCTTGCCACCTTCGCCAATGCGCAGCGCGAGGGTAAGACGCTGATCGATCTCGGCTGCATGCAGATCAACCATCACTATCATTCCTCGCATTTCCGCAGCGTCGAGGACATGCTCGACCCGCGCCAGAACGTTGACTATGCGGCGCGTTTCCTGGCCAGTCTCCATGCCCGCCACGAGACCTGGTCGATGGCCGTCGCCCGCTACCATGCCGGCCCCGACAACGACCCGGCGCAGAAGATCTATGTCTGCAGGGTGATCGCCAACATGGTTGCCACCGGTTTTGGCAAATGGACAACCAACGCCCGCGCCTTCTGCAACCCGTAAGCGTATTTTCTGCTTCTAATACGCCAACCACGCTGCATGGGTTGCCACTTTGAACTTGCCCAGAACTTCCCACCACAAGCATATCTGGCTACGCACTAATGCAACCGGTGCGATTCCAGACTCCCAAGAAACTAGTTACAAGAAATGACGGTTGTTCAGGATTCCCGCCAACGGTTACGGCTTTCCCCACGGGGCAAATGTGCTGATTCGGAGGCGGGGCCGATGATCGTGATCGTTGACGAGCGAGAGCTCGTAACTGAGGGATACAATTCACTTTTTGATCGCGAGGGCGTCGCCTGCGCGGGCTTCGCGCCCGGCGAATTCGGCGAGTGGGTCAACTCGGCCGCTGACACCGACTTGCGATCGGTGCGGGCCTTCCTGATCGGCGATTGCCGCGACGGCGCCATCTCTCCGCGCCAGATCCGCGACCGCACCGGCGCTCCGGTCATTGCGCTCAGCGAGCAGCATTCCCTGGAAAACACGCTGCGGTTGTTCGAGAGCGGCGTCGACGATGTCATCCGCAAGCCCGTCCACATCAGAGAGATCCTGGCCCGCATCACCGCCATCCGCCGTCGCGCCCATGAGGATGTCGCCTACACCGAGATCGGCGCCATGCGCATCTTCATGGACGGCCGCGATCCCGAGATCGACGGCCAGCCGCTGCCCCTGCCCCGCCGCGAACGCCGCATCCTCGAATATCTGGCGAGCAACCGCGGCCGACGCGTCACCAAGACCCAGGTTTTCAACGCCATCTACGGTATCTTCGACGAAGAGGTCGAGGAGAACGTGGTGGAGAGCCACATCAGCAAATTGCGCAAGAAGCTGCGCGAGAAGCTGGGCACCGACCCGATCGATTCCAAACGCTTCCTTGGCTACCGGCTCGTCTTCTGATGCCGCGCCGCGCCAGCCTCGCGCAAGACAGGACGCGTAGCCTCGCCGCCAGTGGCATGGATATTGCGGAGACATCTCGATGAGCCTCTACGGAATGATGCGGACCGGCGTTTCCGGCATGAACGCCCAGGCCAACCGCCTGTCGACAACCGCCGACAACATCGCGAACTCCGACACCACCGGCTACAAGCGGTCCTCGGCCGAGTTCTCGACCCTGATCATGCCATCGACGGGCGGCGCCTATAATTCCGGCGGCGTCACCACCACGATCCGGCAGGCTGTCAGCGATCCGGGCGTGCTTCAGTACACGACCTCGGTCTCCGACCTTGCCGTCAGCGGCGATGGTTTCTTCGTCGTCCAGGATCCGAGCGGCACACCTTTCCTGACCCGCGCCGGCGCCTTCGTTCCCGATGCACAGGGCAGGCTGGTCAACGCGGCTGGCTTCCAGCTGATGGCCTACAGCTACGCCAATGGCACGCCGGCGGCGACGGTGAACGGCTTCGAAGGTCTGCAGCCGGTCGTCATCTCCGACCAGGGCCTGACCGCGACGCCGAGCACCCTGGGTACTTACAGCGGCAATCTGCCGGCAGGGGCGACGCCGGTCGCCGCCGCCAACCTGCCCGGCGCCAACGCCTCCACCGCGCAATACACCTCGAAATCGTCGATGGTCGCCTATGACAACCTCGGCAACAAGAAACTGCTCGACGTCTATTTCACCAACACCGGTACCGGCACCTGGCAGGTCGCGGTTTTCGATCAGTCGAAGGCGACGCCAGGAACATCGTTCCCCTACACCGGCGGCGCACTCGGCACGGCCAACCTGACCTTCGACACCACGACCGGCAAGCTCACCGGCGCGCCCACCAGCGTTTCATTTACCGTGCCGGGCGGCGCGAGCCTCAATCTCGATCTGTCGAAGCTGACGCAGCTCGGCACCGGCTTCACGGTTTCCGACGCCCAGGTCAACGGCAACGCGCCCAGCACCATCGACAAGGTGCAGATCAGCAAGGACGGCACCATCTACGCCCAGTACAAGGACGGCTCCACCAAGCCGCTCTACAAGATTCCACTGGCCGACGTGCAGAGCCCGGACCAACTCAAGGCCCTGCCCGGCAACGTCTATGCGCAAGGCACCGACTCCGGCGCGATCCGTGTCGGCTTTGCCAATGAAGGCAAGGCCGGTTCGATCATCTCTGGCGCACTCGAAAATTCCAACGTCGATATCGCCGAGGAATTGACCGACATGATCGCGGCGCAGCGCAGCTACACCGCCAATTCGAAAGTCTTCCAGACCGGTTCCGACCTGATGGATGTCCTTGTCAACCTGAAGAGATAAACCGGGCATGGCCCGTGAAAGACCAGCATGTCGCTATCTTCCGCATTGAGCATCGCCCAATCGGCGCTTATGAGTACCGCGCGTCAGACCAGCGTTGTCACGCGCAACGTCTCGGACGCCTCCAATCCGGACTATGCGCGCCGCATCGCTGTCGTCACCAGCACGGCGCCCGGCGCGCGTTCGGTTGATATCCAGCGCGTCGCCAACGACCTGCTCTTCCGGCAGAATCTCGGTGCCTTGTCGGCCTATAGCGGCCAGAACGCACTCTACAGCGGCATGGATCAGCTGGACGTTTCGGTCAATGGCGTCGACAATGCCTCTTCGCCCTCGACCGCCATCGCCAATCTGCAGCAGGCGCTGCAGCTCTACGCCACCTCGCCGTCCAATCAGAATCTCGGCTCCAGCGTCATCGACGCGGCCAAGCAGGTCGTGCGCTCCCTGAATGAAGGCTCCAAGGCCATTCAGGATTTCCGCACCCAGACCGACGGCCAGATCGACACGGCGGTCAAGGACCTCAACTCGCTGCTCGGCCAGTTCCAGGACGCCAACCAGGCGGTCATTTCCGGAACCCGCTCCGGCACCGATGTTTCCGATGCGCTCGACCAGCGCGACGCGCTGCTAAAGAAGATCGCGGACTATATTCCGATATCGACCTTCACACGCGGCGACAACGACATGGTCATCACCACAGGTGACGGCACCACGCTGTTCGAGACGATCCCGCGCACGGTGAGCTTCACGCCGGCGGCCGGCTATGCCGCCGGAGCCCCCGGCAACACCATCTATATCGACAATGTGCCGGTCTCCGCGGGCAGCGGCGGCAACACCACCGCCAGCGGCAAGCTTGCCGGCCTGCTGCAGTTGCGCGACGGCGTCGCCTCGACCATGCAGAGCCAGCTCGACGAGACCGCGCGCGGCCTGATCACGGCCTTTGCCGAGACCGCGCCCGCGATGCCCAATGCCGCCGGCCTGTTCACCTGGTCCGGCGCGCCGGCGGTGCCGGCAGCGGGCACGCTGGTCAATGGCCTGGCCGGCACGATCAGCATCAATGCGGCGATGGATCCGAGCGCCGGCGGCAATCCGACATTGCTGCGCGACGGCGGCGCCAACGGCGCGGCCTACGTCGCCAACACCACCGGCGGCCCTTCCTATTCCAGCCTCCTGATTGCCTATGGCGACCGGCTCGACAAGCCGATGACGTTCGACCCCGCCGCCGGCATTTCGGCAACGTCCAGCGTTTCCGACTACGCCGCCAATTCGATCGGCTGGCTCCAGAGCATGCGCCAGCAGGCTTCGACCGCCGCCGACGCGAAGGAAGCGCTGGCGCAGCGCAGCTCCGAGGCGCTATCCAATGCGACCGGCGTCAATGTCGATCAGGAAATGTCGCTGATGCTCGACCTCGAACATACCTATCAGGCGTCAGCCCGGATGATGAAGACCGTCGACGACATGCTGACGGCCCTGTTGAACGCGGTGGGATAATCCATGACTTCAGTCTCTTCGGCCGCCCTCACCAATGCCATGCGCTATCAACAGATGCGCATGCAGGCCGACCTCGTCAAAGCCACGAAAGAATCCTCGACTGGGAGGGTCGCCGATGTCGGCCTGGCACTGGGCGGTCGCACCGCCCAGTCCGTCACCTTCTCGCGCGACCTCGACCGGCTGAACGTGATCGTCGATTCCAACGGGCTGGTCACCGCAAGGCTCGCGTCGACGCAGACGTCGCTCGGCC
Source organism: Mesorhizobium japonicum MAFF 303099 (assembly GCF_000009625.1). NCBI lineage: Bacteria > Pseudomonadati > Pseudomonadota > Alphaproteobacteria > Hyphomicrobiales > Phyllobacteriaceae > Mesorhizobium > Mesorhizobium japonicum. Next base: position 2,365,205 of record NC_002678.2, read on the forward strand.
AGCTCTCCGGCGTGGCGCAGACCTTCCTGTCCGCCCTGACCACCGCGTCGTCGGGCGACAACTCCAACAGCCTGACCCAATCGACCGGCCTGACGACCCTCCAGCAGCTAACCTCGATCCTCAACACCAGCGTCAACGGCGAATATTTGTTTGCCGGCACCAACACCGACGTCAAGCCGATCAACGATTTCACGGCCGCCGGCTCAGCGGCCAAGGCCGCCTTCGACGCCTCCTTCGTCGCCAAGTTCGGCTTCACGCCCACCGATCCGGCCGCGGCCAACATCACCGCCGCCCAGATGGACGATTTCATCACCAACGACGTTGCACCGCAGTTCCTCGGCGCCGGCTGGCAGACCAATATGTCGAACGCCACCGATCAGCAGATCGTCAGCCGCATCGCGCTCAACGAAACCACCGAGACCTCGACCAGCGCCAACAGCGACGGCATCAGGAAGCTCGCCATGGCCGCGGCGATGGTCTCCAGCCTGATGTCGAGCAACATCAGCCGGGCGGCGAAGGACAGCATCGTCACCCACTCGCAGACACTGGTCGGCGAGGCGCTGAGCGGCATCGCTCAGGTCCAGTCGGAGACCGGCATCGTGCAGAAGCGCGTCTCCGATGCCAGCGACCGCATGAAGACGCAGATCGATCTGTTCGAACGCCATATCCTTGATCTCGAAGCCGTCGACCCCGCCACGGCCGCCACCAGAGTCGCGGATCTGACGCAGCATATCGAGACGTCTTTCGCCCTGACAGCGCGCCTGCAGCAGCTCAGCCTGTTGAATTACCTGACCTGACAACTTCCAGCGGAGCGGTAGAGCCGACGATGTACCAATTCTCCTACGCCGACGTCCAAAGCACCTCCGTCTCGGACGCCAAGGACCGTGAGCGCGAACTCCTGACCCGCTCGATCGACATGCTGTCGGCGGCCGCCGCGGCCGGTCAGGATTCGATGGAGGCGATCGAGGCGCTGAATTTCACCAACCGCGTCTGGACAATCTTCGTCGAGGATCTTGGCTCCAGCGACAATGCGCTTCCCAAGGAATTGCGTGCCAACCTGATTTCCATCGGCCTTTGGCTGCTGCGCGAGGCGGAGGACATCCGCCAGGGCCGCACCAACAATTTCGAAGGGCTGATCGAAGTGTCCCAGATCATCCGCGACGGCATTCAATGACCAACACGCTGAAGATATCGCTTAAGCCCAACGAGAAGATCTACATCAACGGCGCCGTCATCCGCGTCGACCGCAAGGTCACCATTGAACTGATGAACGACGTGCAGTTCCTGCTCGAAAGCCACGTCATCCAGGCCGACCAGGCGTCGACGCCGCTCAGGCAACTCTATTTCATCGTGCAGGTCATGCTGATCAATCCGGCCGGCGCTGATGACGCCCGCGAGATGTTCCGCCGCTCGCTGCCCTTGCTCATCGCAAGTTTCGAGGACGCCGAGATCTGCAGCGCCCTGAAGCAGATCGACCGTATGGTCGGCGAAGATCATATTTACGAGGCATTGAAGGCGATCCGTTCGCTCTATCCTCTCGAACGCCGCGCGCTTGGCGGCAATGACGATGTTCCGGGCGCCCCGCGCCCGCTGGCCGTGGGAGCACGCTACTGATGACCGTGGACATGACGACGACGATACCGGTCGGTGCCAATTCGACCACCAAGTCGACCTCGAAGACAGCGGTCGACTACCAGTCTTTCCTGAAGCTTCTGATTGCCGAGATGAAGAACCAGGATCCGACCAAGCCGATGGATTCGACGCAGTACGTCGCCCAGCTCGCCACCTTCTCGCAGGTCGAGCAATCGGTGCAGAGCAACACCAAACTCGACCAGATCATGCAGTCCTCGGCGCTGTCGCAGGCCGATGCGATCATCGGCCGCTCGATCACGTCGGCCGACGGCAAGACCACCGGAATAGTGGCTTCGGTGACGCTCGCCAGCAGCGGACTGATCGCAGTGTTGCAGGATGGCACCAAGGTCCCCGTCGGCCCGGGCGTGTCGATCAAGCCGGCAAGCTAGGCCAACCGCCCGCATGAACGAGGCCGACGCTCTCGACATCGTCCAGTACGCGGTGTGGACGGTGCTGACGGCGTCCGCTCCGGTGGTGCTGGTCGCCATGGCGGTCGGCATCGGCATCGCCCTCATCCAGGCGCTGACGCAGATCCAGGAAATCACCCTGACCTTCGTGCCGAAGATCGTCGCCATCATGCTGGTGGTGGCGCTCACCGGCCCGTTCATCGGCGGCCAGATATCGGCCTTCACCAACGTCATCTTCCAGCGCATCCAGAACGGGTTCTGAAGAAAGTCGCGGAAAGGCACATTCCGCTTCAGAACGTGAAGGCTCGCAAGAACGGCTCCTGATATCGGCCGATTTCACCGCGAGCATGCAAGGCATGCTGCGCGCAGACGAGCCCGCCCCTCCTTGCAAGCAAAGGCTGGCCCTTCGCTATCCCCCTGTTGGACCATGATCTTGCGCGCATGACGTTCGCCCTTTGCGGGTCGATGCCATAGTTTCGGCAAACGATGCGGAGAAACCGCAAGGATCAGCACGCCGTGGCAGGAACCCATCCATGATTGACGAGAAACCGGATAGCGAAGGCGTTTCGGCGCTGGCGCCGTTCCGGCATGGCATTTTCCGCGCCGTCTGGTCGGCAAGTCTCGTTTCCAATTTCGGTGGCCTGATCCAGGGCGTCGGCGCCGCCTGGATGATGACCACGATCGCAACCTCGCCCTATCAGGTCGCCCTGGTGCAGGCCTCGACCACCTTGCCGATCATGCTTTTCGCGCTTGTCGCCGGCGCCATCGCCGACAGCTTCGACCGGCGCAAGGTGATGCTGGTGGCGCAGACCTTCATGCTGGTCGTTTCGGTGCTCCTGACGGTGTTCACCTATTACAATTTGCTCACGCCCTGGACGCTGCTTGCCTTCACCTTCCTGATCGACAGCGGCACGGCGCTCAACAGCCCGTCCTGGCAGGCATCCGTCGGCGACATGGTTCCCCGCAACAAGGTGCCCGCGGCCGTTGCGCTGAACTCCATGGGCTTCAACCTGACACGCAGCGTCGGCCCGGCGATCGGCGGCATCATCGTCGCCGCCGCCGGCGCCGCGGCCGCCTTCGCGGCGAACGCGGTCAGCTATATCGGCCTCATCATCGTGATGGCCCGCTGGAAGCCCGACGTGCCGGTGTCGACCTTGCCGCGCGAAACGCTGGGTGCCGCCATGGGTGCCGGCCTGCGCTATGTCGCCATGTCCCCCAACATCGGCAAGGTGCTGGTCAGGGGCGCGGCCTTCGGCTTCAGCGCCGGCGCGGTGCTGGCGCTCTTGCCGCTGGTCGCGCGCGACGTCGTCAAGGGCGATGCCTTGACCTACGGCATCATGTTGGGCTCCTTCGGCATCGGCGCCGTCGGCGGCGCGCTGATCAGCGTGCGGCTGCGGCAGCTGCTTTCCAGCGAGACGATGGTGCGCTGTGCCTTCGCCGGCTTCGCCGTCTGCGCCTTCAATGCCGCGCTCAGTCATCACGCCTGGCAGACCTCGCTCGGCCTGCTGGTCGGCGGCGCCTGCTGGGTGATCGCGCTCTCGCACTTCAACGTCACCGTGCAGATGGCGACGCCGCGCTGGGTGGTCGGCCGGGTTCTGTCGGTCTACCAGACCGCGACCTTCGGCGGCATCGCGCTGGGCAGCTGGATCTGGGGCGTCGTCGCCGATGCGCATGGCGCCGAGACGGCGCTGATCGCGGCCGCCATCGCCATGCTGGCCGGCGGCGCCATCGGCCTTGTCCTGCCGTTGCCGCAGCAGCAGGTGCTGAATCTCGACCCGCTCAACCGCTTCAAGGAACCGCATCTGGCGCTCGACCTGAAGCCGCGCAGCGGTCCCATCGCCATCATGATCGAATACATCATCCGCCACGAGGACGAGGCGGAATTCCTCGCCACCATGGCCGAACGCGGCCGGATCCGCCGCCGCGACGGCGCCCGCAACTGGACACTGGCGCGCGATCTCGAAAATCCCTCGATATGGATCGAGCACTACCACACGCCGACCTGGCTCGAATATGTCAGGCACAATGGCCGCATCACCCATGCCGACGCCATGGTCGGTGAGCGCCTGCGGGCGCTGCACAGCGGCGACGAGCCGCCGCGCGTGCGCCGCGTCATCGAGCGACCGACCACCGCCGGCACAGCACTGGTAATGGCCAAGGGGCCGATCGAGCACTGATGCTGTCGGCCGATATCAGTCGATCAGCCGGCCGACTGGATCATGTAGAGCTTGCGCGTGGTTTCCCGGATGCGCCATTCGCCCTTCCAACCCTGCGGCAGCACGAGAAGGTCGCCCGGCCCCAGTTCGCGCGCCTCGCCGTCGGCGCGGCTCACCTCGACCCGCCCCGAAATGATATGGCAAATCTCCGACGAACCCGTGCGGTCGGCGGTGAAGCGGCCAGGTGTACACTCCCAGATGCCGATATCGACGGTCCCGTCCGGCGATTGGAAAAGCGAGCGCACCGCTTCGACCTGATCCCCCTCGATGGAGGTGGGCTTGGGTGAGAACGCGCCGATGTCGGCCTTGGTGAGATCGTGGAAGGTCGAAAGGTCAATCAAACTGGTCTCCATCAATCAGTGGCCCGTAATGCTGTCGGCGAGCGCGGCCAGTCTCGACGTATGCGCAAGCCCAGCGGCTTCGCGCCCGTCGGCGATGCGATAAAGCTGGTACATCGAATGCACGCCGAGCCAGCGGAACGGCTCCGGCTCCCATGGCCTGACCTTGCGGTTGACCCAGGGCAGCTTCGTCAGCTCCGTCTCCTGGCCGAGGATCAGGTCGGCCAGCGTGCGCCCGGAAAGATTGGAGCTCGACACACCAAGCCCGACATAGCCGCCGGCCCAGCCGATGCGGGTCGCGGGATCGAGGCCGACGGTCGTGCACCAGTCGCGCGGCACCCCGAGCACGCCGCACCAGGCGTGCTCGATGCGGCAGTTCGCCGTCTGCGGCAACAGCGTCGTCAGGATCTGATGCAGTTGGTCGATCGTGGCCTGCTGCGTCTGCCCGTTGACGTCGGTGCGCGAGCCATAGCGATAGGGCACGCCGCGCCCGCCCATGGTGATGCGCCCCTCGCGCGTGCGCTGCGCATAGCAATAGGCGTGGGCGGCGTTGCCGAGAAGCTCATGGCCCTCCCAGCCGATCTGGCGCCAGAGCTCCTCAGACAGTGGCTCGGTGACGATCTGCGCGCTGTTGAGCGCTAGCCAGGTCCGCTCCTCGCCAGGAATGCCTGATGTAAACCCCTCTGTCGCGCGGATGATGGTTTCCACCCGCACAGTGCCGCGGTTCGTCGTCACGCTGCCCTTGGCTATGGCTGTCACTGTCGTCTGTTCGTAGATCGGCACGCCCAGCCGCTCGACGGCGGCGGCAAGCCCGCGCACCAGCCTGGCCGGCTGCACCCGCGCCTGGCCGTGGACGACGAAGCCACCCATGACATTGCGGATGTTGATGCGCGCCCGCGTCGCCGCTTGATCCAGCATTTCGACACGGGTCGGATCGACATCCCAGGCGCGGATCGTTTCGCACTCCTCGCGGGCGCGTTCGAGCTGCGCGGGGTTGGTAGCCACCGTCAGATTGTCGACGCGGCGAATATCGGCATCGATGCCTTCCGCGCTCGCCACCCGGATCACCTCGTCGACGCAGCCCGCCATGGCCGCCTGCATAGCGCTCACCCCTTGCCGGGTCGAGGTCTTGAGATATTTTTCGCGCGACCAGGAGAAGCCGCCCGACAGCCAGCCGCCATTGCGGCCAGAAGCGCCGAAACCGGCGAACTCGCGCTCGATCACCGCGATGCGCAGCGAGGGTCTCGCCTTCTTCAGATAATAGGCGGTCCACAGGCCGGTATAGCCGGCGCCAACGATCGCGACATCGGCCTCGATATCGCCGGGCAACGGTGGCCGGGGCGCGGGGAGCCCTCCCAGATCCGCATACCAGAACGATATGTCGCCGTTGCGCTTGGCTTGCATGGGATGACTTTCAGATTGATGGATCAGGTTAGCGTCGCGTCGGCTGAGCTGTCGTCGGCCAGAAGCTTGGCGTCGGCACCGTCGAAGCAGAGCTCCACCTTGTCGCCAAGGCCAAAGCTGTCGCCGGTCAGCGGCGAGCGCACGATCGCCGTCGAGCCGTCGGCGAGCCTGACTTCGTATTTCGATCCCGAGCCGAGATAGATGGCTTCCGCGATCGTCCCCGGCAGCCGGTTGGTGGTGCTTGCCGTGTCATGGCCGGGCCGGCGGATGGCGAGCTTTTCGGGGCGCAGCAACATGACCGGGCTGGCTTCGCCCGCGATCCGGCGCGGCGCCGTCACCGTCTCGCCGGCAATGCGCAATGCTGTGCTCACGCCGTCGCTTCGCGCCTCTCCGCGCAGCACCGTGGAATCGCCGATGAAGCGGCCGACGAACAGCGTCGTCGGTTCATCATAGAGTTCGCGACCGGTGCCGACCTGCTCGATCCGTCCGCGATTGAACACGGCGATGCGGTCCGACAGGACCAGCGCCTCTTCCTGGTCGTGCGTCACATAGACGAAGGTGGTGCCAAGTTCGCGGTGGATGCGCTTGATCTCGAGCTGCAGCCATTCGCGCAGCTTCTTGTCGAGCGCGCCGAGCGGCTCGTCCATCAGCAACAGCGGCGGATCGAAGACGATGGCGCGGGCCAGCGCCACACGCTGCTGCTGGCCGCCCGACAGTTCGCTGGGATAGCGATGCGCGAAATCGCCCATCTTGACCATGTCGAGCGCCCTTGTCACGCGCGCCTTTCGTTCAGCCTGGTCGATGCCGCGCAGCGTCAGGGGATAGGCGACATTGCGGCCGACGCTCATATGCGGGAATAGCGCGTAGTGCTGGAAGACGACGCCGATGTTGCGCTTGTGCGCGGGCAGGCCGACGACGTTCTTGCCGCCGACCAGCAGCTTGCCGCTGGTCACGTCGGTGAAGCCGGCCACGACATTCAGCGTCGTGGTCTTGCCGGAACCGCTCGGGCCGAGCAGCGTCATGAACTCGCCGGGCTCGATGCGCAGCGACACGCCGTCCAGCGCCTTGAAGCCGCCATAGGCCTTGCTGATCGATTCGAGATCGATCGCCGCGCCCTTGCTCTCCTGTGCAGGCTTCATTGGGGTCCTTTCCGCTCGCGACCGAGAAGAAGCATGCCGCCGCCTATCAGGATCGTGGTGGCGAAAAGCAGGATGGTGCCGACGGCGGCAACCGTCGGATCGGCGTCGCGGGTGATGGAGGAGAATATCTGCACGGGCAAGGTCTTGAGATAGGGGTTGGTGATGAACAGCGACACGACGATCTCGTCGAAGGAGGTGGCGAAGGCGAAGAGCAGGCCGGACAGGATGCCGGGCAGGATCAGTGGCAGCGTCACCGTGCGGAACGCCGTCAGCGCTCCCGCGCCGAGGCTCGCTGCCGCCGTCTCCAGGCGCCTGTCGAACACTTCGAGACTGGCCGAGACCGCGATCAGCACGAAGGGAAGCGCAAGGATGGTGTGGGCAAGCACGAAGCCCAGCATCGTGCCGACGAGATGGGTGTCGAGATAGACGGCGTAGATGCCGATGGCCAGCACCACGCCCGGCACCACCATCGGCGTCAGCATCAGCATCCGCAACAGGCCGGCCGGCCCGGCCTTCATGCGGTCGAGGCCGAAGGCCGCGAGCGTGCCAAGCACCGTCGCCAGCACCGCCACCACCGAGGCGACCTTTAGCGAATTGAGAAAACTCGCGGACCATTCCGGGCTGGTGGCGAAATTCTGATACCATTGCCAGGAGAAGCCTTGCGGCGGAAACGCGAGCGATTTGTTCTCGTTGAACGACATCGGCACGACGACCAGCGTCGGCGCCACCAGCCATATCGCCACCAGCAGGCAGACCAGGCCCAAAAGCAGGCGCGTGAGCGGCTTCATCTCCATCAGCGCCGCCCTGCTTCGCGGTACCTGGATCGCATCACCGGTGCGGCGAGCGCCAGGAGCACGAAGGTTGCGACGAGCAGCACCACGCCCATCGCGCCGCCCCTGCCCCATTGCAGCAGGCTGAGCACCTGCGTCTGCACCAGCGTCGACAGCATCGTCGAGCGCGGCCCGCCGAGCAAGGCCGGGGTGATGTAGAAGCCCAGCGCCAGGATGAACACGATGATCGCGCCGGCATAGACCCCCGGCAAGGACAGCGGCAGATAGACGGTGAAGAAGGCGCGCGACGGCCGTGCGCCAAGACTTTGCGCCGCGCGCATCAGCCTGAGGTCGATGCCTTTCATGACCGAATAGAGCGGCAGGATCATGAACGGCAAAAGCACCTGTGCCATGCCGATCACCACGCCCGTCTGGGTTCGGATCAACTTGATGCCGTCGAACCCGGCTGCGCGCAGCAGCGAATTGATGACGCCCGAATCCTGCAGCAGGATCACCCAGGAGAGCGTGCGAACCACCCCGCTCACCCAGAACGGAATCAGCACGCATAACACCAGCGCCAGCCGGATGCGCGGCCCGACCGCGGTCATCAGATAGGCGTAGGGGTAGGCCGCGATCACGCACACCAGCGTGACCCAGGCCGAGATGGCGAAGGTCCGCTGAAGCACGGTGAGGTTGACCGATGCGCCGAAGAACCAGGCATAGTTCTGCAAGCCCCATTGCGGCTCCGACAGGCTGCGCAGCACGATGGTGAACAGCGGATAGCCGATCACCGCGACGAGCAGCACCAGCGCCGGCAGCGCAAGCGCGAACGGCCGCCACGCCCACCCCGGCCGCCCTTCGGCGGCGGGTTGGGCAACGGATCCGTTTGTCGGGTCGGACGCGCTCACCGCCTGCCTCTGCGACGCTCGCTCAGTTGCCGGCCATCAGCGCCGACCACTTCTCCTGAGCCACCGCGAAGTTCGGGACCCAGAACTTGAAGTTCTGCTTGTAGCCCTGCTTCTGACGTTCAGGCGTGTTGGTCAGGAAGGCGGAGACTGAAGCGTCGACTTTGGGCTGCGCGTCGCTGTTGATCGGCGTGTAGGACGTCTGCTCCGCCAGGACCTCCTGTGCATGCTTGCCGAGATAGGCATTGAGCAGCGCGTAGGATGCATCCGTGTCCTTGACGCCGACCGGGATAGTCATCTGGTCCATCACCACCAGCCAGTCCTGCCAGGCCGGCGCATATTTGGCGCCGTTCTTGACCGCGGTCATGGCGCGGCCCGTCCACATCATCAGCATGTCGGCCTCGCCGGATTCGGCGAGTTGCTGCGATTCGGCACCCGTCTTCCAGAAAATGGTATCGGGGCCGAGCTTGCGGACCACATCGATGGCCTTGTCGATATCGGCCACTGTCATCGCCTTCGGATCGCCGCCGGCAACCTTGAACGCCTGTTCCAGCAAGCCGCCCGTCGGGCTGCCGGAGCCGTCGATTCCGCGCACGCCCGGGAACTTTGCCGTATCGAAGAAGTCTGCCCAGCTCTTGGGCGGATTATCCTTGTACTTCTCCTTGTTGTACATCAGCACGACGCCGTAGTTCATCGCCGGCACCGAGCATTCGCCGACCTGGCCTTCCGGGATTTTCGAGACGTCGAGCTTCGTCAGATCCAGCTTCTGGAACAGCTTGCCGCAATAGACGTAAGGCGGCAGGTCGTCGGTGTCGACGACGTCCCAGGCCACATTGCCGGACTCGACCTGCGCCTGCAGCTTGGCGATCTCGGTCGGTCCGTCATTGAGCAGCTTGACGCCGGACTTGTCGACGAACTCCTTCAGCGCGGCCGCCTGGCCGTCCTGGTAGATGCCGCCATAGGAAACGAACGTCAGCGTCTTGCCCTTCAGCGAACCTTCCTTCACCTCGCCGGCGACCGGCTTCTCCTGCGCAAAGGCCGCGCCGGCTACAACGCCAAGCGCCAGAATGGCGCCAAGGCCTGCAAATCTCGATCTAAACATCACACTAACTCTCCCATTCATGCCCGCGTTTTGGATAGGACCTACCTGGCCGCGAGCGGTTTCCAGGCCGTGTATTGTTCGAGTTCGGCGCGCACCGAGGTCGGCGGCGCGATGATCCACATCACTTCGGCTCGGCCACTGCCGATGTTCTCTGAGCGATGTGGCGTCGAGGTCGTGTATTCGATGCTGTCGCCCTCCTCGAGCACGTGGCGCGCCTCGCCGAGCGAGACTTCGACGACCCCGCGCAGCACGACGAGCATCTCGTGCGCGTCGCCATGGGTGTAGCGATCAGGCCCGGTCGAACCGCCAATGTCGAATTCCCCGACATAGACCTCCATGTCGCTCAGCGGCGGGCGCGACAACAGCATCTTGCGGCAGCCATCGCTGGGCGGCAGGCTCGGCCGCTCGCTTCGTCTCAGAACGCCATGGTTTTGCGCTGTGCTTTCCTCGAACAGCATGGCGACGCTGACGCCGAGCGCCGAAGCCATCTGGTTGAGCGAGGCGGTGCTGGCCCCTGTCAGGCCGCGTTCGAGCTGGCTGATGAAACTGGCGCTCGTCCCGGTCGCCTCCGCAAGCTCCCGCAAGGACAGCCTGCGGGCGAGGCGAAGGCTCTTGAGGCGCATGCCGAGCACCTGATGGGCATGCGTCGCAGCCGGTGCGTCGCCCGTTTTTGCCGAAGTCTGGCCGGAACCCTTGCGCATGCCGTCTCCTCACCGCACTTAACATTGTGTACAGTACCACTGTACAACTGACAAGCTACGCAAGGGCGCCAGCATGGGGCCAATAGCTGGGCCAGGAGGGGTCACGCGAGTAAGCCGCGCCGCCGATTAACACGGACGCGTAGGGAGAAGCCTTAGCCCTCGCCCGACAGATCCCGGCGCGCCTTTTCGAGTTCCTCGGCATAGCGCCGCATCAGATGGCCCTCGGTCAGCAGGCCGAGCACGATGCGGTCGGTGAAATCCTCGACGACCGCCAGTTCCTCGGCGCCGGCGCGCTGGAATGTTTCGGCAGCGGCCTGCACGTTCATGCTGGGCACCAGGACGGCATCCTTGTACTGGGCGAGATCGCGCACCGGCACCTCGCCGCCGGCGGGATCGCTGTGCAGTTCGGCCACGATCAGCACGCCGACATACTGATCGCCCGGGTCGACGGCGATGACGCGCTGCGCCGAACCCAGTGGGATCTGCTTGCGGAAGTCGGCCAGTGTCGTCGAGGCATCGATGGTCTTGATGTCCTTGCGCATCATCGAGCCGACGGTGAGGCTCCGCATCCAGCCGACATCATGGGCGCTGCGGATCGTCTCGCCGCGCAGGTGGAAGCGCCATGTCGAGAACGAATAACCGAAGGTTTCGCGCACCAGGATCGCCGCCATGATCGAGGCGGCCAGCACGACGCCGGTGAGCGTCAGGTCGCGGGTCGATTCCAGCGCCAGGAAGGTCATCGTCAGCGGGCCGCCGACGACACCGACGGCAAGCGAGGTCATGCCGACGACAGCGGCAACCGAAGGGTCGATGCCGGTCGCCGGCGAAATCAGCGCCATCACGCCGGCGAATGCCTTGCCGAGCAGCGCGCCGAGGAACAGCGAGGCAAAGAACAAGCCGCCGCGAAAGCCCGAGCCCAGCGAGATGGCTGACGCCGCCAGCTTCAGCACGAAGACGCTGGCCACAACGGTCAGCCCATAGTTCATGGCGAATTCGCGGTGCAGCGCGCCATGGCCGCTGGACAGCACCTGCGGCGTGATCAATCCCAGCAGGCCGACGATGACGCCGCCGATGACGGGGCGCAGCGAGGCATCGACCGACAGCCTGTTGAAACCGCGTTCGATCAGCGTCACCAACTGCATGATGGCGATCGAGGCCGCGCCGCCCAGCAGCCCGAGCAGCAGGAACGGCACATACTGGCTGGGGGTGAGTTGCGGCAGCCCTGAAAGCTCCAACGGAAACGGCACGCCGCCGAACATTTCCGCCGTCAGCGAGGCGGAGATCGCCGCAGTCATGACAGGCGCGACATTGGCGACCGAGTAGATGCCGATGACCAGTTCGAAACCGTAGAAGGCGCCGGTAAGCGGCGCGTCGAAAGCGGCGGCGATGGCGCCGGCCGCGCCGCAGCCGACAAGGACACGGACATCGTTGCGGCGCAGCCGGAAGATGCGCGCCAGCCGCGACGCCAGGCCGGATCCGACCTGCGTGTAGCCGGCTTCCAGGCCGACCGAGGCGCCGAAGCCGCTGGAGATCATGGTCTGGCCGGCGATGATGAAGGTGTCGGTCAGCGACATGCGCCCGCCATAGAGCGCGTTGGCCTCGATCGGATCGACCGGAGTGCGGAATTTCCGCAGCCGCAGCCAGATCACCGTCAATCCGAGCAGGGCGCCGCCGACCGCCGGGATCAGCGCCTGCATGGGATTGGCGAGCGAGAACATGCCGGAAAGCCGGCCGCCGGGTTGAACGCCGAACAACAGCCCGTGCAGATCCTGCACGATCTGGCTCATCGCCGTGACCAGTATGCCCGCCATCACCCCGACGACGCCCGCCAGGATGACCACGGCGATGCCGCGCGCCTCGAGCAGCGGAATTGACCGCAGCAGCACCGCACGCAGCCGGCGGGCATAGACTTGTGGCTGGTTTCTGGAAAGCACTCGGGCGGCTCGCCGATATCAAAAGAACGCAGAAGGCTGATACGCCCGGCGATACCGCATGGCAACCGCGATGCCGGCTCCCCGCTGCGAGGATCGTTTTCGAACGGTCTAGAGGCTTCCTTTGATCATCCCCGAGCCCAAAGGCATAAGTCGATCGACCATCTGAAGATCCGACACCGGATTCGCGGCGATGCCCCTCCTCCCGTTCGCCTGCGAAATCGACGCAACGCCTGAAAAGTGGTATTTGGTCCGTCTCTATTTCCCTCAAGGAGGAGAACATGAGTGCGTGGGGATTGTTTTTATTGGCTGCTTGCACGCTTTTTTTGAGTTCGTCTGCAATGAGCCACTCAAGCATGGATATGCCAGTCAAATTGAATATTTCATACCCTATGTCTCCCTTTGCAGGAGGCAATACGGAAAAACAGAGCCGGCCGGCGGAAGAACTTCTTCGGACAGCGCAGCAGGACGTCTGCTGTCCCGGCGGTTATCCCTGGTACCGCAACTCAACGAACATGTGTTACGGCAGCTACGAAGATTGCCACGATACCGATGGCGGAGGTTGGTCCTGCAGACAGGTCAACGCCTGCTAGGCTTTGATAGCTGGCCATCCTCCCGAAGAGCAGCGGGATCGATCTGATGAGCACCGCGCGCAGCCGGCGGGCCGTGGAAACTTGACCGCCTCTAATCCGCGCCATGCCACGTTGGATGCTATACGGCCTCATGTTTGAAGTAGAGGATGCCTGTGAGCCCGTTCGCCTCGAACGCGTTCTTCAGCGTCTCGGAAATCATTATCCCATCGGTGCTGAAATAGCCGCGGTCCAGCCACAGATGCGTACCACCGATCTTTTGCAGATCGTAGACCAACTTTCCCCCAGGACGATAGCGCCACCGCTTGGGGCGACCCCCATGCTCATCGAAATCAAACGTCGACAAGGCGTCGTTTATGCTGTCGATCCGATTGCAGGGATAGAACCAATAGTAAGGGATTGATGACCCGCCATTCTTCCAGACGATCTCAACCTGGGAAAATTGGTGCACGCCCGGTTCGTATTCGTCGACGACACGACGGAGATTTTCACTGACAATGAAAATACTGTTGTGCTTCAGGAGATCCGGAAGCCCTTTCTTCAGCTCGCCATGTCCCCATTTGAGCTGTTTGGGCAGATAGTCCGTTTCGACGGGGAGCCCTTGTTGAAACGCATTCTTCCAAACATGCGTCCCGTCCCCCAGCGTAGAAAAATCACGAAATTTGCTGAAATCCACGCTCTTTGGAAAAACTTTTTTGAAATCTCCTGCAACATCTACGACTTTTGTCGGTCGCGATGCGCCGTTGATTGTATAGACTGGCAAGAGCTACCCTCCGTACTGGCATCGGTTCTGCTACTCTCGCATTGGCTGCTATCATACAGCGGATAACCCATAGTAAAGGGCGCCTCTCTGGCGACCGGAAGGTTGATCGACCTTCTCAGAAATGAGCGACCAGATTGCGATGGCCGATGCCATCTGCCAGCCCGATTGAGCGATAGGCCAACCGTCAGTCCGGTATGGTCAGCGGCCCGCAATCGTCGTCGGCGATGAACGTCGCCAAGAGTTCGGCGGGCTCGGTTGCGCTGGCATTCTCGGCGAAGAGATGGACCGTGCCGGGTGGCTCGAACCAGGTCTGTCCCTCGGTATAGCCGACGGCCGATCAGGTCGGCATGGACTCGCCGGCCTCATAGAGCACAAGGTTGCGCTCGCCAATGCCAAGCGCCGGCCAGCTTGAGCGCCACTCCGCGATGTGCGGCGAACGGAAATGCGCATCGAGCGCCGCTTTGTCGCGCCACACCTCGCTGACCCGGATCAGCCCGGCGTCGAGCACATCGCGCGCATAGGAATATTCGAGGCAGCCATCCTCGGCGCGGCTGCCTGAAACCATGCGCTCCATCACCGGCCTTGCCTCCTCGAACCTGTCGGGCGCCAAGCGGATCGTGCCGATGATCAGGAGCATGGGTTTCCCTTCCTTCGCGACATCAGGTCCGCCTACTGCATGTCGCCCAAAAGTGACCTCGGTTTTTGGGAGGACGACATGCATAAAACAAAGTCTCCCACCCTCGCGCAAGCTTGGCCAACTACCCTCGCCGGGCTGTCCTATGCGCGACAGTCTATGGTTCGAGGACTTATATGGCGATCAGCGAAAGCATCCAGCCCGGCGCGGTGGCCAAGAATGGCCGCGACATCTTCTTCGCGCTCGGCATCGTCATCATCCTGGCCGTGCTGTTCCTGCCGATCCCGGCCTTCCTCATCGACATCGGCCTCGCCTTCTCGATCGCGCTGTCGGTGCTGATCCTGATGGTGGCGCTGTGGATCCAGCGGCCGCTCGATTTCTCCTCGTTCCCGACCGTGCTGCTCATCGCCACGATGCTGCGGCTGTCCCTCAACATCGCCACCACGCGCATGATCCTGTCGCATGGCAATGAGGGCACGCACGCCGCCGGTTATGTCATTGCAGGCTTCTCCAAGCTGGTGATGGCCAGCGACTTCGTCATCGGCCTCATCGTCTTCATGATCCTGATCGTGGTAAACTTCATCGTCATCACCAAGGGCGCCACGCGTATCGCCGAAGTCGGCGCCCGTTTCACCCTCGACGCCATCCCCGGCAAGCAGATGTCGATCGACGCCGACCTCTCCGCCGGCATGATCGACGACAAGACCGCGCAATTGCGCCGCCGCGAACTGGAAGAAGAATCCTCCTTCTTCGGCTCGATGGACGGTGCCTCGAAATTCGTGCGCGGCGACGCCATCGCCGGCCTCATCATCACCGCCATCAACATCATCGGCGGCATCGCCATCGGCTACATCAGGCATGGCATGGGCATGGGCGAGGCCGCCGACGTGTTCATCAAGCTGTCGGTCGGCGACGGTCTGGTCACCCAGATCCCGGCGCTGATCGTTTCGCTCGCCGCCGGCCTGCTGGTTTCCAAGGGCGGCACCCGCGGCTCGACCAACCAGGCGGTGTTCGGCCAGCTCGGCGCCCATCCGCGCGCGCTTTACGTGGCGGCGGCACTGCTGGTGCTGCTCGGCCTGATGCCCGGCCTGCCGCTGTTCCCCTTCTTTGCGCTGGCCGGCGGCATGGCCGGCCTCGGCTACGTCATCCCGATGCGCGCCAACCGCGTCCTCGCCGCGGCCGAGGCGCTGAAGACCCAGGAAAAGGCGACCAAGGCCGAGGAAGAAAAGAACTCGGTCAAGGCCTCGCTCGCCACCGCCGAGATCGAACTGCTGATCGGCAAGCAGCTATCGACCAGGCTCCTGGTCTCGCATCAGGAACTGGTCTTCCGCATGGGCAAGATGCGCAAGAAATTCGCGCAGCAATACGGCTTCGTCGTGCCGGAAGTGCGCGTTGCCGACGATTTCGCCATCCCTCCGAAAAGCTACCAGATCAAGGTGCATGGCACGGTGGTCGCCGAATATTCGATGCGCGTCGGCGAGATCATGGTGCTGCTCGGCAGCCGCGACGTGCCCGAAATTCCGGGCGAGGAGATCCGCGAGCCGGCCTTCGGCATGCGCGCCTATTCCGTCATGGAAACTTTCGCCGAGGATTTGAAGCGCGAGAACTACACCTTCGCCGACAACATGTCGGTGCTGCTCACCCATCTCTCGGAAGTCATCCGCAACAACCTGCCGCAGCTTCTGTCCTACAAGGACATGAAGGCGCTGCTCGAACGCCAGGACCAGGAATACCGCAAGCTCGCCGACGAGATCTGCACCACGCACATCTCGTATCCCGGCCTGCAGGCGGTGCTGAAGCTGCTGCTCGCCGAGCGCGTCTCGATCCGCAATCTGCACCTGATCATCGAGGCCATCGCCGAGATCGCGCCGCATGTGCGCCGCACCGAGCAGATCGTCGAACATGTCCGCATCCGCATGGCCCAGCAGATCTGCGGCGATCTCTCGGAAGGCGGCGTGCTCAAGGTGCTGCGCCTCGGCAACCGCTGGGACCTCGCCTTCCATCAAAGCCTCAAGCGCGACGCCAAGGGCGAGGTGCGCGAGTTCGACATTGATCCGCGCCAGCTCGAGGAATTCGGCCAGGACGCCACCAAGGCGATCAAGAAATTCCTCGAAGCCGGCGAGCGCTTCGTCCTCGTCACCGCGCCCGACGCCCGCCCCTATGTGCGCATGATCATCGAGCGCCTGTTCACCACGCTGCCGGTGCTCTCCCATGTCGAAATCGCCAAGGGCGTCGAGATCAGGGTGCTCGGGACCATATCGTGAGCGTTCTTTCGCAGAGCGTCGTCATCGCGGCGTTCCTCGCCTTCTGCCGCATCGGCGCCTGCTTCATGCTGATGCCGGGCCTGTCCAGCGCCCGTGTGCCGGTGCAGGTCAGGCTGTTCGTGGCGGTCGCCGCCACCGGCGGCCTGCTCGCCTTCCTGTGGGATCGCATCATTCCCTTCGTCGATCCGCGCCCGCAGATCCTGGTGCCAATGATCATCTCGGAGCTGCTGATCGGCGGACTGATCGGCGCCATGACCAGGCTCTACATGGAAGCGCTGCGCTTCATGGGCTCGGCCATCGCCATGCTGATCGGCTATGGCGGCTCGGGCGGTCCGGCGATCGAGGAACCGGAACCGCAGGCGGCCCTTGCCGCCATCATCTCGTTCTCCGCGCTGTTGATGCTGTTCGTCTTCGACTTCGACCACGAGATCGTCCGCGCTTTGGTGGCGTCCTACACAGTCGCGCCGGTCAACGTCTTCTTCAACCCGCAGGCAGCCCTCGTCGACATCACCGACACCGTGTCGGACACCTTCTTCCTGGTCATCCGCCTCGGCAGCCCGTTCGTCGCCTATGCCATCCTGGTCAATCTGACGATCGGCTTCGTCAACAAGCTGACCCCGCAGATTCCGATCTATTTCATCTCCCAGCCCTTCGTCATCGCCGGCGGCATGATCATTTTCTATTTCGCCATCGGCACCATGCTGTCGCTGTTCGTCGATGGCTTCGTCGACCTGACTTTGGCGAGGTGAGATGAGCTCGCGCAGGGACCGCCTGAAGAAACTGGTCAAGGTGCAGGAACAGTTGAAGGCGCTGCACGAGACCCGCCACGCCACCTTCCTGGCCGCGGCAAACGCGGCGGAAGCCGAGGCCAGGGAATTGATCGGCCATTTCGACCAGGACAATTCGCTCTCCGGCCTGTTCCCCGATCTCTATCATCGCCGCATCGCCCAGGCGGTGGTGCGCCAGGAGAAGAGCCTGGAAAGCGCGAAACAAGAGGTCGGCCTCATCGCCACGGCAAACGCCCGCACCAACATGGTCGAGCGCGCCTACAAGGACGTGCGCAACCGCGACGAGCGCGAACGCTCCGACCGCGAACGGCTGGATCTGATCGCGCAGAAACGGAACGAGGAGTAGCTACGGGAATTTGGCGATGGCCCGTTGCGGCGCACATACTGAACGACGCGAACGGCGGCTTTGCGCCGCATGTCGGTCTCTCGAAACAATGATTTCGCCTTCACTTTCCGGAGAACCGAAGCTCTAATCTTATGGGGACTGCTTCAAAGTCGGTTCTGGATCGCGGAAGGGATGCGACATGGTGGATTGTGACCGGATCGACAGACTGATCGCAGCGGTGCCGCCCGCCTTGGCGCTTCGAGCCGGGCTGGACCTTGGCATCTTCACCCGGCTCGGTGGCGACGCCGCGACGGCTGACAGCCTTGGGGCGGCGCTCAAAGTCGAGCCCGATCGCCTGTCGCGGCTCCTCTACGCGCTCGCCAGCATCGATCTCCTCGAAGTCAAGGATGGTCAGTTTCGCAACGGAGCCGAAGCGTCGGCCTTCCTCGACGCGTCCAAGCCGACCTATCGCGGTGGCGATCATGCGCTCCTGCGCGAGCTCTGGGGAGCCGACCTGCTGACGGCGGAGTCGCTACGGCAGAACCGACCGGCCGCGCTGCACGACTTTTCCGAAGCGGGTCCCGAAGCCGCGGCCGCCTTCAGCCGCATGCTCGCACCGGGCGGGGTGATTTTCGGCCGACATCTGGCCCGGGAGATCGACCTCTCCGCCATCGGTTCGGTGATCGACATCGGCGGGGGAGCCGGGACCATTCTCGTCGGGCTTCGCGAGCGGCGGCGGCAGATTGCGGCGACGCTGATGGAACTCCCGACGGTCGCGGCGGTTGCGCCAGCTATCCTGTCGGAATACGGTGCCGACGACGTGATTGTCGAAGAGGGGGACATAACTGTCGCGCCATCGATCGGCCGGCATGATCTGGCAATCCTGAAGGCCGTCGTCCAGGTCCTTCCGCCGGACCAGGCGCGCAACGCGATCCTGAACGCGGCGCGTTGCCTCACGCCCGGTGGCGAGATCGCAATTGCCGGGTGGGGTGTCGTCGATGACGACCGCCTCGGCCCGTCCGAGGGTGTCTTTCTCAATCTCACTTTCTTGAACCTCTATCGCCATGGCGAATCGTACACTGAAGGTCAGTACCGCGCATGGATGACCGAGGCTGGATTCCGGAATATCTCCAGGTCGCGCCTGACGGACGGCACCGCCTTGTTTCGTGGGCGCCTCACGGACTGATGAATGGTTGGTTGCGGACGCAAAAAGGGCGTCATTGGTAGCTAGTCGACGCGGCCCGCCAGCGACGTTGCATTGACGCCGCCTCGGGTTGAAAGTGCTCCCATGGAAGCAGTCCGATTTCCAAAGCTACGACACCAAGGCTCGTGCTGCGGTCGCCTAGCGAACGGGATATCCCGGCATGGTTTGCGCGCGCGACGGATGTCGAATCCGCCTCCCTTGCCGGCGATCCCGTTCCCGACGACATCAGAGCGGGCGAGCGATGGTTGGCCCGCTCGCGTCGGCGGTTCGCCGACGGCAAGGCGATCCAGTGGTCCATAGATCAGGCGGGAGTGTCGGACGCGATCGGGACGATAACCCTGTCCTTCGACGCAACTGGCGCGAAGGCAGCCGCATTGGGATTTGTGCTGGCGCGTGCGCATTGGGGGCACGGACTGGGCAGCGAGGCGGCGCGCGAAGTCCTGCGCTACGCCTTCGAAACCCTGGCGCTTGAACAGGTGACGGCCGAGGCGGCAACGCGCAATTTGGCGTCGCTGCGGATAATGGCGAAGCTCGGCTTCAAGCATATCGAGAGCTTCATCGATGACACCGACGGCGAGCGCTGCGAGCGTTTCGCGCTCGACGCCGATATCGGATCGTCACTGTTGGCGAGCAACGCGATGCCAGGCTGCTAGGTCCCGTGCCTGCTCAAGTCAACCACACGTATCCGCGGCCTTGAGCGCTTCGGCACGGGAAGGTTCGTGCAAATCCGCAATCCGGCGAACAGAAGCGTAGAACCTTGGATAGTCGCCGGAACACAAATTGAACAGATGAAGGAACGCCGGAACCTGTTCACCGTAGACAGCAGTCGCGGCGAGCTTTGCATTGTTGATCGGGGCATCGAACCAAGCGTCGTATCCCCGGTATCCGGCCCAGCGCCTGTCGCGCATCTGCCGGTAGCGCATGCGCAGTCTGTCGATCGTGGCTGCTTTGGCAACCGCCATCTGCTCGGGGGCGCGGGGACTTCCATAGACCTGCCGCAACTCATCGCGCGTTTCCGCTATCAGTCCGAGAAAATCCGCCTGGCGCTTGCGGTTCGTTTCGTAGCGGCGCAATCCAGCGCGGTCGCCAGTGGCGCGGAGCCATTTCCTTACACCGCTGGTTTCGACGGCGACCGCGAAAGCCTCGTTGAACGCGGAGTCGTTGTTCACATAGATTTTCTGATGCGCCAGCTCATGAAAGATAAGGCTGGCGATATACGTGTCGTCCTGACGCAGCATGGTGCTGAGCAGCGGGTCGCTGAACCAGCCCAGCGTGGAGTAGGCGGTGACGCCTGACACATAAACGTCCAGTCCTTGCCGCTGCAGTTCGGCGGCGCTTTCAGCCGCTGATTTCCGGGAAAAATACCCCCGGTACGGAACGCAACCGAAGACCGGAAAGCACCAGGTTATTGGCGTAAGCGAGAATCGCGGCGCTGCAAAAACGGCAAGGGTCACATCGGCCCGACCGATGTCGACATAGCTGCGATAGCTGCTGTTGTCGGGTAGCGCCAGTTCTTCCGTGGCAAAGCGGCGTATGGCGCTGGCCGACGTCAATTTTGCGCGCAATGCCTCGGGCGTCGAGGGATCGCGGATAAGCCTTCCGACATTTTTGCGCGCGGCCATGATCTGCACGTGGCCCTCCACCGACTGCGCGTAGTAGGAAATGCTGGTGCACCCGGCCAGGCCGGACGCCACAATCACCGCGGCAAGCATTCGAAGAACGCGCTTCACTGTTTGCCCACCGCTTGCCCGTCTCCCATGCAGCAAATGTCTCGCCCCCGTTCTCAAACAGGCACACCAATTCCCGTCAAGACCTGTAGAGGCAGCGGGTCGCCTTTCGACGTTGGCAGGGCACTCTGGCCATCCGCCTACCGACGCTGGCAAGGTCGGCGAGAGCCCGAAGCAGCCGCTCAATCCCCACATTCCGCCCTCCTCCCCCTCGCGCAAGCCTGCCACAAGCTTGTTGAGGCATGGTCTGGCTAAGGAAAACCGGTAAAAGGCGGACTTTCTTGGCGATTTCTCCACCCAGCGACATCGTTATGGATGTTGCCCGTGCTGCCGATCCGATGGATATCGAGGCTGCCCGTGCCGCGCTGACCAAGCGCGCGGGTGCCGCCGCCGGTGCCTTTTCGGTCGACACCGCCGGTTCGCTAGATACCGCGGCGTCCGTCGATCCCGGCTCGATTCTGTCGCGCGCCACCGCTGACAAGGCGGCGGCGACAGCCGATCCGGCCAAGAAATTCAAGAAGTTCGAGGCGATGGTCCTGCAGACCTTCATCCAGAACATGCTGCCCAAGGACACGGAGGGCGTCTACGGCACGGGTCTGGCCGGCGACATGTGGAAGTCGCAGCTCGCCGAGCGCGTCGCCGACGTCATGGCCGAGCGCGGCGGCATCGGCATCGCCAAGTCGCTGGTTGCCGACCACTATATGGACGGCAAGCGCAAGGTGCCGATCGGCCCGGTTTCAAACGGACCGGAAAAAACCGAGATCGATCAGCAGACCCGTCTGTCCACCTCGCTCGTCCAGGAATTGCAGCGCAAGGCCGCCAGGTCGATGACCGGCGACGAGACAACCATAAAAACAGACATCAAGATCTAGACTGGGAAACACCATGGCCGATTCTTCCGAATTCACTGCCAACCTGCCGGCGCGCACGGCCGCGTCGGAGGCTCCGATCCCGTTCGCGCGGCCCGGAAACCTTGCGGCCATCATCGGCCGCATCGAGGAGG
The DNA here is from genome assembly GCF_000009625.1 of Mesorhizobium japonicum MAFF 303099. Classification (NCBI taxonomy): domain Bacteria; kingdom Pseudomonadati; phylum Pseudomonadota; class Alphaproteobacteria; order Hyphomicrobiales; family Phyllobacteriaceae; genus Mesorhizobium; species Mesorhizobium japonicum. Next base: position 2,387,048 of record NC_002678.2, read on the forward strand.
TGGTCGAGGAAGAGACCGCCGGCATCCGCAGCGATACCAGCTATGATCTCAAGGCGTCGAACGCCCGCAAGAGCCGCTATCTCTATGAGCTGACGCGCGCCATGAAGGGCGGCAGCGAAGCCGAGTTCCTCGAACAGCACCGCGAGGGCCTGACCCGGCTGCGCCAGAAACTGGCGAAGAACGAGGCGGCGATCCTGGCGCATCTGAGCGCCGTCAACGAGGTCGCCGGCCTGCTGCGCAGCGCCATCCAGCGCGCCGAAACCGACGGCACCTACTCCGCCGGCGAGTTCGGCCGGATGAAAGGCTAGAGCATGATCCCGAGAAGTGGATGCCGATTTTTGGAGAAGATCATGCTCAAACAAAGAGATAGAGCCCCATCCCGATTGAATCGGGATGGACCAGGCTCTAGAGCGCGATGATGTCGGGCTCGGCCTCTGAATGATCAAGATCATCGCCATCGCGGTCTGGGTCTGCGCCGCCACGCTCGGCGCCGTCTTCTATTCGTTCCAGGCAGCCGGCGAACGCGGCGTCGGCGAGAAACCCAAGCCGATGCTGGGCGGGCTGGATTACGTCAAGACCGACGTCATTTCGGTGCCGCTGATCCGCGACTCCAAGATCGGCGGCTATTTCCTGGCCAAGCTCGTCTACACCGTCGAACCGGAGCAGATAAAGAAACTGTCGATTCCGGCCGAAGCGCTCATCACCGACCAGGTCTACAGCTACCTCTACGCCAATCCCCAGATCGACTTCACCAAGAAGGCGACGATCGACCTCGATGCCTTTCGCGCCGCCATCCGCGACACCGTCAACACCCGCGTCGGCGCGAATCTGGTGCATGAGGTTCTGGTCGATCAGGTCAATTTCCTGAGCAAGGACGAGATCCGCGACAACTGGCTGCGCCGCCGGCAGGATTCCGACACCGCGGCTGCCGGGACCGCCAAGCCGGCCGAAGCGGACGCGCCGCCGGCCCACTGACCACTGGTGCCCCGACAGGCTACTGGTGCGGCGATAGGAACCAGCCTCCAGGATTCGCGTTGACGTAAACGTCAACCCAAAGCTATATGCGGCAGCGACCTTGATCGCCAGAGATGCCGCATGGGCTTCGGCCAGACCGAAACGCCCTGCGCGGCAGATGCAACCAGACAGGGAGAACAGCGTGAGCGTTCAGGAGATTGCCGAGAAGATCAAGTCGCGCGTGGCCAGCAGCGGGTTTGATCGTTCCGTGAAGTTCGACACCGGGGGCGACGGCGTGATCGTCATCGACGGCGCGACCGTCTCGACCACCGATGCCCCCACCGACTGTACCATCAAGCTCTCGCTCGACGATCTCGATTCGCTGATCGCCGGCGACCTGAACCCGACCATGGCGTTCATGACCGGCAAGATCAAAGTCGAAGGTGACATGACGGTGGCCATGGCGCTCAGCCAGTTGATCGGCTGAACAGCCTCGCTCCGAAGTCACAAAAAACGCCGCCTTTCGGGGCGGCGTTTTCGTTTGAATGGTCAAATGGCCAACAGTGGTTTTCAGCCCTCAGGCGGCCAGCGTCGGCGCCTGTGCCTTCAGCTTGCGGCCGCAAGCCTTCAGCGTGCCGTGCACGCCATCGAGCGCGCCTTCCACCAGTTCCAGCGCCAGCAGGCGATGCCGCTCATAGGGGCCTGGCATCGCCAGCCGGCCTGTCTTGTCGGCCGAGAAGCCGAAGCGTCCGTAATAGGGTGCATCGCCGACCAGCAGGATTGCCGCGTGGCCGAGACGCGCCGCCTCGGTCACGGCGTGGCGCATCAGCGCCGAACCTATGCCGACATTCTTGAGCGACGGATCGACGGCGAGCGGGCCAAGCAGCAATGCTGCCGGGCCGCCCTCGCCCAGCCTGACATCCCACAGCCGCACCGTGCCGGCGACGCCGCCCGACGCATCGCGCGCGACGAAGGCCAGGCCTTCCGAAGGCCGGCGGCCGCGCCGCAGCTTCTCCGACGATTTTTTCCGCCGCATCGGCCCCATGGCACGATCGAGCAAGGCTTCGCGTGCCGCGACGTCGGCGACGGTTTCGGCGACCATCGAGAAGGCCGGCGCATGAGCTACGATTTCAACTGACATTTCCATTTCCGCAATCCCTGGCAAGCGGAGATCTGTTCCACAAGCGAGCCCGGGCGGGCGACAAGCGCCCACCTGGGATGATCTGATCGGCTCTCAGCGCATTTTCAGGCGAAGTGGTATCCGGTTCGCCGTCCGAAAATGCGCCAAATAAAGAACCGTCAGATCACGTAGGATCGGAGAGGCTCGAAGCCGTTGAAGGCGACCGCCGAGTAGGTGGTCGTGTAGGCGCCGGTGCCTTCGATCAGCACCTCGTCGCCGATGGTCAGCGACAGAGGCAGCGGATACGGTGTCTTCTCGTACATCACGTCGGCCGAATCGCAGGTCGGTCCGGCGAGCACGCAAGGCGCGGTCTCCGAGCCGTCATGGCGGGTGACGAGGGGATAGCGGATCGCCTCGTCCATCGTCTCGGCCAGACCGCCGAACTTGCCGATGTCGAGGAACACCCAGCGCACATTGTCATTGTCGGCCTTCTTCGAGATCAGCACGACTTCCGACTTGATGACGCCGGCATTGCCGACCATGCCGCGGCCTGGCTCGATGATGGTTTCGGGAATGGCATTGCCGAAATGCTTGCGCAGCGCCGAGAAGATCGCCTGGCCATAGGCCTGGGCCGCCGGCACGTCACGCAGATAGCGCGTCGGGAAACCGCCGCCCATATTGACCATCTTGAGCACGATGCCTTCCTCGGCGAGCGTCGCGAACACCTTCTTGGCGTCGGCGAGCGCACGGTCCCAGGCGGTCAGATCGGTCTGCTGCGAGCCGACATGGAACGACACGCCATAGGCGTCGAGGCCGAGGCCCTTGGCATGGCGCAGCACGTCGACGGCCATGGCCGGCACGCAGCCGAACTTGCGCGACAGAGGCCATTCGGCGCCTTCGCCGTCGGTCAGCACGCGGCAGAACACGCGCGCGCCGGGAGCGACGCGGGCGATCTTCTCGACCTCCTCGACGCAATCGACCGCGAACAGACGGATGCCGAGCTGGTAGGCGCGTGCGATGTCACGCTCCTTCTTGATAGTGTTGCCGAAGGAGATGCGGTCCGCGGGCGCACCCGCGTCCATCGCCATCTCGACCTCGGCAACGGAAGCGGTGTCGAAGGACGAGCCCATCGCAGCAAGGAGGCGCAGGATTTCCGGCGCCGGGTTTGCTTTCACCGCATAGTAGATCTTGGAATCGGGCAACGCCTTCTCGAAGGCGCGGAAATTGTCGCGCACGACATCGAGGTCGACGACGAGGCAGGGGCCGGACGGACGTCGGGTGGCGAGGAAGTCGAGGATGCGCTGGGTAGCCATCGGGTTTCTCCAAACACGCCTTTCGGCGCGCACAAGGGTGCGGACGCGGGCTGTCGGCCTCGCGAACACGCGGTGGACAAAGGCGGGACGGAAAATCCATGGAACCAGCCGGTGGAGACCCCGGAACCATGAAACGCCGTCTCGCGGCGATGAACCTCGGCCCTGCCCGGCTTCGGTCCGCTTTGTCTGCCTTGGCTTGGATTGGGAGAACCCCGTTCCGCACTACCGGCAATGAAGGTGTGCCTCTTCAGTAACCCCGGTCTTTGGACAACCGGCAGAGAACCAGAAAGGCCCGCACCGTCGTTGCTTCAAGGTGTCCTCGGGCTGGCGGTTGGCCGCTAGACCGACTGGAGGGGTTAGCTCCAGTTACCTTACCGATTTCCCTCACCATTCGAGGATCGGCGGACACCCACAGGCACGTGCGACTTTGGGCAAGCGCGATATAGGGGCGAAGGACTTCACAATCAATAAAAATCGTATCGCAGGTTGTAAAATTTCCGGCATCGAACAATGTAGATGCAACCGTATCCGGATATCGAACAATGACAGGCACGCACGGCCCCTACAACGCCTTCCTCGATCTTCGCCAGATGCCGGTGGCCCATGCCGAACTCGGCCCGCTCGCCGGCCTGCGGCTGGCCGTCAAGGACATTTACGATGTCGCCGGCTACCGCACCGGATGCGGCAATTCCAGGAAATTCACCGAAAGCAATGCCGCCTCGCGCACGGCGCCGGCCGTCCAGACGATTCTCGATGCCGGCGCGCGCTTCGTCGGCAAGACGCAGACCGACGAACTGGCCTTCGCGCTGTTCGGCCAGAACGCGCATTTTCCGTTTCCGGTGAACCCGGCGGCCCCCGACCGCGTCACCGGCGGCTCGTCGTCCGGATCGGCATCAGCGGTGGCTGGCAGGCTGGCCGACATTGCCACCGGTTCCGACACCGGCGGCTCGATCCGCGCGCCGGCGAGTTTCTGTGGCCTGATCGGGCTGCGCACCACGCATGGCCGTATCGCGCTCGATGGCACCATGAAGCTGGCGCCGAGCTTCGACACGTTCGGCTGGTTCGCCGACGACATCGAGACCTACGAGACCGTCGGCAAGCTGCTGCTTGGCCGCGACCCGCATCAGCATTCCCTGGACCGCCCGATATCGCTCACCTGGCTGGACGAGATGGTTGCGCGCCCGGCGCTTGGCGAATATGCCGCAATGAAGGCGCTGGCGGGTGCGGTTTTCGGTATGCCGGCGACCTCGACCACGCGCTTCAGCTCTTCCCCTGATGAACTCTACTGGTGCTTTCGCCGGCTGCAGGCCAGGGAAGCCTGGGGCGTGCATGGCGAATGGATCACCAGCGGCGAGCGCGACCTTGGCCCCGGCGTCGAGGAGCGTTTCGGCTTTGGCCGTGCCGTCGACGACCGCACGGCGCAGGCCGAAAACGTGCGCCGTCTGACCTTCCGCGGCGAACTCAGCGCCCTGCTCGGCCAGGACGGCTTCCTCGTCCTGCCGACGGTGCCCGGCCCGGCGCCCTATGTCGACTCGACGCCGGAGCAGTTCCAGGCCTATCGCGAGCGGGCCCTGCATCTTTTGTGCCTCGCCGGCCTGTCAGGCTTCCCCCAAATCACCTTGCCCATCGGCTCGGTCGCCGGCGCACCGTTCGGCCTTTCGCTGCTTGGCCCTTCCGGCAGCGACATTGCCCTGATACGGCTCGGCCGAAAACTTCTCGACGCAGCACAAAGGGCCTGAACCATGGACACACTGACCCGCATGCGCGCCTTCATCGACGTCGTCGAGGCCGAGGGCTTTTCGGCGGCGGCGCGCAAGATCGGCCGCTCCAAGGCGCTGCTGTCGAAATATGTGCGCGAGCTGGAGGACGAACTCGGCGCGCTGCTGCTGAACCGCACGACGCGCCAATTCTCGATGACCGAGGCCGGCCACACCTATTACCGGCGCGCCTCGGAGATCGTGCGCGAGGTCGACAGCCTGGCGGACGCCGTGCGCGAATCCTCCGGCGACGTGCGCGGCAGGATCAAACTGTCGGCGCCGCGCACCTTCGCCGATGCGCCGATCGGGCAGTCGCTGATCGATTTCGCCAAGCAGCACCCCGACATCGTGCTCGACATCCAGCTCGACGACCGCTTCGTCGACCTGGTCGAGGAAGGTTTCGATCTCGCGGTGCGCATCTCGCGCCTGGAGAACTCGTCGCTGATCGCGAGGCGGCTCGCGCCGTTTTCGGTGAAACTCTGCGCCTCGCCCGAACTGATCGCCAAGCATGGCATGCCGACGCGGCCGCAGGATCTCGGCCACATGCCCTGTATCGTCGACACCAATGGCCGCGGGCTGAACAACTGGGCGTTCAAGGGCGACAACAACGATCAGCTGAGCGTCGCGGTGGCAGGCCCGATCGAGGTCAACAGCCCGATGGCGGCGCGGGCCGCGGCCCTGTCGGGGCTCGGATTTTGCATCCTGCCGGATTTCATCGCCTCGCCCGATCTCAAGAGTGGCCAGTTGGTGACAGCGCTCGACGACCGCATCCTGTCGGGCGGCGGCATCTTCGCCGTCTACCCGCACCGCCGCTATCTGCCGGCCAAGGTCCGCGTTTTCGTCGACTTCCTGGTGCAATGGTTCAGGACGCGTGAGGTCGCTTGACCTGCCCAGGACTCTTGTGGCGTGCGTGTTGTAGGCGCAAAACCGCCGCGCACTTTTGGGTGACACGCTTTGGGGTTCGCGCGTGTCACTGTCCCAAAACCGCTGCGCACTTTTGGGTGACACGCACGGGCGGTCCCAATTTCGCCCCCTTTCTGGTAACCTTCGGTTCCTCTCCAAAGCCAAGGGAATCGCGACCGGGAATGCAGCTCAAACGGCACGCAATCATACTGGCTTCGGCCCTGGCGGCGACCCTTGCCGCCACCAGACCGGCTTACGTGCATCCGCACGTCTTCGCCGAGGCACGCCTGGACGTCATCCTGTCCCCGGATCACCAAAGTGTGAAAGCGCTGCGTCATCTCTGGCGCTTCGACGACCTGTTTTCGAGTACGGTGATGATGGAGTTCGACAAGAACTCCGACCTGAAGCTTGACGACAAGGAGCTGAAGGAGGTCGCCGACACCGTCCATGCCTCGCTGGCCGAATTCAACTATTTCCAACTCGTCACGCAGAACGGCAAGGACGTGACGATGGTGCCGCCTCCACATCTGATGGCCAATTTCGACAACGACCAGCTGATCATCCTGTTCGAGTCCGAGCCCAAGGTGCCGATCAAGCTGACCGGCACGATCGACATCGGCGTCTATGATCCGACCTTCTACACGGCGATCGACTTCACCGAGGACTCCAACATCACGGTTGCAGGCCTGCCGTCGAATTGCACCAGCAAGGTGATCCGGCCGGACCCGGACGAGGCCATCAAGGAAAACCAGAAGACCCTGACGGATGCCTTCTTCAACGACCCGACAGGCACCGACATGAGCAAGATCTTTGCCACCAAACTCGAACTGACCTGTCAGCCAGAAGGATGAAGCCGGTGACGAAACCGTCCCTGCGTTTGGCATTCGGCCTGTTGGCCCTCACCTTTGCCGCGATGCACTTCGCCAACGCCGCGCACGCCCAGTCCTCGCTCGGCATCGGCGTCAATGACGGCATGGCGCCCACCACCGGTCCGTTCGCCCACATCCTGATGTGGATCAACCTCAGACAGCAGGAATTCTACCGGGCGCTGGCGACGGCGATGAAGGCGATGCGCCAGGACAACAGCAAGCTCTGGGTGCTCATCGGCCTGTCCTTCGCCTATGGCATCTTCCATGCCGCCGGCCCCGGCCACGGCAAGGCGGTGATCTCGTCCTACATGGTTGCCAATGAAGTGGCGCTCAAGCGCGGCATCCTGTTGTCCTTCGTCTCGGCCCTGCTCCAGGGCCTGACCGCGATCGCGGTCATGCTGGTTGCCTATTTCGTCCTGCGCGGCACCACCATCTCGATGACCGACGCGGCCTGGTTCATGGAGATCATGAGCTTTGCCCTCGTCACCCTGTTCGGCGCCTGGCTGCTGTGGCGCAAGCTCGGCCCGTCGATCCTGCGCCTGTTCGGCAGGGCGCCCGCCTACAGCCTGTCGGCGGCGCACGCCGGCCATTCGCATGGGGGTCACGCGACTCATTCCCACGCTGGTCATTCGCATGCCGCGCACAGCCTTTCGGCGCATGCGCATTCGCACGCGGTACATGGGCATGACGACCACGACCATGACCATTCGCACAACCATCACGACCACGCCGCGCATGACCACCATCACGACCATGGCACGCATGCTCATCATGACCATGCGCATCACGATCACGCGGCGGGCGAGGTCTGCGAAACCTGCGGCCACTCGCATGCGCCCGATCCGGCGCTGCTGTCGGGCGACCGTTTCGACTGGCGCACCGCCTGGTCGGCGGTGGCCGCCGTCGGCATACGCCCCTGCTCCGGCGCGCTGATCGTGCTGAGCTTCGCGCTGCTCAACGGGCTCTGGCTCGGCGGCCTGCTGTCGGTGCTTGCGATGTCGCTGGGCACAGCCATCACCGTCTCGGCGCTGGCAACGCTTGCCGTGACCGCCAAGAACTGGGCGGTGTATTTCGCCGGTGACGGCCGCATGGGCAACCGCATCCATTCGATCGTCGAGATCGGCGGCGCCGCCTTCGTCTTCTTGTTCGGACTGCTGCTGCTGTCGGCGAGCCTGACCGGCAGCGTCTAGGCCTGTCTTACCCCATTGAAATGGGATGGCGCCGGTAAACTCCTACCCAGGAAGCTGGCCATCCAACTCATCCTCGATATGCGCGCGGATGATCTCGTCAAAACTCTTCTCGGCGCTGAAGCCGAGTTCTCGTGATCGGTTCGCCTCGAAGCGGGTCGGCCAGCCCTTGACGATCGCCCAGATCGTCTCGTCCGGCACCTCGCGGATCAGCTTCACCACTTTCGGCCCGGCAATGCGCTCCAGCGCCTCGATCTGCTCGCCGACGGTGACGGCGACGCCAGGCATCGTCAAATTGCGGCGCGGTCCGACGACACCGCCATCGATCCCGGCCGCATGGATCAGGAAATTCACCGCCGAGCGCGGGCTGGCATGGGTGTGCGCGACCGAGCGCGGCACCGGCAGGATCGCCTCTTGTCCGCTCAACGGCTCGCGGATGATGCCGGAGAAGAAGCCGGAGGCGGCCTTGTTCGGCTTGCCGGGCCGCACGCAGATGGTCGGCAGGCGGATGCCGATGCCGTCGAAGAAACCGCGCCTGGAATAGTCGGCGAGCAGCGCCTCGCTCATCTGCTTCTGCGTGCCGTAGGAGGTCAGCGGTGTCGGGTGGAAGTCATCGGGAATGACATCCGGGAACGGCGCGCCGAAGACGGCGATCGACGAGGTGAAAACGACGCGCGGCGCATAACCCGCCAGTCGGATGGCGTCGAACAGCGCCCGCGTACCGTCGAGATTGACGCGGTAGCCAAGTTCGAAATTCGCTTCCGCCTCGCCCGACACGATGCCGGCGAGATGGAAGACGACATCGGGACGCGACGCGGCCAGGCTTTCGGCGGCACCAGCTTCCGCAAGGTCGCCGGTATGGGTGCTGATGCTGACGCCCTCCATGGCCGGGGCCTGCGGCGACACGATGTCGTGCAGGTCGAGCGCAGTGATCGCCTTGCCGCGCAGCGTGCCGTCCTTGGCCAGCCGGGCGATGAGTTTGCGGCCGACCATGCCCGCGGCGCCGGTGATCAGAATGCGCATGTCAAAATTCCCTTACTTGCCCTGATTTTTTCGCTGGCTGCGCGCGCGCAGCCAGAACACGAGGAAAAACGCCAGCACGAAGACGATGCCGAATATGCCGGCGAGCACCGTCGAAAGACTGCCGAGTGCCAGCATCACGGTTGGCAAGTAGAAGGCCGCGATGCCGAACAGCAGCATGATCCACAGCGCGGCAACAGCGGCATTCCTGGTGTCGCGGTCCATCATGCAGCACCGGGGCAGCGGGCATTCGTCAGGCTGGCTTTCAAAGCTGTGCAACTCCTGAGGCAGCGCCGGCTATCGACCGGGCTTAGTGATGGTGGCTGTGATGCGCGGCCGCATCGTGCTCATGCTCATGTTCATGCTCGTGGTCGCCGGCCTCGTCGGCGCATTGGCCGAATTCCGGTTCCACGGTGGCATGGCTGATGCCGTGCTCGCTGGCAAGCCGCTTCTTGATGGCGCTGACGGCCCGATGCGCATCGACACCCTCGTCAAGGCAGGCATGCAGCGTCGCCATGTTGCTTGACCCATCGATCGACCAGACATGCATATGGTGCACTTCGCGCACGCCTTGGATCGTGGTTTCCAAGTCCGTTGCGATGAGGTCGCGGTCGAGGCTTGGCGGCACGCCTTCGAGCAGCACATGGGCGGCGGCGCGCATCAGCGACCAGGCCGTCGACAGGATCAGCAGCGAGACCAGCACCGACAGGATCGGGTCGATCGGCGTCCAGCCGGTAACAAGGATCACCACCGCCGCCACGATCGCCGCCGCCGAGCCGAGCAGGTCGCCAAGCACATGCAGGATGGCGCCGCGCATGTTGAGGCTTTCGCGATCGCCGCCATGCAGCACCAGGAAGGAACCGATATTGACCAGCAGGCCGAGGATCGCCACGACCAGCATCGGTCCGCCAAGCACCGGCGCCGGTGTGAGCAGGCGCTGCCAGGCCTCGTAGACGATCCACAGCGCGATGACGAAGATGGCGATGCCGTTGGTGTAGGCGACCAGCGTCTTGACCCGGCCAAAACCATAGGTGAGCTGGCCCGTCGCCGGCCGCCCGGCTAGATGGAAGGCATACCAGGCAAGGCCGAGGGCGATGGCGTCGGCCAGCATGTGGCCGGCGTCCGCCAGCAGCGCCAGCGACCCGGTGAACAGGCCGCCAAGCGCTTCCGCCACCATGAAGCCCGCCGTCAGGCAGGCGGCGATCAGCACGCGCTTCTTGTCGGTCGCGCCATGCACATGGCCGGCGCCCTCGTGATCATGCCCGCTATGGTCGTGGGAATGGGTGTGCGCCAAATGGCAGCTCCTGTCATGCGCCCCAGCCGGACTTAAGCGCCGAATTCTGCGCGACAATCCTCGAGCCGTCGCTTCTGCTGGCCGGCGCCGTCGAAATTGGCCGGGTCGAGCCATGCCTCATAGGCTTTGCGCAGGGCCGGCCATTCCTTGTCGATGATCGAATACCATGCGGTATCGCGGTTTTCACCCTTGACGATGAGGTGCTGGCGGAAAATGCCCTCGAACTTGAAGCCGAACCGTTCCGCCGCCCGCTTCGACGGCTCGTTGCGGTTGTTGCACTTCCATTCGTAGCGGCGGTAGCCGAGTTCGTCGAAGATGTATTTCATGAACAGGAACTGCGCTTCCGTCGCGCCCGGCTTGCGCGAGATCAGCGGCCCCCAATAGATGTTGCCGATCTCGATGACGCCGTAGGCGGGATCGATGCGCATCAATGTCTGGCGGCCGGCGACCTTGCCGCTGGCCTTGTCGATGACGGCGAAGAACAGCGGGTCTTCGCTCGCCTCGACCTTGTCCAGCCAGGGTTGGAAGGCGGGGCGGGTTTCCGGCGGATAGTCGGGCAGCCAGGCGAAGCGCCCGTCGACATCGGACACGGAAGACGCTTCATAAAGCCCATCACCGTGTTTTGCGGCGCTCAGCGGTTCAAGCCTGACATAGCGACCGTCGATCGCCTTGCGCTCCGGTCGCGGGCGCGCCTGCCAATCTCTGAGATTTTCCGACACCGAGGACTCCAATCCGTTTGACTTTTGCCAGCCGAAGCTCACAAAAACGCAACCCCACAGTAAGAACCACACGGACGGGAAAAATGCTCCACACGATTTCGGCCTTCGACCGTCTCGGCGAGGAAAACGCGTTCGCGGTGCTCGCGCGGGCGACCGCACTTGCCCAACAAGGCCGCGACATCGTCAATCTCGGCATCGGCCAGCCCGACTTCAAGACGCCGCAGCACATCGTCGAGGCGGCGATCAAGGCGCTGCGCGACGGCCACCACGGCTACACGCCGGCCAACGGCCTGCTGGCAACGCGCGAGGCGGTGGTGCGGCGCACGCTGACCACCACCGGCGTCGAGGTCTCGCCCGAAGCGGTGATGATCCTGCCCGGCGGCAAGCCGACCATGTTCGCCGCGATCCTGATGTTCGGCGAGCCTGGCGCCGAGATCCTCTATCCCGACCCCGGCTTTCCCATCTATCGTTCGATGATCGAATTCACCGGTGCCGCGCCGATCCCGGTGCCGATGCGCGAGGAAAACGGCTTTGCCTTTTCCGCAGAAGAAACGCTGGCACTGATCACCTCCAAGACCAGGCTCTTGATCCTCAACTCGCCGGCCAACCCGACCGGCGGCGTCACGCCGCGCGCCGAAATCGAGAAGCTGGTCAAGGGGCTGGAGAAACACCCCGATGTCGCCATCCTCTCCGACGAGATCTACGACGCTATGACCTATGACGGCGAGACGCACTGCTCGCTGCTCGGCTATCCCGAAATCCGCGACCGGCTGATCGTGCTCAATGGCTGGTCCAAGACCTGGGCGATGACCGGCTGGCGCATGGGCTGGTCGATCTGGCCGAATGGCGACAGGGGCGCACATCTCTACGACAAGGTGCGCAAGCTGGCGGTCAATTGCTGGTCCTGCGTCAACGCGCCGAGCCAGTTCGCCGGCATCGCGGCCATCGACGGCCCGCAGGACGACGTCGACACCATGATGCGCGCCTTCGACCGCCGCAGGAAGGTCGTCGTCGAAGGGCTGAATGCCTTGCCCAACATTTCCTGCATCACGCCCAAGGGCGCGTTCTACGCCTTCCCCAATGTCTCGAAAACCGGCTGGAAGGCAAAGAAGCTCGCCTCCGCACTGCTCGACGACGCCGGCGTGGCGCTGATCGGCGGCCCCGATTTCGGCATTCTCGGCGAAGGCTATGTCAGGCTCTCCTACGCCAACTCCGAGGAGAACATCTTGCGCGCGCTGGAACGGATCGGGGCGTTCCTCTCCAAATAGACATCGAAGCAGGCCGGAGCCTTTCCGGATAATTAGCGGCCAGCCGCCATGGCGGTGTCATGATCCGTCGGGAGGCTCGCGGGCAAGACTGTGCCTCCATGTCGGGACCGGTTACGATCCGAGGATTGGGATCGAACCGGGGGTGCCCTAGATGTTCTATGCAATCCTTGCCTATCACATGGAAGATGCGATCAAGGCGCTGACGCCGCAGGAAGATGCGGCACTGATGGCCGACCTGCTGAAGATCAACACGCGGCTTCGTGAGGAAGGCACACTTGGACCGTCGGCGCGTCTGGGGGCGACGCAGGATGCCTTCACCTTGCGCGGCCCGGGCGACGGCGTGGTCATCGACGGCCCTTTCGCCGAGACCAAGGAACAATTGCTCGGCCTCTATGTCGTCGACTGCGCCACCCGGGACAAGGCCATCGCGATCGCCCGCGACCTTCGCCGCGTCAATTCGACCGCCGTCTACGAGATCAGGCCCATTCTGCTGTTCAAGCCCGGTGCGCCGCTGGCGGGCAAATGAGCCGGCGGCGGAGGCCCTGCAAGCGTCCGCTGCTCACCCACGCCCGACGAACGGCATCTTGGTCGCCATCACGGTCATGAACAGCACGTTCGCCTCGAGCGGCAGGCTGGCCATGTGGACGACGGCATCGGCAACGTGCTGGACATCCATCACTGCTTCGGCGGCGATCGAGCCATTGGCCTGCGGCACGCCGACGGTCATCGGCTGCGCCATGTCGGTCAGCGCATTGCCGATGTCGATCTGGCCGCAGGCGATGTCGTAGGGCCGGCCGTCGAGCGCCAGCGTCTTGGTCAGGCCGGTGATGGCATGCTTGGTCGCCGTATAGGGCACCGAGCCCGGGCGCGGCGCATAGGCCGACACCGAGCCGTTGTTGATGATGCGCCCGCCCATCGGTCGTTGCTTGCGCATGGCGCCAAAGGCGGCGCGGGCGCACAGGAACGAACCGGTGAGATTGACGCCGACAATATCGTTCCACACTTCGACCGGGATCTCGTCGATCGGCGTCGACTTGTAGCCCATGCCGGCATTGTTGAAGAGCAGGTCGACGCGGCCGAAGGCTTCCGCCACCGTCTCGAACAGATCGTCGACCTCGCCGGCCTTGCTGATGTCGCAGGCAACCGCCAATGCCTTGGCCTCGGTCCGGCCGGCCTCGACGATCGCGGCATCGAGCACCGCTTTGCGGCGGCCGCAGAACACCGTGTTCCAGCCGGCCTTGAGCAGCGCCGTGGCGACGCTCTTGCCGATGCCTGTGCCGGCACCGGTGACGATGGCGGTTCTTTCTTCGGTCATGGCTGATGTCCTCCGGCAGCGCCGAGCGTGCCCGACTGATCTTCAGGATTTGGCTCGGCAGAAGGAATCGCAAATGACGGCAGCGATGGCAAGCGGACCTGCATGGGCATGTCCTCGAAAAATGGCGCTCGATTTTCGGAGAAGGCCCAGCGTGGGCCGACAAAAAGGGCGGTCATTGGCGACCGCCCTGATCTGAACCGGGCTTGGGAGGAGGAAAAGCCGATCCGACTGTGTAGAATCATGCGCTTGCTGAGTTAACGAAAGGTTAACGACGGAAAGACGGCCTGTCCCGATCTGATCCTACCATCGTGGATTGGGCGAAGTTCCGGCCTTTGTTGCGGGAACCTTGGCCGCCGAAACCGTCGCCTCGACATGGTCGACCAGCGCGTCCGGCAGGCCGAGCCGGCCGGCAAGCAGGTCGAGATAGCCGCGCTCGGCGCGCGTGTCGGGATCGATGGTGAGGCGCGACGCAGTATAGAGTTCGAGCTTCTGCGCGTCGGTCTTGGCGCCTGCCACAAGCGTGTCGAGGTCGAGCGGGCTTTCCAGTTCCGCCATCAGGAATTTCTCGGCATCGGAGCCGATCCCCGCAAGGCTGAGCTTGCCGGCGATCTTCTTGCGCTCCTCGTCGTCGACATGGCCGTCGGCCTTGGCCGCCGAGATCATCGCCCGCACCAGGGTCAGCGTGAATTCATCCTCGCCCTGCGGCGCCTGCGACGGATGGAAGGCGGTGTCCTTGGGCGGCGGCAGCAATTCCGGTTCGCCGGCGGCAGGCGCCTGCTCCGGGGCGTTGCCGGCCTTGTAGTTCTGGTAGGCCTTGTAGGCGAGGCCACCGATCGCGGCCAATCCACCGAGCTTCACCGCGGCACCGGTCACCTCGCGGCCAGCCCCTGTTCCAAGCAGCACCGCTGCCAAGGCACCGGCGGCCAGCGGGTTGTCCTTGGCCATCTGCACGGCCTGGCCCGCCTTGTCGCGGACGGTGCCGCTGGTGCCGGGAATTTGCGAGCCGAGCAGATCGTCGAGAAGCTTCTTGGGATCGAACATTCAGTGCCTCCAGCTTTTGCCCGGCCGAACGGGCAGGTTTCGAACGCCGAAGACGTAGGTCCCGAAACTTGACAATGCAATGACAGCCCGCCGCTTTGCCGGGCTCCCTCGCCCGGATCAGGACCCGATATGAGGCCTCTTGCCCCGCGCTTGTGCCAACTCGACCTGCCGCTGGCGCTCGGCGTAACGCTGACGGTCCTCATCAGTACGGGCGTCGAAGCAATGCGGACAAGAGACGCCGGCGGCATATCTGGGCGATGTCAGCTCGCTTGCCGTCAGCGGATGGCGGCAGGCACGGCAGAGTTCCGCATCACCTTCGGCGAGACCGTGCGACACCGAAACCCGCTCGTCGAAGACGAAGCACTCGCCTTGCCACAGGCTCTGTTCGGCCGGCACCTCTTCGAGATATTTGAGGATGCCGCCCTTGAGGTGGAACACATCCTCGAAGCCGAGCGACTTGACATAGGCGGTCGCCTTTTCGCAGCGAATGCCGCCGGTGCAGAACATCGCCACCTTGCGGCCTTCGAGCTCCGCCCGGTGCGCTTCCACCCAGGCGGGGAATTCGCGAAAGCTCGCGGTCGCCGGATCGACCGCACCCTTGAACGTGCCGATCGAGACCTCGTAGGTGTTGCGCGTGTCGATGACGATCGTGCCGGGCTCGGAAATCAGCGCGTTCCAGTCGGCGGGCGCGACATAGGTGCCGGCGCTTGTTGCCGGGTCGATGTCTTCGACACCCATGGTGACGATCTCGCGTTTCAGCCGCACCTTCATGCGGTGGAACGGCATGTCTGTGGCACTGCTGAACTTGACCTCCAGGCCGGCCAACCCGTCGATGGCTTCGATATGGTCGATGAGCTCGGCGATCGCTTCTTCGCTGCCGGCGACGGTGCCGTTGATGCCTTCATGCGCCAGAAGCAGCGTGCCCTTGATGCCGCGGCCGCAGCAGAAGGCGGCGAGCGGCGCGCGCAGCGCCTCGAAGGCGTCGAGCCGGGCAAACCGGTAGAGCGCGGCGACGCGGACAGGCTGGGAAGGAGCGGACGGTGTCATTGTCAGAGCAACTAGACGCTCGTAAAAGCCGATTCAAGGCGAAACCGGCCTCGACACCTGTCATGGCCCTGTCGGGAAAGAGCCGGTAAGCTGTCCGCTAGCGCGTGACATCGCGACGCGACCGGTTTCGTGGACAGGCAAACACCCGTCTGCTAATCGGTTGAAATGACCCTTATCTATGGAGAGACAGATGCCCAGCAAGACCGAAAAACTCCTGTCGCTCCTCAACGGCCAACCGGTCATCCCGGTGCTGAAGATCAATGATGTCGCCAACGCGGTGCCGTTGGCCCGCGCCTTGGCACGCGGCGGCCTGCCGGCGATCGAGATCACGTTGCGGACCGCCGATGCGCTGGAAGCGATCCGGCGGGTGGCGGCCGAGGTCGAGGAAGCCATTGTCGGCGCCGGTACCATTCTGGACAGCAGGCAGTTCGACGAGGCCGCCAGTGCCGGCTCGCGCTTCATCGTCAGCCCCGGCATCACGCGCGAGCTTCTGGCAGCCGCCGCCGACAGCGAGGTTCCACTGCTGCCCGGCGCCATCACGCCCGGCGAGATCATGGCCGCGCGCGAGGCGGGCCTGCGCTTCCTGAAATTCTTCCCGGCCGAGCAGTCTGGCGGCATCGCCTCGCTGAAGGCCTTCGCCTCGCCGCTGGCCGACGTCAAATTCTGCCCGACCGGCGGCATCACCGGCAAGAACGCCGCCGACTATCTCAGCCTGCCCAACGTCATCTGCGTCGGCGGCTCCTGGGTCGCGCCCGACGACATGGTCAAGGCCGGCAAGTGGGACGAAATCGAAGCGCTCGCACGCGCTGCCAGCCAGCTCAGGAAATAGTCGGTCCCCGCTCACCAAGGCAACGGACCATTCTCGTCGAAATATCCGCCGGTAGGCCCGCCAGCCTTCAGCGCCGCCAGTTGCACGATGATCTCGGCCGCCTGCTGCACCGTACGGGTGCCTCTGTGCGCATTGAGATCCGTCGCGGTGTAGCCCGGAGCCGCAGCGTTGACCATCATGCCGCGCGGCGACAGCTCCCGGGCGAAGGCCACGGTGATGGCATTGAGCGCTGTCTTCGAGCTGCCATAACCCATGACATTGGGCGATTGGCTGTTGCCCGCGGCGCGCGCGATCGAGCCGAGGTAACTGCTGACCATGACGATGCGGGCGGCGGGCGCTGCCAGGAGCAGCGGCAGGAAGGCCTGGGTGACGCGAACCGGGCCGAAGACGTTGACGTCAAAGGTGGCCTTCATGTCGGCGACATTCTCGCGACTTGGCGCCCGTTCGTAGCGGCCGTCAGGCCCGAGCGCGTCAACATAGCCTGGGGCAATGCCGGCATTGTTGACCAGCACGTCGAGGCTGGAGACCCGCGCCGTCAAGGTTCTGGCCGCCGCCGCCACACTGTCGTCGCTGGCGACGTCGAGCGCGAGCCATTCCACGTCGAGCCCTTCATTGCGCAACGCCTTTGCCGCCGCCTCCCCGCGCTCGGCATCGCGGGCGCCGAGCCAGACATTGAACCCCATGGCCGCCAGCCGGCGAGCGGTTTCGAGGCCGATGCCCTTGTTGGCGCCGGTGATCAGCACGTTCGCTTTGGTCGTCATGTCCATGTCTCCTTCTTTGAAACCCAGACATGACGTGCGTCGGCCGATTTCGCGCGCCGGATATTCGCTTCCTCTTGCCTAATCCTCTCAACTGGTTGCGCGGCCCGCATGGATCGGCAATGCTGAAGACATGGAAGACGCCTTTCAGGAATTAATCGCGATCGCCGGCCGGCATGCGCATGGGCGGCGCACCAAAACGGCCATCCCGCGTGTCACCATCGGCCGCAGCGAGGTTGCGACTCCGCCACTGCCCGAGCTTTGTCAGCCGACGGCGCTGTTCGTGCTGCAAGGTGCGAAGACTGTGCTGATCGGCGACCGCACGCTTCGCTACGGCGCCGGCAGCTATTTCGTCTATGCGGTGGAGACGCCCGCCACCAGCCAGCTGATCGAGGCGAGCAGCGCCCGTCCTTACATGGCCATCGCCTTCGCCCTCGATGTCGGACTGATCGCCAGCCTGCTTATCGACCACACACCGGCGGTCGACGGCGACAGCTTCGTGACCAACCGGTTGGATGATGAACTGCTCGATGCCTGGCGCCGCATGCTGCGGCTGCTCGACCGTCCGGCTGAAATCCCGGTGCTGGCGCCCATGCTTGAACGCGAGATCGCATTCCGCCTGTTGCAAGGCCCGCAAGGCGCGAAGCTGCGCCAGTTGGCGCGCGCTGACGGCCGCCTGTCACAGATCCGTCGCGCCACCGCCTGGATACGATCGCACTACAACGAGCCTATCGATGTGACGGAACTGGCCGCGCTTGCACATATGAGCAACGCTTCGTTTCACCGCCACTTCAAGGCGGCAACCGCCATGAGCCCGATCCAGTACCAGAAGCAGGTCCGGCTGCTGGAGGCGCGTCATCTGCTGATCGCGGAGCCGGGCAGCGCGACGCGTGTCGCCTTTGCCGTCGGCTATGAAAGCGCATCCCAGTTCAGCCGGGAATATGCGCGCCATTTCGGATTGCCGCCGGCGCGTGACGCCGCGCGGCTCCTGGCCAGGGGCGAAGCAGCCACTCTGGAAATCGACTAGGGCGGTTCACCGTTTCATGGAGACGGTGAGCCACCCTAACTCTTTGTTTTGACGCAATTCCCAAGGGAAAGGGCTACGCGCTTTTCCGGGAAAACCGCCGACACTTTTCCTGGAATTGCTCTGGACCTCGGAACCAAGACATACGCGCGGCGTCAGCTGGCATCCCCAGCACCGGGGCATCGCATCTGCCGTACCCCTGAAAAGCAAAAAGCCGCGCCGGTTGCCCTGCGCGGCTTCTGCTTTATCTGGACAGCCGGCTACTTCGTCTGGAAGCGGGCAACCGACAGGAACTTGACGGCGTTGCCGGTGAAGCGGCTGGGGTCTGGCGCCTGGGCATCGGTCTGGAAGCCGGCGGTATAGACCTCGCTCGGCGGCGTGTGCACGATGTTGTAGGCGTAGCCCGGCGCGGTCGTCGCGCTCGAAACGGTGCCGACGTTATCACCGCTGGTCAGCGCCCAGCGGGCGGCCTGGGGAGCCGCGGCGACCACCATGGCCCTGGGGCCTGGCTTCTGGTCGCGGGCGGTGGCCCTGGCTTCCTTGCGGGTCGTCTTCACGCCGGCACCGATCGCGGCAGCCGGATCGGAACCGGCCGGACGGGCGGCAACGGCCTGGCGCGGCGATGCGACATCGACGTAAGACGGATCGTTAAAGGCCGAGCGCGGCTCTTCAGCCAGCGACGCAACCTTGTATTCGTCGGCATTGCCGACCCGCTTGTATTCGTCGGCATTGCCGACCTGCTTGTATTCGTCGGCATTGCCGACCTGCGCGTTGGCCTCGTCGAGCACGGCCTTGACGGCGTCCGGCTTGGCCGGCTCGGGCCGCGCGGTCGGCAGCACCGAGAACGCATCCGTCGCGGTCTTGCCCTGTTCGGCCGTATCCGCCAGCGCCATCAGCACATCCTTGCTTGGCGGCGGCGCAAGATCCGCCGGCAGCGTGCGTTCAGGGCGCCATGTCGGCACGGGGATGTTGTTGATGGCAACCTGCGCCGGATCAGCCGCTGCAGCCGCCGCCGCGAGCGCTGCGGGGTCAGCCTTGCCGAACGGCATGTTCGCCGGCGCCTGCGCGGTCGCCACGGCCTGTTCGGTGGTCGCCGTCGCGTCCGCCATGGCGAACGGAACATTCTCAGGCTGCGCGCCGACATCGGCCTTCGGGCGCGGCGCGAAATCGGGCAGCGGAATCTCCTTGGCCGGCAGTGCGGCGATGATCGTTTCCGGCGTGTCCTTCTCCGGTTCCGGAGCCTGCTCGTCGGCAATCTGCGGAACGTTGGCGCGCTGTGCATTCTCGGGCGCGACGACGGCGATGCCCGGCAGGTTGCTGCTCTTGGCGGTCGCGGCCGGCTTCAGGTTTCTAGGCTTGGGCGCAGGGGCTGCCGAAGCGGTCTCGACATCGGCGCTGTCATCGGCTTCATCGGAGCCGCCGCCGCCAAACAAGGCAGCCAGGAACCCACCGGACTTCTTGCCGCTGCCGCCGGCACTCGCAAGCTCGACATTGGGCGTGCCAGCGCCCTTGCGTGCCTTGTAGGCGGCCATCGCCTGCTCATAGCCGGGAAGCGGCCGACCGTCGCTCGGCACATGCAGCGTCTTGCCGTTGGGGAACAGGCTGACCAGTTCCTGGCGGCTGATGCCGGGCCAGTGGCGCACATTGCCGACATCCATATGGACGAATGGCGAACCGGAGGTCGGATAGTAGCCGACGCCACCGCCCTGCATCTTCAGGCCGATATTGCGCAGCTTCTTCAGCGGCACGCCGGGAATGTAGAAGTCCATCGCCTTGCCGAGCATATGCTGGCTCTTCTCGGCGACACCGCGGCTGCGGCTGCGCAGCATCGAGTTGGTCGCCGGCGAACGGTAGCCGCACACGACCTGGATATAGTCGGTGGCGCCGCTTTCGCGATAGGCCTCCCAGACCAGGTCCAGCAGGCGCGGATCCATCTTGGTCGGCTCGTTGCGGCGCCAGTCGCGCAGGATGATGTTGATCTTGCGCAGACCTTCGGGAAGGTAGCGGCCGTTGCGCTTGTAGACGATCTCGGCCTTTTCATGCGTGTGCAGGTGATAGAGCTTCAGCGAACGCGTTTCAGCGCTGGCGCCAGTGGCTGCCGCGGCAACAAAACCAAAAGCGACAATCACCGCTGCCAGCCATCTCGGCCAGACGCTCAAATGATCATGACGCCCGTTTTTGAGTCGTTCGATTCTGTTCAAATCAAAAGGCCTTGCAGGCTGCCGTTTGTCCCCGGATTTGCCCAAACGGATGTGTCATTTTCACATCCGAATATCGATCCTAATGGTTAATCATCGCTTATTGAAGCCGAAATGCGGTAACACCATGGCGATATCCCGTCAAAAATTGTTCACAAGGTTTCTTGGTAAACCGCTGGTTTAGATCAGGATTCCGGCTTTGGCCGAACACGATCTGTTACCATTAGCCTTAATGCGTGAACAGCGCTGTCTACAGGCCTGCCATATTCCAGCCGAAACCCCGATAGAGGGACGATCTGCCATTGCAAGCTGGTCCCGGCCTTGCGCCGGGAACGCGAACCTTGTTTTTGGAAGAGATCAAGCGCTCCCAGGGTATGTTGAGATTCAGGTCAGGCCGACCTACTGCGACGCAGTAGAACGGGGAAGCGCAGCAAGCCGCCGTTTGCAGGCCGGCCTCACCCGAATATCAACGCACCTTAGGAAGCGAGGCGGTCGACACGACCCGTCTCCGGGTCGATGCCGTATTCCTTAAGTTTGCGGTAGAGCGTCGAGCGGCCGATGCCGAGGCGGCGCGCGACTTCGCTCATCTGGCCGTTGTAGTGGTCGATGGCAAGCTTGATCATCTCGAGTTCGACATCGGCCAGCGCCCGCACATTGCCGCGTTCGTCGAGCGCCCGCAGTGTGCCGAATCTGGGCTGAAGCACGGCCGGCCGGTCTGGCTCGGCGGCTGGAGCGTCATCGCCGGCCGGCCCCCCCTCATCGCGAAGCTCCGGAGGCGATGAGAGGCGAGGTGCTGCGTCGTCCGTTTCGAGATTGACGGTGCCTTCCACCTGCGCGCGGATCTGCGGAAAATCATCGACATCGAGCACGTCGCCTTCACACAGCACCGAGGCGCGGAAGACGGCGTTTTCGAGCTGCCTTATGTTGCCGGGCCAGTCATAGGCCTCCAGCACGGCAAGCGCTGCCGGCGAAATGCCTTGCAGGCGACGACGCGGGTCGGCGGGCGCGACCTTCTCCATGAAATGCGTTACCAGATGCGGAATGTCGTCACGGCGGTCGCGCAGCGGCGGCACGAAGATCGGGTAGACATTGAGCCGGTAGAACAGGTCTTCGCGGAACTTGCCGTCCTTGACCTGCTGCAGGAGGTTGCGATGCGTCGCCGAGATCAGCCTGATGTCGACCTTGACGGTCGAACGGCCGCCGACCGGATCGACCTCGCCCTCCTGCACGGCGCGCAACAGCTTGACCTGCACGTCGAGCGGCAGGTCGCCGATCTCGTCGAGGAACAGCGTGCCCGAATGCGCTTCGACGAATTTGCCGGTGTGCTTGTCGGTGGCGCCGGTGAACGAGCCCTTCTCGTGGCCGAACAGGATCGATTCGACCAGATTGTCGGGAATGGCGCCGCAATTGACGGTGACGAAGGGTTTCGAGCGGCGGTCGCCGCTGCCCTGGATGGCACGCGCCACCAGTTCCTTGCCGACGCCGGATTCGCCTTCGATCAGGATCGGGATGCTGGATCCGGCCGCTTTCTGGCCGAGGCGTATCACCCTGTCCATGGCCGGACTGTGGGTGATCATGTCCCTGAATGTCAGCAACCCGCCGCGCTTGCGCGACGTGCGCTTGACCTCGCCCTCGACTGCCTCGACCTTGAGCGCATTGGCGATCGAGGCCTGCAGCCTGTCGGGTGACGCCGGCTTGACGACGAAATCGAAGGCGCCGTGGCGCATCGCCAACACCACGGTTTCGATGCCGCCCTGGGCGGTCTGCACGATGACCGGGACGGTGATGTCGCGTTCGCGCATGGCTTTCAGCACGCCGATGCCGTCGAGACCGGGCATGACCAGGTCGAGAATGACCACGCAGATGTCGCGGGCACCAGGCCCGTCGAGCGCGTCGAGGCCAGCCTCGCCGCCGTCGACAACGATTGCCGTGTGGCCGAACCGCGTCACCGCCGCCTCGAGCAGCCGGCGCTGCACGGGATCGTCATCGACTATGAGTATGGAACCTGTCATGACTGTCTTGACTGCCCGCGCCCGAAATCCCCATGGATCATCTTGGCACAGGGTTCTAAATAAGGTTTCAAAAAACCCGGTGAACGAATTCCTTACGATTTGACCGGCTTGCCTGATCCCCTTGATTCTGACCCCATAATTCACAGAAGGTATTGTCGATGCGCATGATGTTTGGTCGGCGGCTTGCGGCACCGGCGTCCGGTCAGGGCACGGCCGAGCTTGGCGATCTGCCGGAATGGAACCTTGCCGACCTCTATGCCGGCATGGAAGCGCCGGAACTGAAGCGGGACATCGCCAAAGCCGCCGCCGATGCGATCGCCTTCGAGACCCGCTGGAAGGGAACGCTCGCCGCCGAGGCCGGGCGCGGCGGCGCCGGCAAGCTGGGCGAGGCGCTGGTCGCCTACGAGGCGCTGGAGGAACTGATCGGCCGCATCGTCTCCTATGCCGGCCTGGTCTATGCCGGCAACACCGCCGATCCGCAGCGCGCCAAGCTCTATGGCGACATCCAGGAGAAGATGACCGATGCCAGCGCGCATCTCCTGTTCTTCGCGCTCGAACTGAACCTGATCGACGACGCTGCGATCGAAAGCGCACTCACCAGCGATTCCGCTTTCGGCCACTACCGGCCCTGGGTGCTCGACCTCAGAATGGACAAGCCCTACCAGCTCGAGGACCGCGTCGAGCAGCTTTTCCACGAGAAATCGATCACCGGACGCGGCGCCTGGAACCGCCTGTTCGACGAGACGATGACCGACCTTCGCTTCGACGTCGAGGGCGAGGAACTGACGCTGGAGCCGGCCCTCAATCGCCTGCAGGATGCCTATGGCGAAGTGCGCCGCCGCGCCTCCGAGGCGCTGGCCGCGACCTTCCGCAAGAATTTGCGCACCTTCACCCTGATCACCAACACGCTGGCCAAGGACAAGGAAATCTCGGACCGCTGGCGCGGCTTCGAGGACATTGCCGATTCCCGCCATCTCGCCAACCGTGTCGAGCGCGGCGTCGTCGACGCGCTCGCCACCGCGGTGCGCGAAGCCTATCCGCGCCTGTCGCATCGCTACTACGCGATGAAGGCGCGCTGGCTCGGCATGGACGTGATGAACCACTGGGACCGCAACGCGCCGCTGCCGGAAACGCCACAAGCGGTGATCGGCTGGGACGAAGCCAGGAACACCGTACTGTCCGCCTATCAACGCTTCTCGCCCGAAATGGCCGAGATCGCGCGCACCTTCTTCGACCGCAACTGGATCGATGCGCCGGTGCGCCCGGGCAAATCGCCAGGCGCCTTTGCCCATCCGACCGTGCCGTCGGCCCACCCCTATGTGCTGCTCAACTACATGGGCAAGCCGCGCGACGTGATGACGCTGGCGCACGAGCTTGGCCACGGCGTGCATCAGGTGCTGGCCGCCGGCCAGGGCGCGCTGATGGCCTCGACGCCACTGACGCTGGCCGAGACGGCGTCCGTCTTCGGCGAGATGCTGACCTTCCGCTCGCTGCTGGAGCAGACCACCGACCGGCGCGAGCGCAAGGCCATGCTCGCCCAGAAGGTCGAGGACATGATCAACACGGTGGTGCGCCAGATCGCCTTCTACGAATTCGAGCGCAAGGTGCATGCCGAGCGCCGCAACGGCGAACTGACATCCGACAGGCTCGGCCAGTTCTGGCTGGAGGTGCAGGCCGAAAGCCTCGGCCCGGCGATCAAGCTGCGCGAGGGATACGAGGTGTTCTGGACCTACATCCCGCACTTCATCCATTCGCCGTTCTACGTCTATGCCTATGCGTTCGGCGACTGCCTGGTGAACTCGCTCTACGCGGTCTACCAGAACGCCGAGCGCGGTTTTCAGGACAAGTATTTCGAGATGCTGCGCGCCGGCGGCACCAAGCATCATTCGCAGCTTCTGGCGCCCTTTGGGCTCGACGCCACCGACCCCGCCTTCTGGCAGATCGGGCTCGGTGTCATCAGCGGCCTGATCGATGAACTGGAAACGCTCGACCGCTGAGACGCACCTCGCTTGCAAGAACAGTTTAGCCGGAATGCATGTTGGGACGGCACTGTTCTTTCGCTAAATATTTGTTCTTTAAGAACTCTAGGCGGAAGTTTTTCCCATAGCTTTCCACAAGCTCTATGATAGCCTTCGCCGCAAGCTCAGCCGGAGCCCATGCGGATCGGCGAGGGAAAATCTCAGCCGGCCGTGACGCTCAGGCGAACGCGACAACGGCCGTTGGCCATGGGCTGGAAAAGCCGATCGCCGACAGCTCGAACCGAAGCCGGCTGTTCTGCGAACCCGCGGAACCAACACCGAGTAGTCCATCGCCGAAGGTCATGACCCACGGCAGACGGATCTGACTGGAGAGAGACAATGGGCACTTTTTTCTACGTGGTCCTGGCGTTCCTTGTAGGCGTTTTGGTTGGCTGGTTCATCTGGGGTCGCCTGCGCGGTGAGCTCGACAGTTTGCGCGGCGATCTCGACCGCACCCGCAGCGAGCGCGACAAGCTGCGTGCCGACAGCGACCGCCTGACCAGCGAACTCAATGCATGCGGCAAGACCCGCGCCGATCTCGAGCGCCAGTTGCGGGACGCGCAGGCTTCCACAGGTGGAGCAAAGGCCGCCAGTCAGCCACCGGCCGCCCTGATGTCGACGCCGGCCGCCGCCAAATCCGCTCGTGCGGCGGCCAAGGCTGCGCCCGCCAAACCGGCCGCGAAGGCCGCACCGGCGAAAGCCGCCACCGCCAAGTCGGCTGCACCGAAGCCCGCGGCCGCCAAACCCGCCACGAGCAAACCCGCAGCGACCGCCGCTTCCTCGGCAAAGAGTTCGGCGGCGCCCAAGCCGGCAGCCGCCAAGAAGGCCGCACCGGCGGCAGCCAAGCCGGCGGCCGGCAAATCAGACAATCTGCGCCGGCTGATCGGTATCGGCCCGGTCAACGAGAAGCTGCTCAAGGCGCAAGGCGTCACCACTTTCGCCCAGATCGCCGCCTGGACGGCCGCCGACATCAAGCGGATCGAGGACGTGATGAACTTCGACGGCCGCATAGCCCGCGAACGCTGGATCGAGCAAGCCAAGCTGCTCGCCGCCGGCGACGAGAAGGAATTCGCCAAGCAATTTCCGACAGCCGGAACCGCCAGCAACACCTGAACCGCCGAGACAGATTATTAAGCCGGCGGGGCCACAGGCCCCGCCGATTTCCTTTTGGCAGGCAAGGCTGCCAAAAGGTCGGCTTTGAGGGGCAGGGTGCCGTTCCCTCGATTGCACGCGAGCGGCCCCCCATATAGAGCGATCGACGGCTTCATCGATCCTGGTCCCCATGTCCCTGCCCGCCGCCATTTTCCGCAACGACGAAAGCGCGCGTCAGCTCGTGTTCGACCGGCCGGCCGATATCATCGTGGCGCATGAGGCCCGGGATTTCGGGGCGGCGCTGGAAGCAGTGCAGGCCGCGCACGACGCCGGCAAATGGCTGGCCGGCTATTTCTCCTACGAGGCCGGTTATCTGCTCGAACCGAAACTCGTTCCCTTGCTGCCGCGGGAACGTCGCGCGCCGTTGATCTGCCTCGGTGTCTTCGATGCTCCGGTCGAAGAAGCGGTGCCGCCACGCAACGCAGCAACCCCGAACGGCCCGATCTTCGACGCGCGGGCGACGTGGTCTTTCGAGGACTATGAAAAGCGCTTCTCGCGGCTGCACCAGCACATCAGGCAAGGCGACTGCTACCAGGGCAATCTGACTTTTCCGGTGCAGGCGCAATGGTCCGGCGACCCGCTTGCCGCCTTCGACGCGCTGACCGAACGCCAGCCGGTAAAGTATGGCGCGCTGGTGGCGCTGGGCGATCCCGTCGTGCTGTCGCGCTCGCCCGAACTGTTCTTCGAGATCAACGGCGCCGGGATGATCGAGACGCATCCAATGAAGGGCACTGCCCCGCGCGGCGCGACCAAGGCCGAGGATGAGCGGCAGAAGACCTTCCTGCGCAATGACGAGAAGAACCAGGCCGAGAACCGGATGATCGTCGACCTCTTGCGCAACGACATTTCGCTGATCAGCGAGGTCGGCACGCTGGAGGTGCCGGAACTGTTCCGCATCGAGAGCTACCCGACCGTCCACCAGATGGTGAGCGACGTCAGGGCGAAGCTGCTGCCGGGCCTCACCATCCGCGAGGTGTTTGCGGCACTGTTTCCTTGCGGCTCGATCACCGGCGCGCCGAAGATCCGCGCCATGGAGATCCTGCACGATCTGGAGGGCGCGCCGCGCGATGTCTATTGCGGCGCCATCGGCTGGATCGCACCGGGCGGCACGATGCGCTTTTCCGTGGCGATCCGCACCATCTCGCTCTTTGCCAGCGGCGAGGCCGTCTACAATGTCGGCGGCGGCATCGTCTTCGATTCGACGCCTGAGGAGGAGTATCAGGAGTGCCTGCTCAAAGCCCGCTTCGCGACGGGGACACCGCCGATTTCGAGCTGATCGAAACCATGCGCTGGCAGCCCGGGACGAGCTTCCTGCGCTTCGATCGCCACCTTGCACGCCTCTATGGCTCGGCGGCGGAGCTCGGCTTCGCCTGTGATCCGCAACGGATAGCCGAGGTGTTGAGCGACGCCCTTGATGGCGCCCGAACCGCCATGCGCACGCGGCTCGCTTTGGCGCGCAACGGCGATGCGACGGCCTCGGCACAGCCCTACGAACCGCTCGCCGCCGACAAGGTCTGGATATTGCGGCTGGCGCGGACGCGGCTCGATTCGCAAAACACGCTGCTGCGCCACAAGACCAGCCGGCGCCAGCTCTACACCCATGCCCGTTCCGAATATCTCGTCACCCAGGCCGACGAGGTGCTGCTGGCCAATGAGCGCGGCGAAATCTGCGAAGGCACCATCACCAATGTCTTCGCCGATTTCGGCGACGGCGTGCTGGCAACGCCCCGGCTCGATTGCGGCCTGCTGCCTGGCGTATTGCGCGCCGAGCTTCTGGATGAAGGCCGGGCGGAAGAAGCGATCTACAGCTACGACGATCTGAAGTCGGCCAAGGCACTCTTTGTCGGCAATTCGCTGCGCGGCTTGATTCCCGCAAAGCTTGTGTGAACCAGGAGAACGCCATGTTCGTCGTTGCGCTGAACTACAAGGTTCCTCTGACCGAGATCGACCGCTTGCAGGCGGCGCATATCGAATGGCTGAAGGCCTGCTATGCGGAAGGCATCTTCGTCGCCTCCGGGCCGAAGAAACCACGGACCGGCGGCATCATCATCGCGCAATGCCCGCGCGAGATCCTCGACGCCAGGCTGGCGGCCGACCCCTTCGCCAAGGCGGGCGCCGCGGACTACGAGGTCACCGAATTCCTGACCAGAATGACCGCCGCCGGTCTCGATGCTCTCAAGGAAGCATGAGCTTGGTCGAGGCGCTGCCCACCCACACCCCTTATGACGGCTCGTCGAAGCTGTTCAACATCGGGCTGAAGCCGCTTGAGCCGGCAAACTGGATCGAGGTCGACGGCCATCTTCTGCCTTATCTCGCCGAGAAGCGCCGGCTTTATGCCGAAATCCCCGACCGGGTTTTCGTCGAGGAGGACGGCACGCGGAAAGCCCAGCGGGAAGTGCTCGACTTGCTCGGCTCCTATCTGCCGGAGCAGTTTATGCACACCCATCGCCGCACCGATGCGGGCATCGAGGTGGTGGGCGCCGAGAACCACCCAGCTTTACCTTCGGCTCTTGCCGATGCGCCGCTGGTCGCGGCTTCTCTGCTGGTCCAGGAAGACCTGATCCTGATGCGTCGCGACGACAGCGGCTGGCGGCTAGCGGCGGGTTCGTTATGCTTCCCCTCGTCCTGGTCGCTGCTCGAAAAATTCGGCAAGCCGTTGCAGCAGATCCACGAGCCCGTGCCGGGCTTCGGTCCGGGAACGCGTCCCGCCGAACTGATCAACCGCATGTTCGACGGCCTGCAGGGCCAGGCGGTCGAACGCTTCAACTGGTCGATCCAGGCCGACAATGCGCTCTATCATCCACTGTCCAACGTCGAGCGCATCGACCGCGCCACCAACCGGCCGTCGCGCTTCCCCGATGGTGACGTCAGGGCGCACGCCTTCATCCGCGTCGAGCGGCAGACGCTGCGCAAGCTGCCGTCCTCACGCGACATCCTGTTCACCATCCGCATCCATCTCGACCCGCTCGCCGTGCTGGCGTGGCACCCGGACCGGGCGACGCTCGCACTGTCCTTTGCCGCCCAGCTCGAAGCGCTGGATCTCGACCAGCTCGACTACAAGGGCCTGACATCGGACCGCGACCGGCTGATCGAACATTTGAAGACGATGGCACGCTGAGCCGCGCTACAGGCTGCCGGCCAGGAACTCGACGAATGTTCTTGCCCTGGCGCTCGCCTTGCGTCCGGCCGGAAACAGCGCCCACAGTTCAACCGGCGGCAACGTCCATTCGGTCAGGATTGGCCGCACCGCACCGCTGCGCAGTTCCGCGTCGAACATCCATTCGGAGCCGACCGTGAAGCCGATGCCGGAAAGTACTGCCTCACGTATCCCTTCGGCGGAAGTCACGCGCAGCCGTCCTTGGCCGGCAAGCGAAACCTCTTCGGCGCCTCGCCGGAATGTCCAGCGAATGGAAGTGCCGGCTCGGACGAAAAGGATCGCCTCGTGCCGCGAAAGCTCATCCGGCGCGATGGGTTCGCCCTCGCGTGCCAGGTAGGAGGGTGCCGCCACTACGAGACGACGACAGGCGGCGATCTTGCGCCCGATGTGAGCGGGGGCGAAGCTTTCACCCAGACGCAGCATGACATCCACCCCTTCCTCGACGAGGTCGACATTCCTGTCGTCCATCGCCACCTCGACGTCGAGCCTCGGGTGAGCGTCAAGGAAGGCTTTCAGCCTCGGCACGACATGCAGGCGGCCGAAGGTTACCGACGTACCGATGCGCAGCAACCCGGTAAGCGCCGCCGCAGTGCCACGCGCCGCGTTCTCGGCTTCGTCGGCCTCGTCGACCGCGCGCTTGGCGCCTTCATAGAAGCTGAGGCCGGCATCGGTCGGCGAGAGACCTCGGGTGGTGCGCGACAGCAGGCGAACGCCGAGCCGTTCCTCGAGCTGCGCGACGGCCTTCGAGACGGCTGACTGCCCGACGCGCAAATGCCGTGCGGCGGCCGAGAACGAGCCGGTTTCGATGACCCTTATAAAGGTGCTCATCGCCATGAGCCTGTCCATCTATTCCACCTTGGAATTAGTTATATGGTTTTATTCACTCTACCTGACCCATCTAGGAATAGCCAATTGACCTGATGTCAAATCCATCCAGCCATTCGGAGAACCAAAAATGGGCAAGCTCAACAACAAGGTCGCCATCGTCACCGGTGCCGCGCGAGGCATTGGTGCGGGCATCGCCAAACGGCTGGCGGCGGAAGGCGCCGCCGTCGTCGTCAACTACGCCACCAGCCGTGAGGCTGCAGAACGCACGGTCAAGGAGATCGTCGCCGCCGGCGGCAAGGCCACCGCGGTTCAGGGTGACGTGGCCGAGGCCGCCGAAGTCGAGAAGATGTTCGAGGCCGCCGAGATCGCATTCGGTAAGCCAAGCATTCTGATCAACAACGCCGCGACCGCCAGCTTTGGCACTTTCGAGGAAGCCAGTGAGGCGGATTATCGGCGGCTGTTCGACACCAACGTGTTGGGCACGATCCTGACCACCAAGGCGGCGATGCGCCACTTCCCCGAGACCGGCGGCAGCATCGTCAACATCGGCACGATCTCGAGCTGGAACCCGGTGCCGAACACCAGCCTCTATTCCGCCAGCAAAGCGGCGATCGATACGTTGACGCTTAGCCTGTCGAGGGAACTCGGAGCCCGCAACATCCGCGTTAACATCGTGGCGCCTGGCTATACCCATACCGAAATGACAGAAGGCATGGTTGGCACCGATTTCGGCAATATGCTGATCGCTGGCGTCCCCCTTGGCCAGCGCTTCGGCAAGCCGGACGACATCGCTCCGACCGTGGCCTTCCTCGCCTCGGACGAGGCGGCGTGGCTGACCGGCGAACGCATCAACGCGTCCGGCGGCGCTCGCTGATACGACGCCGGCTCAACATCCGCCATCGGGCAGGCCATGGCCTCCCGGTGGCGTCGCCGAGCGCTTCCACAGCGGCGTTCCCGGGCGTTTCGCTGCTTTTCCCTTTATTGTGACAATGATCTATGGTTTGTCGCGCCGCGGCCAAGCGGCTGTTCCGGAGTGTTTTTTGAGGAGTGCTCGATAAAATGGCGAATGAAAACTGGCCCGTTTACGGTGAGATCACCGGCCCTGTGGTGATGATCGGCTTCGGCTCGATCGGACGGGGGACGCTGCCGCTCATCGAACGCCATTTCAAGTTCGACAAGTCGCGCATGACGGTCCTCGACCCACGCGACACCGACCGCAAGCTGCTCGACGAGCGCGGCATCGCCTTCGTCCAGGAAGCGGTGACCGAGAACAACTACAAGAAACTTCTGACGCCGCTTTTGACCAATGGCGGCGGCCAGGGCTTTTGCGTCAACCTGTCGGTCGATACCGGCTCGGTGGATCTGATGCGGCTCTGCCGCAAGCTCGGCGTGCTCTACATCGATACCGTCGTCGAGCCGTGGCTCGGCTTCTATTTCGACGCCAAGGCCGACAATGCCAGCCGCACCAACTATGCGCTGCGCGAAGCGATGATCAAGGAAAAGCACGACAAGCCCGGCGGCGCCACCGTCGTCTCCACCTGTGGTGCCAATCCCGGCATGGTCTCGTGGTTCGTCAAGCAGGCGCTGGTCAACCTCGCCACCGATCTTGGCCTGGAGTTCTCGGAGCCGGCGCAGGAAGACCGCGAGGGTTGGGCCAAGCTGATGAAGAAGGCCGGCGTCAAGGGCATCCATATCGCCGAGCGCGACACCCAGCGCACCAAGAAGCCGAAACCGATGGATGTGTTCTGGAACACCTGGTCGGTCGAGGGCTTCATCTCCGAGGGATTGCAGCCGGCCGAGCTCGGCTGGGGAACGCATGAGAAGTGGATGCCGAAGAACGGCAAGAAGCACAAGCATGGCTCCAAGGCCGCGATCTATCTGGAGCAGCCCGGCGCCAACACGCGCGTGCGCTCGTGGTGCCCGACGCCGGGCGCGCAATACGGCCTGCTGGTGACGCACAACGAGGCGATCTCGATCGCCGATTTCTTCACCGTTCGCTCCAAGAAGGGCAAGGTCCAGTACCGGCCGACCTGCCACTATGCCTACCATCCCTCCAACGACGCGATGCTGTCGCTGGACGAGATGTTCGGCGCCGCCGGCAAGCCTCAGCCGGTGCACCACGTGCTCGACGAGAACGAACTGGTCGACGGTGTCGACGAGCTCGGCGTCCTGCTCTACGGCCACGACAAGAATGCCTACTGGTACGGCTCGCAGCTGTCGCTCGCCGAGGCGCGCAAGCTGGCGCCCTATCAGAACGCCACCGGCATGCAGGTCACCTCGGCGGTTCTGGCGGGCATGGTCTGGGCGCTGGAAAATCCGGATGCCGGCATCGTCGAGGCCGACGAGATGGACTACAAGCGCTGCCTGGACGTGCAGTCGCCCTATCTTGGACCGGTCAAAGGCTATTACACCGACTGGACGCCGCTCGACCGACGCCCGGGACTCTTCCCGGAGGACCTCGACCGCAGCGATCCGTGGCAATTCCGCAACATCCTCGTGCGATAGCACCTCGCGCACTATGCGCCATTGCCTTGCAATCGCCCGGAAATCGGGCGATTGAAGAGATGCGGCCTGGGGCAGCGTGCGTCTTGCGGGACGCCCGCCCGTTCCAGCACTTTGGACGTTCGCATCGTGCCTGCCAAAATCGAAACCGATTTTTGGACCGATGCGTTTGGAGAGGATTTCAGATGACTATTGCGCGCAAAGTTCTTTCGATCGGCATGGCGGGCTCCTTTGCCATGATGCTCGCTGCCTGCACCACAAGCGGCCCCGACGCACCGCCGATGGCGGCCGCGCCGAAAGGCGTCGAGGGTTCCTGGATCGATGCCAAGGGCACCGGCCTGTCGACCTTCACCGCTGGCAAGTTCGCGACCGTCGCCACCGACACCGGCCAGAAGCTCGCCGACGGCAGCTACACGATGACCGGCGCCACGTCGGTCGAGATCAACGGGACGTCGCTGATCCGCCAGACGCCGGTCAGCTTCAACTGCCTGCTGATCTCCACCAGCCAGCTGAACTGCACCAGCTCGTCCGGCCAGAACTTCGTGCTGACGCGACGCACCTGAAACCGGCGAACGCCGGACTCATCGAGGACGGCGGCCGATTGGCCGCCGTCCTTTTTTGTGCTTGCAGATAGTGGCGGCATTTCCGCTTGCGTCAGCCGGATCGCGATGGGAACATGCTCAAAACGCTGGCTGTTATATCCCAGTCAAGCAAGCGCGCTAAACGCCTCTGATCAGCCTACCGGGAGACGAAGATGAAGAAGCTTGCCGCCATTGCCGCCCTGTCCGTATCGACGCTTGGCCTGTCGGCCGGCGCATCCTTTGCCGACTACACATTGAACATTCTGCATTTCAATGACTGGCACAGCCGCATCGAAGGCAACAACAAATACGAGTCGACCTGTTCGGCCGACGAGGAGACCAAGGGCGAATGCATCGGCGGCGCCGGCCGGTTGATCACGGCGATCGCCCAGGAACGCAAGAAGCTCGAAGGCCAGAACGTGCTGCTGCTCAATGCAGGCGACAGCTTCCAGGGATCGCTGTTCTACACCACCTATAAAGGCACCGTGGAGGAGGAATTCCTCAATCAGATGAAACCCGACGCGGTGACGCTCGGCAACCATGAATTCGACGACGGCGAGAGCGCCCTGGTGCCTTACCTCGACAAGGCGAAATTCCCGATCGTCAGTGCCAATGTCATGCCCAACGACAAGTCCGGCGCGGCGGGCAAGATCAAACCGTCGATCGTCGTGGAAGTCGGCGGCCAGAAGATCGGCATTGTCGGCGCCGTCACCAACGACACGCCCGAACTCGCCTCCCCCGGCCCCAACATCGCGATCGCGGACGACGTCGAGTCGATCACCGCGGAAGTCGAGAAGCTCAAGGCGCAAGGGGTCAACAAGATCATCGCGGTGACCCATATCGGCTACAACAGGGAACGCGACATCATCGCCAAGATCCCGGGCGTCGACGTGGTCGTCGGCGGCCACAGCCATACGCTCCTGTCGAACACCGATCCGAAGGCGGCGGGCCCCTATCCGACGATGGTCGACAACCCCGGCGGCTACAAGGTGCCGGTGGTGCAGGCGGCCTCCTATTCGAAATATCTCGGCGAGTTCAAGGTGGTGTTCGACGACAACGGCGTCGTCAAGTCGGCAAGCGGCGATCCGATCTTTCTCGACAAGTCGATCACGCCCGATCCCGCCGTGCTCGCCCGCATCAAGGAACTCGGCGCGCCGATCGAGGCGCTGAAGAACAAGGAAGTGGCCGAGACCACCGATGTCATCGACGGCAGCCGCGAGAATTGCCGCGCCAAGGAATGCGAGATGGGCAACCTCGTCTCCGACGCCATCCTCGACCGCGTCAAGGGACAGGGCGTCGAGATCGTCATCTCCAATGGCGGCGGCCTGCGCGCCTCGATCGACAAGGGCACCGTCACCATGGGTGAGGTGCTGACCGTGCTGCCGTTCCAGAACACGCTGGCGACCTTCCAGATTTCCGGCAAGGACCTGGTCGCCGGGCTGGAAAGCGGCCTCAGCCAGATCGAGGACGGCGCCGGCCGCTTCCCGCAGGTGGCGGGCCTCAAATATTCCTTCGACAAGTCGGTCGCGCCCAATGCCGGCCGCGTCAAATCCGTCGAGGTCATGGAGAACGGCGCCTGGACGCCGATCAAGCCAGACAAGGACTATCTGGTCGCCACCAACAATTACGTCCGTCAGGGCGGCGACGGCTACAAGGTCTTCGCCGAAAGGGCCAAGAACGCCTACGACTACGGCCCCGGTCTCGAACAGGTCGTTGCCGACTATCTCGGCGCCCACCGGCCCTACACGCCCAAGCTCGACGGCCGCATCACCGAGATCGCCGCGACCGTCGCGGCGGCCCCGGCAGCGGAACCGGCAAAGCCAGCCGAGGCAACCCCAGCCCCCGCGCCGGCGCAACCTGCCAAACCGGCCGAGGCAGCGAAACCGGCTGAACCAGCAAAGCCCGCTGAAGCGGCACCGGCAATGCCCGAATTGCCCGCCAACTCGGGCAACATCGCCAACACGCCGCCAGCCATATCGACGGAGGCGGCACCTCCGCCAGCTCCCGCCACTCCAGCACCTGCGCCAGCCGAACCGGCGAAACCAGCTGAGGCTGCGCCCGCACCAGCGGCACCGGTGCCAGCGGAACCTGCCAAGCCGGCCGAACCGGCAAAGCCCGCTGAAGCCGCACCCGCCACGGGCAGCCATGTCATCGTTGCCGGCGACACCTATTGGGACCTGGCCAAGAAGGCCTATGGCGACGCCACCAAGTGGAAACTCATCTACGAGGCCAACAAGGGTCAAAGGCCACATCGGCTTACCCCTGGCGCAACGTTGACCATCCCGGCGAAGTAACGCGCCTCGCATCCTTCAACGACGAGCCCGCTCGGGAAACCGGGCGGGTTTTGCGTTTTCGGGCTAAGGTGCGGCCAGACGCGGCATTGAAAACCGGCGCGCCTTCGCTAGTTTCACGCCGTGCCCGGAGAACCCTTATGACGTCTGCCATCGCTGTCGATCCCAAAGCCGCCAAGCCGGTTGGCGTGACGGCGGGGCACGCACCGGCCGGGGCCGGCAAGGTCGGCGTCCTGCTGGTCAATCTCGGCACGCCTGACGGCACCGAGTTCAAGCCGATGTGGCGATATCTCAGGGAATTCCTGTCCGATCCGCGTGTCATCGAGCTCAACAAGGCGATCTGGTATCCGATCCTCTACGGCCTGGTGCTTACTACGCGGCCGAAGAAGTCGGGCGCCAACTATGCCCGGATCTGGAACCAGGAGAGGAACGAGTCGCCGCTGCGCACCTACACGCGCGCGCAGTCTGAAAAGCTGGCCGAGGCGCTGGGCGACCTGCCCGATGTCACCGTCGATTGGGCCATGCGCTACGGCAACCCTTCGACGGCGAGCGTCGCCGAAAGACTGGTCGCGCAAGGCTGCGACCGCATTCTTTCGTTTCCGCTCTATCCGCAATACTCCGCAACAACGACGGCCACCGCCAACGACCAGTTGTTTCGCGCGCTGATGAAGCTGCGCCGCGCGCCGGCCATCCGCAGCGTGCCGCCCTATTATGCCGAGCCCGTTTACATCGAAGCGCTCGCCAGTTCGATCGAACGGCATCTGGCAACGCTCGATTTCGAGCCGGAAGTGGTCATCACCTCCTACCACGGCATCCCGAAACCCTATTCCGACAAGGGCGATCCCTATCAGGCGCATTGCCTGGAAACGACGCGGCTGCTGCGCGAAAAACTTGGTTGGGATGAGAAGAAGCTGATCACCACCTTCCAGTCTCGCTTCGGCGCACAGGAATGGCTGCAGCCCTACACCGACAAGACCGTGGAGAAGCTGGGCAAGGACGGAGTGAAATCGATCGCCATCGTCAATCCCGGTTTTTCAGTCGACTGCATCGAGACGCTAGACGAAATCGGCCGCGAGGCCGCCGAGACCTTTCATCACGCCGGGGGCAAGAATTTCGCTCACATCCCTTGTCTCAACGACAGCGCCGAAGGCATGACGGTGATCGAGGCGATGGTGCGGCGCGAACTGTCCGGCTGGGTCTAGGAGAAATTCCAGGAAAAGTGTGAAACGGTTTTCCCGGGAAAAGCGCACAGCGCTTTCCCTTGGGAATTTCGTCAACCAAAGAGTCGTCAACCAAAGAGTTAGTGCGGCTCGCCGCTCTGACACCGGAACAACGGCCACTCCGGGGCGTTGAGGCGCACTTCCGGAGAATTCGATGCCCCGCAAACTCGACCTCAGAACTGGCCGGCCCGTCTGGTCCGCCTATCGGGCGCCAGCCGTGCCGACTTCGGCGCTGACCCGGGACGTCACGACTGATGTGCTGATCATCGGCATGGGGATCAGCGGCGCCATGATGGCCGAGGCATTGACGGCGGATGGCCATTCCGTGATCTGCATCGACCGGCGCGGGCCGCTGAAGGGCTCGACCGCGGCGACCACCGCGCTGGTCCAGTTCGAAATCGACCAGCCGCTTTCAACCCTCTCGAAGATGATCGGCAAGGCCAAGGCGCAGCAGGCCTGGCGCCGCTCGCGCCTCGCCATTTCCAACCTGGCCGGCCGCATCGAGGATCTCGCAATCGACTGTCGCCTGCGTCGCACCCCGTCGCTTTATCTGGCCGGCACGCTGCTCGGCCCGGCGGAAATGCGCGATGAAGCCGAAGCGCGGCGACAGGCGGGCGTTGCCGCAACCTATCTGACGCCGCAGCCGCTGGCGCAGACATTCGGCATCGACCGCGGCGGCGCCATCCTCAGCCACGGCAACATCGCGCTCGACCCGCGCAAGCTGACGGCCGGGCTGCTGCTCAAGGCGCTGGAGCGCAAGGCACGTCTTTACGCTCCCGCCGAAGCGACGGCGATCGAGGATAGCGCCGGCGAGGCGGTCGTGGCCACGAAGGATGGCCCGACCATCACCGCACGGCATGTGGTTCTGGCCACCGGCTATGAACTGGTCGACATCGTGCCGGCGGCCGCCCACCGGATCATCTCGACCTGGGCGATCGCGACGTGCCCGCAACCGCGGAAACTCTGGCCGGGTCCGGCTTTCATCTGGGAGGCGTCGGACCCCTACCTTTACCTCAGGGCGACGGCGGACGGCAGGGTCATCTGCGGCGGCGAGGACGAGGATTTTGCCGACGAGACGCGACGCGACGAACTGATCGCGGACAAGAGTGCCCGCATTGCCGACAAGCTGGGCCGGCTGTTCCCCTATCTCGACGTGAGGCCCGAATTTGCCTGGACCGGTTCCTTCGGCACAACCAGCGCCGGCCTGCCCTATATCGGCGCCGTCCCGGGGCACCCCCGCATCCACGCCGTCATGGGGTACGGCGGCAATGGCATCACCTTCTCACGTATCGCCTCCGAAATTATTTCGGCCTCGATCAAAGGGAGTGCCGACACAGATGCAGAGCTCTTCGCCTTCAACCGTTGATTGCAAATCGACAAACAATCCTTCATCACCTGATTGTAACGCTCCTGAAACACACTTAAGTCTTTGGTGAAGTCGGCCGCGGGGGAGTGGCTCTCGCGGCCCGCTTCTGAGGGAGAGCCAAATGGATTTCAGTGGTTTCGATATTGCGATTGGTGCACTTGCCCTTCTGGTACTGGTGCTTCTCATCAAGGGCATCAGGACCATTCCGCAAGGCTACAATTATACGGTGGAGCGCTTTGGCCGTTACACCAAGACACTGAGCCCGGGCCTCAATTTCATTTTCCCGTTCGTCGACCGCATCGGCGCCAAGATGAACATGATGGAGCAGGTGCTCGACGTTCCAAGCCAGGAGATCATCACCCGCGACAACGCCATTGTCGGTGTCGACGGCATCGCCTTCTTCCAGATCCTCAACGCGGCGCAGGCCGCCTACCAGGTCTCCGGCCTGCAGAACGCCATCCTCAACCTGACGATGACCAATATCCGTACCGTCATGGGTTCGATGGACCTAGACGAGCTCTTGTCCAACCGCGACGCCATCAACGAGCGCCTGCTGCGCGTCGTTGACGAAGCGGCGCATCCGTGGGGCATCAAGATCACTCGCGTCGAGATCAAGGACATCAACCCGCCGGCCAACCTGATCGAATCGATGGGCCGTCAGATGACCGCCGAGCGTAACAAGCGCGCGCAGATCCTGGCCGCCGAAGGCCTCAAGCAGTCGCAGATCCTCGAAGCCGAAGGCCGCAAGGAAGCCGCCTTCCGCGACGCCGAGGCGCGTGAACGCTCGGCCGAGGCCGAAGCCCGCGCCACGCAGGTGGTGTCGGAAGCGATCTCCAAGGGCGACGTGCAGGCCCTGAACTACTTCGTCGCGCAGAAATACACCGAAGCGCTGGGCAAGATCGGCACGGCCACCAACAGCAAGATCGTGCTGATGCCTTTCGAGGCGTCGTCGCTGATCGGCTCGCTCGGTGGTATCGGCGAGATCGCCAAGGAAGTCTTCCGCAGCGAGGGCACGACCGGTGCGCAGCGCCAGGCCGCCCGCCCGCCGGTCGTGCGGCCGAGCGAAAACTAAGGAGGTCACTCCCATGTTCGATCGCATCATTTCCGAACTCGGACCCTGGAACTGGATGGTTCTGGGCTTCGTGCTGCTGGTCATGGAAATCATCGCGCCTGGCATCTTCATGCTGTGGATCGGCATCGCCGCGCTCATCATCGGCGCGGTGTCGCTGCTGATCTGGGATGCGGCGATCTGGACCTGGCAGGTCC
The DNA here is from genome assembly GCF_000009625.1 of Mesorhizobium japonicum MAFF 303099. Classification (NCBI taxonomy): domain Bacteria; kingdom Pseudomonadati; phylum Pseudomonadota; class Alphaproteobacteria; order Hyphomicrobiales; family Phyllobacteriaceae; genus Mesorhizobium; species Mesorhizobium japonicum. The sequence goes on from NC_002678.2 coordinate 2,426,057, forward strand.
AGGTCCTTGCCTTCCTGGCGCTGTCGCTGGTTTCAGCCTACGTCGGCAAGAAACTCATGGGCGGACGCGACCAGCCGACCGACCAGCCGCTGCTCAACCGGCGCGGCGCCCAGATGGTCGGCCGCATGGCGACGCTTGCCGAGCCGATCAAGGACGGCCGCGGCCGCATCAAGCTCGGCGACACGCTGTGGCGCGTCTCCGGCCCCGACCTGCCCGCCGGCACGCAGGTGCGTGTGACAAGTGCCGCGGATACGGACCTGGAACTGACGGTGGAGCGCGTCTGAATTTTCAGCCGGGCGCCGCGCAAGATGTGTCGAGATTCAGGTCAGGCCGAGTCGGAGTCGAAGACGGGCGCGAAGCGAACAAACAAGGCGGGTTACGAGAACCGGAGCGGAGCGTACTGAAGTAGGTGAGCACCGGCCTACGCCGGCTGTAGCCTCAGCTGCCACGATCCCTCAAGAGTGCTTCGGCCGGCGAAGGCCGGAAGCGCAGGCGTCAGCCATTTGCAGACCGGCCTCACCTGATATCAACACATCTTAGGCAGCGCCGATGCGCAACAGGTCGTGGAAATGCACCACGCCGAGCGGCATGTTGTTCCTGGTCACCACCAGCGCGCCGATATTGTGCTCGTTGAGCAGCGCGATCGCCGTGCCGGCAAGCGTCTGCGGGTCGACCGTCTTGGGCGTGCGGGTCATCACCTCGTCGACGATGACGTCGGCCAAATTGCGATGCAGGTTGCGCGCGACATCGCCGTCGGTGATGATCCCGGCCAGTTCGCCATTGGCGTCGACGATCAGCACGCAGCCGACCTTCTTCTGCGACAGCGTCATCACCGCTTCCGGCATCTTGGTGCCGAGCACGGCCAGCGGCATCTGGTCGCCGACCCGCATGATCTCGGAGACCATGGTCAAATTGGCGCCGAGCTGGCCGCCGGGATGGAAGGTGCGGAAATGGTCCGGCGTGAAGCCGCGTGCCTCGAGCAGCGCGATCGCCAGTGCGTCGCCGATGACCAGTTGCAGCAGCGTCGACGTCGTCGGCGCCAGGCCATGCGGACAGGCCTCCGGGGTGCGCGGCAAAAGCAGCACCACGTCGGCCGCGCGCGCCAGCGCCGATGTCTCACCTGATGTGACGGCGATGAGCGGGATGGAGAAGCGCCTGGAATAGGCGACGATGCCGAGCATCTCCTTGCTCTCGCCCGACCAAGAGATGGCGATGATGGCATCATCCTTGGCGATCATGCCGAGATCGCCATGGTTGGCTTCGACGGGATGGACGAAGAAGGCCGGCGTGCCGGTCGAAGCCAGCGTCGCCGCGATCTTCGAGCCGATATGGCCGCTTTTGCCGACGCCGGTGACGATCAGCCGGCCTTCGATCTTCGAGATCATGTCGACGGCCTGCGCGAAAGGCGCGGCCAGTCCGTTCTCGAGCGCCTCGGCAAGGGCGGCGATTCCGGCCTGCTCGGTAGCCACCGTTCTCAGTGCCGAATCAATCGACGCTTGCCTGTCCAGGGGCTTCTTATCGAGGGATCTCGCATGCATGGATGATGCGATTAGCGCGTTGCCGCCCGCCTGTCCAACAGAAATGGCGCCGACGCCCAGACGGCGGAGGCCTCGGACAGGTCATATGCGCCAGTAAACGGGGGCACTTTAACCGGGCGAACGATCGCCGCCTCAACCCTCCGTTAACCATCCCCATTTACGGTTCGGTAAGTATGGCGCGCACAGCGCCGCGCAAGCAGTGGTGGCGATGTCCGGGGCCCAGCCAGAAAAATCAAGAGGACGACAGGGCAAGGCGGTCTGCGCCTTGCTGCTGGCGACGAGTGTGCTCGCTTTGCTGCGCCCGGCACCTCTCCACGCCCAGGAAACGGAGCTGCGCGGCGAGGTTTCCGAATCGGCGATTCGGTCGGACCAGCAGCGCAAGGCAAGGCAGCTCGCCCTTGCCACCCAAGGCCAGCAACAGTCGGCCAACACCGCGCAGGACGATGCGCCGCCGCGCACCTATTTGCCGGCCAGTGCCGGCGCTGTCCCCGACGACACGGGCACGGATGCGGCCACCGGCAGCATTTTCGATCCGCCGCAGGCGACCGACGACACGTCCACCGACAATCCGACGCCGCCCAAGCCTCGCCGCCGTCCGTCGAGCGCCGGCCAGAACACGGCGGGTCAGGACAAGACCAAGGCGGACGCCAAGTCGAAAAAGAAGAAAAAAACGGCGGCTGCAACCACTGATACTACCTCTTCAACGACCGCCTCCACGACGGACGCCGCCGGCACGACCGCGACGGACCAGGAAGCGGCGAACCGCCGCGCCCTGACCATCGACAGCGCCGACAGGCAGAAACTCGACCCTGGCGCGGAACGCACCGCCGCCATCGAAGGCCAGAACAAGAAAGCCGAGGACGATCCGTTCGCGCCCACCGGCGTCAAATGGGGGTCCTTCGTAATCCGGCCATCAATCGAACAGGGGTTGACCGCCACCACGAACGGCGATTCGAGCAGTGCCGGCACTTCGGCACTGCTGTCCGAGACGGCGTTGCGCTTTACCGCCGTTTCCGACTGGCGCGAAAACTCCGCCACCATCGACGGCTATGGCCTGTTCCGCGAGACCGTGTCGGGCTACCGGGTTCACGATGCGCAAGGCCGCATCGAAGGCCAGCTCAATGTCGACCTCGACAACGAGCTGCGCGCCATCGCCAAGCTCGGCTATGAGGCCGTGCCTGAAACGGCGTCCTCGCCCAACGCCATTGCCGGCGTCAGCACCCAGCCGCTGCGGCAGACGATCGACGGCAGTCTTGGCGTCGAAAAGGCCGTCGGCAAGATGCAGTACACGCTGACCGGTGCGGTCTCGCACGACTTCTATGGCGACGCCGAGCTTTCGGACGGCACCACGCTGTCGCAGAAGGATCAGGACAACACGCTCTACACGGCGACCCTGCGCACCGGCTACGAAATCTCCCCTGCCCTCACCCCGTTCACCGAAATCGAAGTCGGCCGCCGGGCCTATAACCAACGCATCGACGATGAAGGCTTCGAGCGTTCCTCCACCCGCCTCGGCGCCCGCGCCGGCCTGCAACTCGACATGGGCGAGAAACTGTCGGGCGAATTCTCCGCCGGCTGGCTGCGGGAAGCGATCGACGACAAGAGCCTGGAGGCGATTTCGGGCGCCACCGTCAACGCCGACCTCAAATGGTCGCCGGAGCGCGGCACCACGATCGGCCTGACCGGCAAGACCACTGTCGAGACCACCACCACGGCGGGCGAAAGCGGCGATATCCTCTATTCCGGCCGCCTGACCACCGAACGGCAGATCCGCGCCAACCTTACCGCGAATGCGGCCCTTGGCTTCGACTGGCGCGACTATGTCGGCATCGACGGCCATGACCGTATCTTGAGCGCCGAGACCGGGCTGACCTGGTGGCTGAACCGCTATGCCGGCCTGACCACCCGGGTTAGAACCGAAAAGCTGACCAGCAACCTACCCGGCCGCGACTACACCGCCAACAGCATCTACCTCGGCCTGAAAGTGCAGCGCTGAAGCACGCGTGCGTAGGAGGGGCGGTCAGCCGCTCGCGCTGGCATTGCCTATCCAGCTAAGATACCGCGACTCGCCGCTCCGATGGCGTCATCTCGTCAAGAAGCGTGCGGATGACGCCGGCCATGTTCTCCTTCATGTCGCTGCGCCACAGCGCGAAGGCGACATTGGCCTCGACGAAACCTTCCGGGGAACCGCAGTCGAAGGTGCGGCCCTGATAGTGGTAGCCGTAGAAGGCCTGCTGCTTCTCCAGCTTCAGCATCGCGTCGGTGAGCTGGATTTCGTTGCCGGCGCCCTTTTCCTGGCCTTCGAGGATCTTGAAGATCTCGGGCTGCAGGATATAGCGGCCGTTGATGTAGAGGTTGGAGGGTGCTGTGCCGGTTTTCGGCTTCTCCACCATCTCGGTGATGCGGAAGCCGTGATGCGTATCCTCGCCACGGCCGACGATGCCATATTTGTGGGCCTCTGCCGGGTCGCATTCCTGTACGGCAATGATGTTGTTGCCGGTTTCCTCGTAGAGCTCGACCATCGACTTCATGCAGCTCTTTTCCGACTGCATGATCATGTCGGGCAAGAGCAGCGCGAACGGCTCGTCGCCGACCAGTTCGCGGGCGCACCAGACGGCGTGGCCAAGGCCCATCGGCACCTGCTGGCGGGTGAAACTGGTCTGCCCCGGCGCCGGCTGCAGCCGCTGCAGGCGGGCCAGCTGCTCGTCCTTGCCGCGCTGGGCAAGCGTGTCATAGAGCTCGAACTGGATATCGAAATGGTCCTCGATGACCGCCTTGTTGCGGCCGGTCACGAAGATGAAATGCTCGATGCCCGCCTCGCGCGCCTCGTCCACCACATATTGGATGACCGGCCGGTCGACGACGGTCAGCATTTCCTTGGGAACAGCCTTGGTGGCCGGGAGGAACCGCGTGCCGAGACCGGCGACCGGGAAAACTGCCTTGCGAACTCTCTTCATGCTTTCAATTATCCGTTTGCTGGCCGGCTCCGCAATCCCCGTCTCGCGACATTTTCACGCCGGAATTGAAGATTAGTGGGGCGGGTGAGGAAAACTTCCACCGGTTAAAGCATCGAGGTGTCTTTTCGTTCCAGGCGGCCCCTATGGTAAACTAATTCCTAACCCGGTTCGGCGATGAATGGTCTTTCCTGAGACAGAGAAGGAGGAAAACATGTCCGTTCGCAATGCCGCAAAACGTTTCACCAGCGTCATGACGGCCGCCAGCCTCTCGCTCGCTCTGCTGATGCCTGCCGGACCCGCTTTCGCCGACGCCGGTTTCCGCCAATGGGTCGCAGGCTTCCGCGCCACCGCTGTCGCCGGCGGCGTTTCCGGCGCTGTCTACGACCAGGCTTTCAGGGACATCAAGGAGCCCGATCCGGTCGTGCTGGAAAAGGCGCGCACCCAGCCCGAATTCACAGCACCGGCCTGGGATTATTTCGACAACCGCGTCCACGACCAGTCCGTCGCCGTCGGGCAGCAGATGGCGAAGAAGTGGAAGCCGTGGCTGGACAGGATCGAGGCGCGATTCGGCGTCGACCGCTACATTCTGCTGGCCATCTGGTCGATGGAATCGAACTATGGCGAGATCCTCAAGCGCGACGACATCATGCGCAACGTCATCCGGTCGCTGGCGACTCTGGGTTACGGCGACCCGAAGCGGTCGAAATATGCCCGCACCCAGCTGGTCGCGGCCTTGAAGATCCTGCAGACCGGCGACATTGACGAAAGCCATCTGATGGGCTCCTGGGCCGGCGCCATGGGCCAGACCCAGTTCATCCCCACCAGCTACCAGCACTATGCCGTCGACATGGACGGCAACGGCAAGCGCGACATCTGGAATTCCATCCCCGATGCGCTGGCGACATCAGCCAATCTGTTGAAAAAGAATGGCTGGCAAGCCGGCAAGACCTGGGGTTACGAAGTCACCATACCGGCCGGCAAGCTGCCGGGCGGATCGAAGACACTGGCGCAATGGCAGGCGCTTGGCGTCGTCAGGGCGAGCGGCAAGCCGTTCAAGAACCTTACCGACAAGGCGACGCTGAAAGTGCCGGACGGCCGTGGTGGGCCGGCCTTCCTGATGGTCCGGAATTTCTCGGTCATCAAGGCCTACAACAATGCCGACAAATATGCTCTGGCCGTTGGCCTTCTCGCCGACGAGATCGCCGGTGGCAGCGGCCTTGTCCAGGACTGGAAGCGCCCCTTCACCAAGCTCACCTTCGAGGAACGGCAGGAGCTGCAGAAGCGGCTTTCGCAGCACGGGCTTTACGACGGCAAGTTCGACGGCAAGATCGGTGACGGCACGAAAACAGCCATCATGACCTATCAGGCAAAGGTCGGCTTGACCCAGGACGGCTATCCGAGCATGGAAGTGCTCAAATGGCTCAGACAAAAATAGAGCCGGCGATGGCGCCGCGCGCATTTTGGGCGCGCATATCAAGCGCCATGGCACTTTGAACTTGCGCCCCGCCGCAAAACCGGCTCCGGTTTGCGCAACCAGGCGCAAGGGGATGGAGGAGTGATTGGTTTCGGCCGCGCGTATCGCGATCCTTGCTCGTCGCACGCCGATCCTTTTTCTGGCGATCGTCCTGTTGGCGATCGGCGCCGCCGGTGCCTTCCATGTGCCGGCCATGGCGCAGGAGCAGCCGCAGCAAAATCGTGGATGGTCGTTGCGCGACCTTCTGTTTCCGCGCCGCAGCGAGCGGGTCGAACCGCCGCTCGACATCCAGAAGGCAAAACCAAAGCCGCGTAAACCAAGGATACCGCGCGCGCCGGTCGAGCCACAAACACCGATAGCGGAAAAGGCGCCAGACGCTCGCATCGTCCTGGTCGTCGGCGACTTCATGGCGTCGGGCCTCGCCGAAGGCCTGGACATAGCCTTTGCCGACAACCCGGCTGTCAGGATCGTCGCGCGCAGCAATGGCTCGTCGGGCTTCGTGCGCGATGATTTCTACAACTGGCCCGAACAGATCAAATCGCTGATTGAGACCGAGAAACCGGCTGCCGTCGTTGTCATGCTGGGCTCCAACGACCGCCAGCAGATGAAAGTGGGGGATGTGCGCGAGCAGCCCCGGTCCGAGAACTGGACCAAGGAATATGAGCGCCGCACCGACGAACTCGGCAAGGCCATCGCCACCGCCAAGGTGCCTTTCCTGTGGGTCGGCATGCCAGCGTTCCGGGTGCCGAAGATGACCTCGGACATGCTGGCCTTCAACGACATCTACCACAAGGCCGCCGAAAGCCATGGCGGCGAATTCGTCGACGTCTGGGATGGGTTCGTCGACGAGAACGGCGCCTTCGTCACCAACGGCCCCGACATGAACGGCCAGCCGGTGCGGCTGCGCGCCGATGACGGCATCAACGTCTCCAAGGCCGGCAAGCGCAAGCTCGCCTTCTACACCGAAAAGCCGCTGATGAAGATCCTGGGCCTGGCCGGGCCGGGCAGCGTGGCCCCGGCGACGGCACCCGCGGGCGCGCCCGTCGAGGCACCGGCGCCGGCCGCGGCACCTATCGTGATCGACCGTACCGCACCCATGCTGCTCAGCGACCCGGCGCTCGACGGTGGCACCGAACTGCTCGGCGCCGCGCCCCCGGCAAAAGCCAATCCGGCGCTTCCCGGTGAAAAGCTGGTGATCGAAGGCAAGGCGCCGGAGGCCTCGCCCGGACGCGCCGACGATTTCTCCTGGCCGCCGAAGGCGGAGCCGCCGGCGACAGCCGCGGCGACCGACACGACGACGGCGATCACCCCTTAATCACGCAGAACTCTTGAGACTGTTTCGAAACTCGCTCCTGTGTTGGCCGCGGGACTAGAGTTTCCAAACGGTCTCAGCGCGGCAACACACTCGTCCCCATCAGCGCTTCATCGATCGAGCGCGCCGCCTGGCGGCCTTCGCGGATCGCCCAGACGACGAGCGACTGGCCACGGCGCACGTCGCCCGCCGCATAGAGCCGGTCGACACTGGTCTTGTAGTCGCGGTCATTGGCCTCGACATTCCGGGAGCGGCGGCTGTCGGTGGTGATCTTCATCTCACCCTCGAGTTCCTTCGCCACGCCCACCATCGCCGGTCCAGCAAAGCCGATGGCGATGAAGGCGAGATCGGCGCGGATGACGAATTCGGTGCCGGCGATCGGCTTGCGCTTCTCATCGACCTCGCAGCATTTGACGCCGGTCAGTTGGCCGTCCTCGCCGATGAATTCGAGCGTCGCCACCTGGAATTCGCGCTCCGCGCCCTCGGCCTGCGAGGACGAGGTGCGCATCTTGGTCGCCCAGTAGGGCCACACCGCGAGCTTGTCTTCCTTCTCGGGCGGCTGCGGGCGGATGTCGAGCTGGGTGACGCGCACCGCGCCCTGGCGGAAGGCGGTGCCGACGCAGTCGGAGGCGGTATCGCCGCCACCAACGACGACGACATGCTGACCGCCGGCGATGATCGGATGCGAGGGCCATGCCACCGACTGGATCGGCTCGCCGCCGACGCGGCGGTTCTGCTGCACCAGATAGGGCATGGCGTCATGCACGCCGCCGAGATCGTCACCCGGAATGTTGGCCGCGCGCGGCGTTTCCGAGCCGCCGCAATAGAGCACCGCGTCATGTTCGGCCAGCAGTTCGGCGACGGGCTTGTCGACGCCGACATTCACGCCGCAATGGAAGGTCACGCCCTCGCCCTGCATCTGTTCGATGCGCCGGTCGATATAGTGCTTCTCGATCTTGAAGTCGGGAATGCCGTAGCGCATCAGCCCGCCCGGGCGGCTCTCGCGCTCATAGACATGGACATCATGGCCGGCGCGGCCCAATTGCTGGGCGGCCGCCATGCCGGCCGGGCCGGAGCCGATGATGGCGACCCGCTTGCCGGTCTTCTTCTCCGGCGGATAGGGCCTGATGTGTCCGGTCTCGTAGGCCTTGTCGGCGATCGCCTGTTCCACCGTCTTGATGGCGACCGGAATGTCCTCGAGGTTCAGCGTGCAGGCTTCCTCGCAAGGGGCGGGACAGATGCGGCCGGTGAACTCCGGGAAATTGTTGGTCGAATGCAGGTTGCGGATCGCGTTGTCCCAGTCCCTGTTGTAGACGAGGTCGTTCCAGTCCGGGATCTGGTTGTGGATCGGACAGCCCGTCGGCCCGTGACAGAACGGAATGCCGCAATCCATGCAGCGCGCGGCCTGTTTCTCGACCTCCTTGTCCGACATCGGCAGCGTGAACTCGCGGAAATGCCGGATACGGTCGGAGGCCGGCTGGTACTTGTGCACCTGCCGGTCGATCTCGAGAAAGCCTGTTACCTTGCCCATAGTCCAGTTCCTGCTGTCCAGATGGTGCGGTTTCGCCGCACCCGTTAACCTCTTGAGGCAGCCATGGCAACCTTGCGCCCGAGGTCAAACTGTCGATGAAAGGGGCCGGGAAGCCTGGGCTCCCCGGCAATTCTCTTAAAATCTATTCGGCCGCGACGCCCATGCGCATGCGTTCCATCTCGATCAGCGCGCGGCGGTATTCGACCGGCATGATCTTGCGGAATTTCGGCCGGAACGTCGTCCAGTCGTCGAGGATCTCGCGGCCGCGCACCGAACCCGTATAATGCACATGGTTCGAGATCAGCTGGTAGAGCCGTTCCTCGTCATGGCTGGTCATGTCGCCGGACACGTCGACGCGGCCCTTGTGGTCGAGATCGCCGCCATGATGCAGCAGCCTTTCCATCAAATCGTCTTCTTCCGGAACCGGCTCCAGTTCGACCATGGCCATGTTGCAACGCTCGGCGAAATCGCCGGCTTCGTCCAGCACATAGGCGACGCCACCCGACATGCCGGCGGCGAAGTTGCGGCCGGTCTTGCCGATCACGACGACGACACCGCCGGTCATGTATTCGCAGCCATGGTCGCCGACGCCTTCGACGACGGCGGCGACGCCCGAATTGCGCACCGCGAAGCGCTCGCCCGCGACACCGGCGAAATAGGCTTCGCCCTCGGTCGCGCCGTAGAGCACCGTGTTGCCGACGATGATGGAGTCGGCCGCCACGATCCTGGCCTCTTCCGGCGGCCGGATGACGATGCGCCCGCCCGACAGGCCCTTGCCGACATAGTCGTTGCCGGCGCCGACAAGCTCGAACGAGACGCCGCGCGCCAGGAAGGCGCCGAAGGACTGGCCGGCTGTGCCGGTCAGCTTCACCTGGATCGTGTCTTCGCGCAGGCCTTTGTGCTTGAAGCGCTTGGCGACTTCACCCGACAGCATCGCGCCGGTCGAACGGTCGACATTGCGGATGTCCACCTCGATCTTGACCTGCTGCTTGGCCTCCAGTGCGGGCTTGGCCAGCTCGATCAGCTTGCGGTCGAGGACGTCGTCGATCGGGTGCTTCTGCCGCTCGGTCCAGTGCACCGCTTCGTGCGGCGCATCGGGCTTGTAGAACATCTTCGAGAAGTCGAGGCCCTGCGCCTTCCAGTGCTGGATCACGTCGCGCTTTTCCAGCAGGTCGGCGTCGCCGATGATCTGGTCGATATGGGTATAGCCCATCTCGGCCAGCAGCGCCCTCACCTCTTCCGCCACGTAGAAGAAGAAGTTGATGACATGCTCGGGCGTGCCCTTGAAGCGCTTGCGCAGCACCGGGTCCTGGGTGGCGACGCCAACCGGACAGGTGTTCAAGTGGCACTTGCGCATCATGATGCAGCCGGCCGCGATGAGCGGCGCGGTCGAGAAGCCGAACTCGTCGGCGCCGAGCAGCGCGCCGATGATGACGTCGCGCCCGGTGCGCAAGCCGCCGTCGACCTGCAGCGCAACACGCGAACGCAGGCCGTTGAGCACCAGCGTCTGGTGGGTCTCGGCCAGGCCCATTTCCCACGGGCTGCCGGCGTGCTTGAGCGAGGTCAGCGGCGAGGCGCCGGTGCCGCCATCATAGCCCGAGATGGTGATGTGGTCGGCGCGCGCCTTGGCGACGCCGGCCGCGACCGTGCCGACACCGACTTCCGACACCAGCTTGACCGACACGTCGGCCGCCGGATTGACGTTCTTCAGATCGTAGATCAGCTGCGCCAGGTCCTCGATCGAATAGATGTCGTGATGCGGCGGCGGCGAGATGAGACCGACGCCCGGCGTCGAATGCCGGACCTTGGCGATGGTCGCGTCGACCTTGTGGCCGGGCAGCTGGCCGCCCTCGCCAGGCTTGGCGCCCTGCGCCACCTTGATCTGCATGACATCGGAATTGACCAGATATTCGGCCGTCACGCCGAACCGCCCCGAGGCGACCTGCTTGATCGCCGAGCGTTCCGGGTTCTTGCCGCCGCCGGGCAGCGGCAAATAGCGGTCGGCCTCTTCACCGCCCTCGCCGGTGTTCGACTTGCCGCCGATCTGGTTCATGGCGCGCGCCAGCGTGGTGTGCGCTTCCCTGGAGATCGAGCCGAACGACATCGCCCCGGTCGAGAAGCGCTTGACGATCTCGGCCGCCGGCATGACGTCGTCGAGCGCGACCTTCTTGCGGCCGGTCTCCTCCGCCAATCTGATCTTGAACAGGCCACGTATGGTCTGCGCGCGGGCGGTCTCGCTGTCGATCTGCGCGGAATATTCCTTGAAGGTTTCCCACGAGCCCTGGCGCACGGCGTGCTGCAAGGTGGCGACCGCGTCGGGCGACCACATATGCGCCTCACCGCGCATGCGGAAGAGATATTCGCCGCCGACTTCGAGGCTGTTGCGCAGCACCGGATCGTTGCCGAAACCGTCCGTGTGACGGCTGACGGTTTCGCCCGCGACCTCGTCCAGCCCGACGCCTTCGATCAGCGTCGCCGTGCCGGTGAAATACTTCTCGACGAAATCGGTCTTCAGCCCGATGGCGTCGAAGATCTGCGCGCCGCAATAGGACTGATAGGTCGAGATGCCCATCTTGGACATGACCTTGAGGATGCCCTTGCCGATCGACTTGATGTAGCGCGACACGACCTCGTAGGCGTCGACCTCTTCCGGCAGCTCGCCGCGCTTGTGCATGTCGGTGAGCGTGTCGAAGGCGAGATAGGGGTTGATCGCTTCGGCGCCGTAGCCGGCAAGGCAGCAGAAATGATGCACTTCGCGCGGCTCGCCGGATTCGACGACCAGGCCGACGGAGGTGCGTAGCCCCTTGCGGATCAAATGATGATGCACCGCAGCCGTCGCCAGCAGCGCCGGGATGGCGATGCGGTCCGGGCCGAGCTGGCGGTCAGACAGGATGATGATGTTGTAACCGCCGGCGACTGCCGCCTCGGCGCGTTCGCACAGGCGGTCGATGGCGCCCTGCATGCCGGCAGCGCCCTCGTTCGAGCCATAGGTGATGTCGATGGTCTTGGTGTCGAAACGGTCCTCGGTGTGGCCGATGGAACGGATCTTCTCCAGATCGCCATTGGTCAGGATCGGCTGGCGCACTTCGAGCCGCTTGCGGCGCGAATTGCCGACCAGGTCGAAGATGTTCGGCCGCGGCCCGATGAAGGACACCAGGCTCATCACCAGCTCCTCGCGGATAGGGTCGATCGGCGGGTTGGTGACCTGGGCGAAGTTCTGCTTGAAATAGGTGTAGAGCAGCTTCGACTTGTCCGACATCGCCGAAATCGGCGTGTCGGTGCCCATCGAACCAACGGCTTCCTGGCCGGTGGTCGCCATCGGCGACATCAGCAGCTTGGTGTCTTCCTGGGTGTAGCCGAACGCCTGCTGGCGATCGAGCAGGCTGACATCCTTGCGCAGCGCTCGCGGTTCGACCGGCTTCAGATCCTCCAGGATGAGCTGCGTGTTGGCGAGCCAGGTCTTGTAAGGGTGCCTGGTTGCGATCTCCGACTTGATCTCCTCGTCGGGCACGATGCGGCCCTTGGCAAGGTCGATCAACAGCATGCGGCCGGGCTGCAGCCGCCACTTCTGGACGATCTTCTCCTCCGGCACCGGCAGCACGCCGGCCTCGGAGGCCATGATGACGCGGTCATCGTCGGTGACGATGTAGCGTGCCGGGCGCAGGCCGTTGCGGTCAAGCGTGGCGCCGATCTGGCGGCCGTCGGTGAAGGCGACCGCCGCCGGCCCGTCCCACGGCTCCATAAGGGCGGCATGGTATTCGTAGAAAGCCTTGCGGTCGGCATCCATGAGCTTGTTGCCGGCCCAGGCTTCCGGGATCAGCATCATCATGGCGTGGCTGAGGCTGTAGCCGCCCTGGAACAGGAATTCGAGCGCATTGTCAAAGCACGCCGTGTCCGACTGGCCGTCATAGGAGATTGGCCAGAGCTTCGAGATGTTATTGCCGAACAGCTCGGAATCGACCGAGGCCTGGCGCGCCGCCATCCAGTTGTTGTTGCCGCGCACCGTGTTGATCTCGCCATTGTGGGCGACCATGCGATAGGGATGCGCCAGCTTCCACGACGGGAAGGTGTTGGTCGAGAAACGCTGGTGGACGAGGATCAGCGCGGTCTCGAAGCGCGGGTCCTTGAGATCCTTGTAATAGGCGCCGACCTGATAGGCCAGGAACATGCCCTTGTAGACGATGGTGCGCGCCGACAGCGACACGCAATAGGCGCCGATGTCCTTGTTGTCGTTCTCGGCATAGATGCGGCCCGAAATGACCTTGCGCAGCAGATAAAGCCGGGCCTCGTATTCCTCGTCATCTGGAATATCGGATGTGCGGCCGATGAAGACCTGGCGATGGAACGGCTCGGACGCGACGATGTCAGGCGCCTTCGACAGCGACGAATTGTCGACGGGCACGTCGCGGAAGCCGATGAGCGGCAGCCCTTCGGACTGCGCCGATTCGGCGATGATGTCCTCGATATGGGCGCGCAGTGCGGCGTCCTGCGGCATGAACCAGTGTCCGACGCCGTATTGGCCCGCCGGCGGCAATTCGATGCCCTGGGCCGCCATCTCCTCACGGAAGAACTGGTCGGGAAGCTGCACCAGCACGCCGGCGCCGTCGCCGACGAGCGGGTCGGCGCCGACGGCGCCGCGATGCGTCAGGTTTTCGAGCACGGCAAGGCCGTCCTTGACGATCTGATGCGACTTCACGCCCTTCATGTTGACGATGAAACCGACGCCGCAGGCATCATGTTCGTTGCGCGGATCGTAGAGGCCCCGAGGGGCAAAACCGGTTCGGCCAATGTCAGATCGGCCAATGCCGGTTCGAGGCGTATTTTTGACGGCAGCCGCTTTCGTCTGCGCGGCCTGGCCGTTCGTCGCAGAGAGCGTCATGTCCGTCATTGTCCTGTCCTCCGTTCCAGCCCTTCAGGCGCTGGTTTGCCTCGGCAAGCGCTTGGCTCACCCTGATCCTTGCGGCACGTCTTGCGAAATCCTTGCCGAACCAGGCGGCTGTCCGCATGGTTCGCGTCTGGTATCGTACAGGCCAGAGTCTGGCCGTCCACCTGTCGCTCGCAGCAACAGCCGGAGAGGCCAATATGTTACGCCAATCCAGCCTGTTTTGTGCGACAAAATAAGACAGCACTACTGTCCTAAATTTTTATGGCAGAATTCCCCGACGCGCACAAGACCGATTCACAAAAAACTTGAGCGTTCCGCGACATAAAATTTCGTGAAGTTGAGAGAAAACGTAAGCTTCAGTCGCCGATCCCTGCCCTGTCGGCTTGGCTGGCTTTAACGGTTTTCCGGCGTCTGGCCCTTGCGGTTGGCGCATGAAACCGTTCAACTCCGGGCGGATTTTCCCCAAAACCCCGATCTTCCCCAGACATAGGCAGATGCATGTTCTTCGCTTCCGACAATTGGGCAGGCGCCCATCCCAATATCGTTGCCGGCCTGTCGGCCGCGGCCGGCGGCTTTGCCACCGCCTATGGCGACAGCGCGCTCGACCAGGCGGTCTACCAGCGCTTCAATGAGATTTTCGAACGCGAGGTCGCGGTGTTCTTCGTGGCGACCGGCACCGCCGCCAACTCGCTGTCACTGACCACCTTCAACAAGCCCGGCGGCATTTCCTTCGCCCACCGCGAATCGCATGTCATCGAAGACGAATGCGGCGCGCCGGAGTATTTTTCCGGCGGCGCGCGCTTGCATGCCGTCGACGGCGCACTGGGCAAGATCGACGCGCACAATCTGGAGCGGACCATTGGCCGCTTCGCGCCCGAAATCGTCCACTGGGGACGGCCAATGGCGGTTTCGATCACCCAGTCGACGGAGGTTGGCACCATCTACGGTCTCAACGAGATCGAGACGATTGCAGCTATCGCCAAACGGCATTCCGTGCCGCTGCACATGGATGGCGCCCGCTTTGCCAATGCGCTGGTGGCGCTCGACACGACGCCGGCCGAAATGACCTGGAAGCGCGGCGTCGACATCCTGTCCTTCGGCGGCACCAAGAATGGCTGCTGGTGCGCCGAGGCGATCGTGCTGTTCGATCTCGACCGCGCCAAGGAACTGGCCTTCCTGCGCAAGCGCGCCGCCCAGCTGTTTTCGAAGTCGCGCTTCGTCGCGGCGCAGTTCGAAGCCTATTTCAAGGACGGCCAATGGCTCGACACGGCGCGCCACGCCAACACCATGGCCGCCCGCCTCGCGGCGGCGATCGAGGATTCGGCCCACGCGAAGCTGGCCTGGCTGCCGCAGGCCAACGAGGTGTTCGCCGTGATCAAGAAGACCGAAGCCGCGAAATTGCAGGCGGCCGGCGCCGCCTTCTACGACTGGCACAAGCCGCACGGCTTTGACGGCCATATCGGAGAGGACGAACTGCTCTATCGTTTCGTCACCAGCTTCGCGACGTCAGCCGAGGAAGTCGACCGATTTGGCCAATTGATCGCTGGATAATCGGTCTCCGAACAACAAAAAAGCGGCGCCTTTCGGCGCCGCTTCTGTCTCGGGAGGAGACGCTTCTATTCCTGGGCTACATTACGCGGCGGTCTTGGCCTCGATCTGCTTGGCCTTGGCCGGAGCCGAGGTGATCGCGATCTTGCGCGGCTTCAGTTCCTCGGGAATGTTGCGCTTGAGGTCGACGAAGAGCAGGCCGTTCTTCAGCGTGGCGCCGACGACTTCAACGTGGTCGGCAAGCTGGAAGCGGCGCTCGAAGGCCCTGGAGGCAATGCCGCGATAGAGCAGCTCGGAGCCTTCACCGTTACCCTCGTCCTTGCGCTCACCCTTCACGGTCAGCACGTTGCGGTGGGCTTCGATCGAGATTTCCTCGTCCGAGAAGCCGGCTACCGCCATGGAGATCCGGTAGGAATCCTCACCGGTGCGCTCGATATTGTAGGGCGGATAGGTCTGCGCGCCATCGGGCTGCGCAAGCGAATCCAGCATGGTGAAGAGACGGTCGAAGCCGACGGTCGAACGGTAAAGCGGGGAAAAATCAACGTGACGCATGAGGTGTTCTCCTGTTGAGCAACATGGTTTGCGTATGGCCGGTGCGAAACCCGTAAGCGGCGTTTCGGCAGGACCAGCGGCCCCGACATTGGCGACCGCATTCCACATTTGGGGAGCGCTCGAATGCATTTCAAGATTTCGCCGGGTGGCAAAATCCGAGCCGACTGCCGCTTGATGAACGGCAGATGAACCGCCGCTTCGGCGCCCGTTCAGACAGCCGCCGCTAGAGTGACCTCAAGATCAAGGATTGGCGGCGCCGGACTTGCTGAGGCGCCGCAACGAGGCCGAACCGGGTGTTAACGTCCCTTCCTCCCGGATCGACAGAGGCCGGAAGCACGCCCTCGAGCGGCTTCCGGCCTTCCCCGTTGGGATCCCGGCACAACCCGGATTTGCTTTGCTTTTGATGCATTGGCGTCTATCACCTTGACGAGGCCAGCCGCGACAGGCTGGCACCTGAAGACGCCGAGCACAAAGCGCCGCATGACGGACCTTCTCCACGACACGCCGCTTTTCCATGAAACTGAGGGCAATCCGCGACCGGAAAACGCTACCGGCGGCTTTTTCATTACGCGCGACCGCAAGAAGATCCGCTATGGCCTCTTCGCGGCGGTGGCGCGCCCGATGCGGGGCACCGTGGTGCTCCTGTCCGGCCGCAACGAGTGCATCGAGAAATATTTCGAAACCATCCGCGACCTTGCCGCCCGCGGCTTTGGTGTCGCCACGCTCGATTGGCGCGGCCAGGGCGATTCCGACCGGCTGATCCGCGATCGCCAGCGCGGCTATGTCAGGTCCTTCCGCGACTACACGGCCGATCTGGAGCAGTTCTTCGAGGAGATCGTGCTGCCCGATTGCCGCGGGCCGTATTACATCCTCGCCCATTCAGCCGGAGCGGTGATCGCGCTGCTTGCCGCGCCGTCGATGGTGAACCGCGTGCGGCGCATGGTGCTGATCGCGCCATTCCTGACGTTGCCCGACCTGCCGGTCTCGATCCGAACGGTCCGCCGCGTCTGTTCGGTCTTCTGCGCTTTGGGGCTCGGCCGGCTCTATGCCGCCTGGGGTCCACGGCCCAGACACACGCTGCCGTTCGAGGCCAACAAGGTAACGTCGGATCCGCGGCGCTACCGCCGCAACACGCGCATCTACGAAGAGTATCCGCGAATGGCGCTTGGCGGTCCGACGATCCGCTGGCTGCAGGCGGCGGCGAAGGCGTCGGAAGCCATCAGCGACCCCGACTTCATGGCCCGCATACAGGTGCCTCTGCTGATCATCGCCGCCGGCGCCGACCGGGTCGTCTCGACCAGGGCGGTGGAAGCCTATGCCAGAAGCCTGAGGCTCGGTTCGCTGCTGATGATCGACGGCTCCAAGCACGAAATCCTGCAAGAGGTCGATCTCTACCGCGAACAATTCCTTGCCGCCTTCGACGCCTTCATCCCCGGCTCGGACGACCCGACGGCCTGACCGGCATCTCGGGCCGGATAGCTGACACACCGTTGTCAGGATGATCGGCCAGCCGCTCCCCGCGGCAGGCAAACCGCTAAAGATTCTGACAGCCCGCCCCCGCCCCGAAATGCTCATCTCAATGCGTCGAATTGAACGCCATGGAGATGAGATCATGACCGAGAAAACCTGCGCCGCCTGCGATTGCCAGCTGGATGCCAACCCGATCCGCGTCAAGGTCGGCGGCAAGACCGTCGAGGTCTGCTGCGAGGAATGCGCGACGGCGCTGAACGAGGCCGGCGCCTCGGCGGCCGGCGTGAGCGAGGATTGAGCCATGCGCACCGATCACGCAGTGGCGCAACGCCTGGCTGGCCAGGCTCCGGTGCCGCCAGTCCACACCGAAACCATCCTGCGAGCCTTGCACGCCCAATGCATCGCGGCGGCGAAATGGATCACCCGCCAGATGGAGAAGCGCCGAAGCCGGCTTGCCTTGCTGGAAATGACCGACGAACAGCTCAAGGACATCGGTCTGTCACGCGGCCAGGCCTATTCGGAATTCAGGCGCCGCTCATGGGATTGAGCAGCCCCAGGGAGAAAGTCTCCTGACAGGATTGGGCAGGCCGCTTGAGTAAAGTGCCCATCGCAATGCCGGAATCAGTTTCCGGCATCAGGGATGAGCGCAACGGCCATGTCGCAATTCAAGGTTCAGCTCCTTATGGACACCGGCACTGTCAGGGTGCGGGATGTCGTCTGCAGCGGCGAATGCCGTCATAGGAGCGATGAGGAGTGCACTGGGGCGACGCATCTGGTGTTTGCCTATCGTGGCGTCTTCGTGCGCCATGTCGGCCGCAATGATGCGGTCGCGGAAGCCAACCAGTTGCTGTTCTTCAATGAGGCCGAGGCCTACCAGATCAGCCACCCTGTCGAGGGTGGCGACGCCTGCCTCGACCTTGTCATCGAGGAAGGCCAATTGCGGGAACTGGCGCCGAAGGACCAGTTGCGCGCCGGTGGTGCCCTGGCGTTTCGCCGCCAGCGCCGGCGCATCGATCCGCGCGCGCAGGCGCTGGTGGCGCTGCTGCGCCACAGCCTGAGCCGCAATGTCGCCGAAACGCTGGAGGCCGAGACTTTGGCGCTGACGCTGGTGCGGCGCTCGCTCGGCGAGCGCACTTCGCACGTCGCAGGCGCCAGCCCCGGACGGCAAAAGCTGGTCGACCGCGCCAAGCTGGTGCTGGCGTCGGATCTGTCGCGGCGCTGGACGCTGGCCGAGATTGCCGCCGAGGTCGGCGTCTCGCCGGTCTATCTGACGCAAATATTCCAGCAGGTCGAGGCGATGCCGCTCTATCGCTATCATCTGCGGCTGCGGCTGGCGCGCGCGCTCGACCTGCTTGGCCGCTACGACAATCTGACCGCTTTGGGCATGGACCTCGGATTTTCCAGCCACAGCCATTTCAGCGCGTCGTTCAGACAGGTCTACGGACGCACGCCGGCGGAATTCCAGCGCTCGATCAGATCGCGCTGAAGCAACTGCTTCAAAGAAAGCGCGAGATATCAGCCGCGCAGGGCAGCCATGGCGGCCGCGTGAAGTTCCGGCGTCGCCGCCGCCAGCACATCGCCGCCCTTTTCCGCCGGTCCGCCATCGAAGGTGGTGACAACGCCGCCGGCCTTCTCGATGATCGGGATCAGCGCCACGATGTCGTAGGGTTTCAGGCCGGGATCGGCGACGATGTCGACGCTCCCTGAGGCGATCATGGCGAAGGCATAGCAATCGGCGCCATAGCGAGCGAGCTGGACCTGTTTCTCGAACGCGTCATAGCGCGTGCGCGCCTCGCCCTTGAACAGCGCCGGCGTGGTCGTGAACAGTGTCGCCTCATCGAGCCTTGTCGTCTTGCGGGTCGAAAGCTTGCGCGGACCGCCCGGCCCCTCATAGTGCGAGCCCGAGGCGTTGGCGTAGAACAGCTCGCCGGTGAAGGGCTGCGCCATCATGCCGGCGACCGCGTCGCCGTCGACCGTCAGTCCGACCAGCGTCCCCCACACCGGCAGGCCGGAGATGAAGGCGCGCGTGCCGTCGATTGGATCGATCACCCACACATGCCGGCTGGAGATGTTCTCGCTGCCGTGCTCCTCCCCGAGAATGCCATGGTCGGGATACTGCGCCGCTATCAGCGCCCGGATGGCACGTTCGGTCTCGCGGTCGGCTTCCGTGACCGGGTCGAAACTGCCCTTTTCCTTGTTGGCCACGGCCCCCTGGGCGCGAAAGCGCGGCAAGGTCTCGGCCGCTGCCGCCTGCGCGATGCGGCGCATGAAATCGATGCTGACGTCCAACTGATTCTCCCGCATTGCCGAGTGCCCAACCGGGCTCTGCCGACACTTTCCCGCCAAAACAAGCCTGTTTATCGATTTATTCGCCGCGACATTTGTTGCCCAAATGTCACATCAACGTCATGGAAACGCAATTTCCACATCACTCTGAATTAAAAAAGCCTGAAGGTCGCTTGACATTTGTGCACCGCACAATACCCTCGACCTCGGACAGGGTTTCCTGTCCATGCCCTCCTTGGGCGTTTCCTCCCTAGACTTCGACCGTATCGTGCAAACGATGCGGTCTTTTTTTACACCTGCACCTCGGGCCGGCTATTTCACTCCGCGGCCAGCGGCAGGTCGATGAAGTGATGGTCGGGCATCGCCATCAGATCCGCTGAAAATCGTGTCAGATCGTCGGCCAGTGCGTCGAACCCAGCGACTTTCTCGAACGTCCGCTCATTCATGTAGAGCCCGCGATTGACCTCGATCTGCAACGCATGCAGATGGCGCGCCGGGCGGCCATAGTGCTCGGTGATGAAGCCACCGGCATAGGGCTTGTTGTGGGCGACGGTATAGCCCATCGCGGTCAAGAGACCGATCGCCGTCTCGGTCAAGGCCGCGGTGGCCGAGATGCCGAAACGGTCGCCGATGATGAAGTCCGGCCGCAGGCCGTTGTCGCCGACGCGGATGCTTGCCGGCATCGAATGGCAGTCGATCAGCACGGCAAAGCCGAAGCGGGCATGGGTCCTGGTCAAAAGCCGCTTCAGCGTTTCATGATAGGGCTTGTAGACGGCCTCGATGCGGGCGACGGCTTCGGCGAGCGGCAGGCGGCCGGAATAGATGTCGAGCCCCTCGCCCACCAGCTTCGGCACGGTGCCAAGTCCGCCGGCCACCCGCGCCGAGCGGATGTTGCAGAAGGACGGCACCGGCTCGGCAAACATGCGCGGGTCGAGTTCCCACGGCTCTCGGTTGACGTCGAGATAGGCGCGCGGGAAATTCGCCGCCAGCATCGGCGCGCCAAGCGCCACGGCACCGCCGAACAGCTCATCGACGTAGCAATCCTCCGACCGGCGGATGGCGTTGCGGTCGAGCCTCGCCATGGCGAGGAAGCGTTCCGGATAGTAGCGACCGCTATGCGGTGAGTTGAACAGGAAGGGGACGCGCTGCTCGACGCCCGATCGGATTTCGAAAGGTTGAACGACCGAAAAATCCTCGGCTGCCGTCTTCAATTTGCACGAACCCGAAAACACCGATGCATCATCGTATGAAAGTGCCATCTTGCTGGCCGCATGTCCAGCATTTCGCCACGCGCGTCGCCTTGCCGAATACGGATAATGCTTCGCCGCGTTCACTTGATGTTTACCGTCACCTCCTCATATACAGGATGGTTAACGGGCTGCCTGGGCGGCAGTCTCGGGCGGGTGATTCGGACGGGATATCATGGCACGCATTCTTCTGGCGGAAGACGACGACGATATGCGTCGTTTCCTCGTCAAGGCGCTGGAACGCGCCGGCTACCAGGTCAGCGATTTCGACAATGGCGCCAGCGCCTATGAGCGGCTGCGCGAGGAGCCGTTCTCGCTGCTGTTGACCGACATCGTCATGCCGGAGATGGACGGCATCGAACTGGCGCGTCGCGCCACCGAGATCGATCCCGACCTCAAGGTCATGTTCATCACCGGTTTCGCCGCCGTTGCGCTGAACCCGGATTCCAAGGCGCCGAAAGACGCCAAGGTGCTGTCGAAGCCCTTTCACCTGCGCGATCTCGTCAACGAGGTCGAGAAGATGCTGCACGCGGCCTGAGCCGCCTTCCCGGCGAACGCATGTTGCGCGAAAGTGGCCCCGGTTTTGGGGGAACGACATGCATGAAAACAAAGATCTAGAGTGCGTCGCCTGAGTCCGTTTAGACGCGGCGCGCTTTAGCCATCGGCACTTGTTTGCCGGTGCGGCGAGACGACGCTTTCTTTCCTTTTTCTCGCTATTGACGCGCCGGACCAAAAATGGTGTATGCGCGACGTCGGATGGGCGTGTAGCTCAGCGGGAGAGCACTGCATTGACATTGCAGGGGTCACAGGTTCAATCCCTGTCACGCCCACCATCCAAACCAAACAATCGACACATTGCGCTGAAATTCCGTCGGTGAGGCATCCAAGGGGTCGGCTATCCCTGCTTCTTACTGTAGATCAGCAATTCAGGCCGATATTCGAAATGCATGGTGTCGTAGTGGTACCAGCGTCCGCCCCAGATAAAACCCTGCTTTTCAAACAGCGCGACGATCGACAAGGGTATGCGGTTCTTGAACGGGATCCGGCCCTTGGCGTCGGGCTTGCTCCAGAACCAATAGTCGGAATAACCGACATTGATGTCGAATGCGGCGCCGAAGGAATGGACGCTGAGTTGGTCCGTGCCGGCGATGGCCCGCCAGTTGAACCCGCCGCCCGGCTTGAGACCGTAGCGGCTTGTGTCGGCCGGCATGTCTTGCAAGGCATTCGAGATCTTAGCGAGGCGCGTATCGATATCGAAGAGTGAACTTACTCGAACCGGATACATGCCCAGTTTTGGCAGCCATTTGATGCTCGTTACGTGTTTGCCCACCGCTGCAGCACTGGCGCCATAAAGTTTCTTGAAAAAGGCCTCGTTGCGAACACGACCGGGATCGAAATCCACATCAGGGACAAGGTCGCCGGCACTGACCGTCGGATAGACGTAGTGGAACATGTCCTCGATATCGGGGGACTTGATCAGGTCCTCAGGCGTGCGTGCCTTGCCATCGTCCCACACCATCGTGGCACCATCCGACCACGTCAGCGTGTTGCCCGAGATGGTGAAAAGACCGGGATAGGCTTCGAGCAGGGCCGCCTTGGCCGCGGCCTGATCGACGCCGTCACCGCCTTGCGCAGCGGATACGGGAAATGCCGCCAGCAAACCCGCGAAAACGATGGAAATCCTCAGCTTCATCGACAGCGCGGCCTCCCGAAATCGCACGCGTGCGTTGTCAATCATAGACGAAAAGAGGACTATGGATCAGGCACGAGCCCAGATTATTGCGGGATACCCGCAACGGCGCAGAGACCCTTCATCCTGGCAACCGCCAAGTCCGGATCGGCCAGCAGGCCGGCCTGGTCGGCAAGGCGAAAGATTTCGGCATAGTGGCGGATACCGCGCGCCGACTGCATGCCGCCGACCATGGTGAAATGGTCCTGGTGGCCGTTCAGCCAGGCCATGAAGACGATGCCGGCCTTGTAATATTCGGTCGGCGCCTCGAAGATTTTTCGCGACAGCGGCACCGTCGGCGCCATCAGTGCGTCATAGCCGGCGCGGTCGCCCTCGGCGAGCCTTGCCAGGGCAGCGTTGGCGACCGGCGCGATGGCGTCGAAAATGCCAAGCAGCGCGTGCGAATGCCTGTTGCCGTCGCCGGCGATCAATTCGGGATAGTTGAAGTCGTCGCCGGTGAACATCACGACGCCGTCCGGCAGCCGGTTGCGCAACGCGACCTCCTTGCCGGCATCGAGCAGCGATATCTTTATGCCCTCGACCTTGTCTGCGTGGCGTTCGATGATGGCGACCACCGTATCGAGCGCTGTCTCGAAATCGCCGCTGCCCCAATAGCCCTTCAAGGCCGGGTCGAACATGTCCCCCAGCCAGTGCAGGATGACCTTGCCGCAGGCCTGGCTCAAGATGCGGTCATAGACGCGCGCATAATCGTCCGGACCCTTTGCGACGGCCGCCAATGCGCGGCTGGCCATCATGATCGCCTTGCCGCCCTGCCCTTCGATGAAAGCGAATTGCTCGTCATAGGCCGCGATCACATCGTCGAGCTTGGTGGCGGCGGCCGGCGCCAGATGGTCGGTTCCGGCGCCCGAGGCAAGATCGGCGCCTTCGACAGTGCGGGCCTCGGCGATCGACCGGCGGATCAATTCCTTCGCATTGGCCCAGTCGAAACCCATGCCGCGCTGCGACGTGTCCATCGCCTCGGCAATGCGGAAGCCGAGCCGCCACAAATGACGGCGGAACGCCATTGTCCTGTCCCAGTCGACCGCGGGCCGCGACCATGGATCGGTCATTTCGAGGGGATCGGCAACGACATGCGCGGCGGCATAGGCGATGCGCGAGAACCGCGCGCCGACCGCCGGCTGCACCGGCTGTCCGACCAGCGCGTAACGGGCGCTGCGGCCATTTTCACCAGGCAAGACAATATCCATCGACCTCTCCCCTTCGCAGCGCCTATAAATGGAACGTTCCAATAAATCAAGAACCTTTAAGATGCAGGGCGAGTTTGGCGGAAAATGCTGCGTTGCAGCACGGAAAGCCTTTCTAGGTGGGCCATTTGAGTACGAACAATCAGGTTTGCGGACTGAGAAAAATTCGCGGTTGACTCAGGATTGAACCAAGGATTAGAACGTTCCAATAGATTGGTTGGGAAAACTGGGAGGACGCATCGATATGGCCAGCCGGGCCAAGGCCACGATATTCGACATTGCCCGTGAGGCGGGCGTGTCCAAATCTACGGTATCGCTCGTGCTCCAGGGCAGCGGGCTGATCCGGCCTGAAACCGCGGTCAAGGTGCGCAAGGCGATCGAGGATGTCGGCTATGTCTACAACCGCGGCGCCGCCAATCTGCGCAAGGCCCATTCCAATGTCATCGGCATGGTCATCAACGACCTCACCAACCCGTTCTTCGCCGAGCTGGCGGTCGGCATGGAACGCGTCTTCCAGTCGGCCGGCATCGTGCCCTTCATCGCCAATACGGCGGAGAATCCGGTGCGCCAGGAAGAGGTGCTGAAGTCGCTGATGGAACAAGGCGTCGCCGGCCTCATCGTGTCACCGGCGCGCGGCACCACGCCAGGCGCTTTCCGGCGGCTGGAGTTGGCGGGCGTGCCGGTGGTCTTCGCCATGCGCCGCCTGCCTGAAAGCCGCATCCCTGTGATCGCGCCCGACAATCATCGCGGCGCCTATCTTGCCGCGGCTCATCTGATCGCCAAAGGACATCGCCGGCTCGCCTTCTTCGGCGGCACCTCGGATCTGGTGGTCTATCAGGAACGGCTGGGCGGCTTTCGCGAAGCCTGCGAGACGTTGGGCATCGCTGCCCGCGATGTGCTGGTCGTCGAGGGCGAAACCAACCGCAGAGGCGGCCTCGCTTGCCTGGAAACCGCCCTTACAATGGCTGAGCCTCCGACCGCGGCCCTCTGCTTCAACGATGCCGTCGCGTTTGGCGTGATGCTGGCGTTGCGCAAGCGTCGGCTTGAGCCGGGACCGGATTTCGCCGTCGTCGGCTTCGACGATGTGGTCGAGGCCGAACACTACATGCCGGCGCTGACCAGCGTCGCGGTGGATACAGCCGGCCTGGGCGAGCGCGCCGCCCACGTCATGCTCAAGCTGATCCAGTCGCGCACCACGCGGGCCGAAGACCATATCGGCGCGGTCAATCTCGTGGTCAGGGAAAGCTGCGGTCCGGATCTCCGCACGCGAAACAGGCTGGCGGGAACGGGAGGCGCCGCGTGAGTGTCAAATGGGGGCTGATCGGCGCCAGCACGATCGCCAGGCAATTCATGATCAACGCCATTCGCGCGCAAGAGGGGGGCGAGATCGCGGCGGTGATGAGTTCCAATCCGGAACGCGCCACGGCCTATGCCGGGGAAAACGGCATTCCGCTCGCTGTATCCTCTCTAGATGCCTTGCTGAACTCCGACATCGACGCCGTCTACATCTCGACCACCAACGAACTGCATCTCGAACAGGCGCTGGCCGCCATAGAGGCGGGAAAGCATGTGCTGTGCGAGAAGCCGCTGGCGCTGACCAGCGCCGACGCCCGCAAGATGGTCTCGGCAGCCAGGGCGGCCGGCATCGTGCTCGGCACCAATCATCATCTGCGCAACGCCGGCCCGCATCGCGCCATGCGTGACGCCATCGCAACGGGGCACATCGGCAAGCCGATCGCCGCGCGCGTCTTCCATGCCGTCTATCTGCCGGAGACCCTGCAGGGCTGGCGCATCACCAAACCGGAAGCGGGTGGCGGCGTGGTGCTCGACATCACCGTGCACGATGCCGACACGCTGCGCTTCGTGCTCAGCGACGATCCCGTCGAGGTTTCGGCCTTCACGCAATCGGCCGGCATGGCCGGCGGCGGGCTGGAAGACGGCGCCATGTGCATCTGGCGCTTCAAGTCGGGTCTCATCGCCCAGTCGCATGAAGGCTTCACCACCAAATTCGCCGGCACCGGCTTCGAGGTGCATGGTTCGGAAGGCTCGCTGATCGCCAGCGATGTGATGACCCAGAAACCGGACGGCTCGGTGCTGCTGCGTACGGCCAAGGGCGAGGAGCAGCTGAGCTTCGACCGCGAGGATCTCTACGTCAGATCGGTGCGTCAGTTCCATGCCGCGATCCTCGGCAAGGGCGAGGCCGCCGCCACCGGCGAGGACGGCATCTGGTCGCTGGCATCGGCCGAGGCGGCATTGCAATCGGCCAGTTCCGGCAAGGCCGTCAAGATCGACCCGAAACTCGGGAGCATGAAGTGAGCAAGGTCGTTTCAGCGGCACAGGCAGCCGGCCTGATCAAGGACGGCATGACGGTATCTGTCTCGTCGTCGAGCGGCCTTGGCTGTCCGGACGCGGTGCTGGCCGCCATCGGCGAACGTTTCGACATGGAAGGCCATCCCAAGAACATCACCACGATGCACCCGATCGCCGCCGGCGACATGTACGGCATCAAGGGCATCGATCATCTGGCCAAGCCGGGCCTGTTGAAGCGCACGCTGTGCGGTTCCTATCCGTCCGGCCCCTCCTCCGCCGAGCCGCCGCAGATCTGGAAGATGATCGGCGACAATTCGGTCGCCGCCTACAACGTGCCGTCCGGTATCCTGTTCGACATGCACCGCGAGGCCGCCGCCAAACGGCCGGGCGTGCTGACCAAGGTCGGTCTCGACACGTTTGCCGACCCGCGCCATCAGGGCTGCGCCATGAACGCGGCCGCCAGCGAGCCGATCGTCTCAGTGCAGCAGTTCGATGGCGAGGAATGGCTCTATTTCCGCTCGATCGTGCCTCACGTCTCGATCATCCGCGCCACCACATCAGACGAGCGCGGCAATCTCACCTATGAGCATGAGGGCGCCTATCTCGGCGGCCTCGAACAGGCGCTCGCCGCACGCAACAATGGCGGCATCGTCATCGCGCAGGTCAAGCGCGTCGTCGAGAACGGCACGCTGAAGCCGCATGATGTGCGTGTGCCGGGCGTGCTGGTCGACCATATCGTGGTGGCTCCCGACCAGTTGCAGACGACGCTGACGCCTTACGACCCGGCGATTTCGGGCGAGATCTTCCGGCCGCTGTCGACCTTCCGCAATGCCGAGATGAACGTGCAGAAGGTGATTGCGCGCCGCGTCGCCATGGAGCTGCGCGACGGCATGGCCGTCAACATCGGCTTCGGCATCTCGGCCAATGTGCCGCGCATCCTCCTGGAAGAAGGCCAGCACGGCAAGGTCACCTGGGTGATCGAACAGGGTGCCGTCGGCGGCGTGCCGCTGCTTGACTTCAAGTTCGGCTGCGCCTCCAACGCCGAGGCGATCATGCCCTCGCCGCACCAGTTCATCTATTTCCAGGCCGGCGGCTTCGACGCTTCGCTGCTGTCTTTCCTGCAGATCGACCGCCACGGCTCGGTCAACGTGTCGAAACTGTCGGCGCGGCCGCATGTCACCGCCGGCGCCGGCGGTTTTGTCGACATTACCGCGCGGGCGAAGAAGATCGTCTTCTCCGGCTTCTTCAATGCCGGGGCAAAACTCTCCCTGGCCGATGGCGGCATCCGCATCGACCAGGAAGGCAAGGTCAAGAAGGTGGTCAACGAGGTCGAGCACATCTCCTTCTCCGGCAAGCGCGCGGTCGCGCAGGGGCAGGACATCACCTATGTCACCGAGCGCTGCGTGATGAAGCTGACACCCGACGGGCTGATGGTGATGGAACTGGCGCCGGGCATCGACCTCGAGCGCGATGTGCTGGCGCAGGCCGAGATGCCGCTCGGTGTCGCCAACGACCTCAAGGTGACGCCGGCGGCGCTCTACCAGGATCGGCCGATCGGCCTGTCGCTCAATGGCGGCGCCTCGCTCGGAGGCGCGCATGGCTGAGCCTCTCGTCACCTTCGAAAGCGAGGGCGCCATCGGCATTGTCACCTTGCGCCGCCCGGAAAAGTTCAACGCGCTGGACATCCCGATGCTGCGCGCGCTCGAAGCCGCGCTCGACGAGGCGGAGCTGGCCGAAGGCGTACGCGCCGTGCTCTTGCGCGGCGAAGGCAAGGGCTTCTGCGCCGGTGGCGATGTCGAGGCCTGGGGCGCAATGAGCGCTGCCGACTTCCAGGTGCAATGGGTGCGCTACGGCCACCGCGTCTTCGACCGGCTGGCGCGGTTGCGGCAGCCGACCATCGCCGTGCTGTCCGGCCATGCACTGGGCGGCGGGCTGGAATTAGCCGTCGCCTGCGATTTCCGGGTCGCCGAGGCGCATGTGAAATTGGGCTTCCCCGAAACCTCGATCGGCGTCGTGCCGGGCTGGTCCGGCACGCAGCGCGCGGTGCGCCGCTTCGGTGCGCAGACCGTGCGGCGCATGGCGTTGGGTGGCGAGGTTTTTCTGGCTGCCGACGCGCTGGCTTTGGCTATCGTTGACCGCGTTGTCGAGACCGGCAGGGCGTTCGACGAAGCCAAGGCCTGGGGGGAAAAAATAGCCGAGCGCGGCCCGCTGGCGACGGAAGCGGCCAAGCTGATGATCGCGGTGGCCGAGGGCGAGGAAAGTGCGGCCGCTACCGAAGCGCTGGCCAGCGGCTTTATCGCGCTCACCGGCGACCTCAAGGCCGGTGTCGACGCCTTCAAGGCCAAGCAGATGCCGGTATTCTCAAGAAGCTAGAGAAACAGTCCCGATGAACGCACCCCTCAACATCGCCATGCCCGCCGAGGCCTCGGCAGCGCCGAAAAATTACCGGCTGCTGATCGACGGCAAGCATGTCGATGCCCGTGACGGCCGCACGATTGCGCGCAAGAGCCCCGGCCACGGCTTCACCGTCTCGCGCTATGCGCAGGCCGGCGAGGCCGAGGTCGAAGCGGCCGTGCAGGCCGCGCACAAAGCGTTCGAGACCGGACCATGGCCACGCATGAAGGCCGGCGAGCGTGCCGCGATCCTGTTCAGGGCGGCCGATCTGATTGAGGCGCGGCTGGAAGACATCGCCCGGCTCGATGCGCTGGAATCCGGCAAGCCGATCGCCCAGGCGCGCGGCGAGATCGGCGGCGCCGTCGACATCTGGCGCTACGGCGCCTCGCTCGCCCGCACGCTGCACGGCGAGAGCTACGCCAATCTCGGCGACGCGATGCTGGGCGTCGTTTTGCGCGAACCGATCGGCGTCGTCTCGATCATCACGCCGTGGAATTTCCCGTTCCTCATCGTCAGCCAGAAACTGCCTTTCGCGCTAGCCGCAGGCTGTACGGCGGTGGTCAAGCCGAGCGAAATGACTTCCGCCTCGACCTTCGTGCTGGGCGACATCCTGCTAGAGGCCGGCCTGCCCGCCGGCGTCGTCAACATCCTTGCCGGACTGGGCGCCGATGTCGGCGCGCCGATGGTCAGCCATCCCCTGGTCGAGATGGTCTCCTTCACCGGCTCTACCCGCGTCGGCAAGATGACAATGGCGTCCGCCGCGCAGTCGCTGAAGAAGGTCTCGATGGAACTTGGCGGCAAGAACGGCCAGATCGTCTTTCCCGATGCCGACCTCGAGGCTGCCGCCGACGCGGCGGTGTTCGGCGGTTTCTTCAATGCCGGCGAATGCTGCAATGCCGGCAGCCGACTGATCGTACACGAGGCGATCGCCGACGACTTTCTCAGCGCCGTCAAGGCGCTCACCGCCAGGGTGACGGTCGGCGACCCGCTCGACGATCAAACCAAGGTCGGCGCGATGATCTCGTCCGACCATCTGGCCAAGGTGACAGATTACGTCACGGCAGCGGCAGGCGAAGGCAGCAATGTCTATAGCGGCGGCAAGCAGCTGGCCTCGAATGCCGGCCAATATCTCGACCCCACCATCATTCGTGGCGTCACCGAGGACATGGCCATCGCACGCGAGGAAGTGTTCGGACCGGTGCTCTCCGTGCTCACTTTTGAATCGATTGAAAAGGCGTTGCACATCGCCAACAACACGCCCTATGGTCTGTCCGCAGGTGTGTGGAGCGCCAGCATCGACACTTGCATGTCGGTGGCGCGTGGGGTGCGTTCGGGAACGGTTTGGGTGAACACATTCATGGAAGGTTATCCCGAGCTGCCTTTCGGAGGCTACAAGCAGTCCGGTCTCGGACGCGAACTCGGCAAACGCGCTGTCGAGGACTATACCGAGGAAAAGACAATCCAGTTTCATCGCGGCCAGCGCACCGGATGGTGGGTCGGCTGAGTTGGGAAGAACCCGGTGGGCTTCCACCGGTCGTTTAATGCAACAAGGGAGGAAGTACATGTTGCGCAAACTGCTTATCGGAACGGCTCTCGCGACGAGCTTTGCCTTCTCGGCGCATGCCGCGGACGTCAAGGAAGTGCAGATGCTGCATTGGTGGACGTCGGGCGGTGAAGCGGCCGCCCTCAACGTGCTGAAGGGCGACCTGGCCAAGGAAGGCTTTGCCTGGAAGGACGTGCCGGTGGCCGGCGGCGGCGGCGACGCTGCCATGACCGCGCTGAAGGCGATGGTCGCGGCCGGCAATTACCCGACCGCCTCGCAGATGCTCGGCTACACAGTGCTCGACTATGCGGCGGCCGGCGTCATGGGCGACCTGACCGAGACGGCGAAGAAGGAAGGCTGGGACAAGTCGGTTCCGGCAGCCCTGCAGAAGTTCTCGGTCTATGAAGGCAAGTGGGTCGCGGCTCCGGTCAACGTCCACTCGGTCAACTGGCTGTGGATCAACAAGGCCGTCATGGACAAGATCGGCGGCACCGAGCCGAAGACCTTCGACGACTTCGTCGCCCTGCTCGACAAGGCCAAGGCCGCGGGCGTGATCCCGCTCGCTCTCGGCGGTCAGAACTGGCAGGAAGCCACCATGTTCGACTCGGTCGTGCTGTCGACCGGCGGGCCTGAGTTCTACAAGAAGGCCTTCAACGACCTCGACGACGCTTCGCTCAAGTCTGACACGATGAAGAAGTCGTTCGACAACCTCGCCAAGCTCGTCACCTATGTCGACCCGAACTTCTCGGGCCGCGACTGGAACCTTGCCACCGCCATGGTCATCAAGGGCGATGCCCTGGTGCAGGTCATGGGCGACTGGGCCAAGGGTGAGTTCCACGCCGCCAAGAAGACCCCGGGCACCGACTTCCTGTGCTATCGCTTCCCGGGCACCGACGGCTCCGTGATCTACAACTCCGACATGTTCGGCATGTTCAACGTTCCGGACGACCGCAAGGCCGCCCAGGTCGCACTGGCCACCGCCACCTTGTCGAAGAGCTTCCAGTCGGCCTTCAACGTCGTCAAGGGTTCGGTTCCGGCCCGGACCGACGTTCCGGACACCGACTTCGACGCTTGCGGCAAGAAGGGCATCGCCGACCTGAAGAAAGCCAATGAAGGCGGCACGCTGTTCGGCTCGCTGGCCCAGGGCTATGGCGCCCCGCCGGCTGTCGCCAATGCCTACAAGGATGTCGTCTCGAAGTTCGTCCATGGTCAGATCAAGACTTCGGACGAGGCCGTGACCGAACTGGTCAAGGCGATCGACGACGCCAAGTAAGCGCAACGTTCGAAATCACCTTCCCCGCTTCGGCGGGGAAGGTTTTATCCCAGGATTGGCCGGCTCGACACCATGCCGACTGAAGACCCGTATGCACGGGGCCGCCTTGCCGCCAGCCGGCAGAGCACGGACGACCCGAAACGGGAGGAGCTTATGAGCACGATAGCAACAAGCCAGATCAAGCTGACGCCGGAGCGGTCACGCCCCTCTGTGCGCTCACGCCTGCAGGACGCGCTGCCGAAGATCGTGCTGGCGCCGAGCTTCGCCATCACCATTGTCTTCGTCTACGGCTTCATCCTGTGGACGATCTATCTGTCCTTCACCAATTCCAAGACCTTCCCGTCCTATGTCATCACCGGTCCGCGCGCCTATCAGCGGCTATGGGGCTGGACCTTCGACACCGACCCGCCATCGAGCTGGTACACGTCGATCACCAACATGGGCATTTTCGGCTTTCTCTACATCCTGATTTGCCTGGCGCTCGGCCTGTTCCTGGCCATCCTGCTCGACCAGAAGATCCGCGGCGAAGGCGTGCTGAGGCCGATCTATCTCTACCCGATGGCGCTGTCCTTCATCGTCACCGGCGTCGCCTGGAAATGGTTCCTCGATCCCGGTCTCGGCCTCGAACAGACGCTGCATCAATGGGGCTGGACGAGCTTTCATTTCGACTGGATCAAGAACAAGGATTTCGTCATCTACACCGTGGTCATCGCCGGCGTCTGGCAGGCCTCCGGCTTCATCATGGCGATGTTCCTGGCCGGCCTGCGCGGCATTGACGGCGAGATCATGAAGGCGGCGCAGATCGACGGCGCCACCACCTTCCAACTCTACCGCCGCATTGTCATTCCGCTGTTGCGGCCAATCTTCCTGTCGGCCTTCATCGTGCTCGCCCACCTCGCCATCAAGTCCTATGACCTTGTCGTGGCGCTGACCAGCGGCGGCCCCGGCGGCTCGGCCTGGCTACCGTCCAACTTCATGTATGAGTACACCTTCAAGCGCAACGAGATGGCCGTCGGTTCGGCCAGTGCGGTGATCATGCTGATGACCATCGTCGCCATCATCGTGCCTTATCTCTATTCGGAACTCAGGGAGAAGCCGCGATGACCGCTGTCGCCACCCCTGCCCGCCAGGCCTCCGGCGGCATCAACACCAAGATCGCCAACCGCGTCGTCATCTACGGGCTTTTGGCGCTGTTCGCGCTGTTCTACCTGATGCCGCTCTTCGTCATGCTGGTCACCTCGTTCAAGACCATGGACGAAATCCAGAACGGCAACATGCTGGCGCTGCCCAAGGCGCCGACCTTCGACCCGTGGCTGAAGGCCTGGGGCGAGACCTGCGTCGGCCTCACCTGCGCCGGCATCAAGGGCTATTTCTGGAACTCCATCAAGATGGTGGTTCCGGCCGTGCTGATCTCGACCATGCTCGGCGCGCTCAACGGCTACGTGCTGACCAAATGGCGTTTTCGCGGCGCGACGCTGGTGTTCGGCCTGATGCTGTTCGCCTGCTTCATTCCGTTCCAGTCGGTGCTGCTGCCGATGGCGACGATCCTTGGCAGCGTCGGCCGCTTCGGCGTGGGCTTGCAGAACTCCGTCGGAACCAGCTTCGGCCTCGGTAATTCGACGGTCAATCTGGTCTTCGTCCACGTCGTCTACGGCATCGGCTTCACCACCTTGTTCTTCCGCAACTATTACGAGGCGTTCCCGAACGAACTGATCAAGGCCGCACAGGTCGATGGCGCCTCGTTCTTCCAGATCTTCCGCCGCATCATGCTGCCGAACTCGATGCCGATCTTCGTCGTCACCGTCATCTACCAGTTCACCAACATCTGGAACGACTTCCTGTTCGCCTCGGCCTATGCCGGCACCGGCGACGCCATGCCGATGACGGTGGCGCTCAACAACGTCGTCAACACCTCGACCGGCGTCGTCGAATACAATGTCAATATGGCCGCCGCGATGATCGCGGCCCTGCCCACCCTGATCGTCTATGTCGTCGCCGGCCGCTATTTCGTGCGCGGGCTGATGGCGGGCGCGGTCAAAGGCTGACCAATTCAGAAGGAACGACCATGGCTTTTCTGGAAATTGATGGGCTGAAGAAGCGCTTCGGGAACGTTGAGATCCTGAAGGGCATCGATGTCGAGCTCGAAAAGGGCGGCTTCCTGGTGCTGGTCGGCCCGTCCGGCTGCGGCAAGTCGACCCTGCTCAACACCATCGCCGGCCTGGAGCAGATCACCGAGGGCGAGATCCGCGTCGACGGCCGCGCCATCAACGATCTGCACCCTTCGAAGCGCGACATCGCCATGGTCTTCCAGAGCTATGCGCTGTACCCGAACATGACGGTGGCCGGGAACATCTCCTTCGGCATGGAGATGCGCGGCGTGCCGGCCGATGAGCGCCAGAAGGCGATCGACAAGGTGGCCAAGGTCCTGCAGATCGGCCACCTCCTGCAGCGCAAGCCGAGCCAGCTCTCCGGCGGCCAGCGCCAGCGCGTCGCGATGGGCCGGGCGCTGGTGCGCGACCCTAAACTCTTCCTGTTCGACGAGCCTTTGTCCAACCTCGACGCCAAGCTGCGCGTCGACATGCGCATCGAGATCAAACGCCTGCACGCCACGACCGGCACCACCATCGTCTACGTCACCCACGACCAGATCGAGGCGATGACGCTGGCGACCAAGATCGCCGTCATGCGCGACGGCGAGGTGCAGCAGTTCGGCACCCCGGCCGAGATCTACAAAAACCCCACCAACCTGTTCGTCGCCGACTTCATGGGCTCGCCGGCCATGAACCTGATCCCGGCGACCATCGCCACATCGGGCAATGCGCTGTCCGTCGTGCTGCAGCGCGAGGCGCGCGAGCCGATCACGCTGCCGATGGCCAATGCGCCGGCGGGTCTCTCGGCATTCCAGGGCAAGCCGATCATTTTCGGCGTGCGGCCGGAAGCGCTGACCGATCCGGAGGGCGCCGAACGCAACGCCTCGAACATCGCCACCGCCGACCTGCATATCGAAGTCGTCGAGCCGGCAGGTTCGGACACCTTCGCCGTCACCAATCTCGGCGGCAAGGGCGTGGTGGCGCGGCTGCGCGCCGACGCCAACATCCAGCCTGGCACCAGCACGCCGCTTGCCTTCAACCTGACCAAGGCGGTGTTCTTCGATCCGGCGACCGAGAACCGCATCCGCTGACGGCCATGGCAAATCCGGACATCGTCATCATCGGCTCCGGCATTGGCGGCGCCACGATCGCCTCCGGTCTGGCCGGCAGCGGCGCCTCGATCCTGATGCTGGAGCGCGGCGAGCCCTTGCCGGCAACCCCGCATGCGCGCGACACCCGCTCGATCTTCGTCGACGGCCATTACCGGCCGAAGGAGATGTGGCGCGAGGCCGGCGGGGCTGCCTTCAATCCCGGCAATTACTACTATGTCGGCGGTAACTCGAAATTCTACGGCGCGGTGCTGATCCGCTATCGCAAGGAAGATTTTTCGGCCATGGAGCATTTCGGCGGCGTTTCGCCGGCCTGGCCGTTTTCCTACGACGAGTTCGAGCCCTGGTATTCCAGGGCCGAGCAACTGTTTCGCGTGCGCGGCGCGCTGGGCGAAGATCCGACCGAGCCCTACCACTCGATCCCCTACGCCTTCAAACCGGTGCCCGACGAAGCGCCGATCGCGCGCGCCCGCGCCGAACTCAAAGGCCTCGGCCTGCATCCGGCCTCGCTGCCGCTCGGCGTCGACATCGACACCTGGCTGATGGAAGGCAAGACCGGCTGGGACGCTTTCCCCAACACCGGCCAGGGCAAGATGGACGCCCAGACAGCGCCACTGGCTGCAGCGCTCAGGGATAGCAACATCCGGCTCGATACCGGCTGCCATGTCGAGTATCTCGAGGCGGCACCCGATGGCAAAAAGATCGTCGCGGTCCATTACCGGCAGAACGGTGAGCTGAAGAAAGTGTCGCCAAAACTGGTCATCCTGTCCGCCGGCGCAGTCAATTCCGCCGTCATCCTGCTGCGCTCGCCGTCATCCGATGGCAAAGGGCTCGCCAACCGCTCCGACCAGGTCGGCCGCAATTTCATGAACCACAATTCCAGCGCCATGCTGGCCATCGATCCGCGTCGCAGGAACGATGCCGTCTACCAGAAGACGTTGATGCTGAACGACTATTATCTCTCGGGCGGCAAGGGCGGCAAGCCGCTCGGCAATGTCCAGCTGCTCGGCAAGATCGACGGCAACATGCTCAAGGCCAATGTGAAGACGATGCCGAAATTCGTGCTCGACTTCATGGCCGGCCACGCCGTCGACTGGTACCTGATGTGCGAGGACCTGCCCGATCCGGAAAGCCGCATCATGGTCGACGGCAAGGACATCGTCATGCAGTGGCGACGCTCCAACATGCAGTCGCTGGACGGGCTGACCAAGGTGATGCGCGAAAACTTCCGCGCCTGCGGCTACCCCATCGTGCTGTCACGCCCCTTCGACAAGCGCACGCCATCGCACCAATGCGGCACGGTGAAGATGGGTGACGATCCGGCCACCGCGCCGCTCGATCCGTTCTGCCGGTCGTTCGACCACCGGAACCTGTTCGTTGTCGATGCCAGCTTTTTGCCGAACTCGGCTGCGGTCAACCCTGCCCTGTCGATCGCCGCTCAAGCGCTTCGGGTTGCGGACCATATTCGCAAGGCTGGCTTCCAATGACCCGCCCCGCAGCCATCGTCACCGGCGGCGCACGCGGCATCGGGCTGGCTTGCGCGGAAGCGCTGGCCGATGCCGGCTTCGACATTCTGGTTGCCGACCTTGCCGAACAGGCGCCTGACGGGCTCGACACAGACATCTCGGCTCGCGGTGCGAAACTCGCCTATGTCAGTTGTGACGTCGCCAATCTCGACAGCCACGCCGTGTTGATCGATGCCGCGATGCGCGTCTTCGGCCGCATCGACTGTCTCGTCAACAACGCCGGCGTCGGCGCCGTGGTGCGCGGCGACCTGCTGGAACTGAAGCCGGAAAATTTCGACCGCACGCTGGGCATCAACCTGCGCGGCACGGTCTTCCTCAGCCAGGCCGTCGCCAAGGCGATGCTGGCCACACTGGGCGATCACACAAGATCGATCATCACCGTCACCTCCGTCAGCGCCGAAATGGCCTCGCCGGAGCGCTCCGAATACTGCGTGTCGAAGGCCGGGCTTTCCATGTGGGTGAAGAACCTGGCGCTGCGGCTCGCTCCGGAAAACATCGGCGTGTTCGAGGTGCGGCCAGGCATTATCCGCACCGACATGACCGCAGGCGTCACCGCCAAATATGATGCCTTGATCGAAGGCGGGCTGGTGCCGGCCAAGCGCTGGGGCGAAGCGTCAGACATCGGCGCGATGGTGGCGACGCTTGCCGCCGGCAGGCTCGGCTTTTCGACCGGCTCGATCATCAATGTCGACGGCGCGCTCTCCGTGCCGCGGCTGTAGGTGGAAACGACATGACCGACTACATCATCGTGGGCGCCGGCCCGGCCGGCTGTGTTCTGGCCAACCGGCTGAGCGAGGACCCCGGCAATTCCGTGCTGCTTCTGGAAGCCGGCGGCAAGGACTGGCATCCCTACATCCACATGCCGGCGGGCTTCGCCAAGATGACCAAGGGCATTGCGTCCTGGGGCTGGTCCACCGTGCCGCAGAAAAACATGAAGGACCGCGTCTTCTGGTACACACAGGCCAAGGTGGTCGGCGGCGGCTCCTCCATCAACGCCCAGATCTACACACGCGGCAATGCCCGCGACTATGACGCCTGGGAGAAGGAAGAGGGTCTCGCCGGCTGGGGCTACCGCGACGTGCTGCCCTATTTCAAGCGCGCCGAGAACAACCAGCGTTTCGCCAACGACTTTCATGGCGACCAGGGGCCGCTCGGCGTATCGAACCCGATCTCGCCGCTGCCGATCTGCGAAGCCTATTTCCGCGCCGGCCAGGAGATGGGCATCCCCTTCAACCCGGACTTCAACGGCGCCAACCAAGAAGGCGTCGGCTATTACCAGCTCACCCAGAAGGATGCCCGGCGCTCCTCGGCCTCGGTCGCCTATCTCAAGCCGATCCGTGCGCGCAAGAACCTGACGGTCAGGACCGATGTGCTGGTGACCCGCATCGTCGTCGAGAAGGGCCGCGCTGTCGGCGTTGAAGTCGTCGACCGGCCAGGCGGCGAGAAGAAGATCCTGCACGCCGAGCGCGAGGTGATCGTCTCGTCCGGCGCCATCGGCTCGCCGAAGCTTTTGATGCAATCGGGGATCGGTCCGGCCGACCACCTGAAATCGGTGGGCGTGACGCCGGTGCATGACCTGCCTGGAGTCGGCTCCAACATGCAGGATCATCTCGATCTGTTCGTCATCGCCGAATGCACTGGTGACCACACCTACGACAATTACGCCAAGCTGCACCGCACGGCCTGGGCCGGCCTGCAATATCTGTTGCTGAAGAAAGGGCCCGTGGCCTCCAGCCTGTTCGAGACCGGCGGCTTCTGGTACGCCGACCCGACGGCCGCCTCGCCCGACATCCAGTTCCATCTCGGCCTGGGATCCGGCATCGAGGCCGGCGTCGAGAAACTGAACAACCCCGGCGTCACCTTGAACTCGGCTTTCCTGCGGCCGCGCTCGCGCGGCACGGTGCGGCTGAAGAGCGCCGACCCGGCCAACCATCCGCTTATCGATCCGAACTACTGGTCCGATCCCTATGACCGCGCCATGTCGATCAAGGGGTTGCGGCTGGCGCGCGAAATCATGCGTCAGAAGGCACTTGAGCCCTACGTGCTGCGCGAAGTGCTGCCCGGTCCGTCGCTGGCTAGCGACGACGAACTGTTCGACTATGCCTGCCGCAGCGCAAAGACCGACCACCATCCAGTCGGCACCTGCCGCATGGGCCATGACGAGATGGCCGTCGTGACGCCGGACCTGCGGCTGCGCGGCATCGAAGGCCTGCGCGTCTGCGACGCCTCGGTGATGCCGCGCGTGCCCTCCTCCAACACCAATGCACCGACCATCATGGTCGGCGAAAAGGGTGCCGACCTGATCCTTGGCCGCGAACCGCTGCCGCCGGCGGTGTTTTCCGGCAACCGGGCCGCTTGAAGGGAAAAGAAAATGATCAGGCACTGTGTCTTCGTCAGGTTTCGCGGCGATGTCCCCGAAAGCGAGCGCGCTGCAATCCATGCCGACCTCGAGGCGCTGCGCCAGGTGATCGACGGCATGGACACTGTCCACTTCAGCGCCAATGTCAGCCCCGAGCCCTTCGCGCGCGGCTTCAGCCACGGCTTCACCATCGATTTCCGCGATGCCGCCGCGCGCGACGCCTATCTCGTCCATGAAGCCCATCAACGCGCCGGCGCCCGGCTGGTCGCCGCACTCGAAGGCGGCACGGACGGTTTGATGGTCTTCGATCTCGACCTTACGAAAAAGTGACCGCCGGTTCTTCGAAAGCCGGCTGATCGCTGTTCTCTTTTGCGAGCAGGGCGACATATCGTTCCTTTGGGGGCACCAAAGGAGGACGCCTTGAATCTCACCGCCGGGCAGAAGAAAACCGTTTTGGCCTCATTCCTGGGCTGGACGCTCGACGCTTTTGATTTCTTCCTTCTGACATTCCTGCTCACCGATATTGCCAGTGAATTCCACACTGATGTCCCGGCGGTCTCGAAGGCACTGTTCCTGACCTTGGCGACGCGCTTCATCGGCGCGTTTTTCTTTGGCATGCTCGCCGACAAATACGGGCGCAAGCCCATGCTCATGCTCAACATCGTCAGCTATTCGGTGATCGGCGCGCTCGCCGCCTTCTCGCCCAATCTCGGCATTTTCCTGGCCCTGCGCGCGCTGTTCGGCATTGCCATGGGCGGCGAATGGGGGCTCGGCAGTTCGCTCGCCATGGAGTCCATTCCGCCCAGCGCCCGCGGCATGGTCTCGGGCATCCTGCAATGCGGCTATCCCGCCGGCTACCTCCTGGCGGCGGTGGTCTACGGCCTGCTCTATCAGCAGACGATCGGCGGCTACACGATCGGCTGGCGCGCCATGTTCCTGCTTTCCTTCTTGCCGGCGCTGATCGTGCTCTTCATCCGCTCGCATGTGCCGGAATCGCCGGCCTTCGTCGAGGCACGGAAATCCGTCAAACCGGGGCTTCTGGAAACGCTGCAGAAACACTGGGGCATCGCGCTCTATGCCGTCGTGCTGATGATGTTCTTCAACTTCTTCAGCCATGGCACGCAGGACCTCTACCCGACCTTCCTGAAGAAGCAGCACGGCTTCGATCCGCACACGGTGAGCTGGATCACCATCGTCGCCAATCTCGGCGCCATCGTCGGCGGCCTGACGTTCGGCGCACTGTCCGAGAAGATCGGCCGCGTCAACGCCATCACCCTTGCCTGTCTGATCGCGCTGCCGTCGATCCCGCTCTGGGCCTACAGCACAACGCCCTTCATGCTGGCCATCGGCGCTTTCGTCATGCAGGTCGCGGTCCAGGGCGCCTGGGGCGTCATTCCGGTGCACCTCAACGAACTTTCGCCGGGCTCGGTGCGAGCCACCTTGCCCGGCTTCATCTATCAGGCCGGCAATCTCGCGGCGTCCTATGGCGGCCCGTTTCAGGCGGGAATCGCGGAAGCGCCTGGAGGCAGCTACGGTTACGCGCTGGCGCTTTTCGCCGGCGTCGTCGCCATCTGCATCATCGTCGTCATCCGCTTCAGCCCGGAACGGCGCGGCCAGGTGATGACCGTCCTGGGTTGACGGCTGCTAGCCAAGTCTGAGGGCGATGACACCGGCAACGATGCTGAGCGCGGCGGCGCCGCGCCAGCCCGTCATCTTCTCGCCAAGCGCGTAGACCGAGATCAGCATGGCGAACAGGATCGAGGTTTCGCGCAGCGATGCCACCGAGGCGATCGGCGCCTTGGTCATCGCCCACATCACGATCCAGTAGGCAGCGCCGCTGAGCACGCCGGTGAACAGCCCGGCCTTCCAGTCGCGCGCCAGCACGGGCAGTGACTGCGGTCCGCGGAAGACCACGCACAGCACCAGTGCCCACGTCGCGTCGCAGACGAACAGCCACGCCGCGTAGCTTTGCGCCGTCGCCGCCAGCCGCGCACCGCTGCCGTCGGACAGAGTATAGCTGGCGATAAAGATCGAGGTGCCTAGCGCAAAACCGACCGCACGCAGGTTCAGCCTTTCCAGATGCGCGCCGCCGCGAAACGACATCACCAGCGTGCCGGCCGACAAAAGCAGGATGCCGAGAATGGCAAACGGCGCCGGCACCTCCTGCACCACCACGATGCCACCAAGTGCTGCCAGCAAAGGTGCGGTGCCGCGCGCCAGCGGATAGGTCTGGGCGAAATCGCCGGCCCTGTAGGCGCCGATCAGGAAGGTTCGGTAGCCCATGTGGAAGACCACCGAAGCGAGAATGAATGGCCAGACCTCGGCCTTCGGGAACTCGACGAAAGGCAGCACGAACAGCGCGGCAAACCCCATGCCCAATGTCATCAGCGTGATCGACAGGAAGCGGTCGAGATGCACCTTGACCAGTGCGTTCCAGATCGCGTGCATGGCGGCCGCGGCAAGCACCGCGAAGAACACGAAAAGCGTCATTTCGGGTCTATCGACCTCCCGAGCCAAGCGGCGTTTCGAGATCGATGTCGACCCGGACCGGAAAGTGGTCGGACGCCATTTCGCCTATGTCGGATCTGACCGAGCGGACCCGCCTCGCGAACACCCCGCCGACGAAACAATGGTCGAGCCGGCGCTTTGCCAGCCTGCCGTCGATGATCTTCTCGTGGGTGTGGAAGTCACCAGCCAGCTCGATCGCCACGGCTGCGGCATCGACGAAGCCGTCGAGATAGGCCGCACCCCGATGATAGGGCGTGCGGCCGACGATGCGGCGGTATTCGGCGCTGCCCGGCTCCATGTTGAAATCGCCCATCCAGATTGCCGCCAGCGGATTTTCCGGCTCGATCTCGCCGCTGGTCCAGTTGCGCGAAGGCTCGTCATCGATGCCGCTCCACGGCCCGCCTTCGGACGGCGCACGGCGGTGTTCGGCGAGCAGATAATCGATCTGCTCCAGCCGCTCTTCAGCGGCGATATGGGCGAGATGCAAGGACAGGACCCGCACCGGGCCAGCCGGCGTACGGATCATGCATTCGAGCGCCGCGTTGCGCGTGTTGAGTGGCCTGAGCGTCCGGCGCATCGGCAGTGCATGCAGGCGCGACCAGACAATTGGCAGCTTCGACAAAACCATGGTGCCGAACTGCCGACGCCGATTGATCAGACGACCGTCGCGCCGCTCGCTGGCATCCATGTCGAAGGCCGGGCCGTAGACCCAGTGATACCCGGACAGCAGGCGCGACAGCAGCTCCGGCTGGTCGTCGAAACGGCTGCGCTGCCAGTGCCGCT
The DNA here is from genome assembly GCF_000009625.1 of Mesorhizobium japonicum MAFF 303099. NCBI lineage: Bacteria > Pseudomonadati > Pseudomonadota > Alphaproteobacteria > Hyphomicrobiales > Phyllobacteriaceae > Mesorhizobium > Mesorhizobium japonicum. The sequence continues at coordinate 2,467,686 of NC_002678.2, forward strand.
CGACCTCCTGCAAGGCAATGATGTCGGCGCCGTCGACGATCCGCGCCGCGCGCGAAAGATCGTAGCGGCCGTCGCTGCCGAACCCGTACTGGATGTTGTAGCTGACCAGCTTCATTGCTTACCCGGCTCACCTTCGGTGATGGCAGTAGCGGCTCAGTGGATTGCTTGCAACGAGAACGCAAGCGGCTTGTGCCAGGAGCGTCCCCCTGCCCCGCCGCGCGATCTTCTAATCTGTCGTCAACGGCTGGAATCGTCCCGCTGGCGACGCCGCCAGTTCCGCCCAGTCGATTTCCTCTTCCAACCGGTGGTAGGCCTCGTCGCCGATCGTGCCGTTGCTGCGCAATTCCTCCAGCGTGTCGCGTTGACGGTTGATGGCGTAGAGGCGCAGCCGGTCATATTCGGTTGCCGCCTGTGCGTCTTCCGGGTTTTCCGCAATCACGCGCTGGGCCTCGTACTGCTCGCGCACAACAGCCGCCGCAGCCGATGTCTTGCGGCTCAGCACGTCGAGTGCCGCCTGCATGACGGCAACACGCGCTTGCGCAACCTCATTGTCGATCGTTCTGTCCGGGTCGAAGTCGAGTATCCGCAGCAAAGGCTTCAGCGTCATCCCCTGCAGCACCAGCGTGCCCAGAACCACCGCGAAGGCGGCAAGCACGATCGGGTCACGCCCGGGAAAGCCGGCCGGCAGCGCAATGGCCACCACCAGCGTCACCAGCCCCCGCATGCCGCACCAGCCGACCAGCACGGCCCCGCCAAATGTTGGCAAATCCCGCTTTTTGTCTTCGCTGCCGACGCGGGCAAACCACCGTATGATCGCGACGTAGCTCGCCACCCAGACAAGGCGTGCCACGATGACGACAACCAGCACAGTTGCGGCAAACAGAAAGGCCTCACCTTGTCCTTCGCCGGAAAGCCGGCCGACGATCGACCGTGCCTGCAGGCCCATCAGCACGAAAGCCAGCACGTTGAGAACGAACACCGCCGACTCCCAGACTGAATAGGTGCTCACACGACGTCGCGCCGACATGCGGCGCGGCGCCCTGCGCGCAATCGTGATGGCATAGACGACGATGGTGATGATGGCGGAAAGGCCGAGCTTGTCGGCCAGTATCCACACGCCGAATGTCCCGGCGAACTGCACCACGGTGCTGCTCGCCGCATCCTCGATGCGGGTAAGCGTCAGCAGCGAGAGGCGGCCAAGCAGGTAACCGGCGATCAGGCTGCCGATCGTTGACAGCAGGATCACCGGAATGGCGTTGCTCAGCATGATCGAGCCGAGTGCCGCCGACACCGCCAGCCGGTAGATCAAGAGCGCGGTGGCATCGTTGAGCAGGCTTTCGCCCTGCAGGATGGCGGTGATGCGGTGCGGCACCTTGAATTGCCCGAGCACGGCGGATGCCGCCACCGCATCCGGCGGCGCGACGATGGCGCCGAGCGCGATTGCCGCGGCGATCGGCAGGCCGGCCATCTTCCAGCCGACGAAGGCAACCACGACAGTGGTGAAGACGACGGCGCCAAGCGCCAAAAGCAGCAGCGACAGCCGGTAGCGCTTCAGGTCGCGCAGCGACGTGTCATAGGCGGCATCGAGAAGCACCGGCGCGATGAACAGGGCAAGCGCCAGTTCCGGATCGATCTCGATCATTGGTGCGCCAGGCACGAAGGCGATGCCAACCCCGGCCAAGGCCAGCAGCGACGGATAGGGGACCTCCAGCCGTCGCGACAGCGCCGTCAGCGCGACAGCAGTCAGAAGCAGGACAAGGGTGAGTTCAAAAAGGGCCATGGGTCATCGTAGCGGCGAAGAGCGACGGTTGGCAGTACCCCGGGGCAGGATACTGTTGATTGTCGAAGCCTTGGCCTGGGATATAAAAGCGATCAACTGAGGTCGGCGCTGCCCCTCATTGCCCTGCCGGGCATTTCTCCCCGCATAGTGACGGGGAGAAAGACGCCGTCACTGAGGGTTTGCCAACGGCCGGTGCGGCGCATCAAAGACCGCTACGGATGACGTTCGCTCCGCTAGTGCAGCACCAGCATGTCGCCCGAAGAGAACGAAATCTCGGCCTTCTCGCCGACGGCGGGCGGCGGGGTGGCCGAGTTGTTGAACGTGTCGAGCGACACCGTATTGCCGCCGATGCCGACGCGGACCCGGATCACCGAGCCGAGGAAATGCACTTCGGATATCTCTCCGGTCAGGCTGGAGTCACGGCCAGGCTGGCGGCCAAGCGAGATCGCTTCCGGCCGCAGGGCCAGCGACAGCGTGTCGCCGGACTTCGAGCCGTTGAGCTTGCCCTTGAGCGAGACTTCCTGCGTGTTGACCTGAACCGTGCCGGCCGCGGCATCGGTGACCTTGCCTTCGAGCACGTTGAGCGTGCCGACAAAATTGGCGACGAATTTGGTCGCCGGCCGGTTGTAGATCTCGAACGGCGTGCCGACCTGCTCGGCCTTGCCGCCATACATGACGGCGATGCGGTCGGAGATCGACAGCGCCTCTTCCTGATCGTGCGTGACGAAGATGGTGGTGATGCCGAGCTTCTTCTGGATCGAGCGGATTTCCTCACGCAGCGACACGCGCACCTTGGCGTCCAGCGCCGACAGCGGCTCGTCGAGCAAAAGCAGCTTCGGCTTCGGCGCGATCGCGCGCGCCAGCGCGATGCGCTGCTGCTGGCCGCCCGAGAGTTGGTAGGGATAGCGGTCCGCCATCTGCGGCAGCTTGATGATGCCGAGCATCTCGGCGACACGGGCATCGATGTCCGCCCTGGGCATGCCGGCGACCTTCAGGCCGAAGCCTATATTTTGCGCCACGGTAAGGTTCGGGAACAGCGCGTAGGCCTGGAACACCATGCCGACATTACGCTGGTTGGGCTTCAGCCGGGTGATGTCCTTGCCAGCTACGACGATCTTGCCGGCTGTCGGCTCCTCGAAGCCGGCCACCATGCGCAGCACGGTGGTTTTGCCGCAGCCGGACGGCCCGAGGAACGAGACGAATTCACCCGGCTCGACGTCGAGATTGAAATCCTCCACCACCGTGGTGGCACCGAAGGATTTTCGCACGTGCTGGATGGAGAGAAACGGATCGGCCATGGTGTTGTTCTTTCGATCAGTACTTTTCGATCAATTGGGGCGGTTCGCCGAGCGCGGCGCGAAGCGGGACAGGATCTGGATCAGCGACATGCAGCCCCAGGTGATGGCGAAAGCTATGATGGCAAGGGCTGCCGGCTCATAGGCGCGGTTGGCGCCGATGTTCTGCAGATAAGGACCAAAGGCGGGCCGATTGAGCAGGCTGGCCATGGTGAACTCGCCAATGACGATCGCGAAGGTCAGGAACGCACCCGACAACACCGCGATCAGCACGTTGGGCAGGATAACGCGCGTGATGATCGTCGACCAGCCGGCGCCAAGGATCTGCGCCGCCTCCGTCAGCGTCCGCACGTCAATGGTCCTAAGCCCGGTGTCGACCGCACGGTACATATAGGGCAGCGACAGCGTGGCATAGCCGATGACCAGCAGGGCGTTCGTACCGGCGTCGCTTGCCAGGAACGGCAGCGGCGAATTCGATCCGTACATTCTGATATAGCCGAAGACGATGACGATTGCCGGGATAACCAGCGGCAGCAGCGTGATGAACTCGACGATTGGGCGCAGCTGTGGCAGGCGCAGCCGAATCCAGTAGGCGGCGGGCACGACGATCAGCACGCCGAGAATGATGGTGAAAACGGCGGCAAGCACCGAATAGCCGAACGAAGCCTGGAAGCGTGCATCGCCCAGCACGACCTTGTAGGCGTCAAAGGAATAGACGCCGCGCCGCATACGCATGGAGAACTCCACCGTCGCGATCAGCGGGATGAAGAAATAGGCCGCACCCAGCGCGAAAACGATCCAGGCCCAGAACTTTCCCGACTTCATTTCAGCCACCTCTCGGAACGGGTCCGGAACCAGATGTAGAAGACATTGGCCAGGCCGGTGATGAAGATCATGCCGAAGGCGATCGCATAGCCAAGATGGGCATTGTGCAGCACGTCGCCCCGAATTTGCGCATAGAGCAGGATCGGCACGATGTTGAGCGACGAGCCGGTCAGCGCATAAGCGGTGGCGATGGCGCCGAAGGCGTTGGCGAACAGCAGTATGACCGTACCGAGGAAGCTCGGCCAGATCACCGGGATGACCACCATGCGCCAGTATTGCGCCATGGTCGCGCCCAGCGTCGCGGCGGCCTCGCCCCACTCCTTCTTCAAGCCGTCGATTGCCGGCACGATAATCACCACCATCAGCGGAATCTGGAAGTAGACGTAGGTCAGCGTCAGCCCCCAGAACGACAGGATGTTGAAGCCGTGGGCGTAAATATTGAGGCCGAACAGGGTGTTCAGGAGCACCGTCGCAAGGCCGAGCCTACCGAGCGTGGCGAGAAAGGCGAAGGCCAGCGGCACGCCGGCGAAATTGGAAGCGACACCGGAGAAGGTCAGCGTAGCCGAGCGTATCCACTCCGGCAGACCGCCGCGCACGATGGCGATGGCGATGGCGAGACCGGCGAAGGCGCCAATCAACGATGAGGCAAGGCTGACCTTGATCGAGATCCAGTAGGCGGCAACGATCGACGGCTGCGCCAGTGCTGCGATGTTTTCGAGGGTGAACTCACCCGCATCATTCTGGAATGCGCCCAGCATCAGATAGAGCGTGGGCAGGATCAGGAACATGATGGCGAAGATGAAGAATGGCGCAACGCCAAGCCACTGCGTCGGCAGCCTCATGCTGCGCGCCTCGGCGGGAGGCGCGGTCTTCCCGGCAACAGCGTGGTCGGACATTGAGATATCGGTCATGCGCCGGCTACCGTCTTCGAGAGAAAGACTTTGAGAGAAAAACCGGGCGGCCGTGAAGCCACCCGGTGATTTCAACTGTTACTTAACGTTGGCGCCGACAACGGCGTCCCAGTTCTTGGTGATGGCTTCCTTGGCCTTGCCCTGCTCGTCGAGCGTCGGGAACACCGCTGCCGCATAGGACTCAGCAGGCGGCAGCTTGGCCAGCACGTCCGCCGGGATCTTGCCGTTCTTGGCCAGATCGTTGAAGCGGATCGGGTGGCAATAGCCCTTCAGCCAGGCGATCTGGCCTTCGTCGGAATACAGGTATTCCAGCCAGAGCTTGGCCGCATTCGGGTGCGGCGCGAAGGCGCTGATTGCCTGCACGTAGACACCGGCGACGACACCTGTCTTCGGCACGACGACGTCGACGGGCGGGTTGCCCTTCAGCGTGTCGCGACCGGCGAGCGCATTGTAGTCCCAGGTGACGAGGATCGGGGTCTGGCCCTGGGCCAGCGTCGCGGCCTTGCCAATGACCGGCACGAAATTGCCAGCGGCGTTGAGTTTCTTGAAGAAGTCGAGGCCAGCCGTGCCGGCGGCTTCGCCAGCTGCCGCACCACCGGAAAGGCCGGCGGCGTAGACCGCCTGGATGGCCTGGTTCGAAGCGCGCGGATCACCGGCAAGTGCGACCGAGTTGGCGAATTCCGGCTTCAGCAGGTCGGCCCAGTCCGTCGGCGAAACCTTCACCAGGTCCTTGTTCACCTGGAAGGAAAGCACACCGTAGTAATCGCCCGTCCAGAAGCCGTCGGCGTCCTTGGCGGTGTCGGGGATCGAGTCCCAGGTCGACACCTTGTAAGCCTGGATCAGACCGTCCTTCTTGGCGGACGGACCGAAAGACAGGCCGACGTCGATGACGTCGGGAGCCTGCGGGCCCTTGTTGTCCTTGTTGGCCTTGATCGCCTCGACCTCGTCGCCGGAGCCGGCATCGGGGTTGAGCTCGTTGATGGTGATTTCCGGATACTTCGCCTTGAAGCCGGCGATGACGTCGCCGTAACCGCACCAGTCATGCGGCAGCGCGATGGTGGTGAGCTGGCCTTCAGCCTTCGCGGCCTTGACGAGATCGTCCAGCGAAGCCGCGGACGAAATCACCGACGACACCATAAGGGTCGCGGCCGAGAGGGAAAGCACCTTCCCCGTGAATTTGAACATGTGTTCTCTCCGTTGAACTGACGCCGTTGGACGCCTGCGATGCGGTATCGTTTTGATGTGACAGCCAGATGAAAGCTTTATGAAACCATTGGCCGGCAGCAGAAAAAGTTAACTCTTTTTAACGGGCTGTAGCAATTAGCCATCACTTATTTTTCCGGCTAATCACTTTCAGCCTTGCATTTCATCCTTTCCCCCTTGGTTAGCCCTGATTTTCCAGATCAATTTCCGGCGATGACGAGACCGTCAGATCGTGCCGGCGATAGCGTTTTCCAGCAGCGTCAGCGCCGCCTTCTTGGTCAGCTTGACCGGGTTGCCGCCGGCGGTCGGATCGACCACCGCCATGTCGGCGATCAGCGCCTTGCGCTTCTTGTCCATGTCGAGCCCCTTGATCAGGCCCGGCAGCGCGTGCGGCACCTTCAACTCCTTGCGCAGCTTGATGATCGCCTTGGCGAAGCCGTCGAAGCCGCCCTTGATGCCGCAATAGGCGGCGAGCCGGGCGATACGCTCCTCGATGGAGTCACGATTGAAGGCGAGCACATAAGGCATGAACACCGCATTGGTCATGCCGTGATGGGTGTCGTAGAGCGCGCCGATCGGGTGCGACAGCGAGTGGATGGCGCCCAGCCCCTTCTGGAAGGCGGCGGCGCCCATGGCGGCCGCGCTCATCATATGGGCACGCGCGACCAGGTCCTTGCCGTTGGCATAGGCCTTCGGCAGGTTTTCAAACACCAGCCGGATGCCTTCCACCGCGATGCCGTCAGCCATCGGATGGTAACCCGGCGCGCAATAGGCCTCGAGGCAGTGGGCAAGCGCATCCATGCCGGTGCCGGCGGTGATGAAGGCGGGCATGCCGACCGACAGTTCCGGATCGGCAATGACGATCGCCGGCAAGAGCTTCGGATGGAAGATGACCTTCTTGGTGTGCGTCTCCTCATTGGTGATGACGCCGGCGCGGCCGACTTCCGAGCCGGTGCCGGCCGTCGTCGGCACGGCGATGATCGGCGCGATCGCATCCGAATTGGCGCGCGTCCACCAGTCGCCGACATCCTCGAAATCCCACACCGGCCGCGTCTGGCCGGCCTGGAAGGCGATCAGCTTGCCGAGATCGAGCGCCGAGCCGCCGCCGAAGGCGATGACGCCGTCATGCTTGCCCTTCTTGAACACGGCGATGCCGGCGGTGAGGTTGGAATCGACCGGATTCGGCTTCACCTCGGAAAACACACCGTAAGGCACCTTGGCATCGTCGAGGATCTTCAGCGTCGAAGCGACGACCGGCAGTTTCGCCAGGCCCGGATCGGTGACGAAGAGCGGCCGCTTGATACCGGTGGCCTCGAGCACCTCAGGCAATTCCTTGATACGCCCGGCGCCGAAGCGGACGGTGGTGGGGTAGTTCCATTTGGAGATGAGTTTGGACATTTTTTGTCTTTCGAAAAATCAGATGGCTTCGCGCAGGTGGAAGGATTTCGGCCGGGTCAGATTGTCGTAGCCGATGGCCGACAGTCCCGCGCCCTTTCCGGTGTCCTTGACGCCGGTCCAGACCAGCGCCGGATCGAGGTAGTCGCAGCGGTTCATGAACACCGTGCCGGTCTCGACGCGGTTGCCGATCGCCACCGCGTGCTCGGTATCGCGCGTCCAGATAGAGGCCGTCAGCCCATAGGCGCTGTCGTTCATCAGCGCGATCGCTTCCTCGTCGTTGCGTACCTTCATGATGCCGACGATCGGGCCAAAGCTTTCCTCGCGCATGACGCTCATCTGGTGGTCGACTTCGGTCAGCACTTCCGGCGCCAGATAGGGCGAACCGGCCTTGTCGTTAGCCATCTTCATGTTGATGTGCGCCTTGGCGCCCTTGCGCAGCGCTTCGGCCTTTTGCTCGCGGATCAGGTCGGCGAAACGCGCCTGCGCCATCGGCCCCATCGTCGTCGTCTGTTCCAGCGGATTGCCGACGACATAGTTTTTCGTCTCGGCGATGAAGCCTTCGACGAACTCGTCATAGACCTTTTCATGGACATAGACGCGCTCGATGCCGCAGCAGCACTGGCCGGAATTGTAGAAGGCGCCGTCGACCAGATTGGCCACCGCATGGTCCATCTTGGCGTCGGGCAGAACATAGGCCGGGTCCTTGCCGCCAAGCTCGAGGCCAAGCGTCATGAAGGTGCCGGCCGCCGCCCTTTCGATGGCGCGGCCGCCGCCGACCGAACCGGTAAAGTTCACATGGTCGATCTTGCCGGAGCCGAGCAGCTTTTCGGTCTGAGCATGGTTGAGCACGACATTCTGGAACACGCCCTTTGGCAGGCCGGCTTTGTCGAAGGCTTGCTGAAAACGCTCGCCGACCAGCAGCGTCTGCGCCGCGTGCTTGAGGATGACGGCGTTGCCGGCCATCAGCGCCGGCACGATGGTGTTGACGGCGGTCAGGTAAGGATAATTCCACGGCGCGATCACCATGACGACGCCGAGCGGATCCTTCTTCACGTAACGGCGAAACCCATCCTTCGGGTTTGAGGCCGGCACGGATTTCAGCGCCTGTTCGGCGATCTCGACCATGTAATTGGTGCGTTCCTTGACGCCACCGAACTCGCCGCCATAGCGCACCGGACGCCCCATCTGCCAGGCGATTTCCGGCACGATCTCGTCGGTCATCGCGACCAGCGCTTCGAGCATCGCCAGCATGTATTTGCCGCGCTCGACGATCGGCGTCTCGGCCCATTTCTCCTGCGCCGCCTTGGCGCGCTCGACCGCGGCATTGACCGCCTGGTCCGTTGCCACGGGCCGCTCGGCATAGATCGAGCCATCGATGGGGGATTTCAACTTGACCGTTTCGGTCATTCCTTCAGTCCTCGCACTTCATAAAATCTTGATTTTGACGCCGCCCGCCATTCCTGCGATGGCCAAGGGCGGCAACGCCGACATAGTTTAGTATCGCTCGAACCCCCTGTGCAGTTCCCAATCCGTAATGCGGCGGTCGTATTCGAACTGCTCCCACTTGGCGGTGTGGACATAATGTTCGAGCACATCCTCGCCGAGCGCCTGCTTCAGCATCTTCGACTTGGCCAGCGTTTCGGTGGCGTCGCGCAGCGTCTTCGGAATCTCGGGCAGACGAGACGCCTGATAGGCATCGCCGACGAAAGGTTTTTGCAGTTCGAGCTTCTCATCGATGCCGGCGAGCCCGGCTGCGATCAGCGCCGCGAAGGCGAGATAGGGATTGAGGTCGGCGCCGCCGATGCGGCATTCCATGCGGATGCCCTTGGTGCCCTCGCCGCACAGGCGGAAACCGGCGGTGCGGTTGTCCTCGCTCCACATGATCTTGGTCGGTGCGAAAGTGCCGGCCTGGAAGCGCTTGTAGGAGTTGATGTAGGGCGCCAGGAACCAGGTGAATTCCTTGGCGTATTTGAGCTGGCCGGCCGCCCATTGCTGGCCGAGTGTCGACAGCGTCCAGTCCGCCTTCTTGTCGAAGAACAAAGGCGTCTTGCCGTCGGCGCTCCACAGCGAATTGTGGATGTGGCTGGAATTGCCGGCGAGCCCGTAATTGTACTTGGACATGAAGGAGATGGCCTTGCCTTCGGACTCGGCGATCTCCTTGGCGCCATTCTTCAGGATGACGTGGCGGTCGGCCATGTCGAGCGCCTCGGCATAGCGCACATTGATCTCTTCCTGGCCCGGGCCCCACTCGCCCTTGGAATTCTCGATCGGGATGCCGGCCGCTTCCATCTCGTTGCGAAGCCGACGCATGACGCCTTCTTCCTTGGTGGTGATGCCGATCTGATAGTCGCCGATATAGGGCGAGGCGGTATCGAGGCCCTGCCAGTGTTTCTTGCGGGCGGAATCATAGGTCTCGTTGAACAGGTAGAATTCCAGCTCGGAAGCGAAATAGCCGATATAGCCGCGCTCGGAGAGCCGCTTGACCTGCTTCTTCAGGATGGCGCGCGGCGAATGCGGCAGGTCGTCATGGGTGTGGTGATCGAGCACGTCGCAGATCACAAGTGCTGTCTTTTCGAGCCACGGAATGCGCCGCAGCGTGGCCAGGTCCGGCTTCATGACGAAGTCGCCATAGCCCTTCGACCAGCTCGCCGCCTTGTAGCCGGGCACCGGCTCCATATCGATGTCGGCGGCCAGCAGATAGTTGCAGCCATGCGTTTCGTCATGCGCGGAATCGACGAAGTACTGCGCCAGGAACCGTTTTCCCGCCAGCCGGCCCTGCATGTCGACGATGCAGGCCAGCACCGTGTCGATCTCACCGCTGGAGACCGCTTTCTTCAACTGATCGAACGAGAAATTTCCGGCCATTCCTTTGGCACTCCAGCGCTTGGTCATTGAAAGGGATAAACGAAACCATGGCCGGCACGATGCCGGCCATGGCCTTGATGGGAGAAGTCAGTTGCCGGTTTCGCCGACCGCCTGTTCCGCTGCCTTGATCGCCGCCTGGCGCGCCGCGATGATGTCGCCGAGCGGCGGGCCCTGGAAGCGGTTGCGCTCGAAGGCGAACCAGACGATCGCCGTCAGGATGAAGAAGCCTACGGTGATGTAGAGCGCCCAGTCGTTCGGCGGCTGGATGCCGATGACGAAGATCAGGATCATCGACACGATCGACAGGACGGCAAACAGCATGAACACGCCGCGCCCCATGTTCCACGGGCCCATCTTGTCCCACTTCGGCGTGCCCCAGGCCAGCATGCCGAGCACGATCGGCACGGTGAAGGACAGGAACAGGAAGATGACGGTGCACGACACCACTATGGTGTAGGCCGAGGTGCCGGCGACCGAAACCAGCGTCGAGCCCCAGACGAACAGCACCGACAGGATCGACGCCGTCCAGATCGCCGCCACAGGCGTGCGGTAGGTCGGGCTGACCTTGGCGAGCGCCGCCGAGCCGGGCAGGCCGCCGTCGCGCGAGAAGGCAAAGATCATGCGCGAGGCCGACGTCACCGTGGCGAGACCGCACAGCAACTGCGATACGAACACGACGAGATAGACGAACTCCTTGATGCCGGAGGGAACGCGCTGGTCGAAGGCCCAGAAGAACACGTTCCAGCCCTGCTTGGCGGCATCGTCCATGTTCGGGATCATCAGCACGAAAGCAGCCAGGAACAGATAGCCGAAGAGGGCCGACCAGACGACCGACATGACCATGGCGCGCGGCACGGAAGAGGCCGCCTTGATGGTTTCTTCCGATGTGTGCGCGGAAGCGTCGTAGCCGGTGATCGTATAGATCGGCAGCAACAGGCCGAGCGCGAACACCCAGGCATTCGAAACCGACGGCCAGACACCGCCGCCAGCGTCACCGGAATAATTGTGGAAGGTGAAGAGACGGCTGACATCCCAATGCTCGGCGAAAATCAGGCAGACGACCGCGATCAGGATAGCGCCGAAGAAGATCAAATAGCCCGAGAAGTCGGTCAGCTTTGCCGTCAGCTTGATGCCGAGATGGTTGATCAACGCCTGGAGACCGGTGACCACGACCAGGAAGATCATCTGGTTGGTCAGCGAACCGTCAATTCCCAGCGCAGGTCCGAAGGCGCCGATGAAGAACGTCCAGGTGCCGACATTGATGGCGCCGAGCACGGTGATCAGGCCAAGCAGGTTGAGCCAGGCCGTCACCCAGCCGGTGCCGCGGTTGCCGAGGATCGAACCCCAGTGATAGAGGCCGCCGGCCGTCGGATAGGCCGAGCTGATCTGCGACATGGCCACCGCGAAGGTTAGCGACACGAAGCAGCCGACCAGCCAGCCGATGCCGATGCCGATGCCGCCGGCGCCGGAGGTGGCTTGCGCCAGTGAATTGATGCCGCCCGACAGGATGCAGATGATGGAGAAGGAAACCGCGAAATTCGAAAAGCGGCTGAGGCGCCGCTCCAGTTCCTGGGCGTAGCCCATGCTGTGGAGGGCCTTTACGTCCTCCGCCTTGTCAACGTCTGTATAACCCGGTGCTGCCATTGGAAGTCCCCTGTTTGTTTCTCAGCTGGCCGATTGGACTGACTTTCTGACTGAATGCGATCTGGGCCGCGTGGCCTCCTCAGGTTCCAGATCCGAAAAAATGCCTGTGAGCAGATCCGCCCATTTCCGCTGCCCGGTCTCACCGGAGATTTCATCGTTGCGGATTTCGATCATCGCGCAGGGCAGCCCGCGCGAGCGTGCATGCCGTTCCAGCGTGAAATAGACGCGATCGGCCGGCGAATAGGGTTCGTTGATACCGACGGTGACGCCGGCAAGTCGCTTGAGCGCCGATATCAGCGGCGACGCCAGCCGGCGATCCTCGTCATGGATGATGCCGATATGCCAGGGCCGGTCGCGGCCCTTGTAGACCGGCGTGAAGGAATGCACGGAAACCAGCCGGGTCTCCTGGCCGCGCGCCAGCCTCTCCTCGACGATGCGTTCGATGGTAGTGTGAAATGGCTGCCAAGACAGGGCGATCCGCGCCGCGCGCTGCTTTTCCGACAGGCCGGCATTGCCGGGTATGGCTGTCGTCTCGCTGAGCTGCGGCACCAGGTCCGGCGCGTCGAGCGGCCGGTTGCAGTCGATGACGAGACGCGAAATGCAGGTTTCGACCAGCGTCGCATCGAGCGCTTGCGCCATGCGCGTTGCCACCGGCAGCGCGCCGGGGTCCCAGGCGATGTGACGGGACAGGTCTTCGGCGGCAAGACCGAGCGTACCGAATTCGACGGGCAGGAAATTAGAGGCGTGGTCGCAGGTCAGCACGAAGGGGCTCGATCCGCCCGGGTTCGTCACCCTCACGGTACCGGACGATGCAAGGCTGGCGGGCCGTGCTTTCTCCATAGTCTGCCGTCCCCGGGGAGCGCTGTATCGTATGTTACGTATTTTGCCTCATTGCGTCCCTACGGATGATTTCATACAGTTTACCCGGCTTTGTCAAATGCGATCTCATGGGCCAGGCCAAGGGGTGGGGAAAAGATGATTTCCAGCATTGCCGAACTGATCGCCGACCGCATCGGCACGATGCCGGCCGGCGAACGGCGCGCGGCCCAGACGCTGATCGCCAGCTATCCGATGATCGGCCTGAAGACGGTCGCCGAATTCTCGACGGCGGCCGGCGTCTCCTCGCCGACGATCCTGCGTTTCGTGGCCCGGCTCGGCTTCCAGAATTATCCGGAGTTCCAGTCGAGCCTGCAGGACGAACTGGCGGCGCAGCTGCAGTCGCCGGCGATACGCACGCTCAACCCGCCCTCGCCCGGTGGCGGCACGGTCTCGCCGATGCTGGAAGCGACGCTCGACAATATGCGCGAGACCTTCCGCCACCTCTCCGACAAGCAGTTGGCGGACATCGCCACACGGCTTGCCGACCGGCGTGGCAAGACATTCCTCATCGGCGGCCGCTTCACCGATCCGCTGGCGCGTTACATGGCCGCCCACCTCGCCGTTATCCAGCCCGATGTCTTTCACCTCGCCGGACAGGAGAGCATGTGGCGCGACCGGCTGATCGACATGGGCAAGCGCGACGTGCTGGTGATCTTCGACATCAGGCGCTACCAGGACAGCCTCGTCCGCTTTGCCGAGAAGGCGCATCAGCGCGGCGTCCAGATCGTGCTGTTCACCGATCAGTGGCTGTCGCCGATTGCCCGCTTTGCCCGCCATGTCATCGCCGGACGCACGGCAGTACCGTCGGCATGGGATTCCTCGGCTGCCCTGTTCGTCGTCGCCGAAACGCTGATCGGTGCCGTCACAAGGCAACTGGAAGCCGACGGCGCCAAACGCATCCGCGAGATGGAAAGTCTGCGCTAGATCCTCGTTCTTGTCGGATTGGTGGCCGCCGGGGCGGTGCGCGCCGGCGGACCGAGGCCGTGGCCGGGCCAAGTTGCGGTCGGCACGATCAGGCGATCGAATAGCCGCCATCGGCAAGCAGGCCGTGGCCGGAGACGAACGAAGCATCATCCGAGGCGAGGAAGGCCACGACTGCCGCCATCTCTTCGGGCGACCCCGCCCGGCCTGGTACGGTCGATGCGGCAAAGGCGTCCTTTGCCTCGGCGCTCGGCCAGATGCGATCCTGGAACGGCGTGTCGATGATGCCGGGATTGATGGCGTTGACGCGGACGCCTTGCTTGAACAGTTCGATCGACGCGGTCTTCGTCAGGCCGAGAACAGCGTGCTTGCTGGCGATGTAGAGGCCTGCGTTGGCGAAGCCGATCACGCCCCCCATGGAGGCGTTGTTGATGATGGCGCCGCCCCCCTGGGCCAGCATCGCCTTCGCCTCGTGCTTCATCGACCAGAAGACACCGCGGACGTTGGCGTTGAAGATGGTGTCATAGGTTTCGTTGGTTTGGTCGACGAATGGCGAAAACATGCCCTCGGTGCCGGCATTGTTGAAGGCGATGTCGATCCGGCCGTAGGTCGAGATCGTTTTGGCGACCAGGTCGATCACGCTGTGCTCGACATTGACGTCGGCAACCACAGCGGTGGCTTCAAAGCCTTCGTTCTTGATGTCGGCGACGAGAGTTTCAATTTCAAAAGCGCGCCGGGCGCTCGCAATCACCTTTGCCCCACGGCGCGCCAGTTCAACGGCGGTGGCGCGGCCAATGCCGGAACTCGCTCCTGTAATGAGTGCGACCTTATCTTCAAGTGTCTTGAACGGCGTCTTGGTCATGATGACCTCCATCTGTTGAATGCCTCGCCCGGCCGGGCGCCAATTTGATGGGCCCAATCTGCCGGTCCTCGTCATCTAAGCGGTCCGGATAGTGATGATTAGTCGATGAATTTTAACTAGAGTAGTGAATGTAAGATATTAATTGGGGCACACTGCATCATGCACGGAACCGAGCTTGCCGAGTTGTCGACCTTCCTGGCTGTCGCCCGCCACAGGAGCTTCAAGCAGGCCGCGGTCGAGCGGGGCGTGGCGGCTTCGGCGATCAGCCACACGATCCGTAGCCTGGAGGAACGCGTCGGCGTGCGGCTGTTCCATCGCACCACACGCAGCGTATCGCTGACCGAAGCGGGCGCACGATTTCTCTCAGAGCTGCATCCCGCCTTTGGCCAGATCGAAAAAGCGCTCGACAGTCTCAATTCCTTCCGGGGTACGCCGTTCGGCACGGTTCGGATCAACGTCCCCAACTCGATCGCACCCTTTGTCCTGCATGACGTGATGGGACCATTGCTCAAACAGAATCCGGGCCTCCACCTCGACATTGTGGCAACGGACAGGCTGGTCGACATCGTCGAGGGCGGCTTCGACGCTGGTATCCGCTTTGGCGAGCGGCTGATGCAGGACATGATCGCCGTTCACATCAAGCCGACCCTGCGCTTCTCGGTCGTCGGCTCCCCCGATTACCTTGCCGGGCGCAAGACACCAGTCATGCCCGCCGACCTGCGCGAACACGCTTGCATTCGGTATCGCTATCCGAGCGGCGCTATCTACAACTGGCAGTTTGAGAAGAATGGCGAGGCTGTTGATGTTGAAGTCAATGGCCCCGTCACTCTCGATGACCAGGAACTGATGGTCGAGGCCGCGCTACAAGGCTGTGGCCTTGCCTATGTCTGGGACAACCGGGTGATGCGTCACTTGGCAAGCGGCGCGCTAATCCGCTGCCTGGATGATTGGTGTGCCCCGGACGATGGCTTGTTTCTCTATTACCCCAGCCGGCGGTATCTCTCAGCCGGCCTGCGCGCCCTGATCGATATGCTCAAGACCGGCTAGCTAGCGTAGCGGATTTGGAGTTCCTGCTCTATCGCGCCTATCCAACGTTGGGTGCGCGAGGCGATCGAGCAGGCCTCGATCATCCGGGCGCGCCCGGCGGGTGATGACGATGATCTGCACCGTGCTCGGCGGCCTGCCGCTGGTGCGGGCGAGACTCGGCTGGCCACCATCTCGACACTGTTCCTGACGCCGGTCGCCTATCTCCTGCTTGGCCGCTTCCTCACAGCGAAGACCCATGAAGAAACACGCCTCCAGTGTGAGCTCGAGGAAGCCGCCTATGTCGGTGCGGAGCCGGCGCAGTAGCCGTTATTTCAGCAACCGGCCTTCGATCGACCAGCGCGCCGCAAGGAAGTTCAACACCGCCGCCACGATGACACCGCCGATCTTCGCCGGCCACACGCCGGCAATACCGGCGAAAAGCGCGATCGACAGGCTGGAGACGCCGAGCGAAATCAACGCCCCAAGCGAGACGAAACGCAGGAAAGCGTCATGCAGCCGGATGGCCTGGTTGCGCTCGAACGACCAGAAGCCGTTGGCCACGAAAGAGAAGATGACGGCGATCGACCATGAGATGACATTGGCCGGCAGCGGCGGGACATGCAACTTGAGCAGCAGAAAAAAGCCGGCGAGGTCGATGGCCGTGTTCGCCAGCCCGACAATGGCAAAACGGATGATCTTGCTGCCTGTCGAACGGCGGGGCTGGTCGGCGCCGCTCATCCCTTGCCGTCCATGATCTCGACACCGGCGCGGGCGAGGCTCGCACCGAACGCGTCGGAGGCCAGCACCGCGTATTCCACCTCACGCACGCCTTGCATCGGGTCGCGCGCCCGCAGCGTCTCGTCGACATGGCCGGGATGGCACATGAACAGGCCTCGTTCTGGCAGTGTCTCGACAGCGGCCTGCAGAACTGGAGCAAATCTCTCGGGCTGCCGCCAGTCATAGATGCCGGTCAGCGGCGCGAAAAGGGTGAAGCCGGCGCGTGTCATCGAGCGGTTGAAGCCGGCGGCCACGGCAGCGATCGCCGCGACTTTCGGCGCCACGGCGGCATTGCCCAAGGCAGGCGCGCCGCGCAGCGCCGGCCTGCCGCTGGTTTCGGAAAACTGTCCCCGCAGCCATGTGCGCACGACCGGCAGAAAATGCACATGCTGATGCCCGTCGATGAAGTCAGGCTGGCGGCCAAGCGCCTCGACGAAGCGGCTGTACTGCGCGCTGAGCTCGGCATGGACATCCCGCTCGTCAATTTTGCCGCGCAGCACCGGCAGCGCCAGCAAACGCAGCGGCGGCAGCCGGCCTTCCGGCGCCAGGCTCGACGGGCCGGTGAAAGCCGGTTGATCCGTCAGGGTCAGGTGCAGCCCGACCGCCGCGCGGCCGCACAGCGGCTTTATGCGCGCCGCGGCATCAGGCCATTCCGGAAAGCCGGTCATGCAGCTGGTGCCGGTCAGGCGGCCGCGATCGAGCAGGTCGAGAATTCCGGCGGAAACGCCGGGCGCCAGGCCGTAGTCATCGGCGATCAGGCGGATGCGCCGCCTCATGCGCCGGACGCGCCTGGCGGCCTGTCCGAAACGTCGGCGCGCACGACATCGCGCACGATATACACCGGCCGGTCTTTGCTTTCAGAAAGCGTGACCCAGACATATTCGCCGATTAGGCCGAGCAAGGTGAGGTTGAGGCCGCCGAGCAGGACGACGGCGACCATGAGGCTGGGGTAGCCGGGGACGGCGATGCCGTAGAACAGCACCTCGAAGAACACCTTGGCTCCGTAGATCATGCCGGCCAACGCCGCCAGCATCCCGCTCAGGCTGATGATGCGCAGCGGGATGACGGAAAAGGACGTAAACCCTTCCAGCGAGAAGGCGATCAGGTTGAGCCGGCTCCATTTCGACGTGCCGGTGACACGATTCTCCGGCGAATAGGGCATGGCTTTCTGGCGGAAGCCGGCCCAGGCGAACAGGCCTTTGTTGAAGCGCCTTTTGTCGCGCAGGCTGGTCAGCGCGCGCACCACCGCACCGCGCATGACGCGGAAGTCGCCAGCATTTTCCGGAATGTCGAAACGCTGGCTGCTGTTGATCAGGCTGTAGAACAGCTTCGCCAGCTGGCTGCGCCGCCAGCTGGCCTCGCGGCGGTCATTCTGTGCGTAGACGACGTCGATATCCGGATTTTCCACCAGCTCGGCGATCATCTTCAGGCTGGTGTCCATCGAATGCTGGAGGTCGGCGTCCATGACCAGTGCCATTGCGCCGCGCGACTGGTCGAGGCCGGCGAGCACCGCGACCTCCTTGCCGAAATTGCGGCTGAGCCGCACGATTTCCCAGGAACCCGACAGCGCCTGTGAAAACCGCTCGGCGCCGTCGTCGCGGCTGCCATCGTCCACCAGGATCTTGTGGACTTGCATGTCGAAACGCTGCGACACCTCGGCTTCGAGCTTGTCGAGCAATGCGGCAAAGGCCGATGCCGATTGCGCCTCGTTCAAGAACGGCGCCACGATATCGAGAACAGGCCGCGACTCAGCCATTTGCGACAGGCCTTTCCTTCATCACCTTGTCTCGCGCCACCTTGCCTCGCGCCTCGCCCCAGAACCACCAGATCAGGGAACCGGCAATGAGGGTGACCGCGATTGGCCGGAACCAGGGGTACAGGAAATCATGGATGTGACGTTCGACGCCCGTCAATCCGGTCAGGAACAGCATCACAGACAGCACCGAAGCCAGGACACCGCCTCGTTCCTCGCGCCACAACAGGGCGATAGCGAGACCGGCCGGCACGGCGATCATGGCATAGGTGTTGGGCTCGACGCGCGGGTTGAAGACGCACATGTAGAAGGTGGCCGTCAGGAAGATGGCGAGACCAGCTCTTCCGCGTTCGAGCTTGCGGTCGAACCAGATGACGGCTGAAAGCGTGAACAGGGCCATGACGATGCGAACGATCGTGGCGGCGAATTCCGGGATGGGCAGCCCGATTTTGGTGAAGGGCGCCGTGAAGTCGGTGGGAACAAAATGGCTGGTGTTGTCGACAGCCATCGAGGTCAACATCCCGCCAAAAACACGATACTGGTCATTGAGATAGCTCGCGGGAACGAAGGCGTAGGGCAAGGCGAGCACGAACAGCACCGCCAGCACCAGCACCGGTATCAGCCGCAGGCGCAGGGCGCCGACCAACAACAGCATGATGATCGCGGTCGGCTTGGCGATGATGGCGACCGAAGCCCAGAAGAAGGTTTCGGCACGCCGTCCTTCAAGCGCCGACAAGGTGAGAAGCCAGCAGGCGCCGGTCAACAGGATCGTCGCCTGGCCGTTGCGGATCGCCCCCAGCGCCATGGGCAAGGCAAGGAACAGCCCGAAGGAAAGCAGCCATGGCAATTCCTCGCCGCCGAGCTTGCGCACCTGCCGCATCGCCGCAAAGGTCAGCACCGCGAAGCCGATAACATGCCAGACCAGGCCGCCCAGATGCGGGCCGAGCTTCACAAACGGAACATAGAGCGCAGCAAAGGCTGGCGCGTAGAGATACCCCATCTCGGACTGGGTATTGTAGAGCGGCTGGCGGGCCAGCAGCGCCTCACTGCCGTCTACATAGGCTTGCCAGACCGTCCGCGTGTGGGGAGACCACAAGACCAGGACAAGAACGATCAGGAACGCCCCGATCCACAGGCCAAATCCCAAACGGTCGAAAACCGGCTTGGACATCGTCATCAAGACACCCCGCGACATCCGGAAACAGGCTCAGTCCAGCACTGTCCCGGCATTCGATGGCGGCGGCATATCACGGACAAAGCGGCGAGGCATAGAGGGCTGAAGGACGCGGTTGTGATCTCGGCGGGCCGCCGCGGATGGCTGGACGCCCGGGCATCCTAGTCGGAAAGAGGCTCCGAAAGCCTCGTATTCGGCTTCCGGCGCCGCTTCGAACAGCATCAAGGCCGGATGAAAACCTTGCCGTTGGGCTTGGTGAGTTCCGCCGGCACCCACGCGATAGCCTCGGCGAGCGGCACGACGGCCGTCACGTCGGTCGACCAGCGTCCGTCGGAGAAACGCTTCTGCGCTTCAAGGATCGCCGGACCGCGCCGCTCTTTGAATTGCCGCATCCATTCGCTCAACCAGAAACCCTCAATGTGCTTGTGCTGGAAGATCAGTTGGCCAGGCTCCCGGATGACGGTGGCATCCGGGTCGAGCCGGCCGTAGATGATCCAGCGCGCCCGTTTCGGCATCGCATTGAAGATGGCCGAGGCCAGCGGCCCGGTGACCGCATCGAGGAAGATGCGCGGTTGCTCCGCCTTCATCACCTCGCGCAGCGTGGCCTCGAAATCCGGCGCTTTCTCGTTGAGCACATGGGCAGCGCCAATGTCCTTCAGCAGCGCGATCTGCTCATCGCGGCGCACGGTGACGATAGGCCGGAACCCTTCTTCCTTGGCCAGGCCGATGATCAGCTTGCAAAGCTGGCTGGCGCCGGCGGTCATGACGAAGGCCTTTTCGCCCTCCTGCTTGACGATGTCGAACATGGCGATCGCGGTAAGCGGATTGACGATCATCGCAGCGCCGTCTTCGTCGCGCACCGTGTCGAGCAGCGGAATGCAGGCCGCCGCTTCGGCGACGGCATATTCAGCCCACGAGCCCCAGTTGCTGAGGCCGGTGGCGAAAGCAACGCGCTTACCGACGAGGCTCTTGGCATAGGGCTCGTCACCGCCGGCGACGATCGTGCCGACCCCCTCGAAGCCGGCCGGCCGGCCCTTGACGCGCGGCTGGCCGTACTGACCCTTGATGAAGGCGACATCGGATGGGTTGATAGAGGCCAGGTTGACCTTGATCAGCACCTGGCTCGGTCCGGGCGCCGGCACCGCGATGCGGCCCTGCTCGAGATAGGGCTCCATCGCCTCGAGCGCACTGCCGCTCGGCGTCTTGGTGTAGCCGTCGCCGACCAGGAGCAACGCCTTCATTTCGGAGGGAATGGTCATCGGTGACACTCCTTGGTTGTCGACAGAAGGCTCATGGTAGAGCCGCGGCTGCTCAGAGCTTCTCCTGCGTGTACTTCTTCAGCTCCGTCCGCGCCACCTGCCGGCGATGCACGGCGTCCGGCCCGTCGGCGAGGCGCAATGTCCTCAGATGCGTCCACGACCGCGCCAGCGGCGTGTCCTGGCTGATGCCTTGCGCGCCGAACATCTGCACCGCCTCGTCGGTGATCCTCAACGCGACGCGCGGCGCGATGACCTTGATCTGGCTGATCCAGGGCGCGGCGGCGCGCGCATCGCCCTGGTCGATCATCCACGCCGCCTTGAGGCAGAGCAGCCGGGCCATCTCGATCTCCATGCGGCATTCGGCGATGATGTCGAAATTGGCGCCGAGTTTGGCCAGCTTCTGGCCGAAGGCCTCACGGCGCACGGAGCGCTGGCACAGCATCTCCAGCGCCATCTCGGCCTGACCGATGGCGCGCATGCAGTGATGTATGCGGCCGGGACCGAGCCGCCCTTGCGCGATCTCGAACCCCCTGCCCTCGCCGAGGATCAGGTTCGAGGCGGGCACACGCACATTGTCGAAGCGCAGGTGCATATGGCCATGCGGCGCGTCGTCGTCGCCGTAAACCTGCATGGCGCGGAGCTTGGTCACGCCTTTCGTGTCGGAAGGCACCAGGATCATCGAATGGCGGCGGTGCTGCGGCTCGCCGTCGCCGCCGGTCCGCACCATGACGATGTAGATGGCGCAGCGCGGGTCGCCGGCCCCCGAGGCCCACCATTTCTCGCCATTGAGCACATAATCGTCGCCCTGCCGCTCGCAGCGCATCCCAATGTTGGTGGCGTCGGACGAGGCGACATCAGGCTCGGTCATCAGATAGGCCGAGCGGATTTTTCCATCCAAAAGCGGCTCGAGCCACTCCTTCTTGTGGTCGGCCGAGCCGTAACGCTCCAGCACCTCCATATTGCCGGTGTCGGGCGCCGAGCAGTTGAAGGTTTCGGCGCCGAGATGCGCCTTGCCCATCTCCTCCGCCAGATAGGCGTATTCGACGGTGGACAGGCCGTAGCCGCGTTCGGAGCCGGTCAGCCAGAAATTCCACAGACCGCGCTCCCTGGCGGTCTTCTTCAGCCCTTCGAGGATTTCACTCTGGCGTGGGCTGTACACCCAGCGGTCGCCCGCCTTGCCCACCTCGCCCAGGAATTCCTTGTCGAGCGGCATGATCTCGTCACGTACCATGGCCGCGACGCGCGCGTGGATCGGCTTCAGCCGCTCGGTCATGCCGAGATTCATCTCCGTCATCGGTCGCTAACCCTTCATAGAGGCCCGGCAATTTACCCGTGGCAAGGATGACCGTACTTCGGATAGCCTTGTCAACGCGAACTCTTTGCCCAGGGCAAGGCGCGGAGGATTGGAATGGCCTATCTGGACGAGCTGTTTTCGGTGGCCGGCAAGACCGCGCTGGTGACGGGCGCGGCGACCGGTATCGGCCGCATGGCGGCGGCAGCGCTGGTCAAGGCCGGCGCCAGCGTCATGATCGCTTCGCGCAAGGGCGAGGATTGCATCAAGGTCGCCAATGCGTTCAACGGGCTCGGCGCCCCTGGCCGGGCCGAGGGCTTTGCCGGCGACGTCTCCAGCGAGGCCGGCATCGCGGCACTCGTCGCCGAGGTCAAGGCGCGGACCGGCAAACTCGGCATCCTGATCAACAATGCCGGCGTTTCCTGGGGCGCGCCGCTGGAGAGTTTTCCCTATTCGGCATGGGCCAAGGTGCTCGGCGTCAATGTCACAGCCGTCTTCCACCTGACCCGCGAATTGCTGCCGCTGCTTGAAGCCGCGGCAAGCGACGCCGATCCGGCCCGGGTGATCAATCTGGGTTCGGTGATGGGGACGCAGCCATTGGCCGACGACGCCTATTCCTACACGGCCTCCAAGGCCGCGGTGCATCATCTGACGCGCACGCTCGCGCTCGAATTCGCCGCCCGCCGCATCACCGTCAACGCCTTTGCCCCCGGCCCTTTCCAAAGCCGCATGACGGCCTTTGCCACGGGTACGGATGAACAGGCCAAACATGTCGGCGGCCATGTTCCGATCGGCCGTATCGGCGCACCGGATGACATTGCCGGCGCAACGCTCTATTTGTGCAGCCGTGCAGGCAGCTATGTCACCGGCGCCATCCTGCCGATAGACGGCGGACAGTCGGTGCAGCATGGCTTGACCTTGTTCAAGGAATGACATTTTCCGGCCGTAGAAGCCGGAGGTGAACTGGAGGACATGAGCGTGGAACCGATCAGTCTCGATGTGCTTCTGGCCAGTGTCGGCAAGGAGGTTGGCGTTTCGCCGTGGCGGGTGGTGACGCAGCGCATGATCGACCAGTTCGCCGACGCCACCGACGACCACCAGTTCATCCACTGCGATCCCGAGCGGGCCAAGCGCGAGACGCCGTTTGGCGGCACCATCGCACATGGTTTCCTGTCGCTGTCGCTGCTCTCGGCAATGACCTTCGAGACCATGCCGCCGCTGGAAAACAGCAAGATGGGCGTCAACCACGGCTTCGATTCGCTGCGCTTCCTGGCCCCGGTGAAGACCGGCGCGCGCATCCGCACCCGTTTCGTGTTGGCCGATGTCAAGGTGAGACCCTCGGGCTGGGTGCAGACGGCGCACGACGTGACGATCGAGATCGAGGGCTCGAAGAAACCGGCCCTGACTGCCCGCTGGCTGACGCTGACGCTGATCGAACGCCAGCCCGAGACCGCATGAACGACCCCAACGCGCTCGACCAGGCAGCGCTTGCGCCTTACCTCGAGGCGGAAATCCCCGGGTTTTCCGGGCTTGCTTCCATCGAAAAATTCAAATCCGGCCAGTCCAACCCGACCTATCTCATCACGGCGGCCAGCGGTCGCTATGTGCTGCGCGCCAAGCCACCCGGGCAATTGCTGAAATCGGCGCATCAGGTCGACCGCGAATTCCGCGTAATGAAGGCGCTTGCCGGCAACGCCGTTCCGGTGCCCGAAATGCTGCACCTGTCGGCCGAGGACTCGCCGATCGGCCGCATGTTCTATGTCATGGATTTCCTCGACGGCCGTATCTTCTGGGATCCGGCATTGCCCGAGGCACGTGACAACGATGAACGCGCCGCCATCTACGACGCCATGAACGGCACGCTCGCGGCCCTGCACGATGTCGACGTCGACGCGGTGGGTCTTTCCGATTTCGGCCGGCCAGGCAACTATTTCGAACGGCAGCTGGCACGCTGGACCAGCCAGTATCGTGCTTCGGAAACCGGCGCCATTGCCGACATGGACCGACTGATCGCCTGGCTGGAAACGCACCGGCCCGCCGATGATGGCCTGATATCGCTGGTGCATGGCGACTACCGGCTGGACAATCTGATCTTCGCGCCAGACCAGCCAAAGGTCATCGCGGTGCTCGACTGGGAACTGTCGACATCGGGCCATCCCTTCGCCGACATCGCCTATCAATGCATGCAATGGCGCCTGCCGCATGCTTCCGGCTTTCGTGGCCTCGGCGGCATCGACCGCGCCGCGCTCGGCCTGCCTTCCGAGGAAGACTATGTCGCTGCCTATTGCCGGCGGCGCGGGCTCGGCGGCATCGGCAACTGGACGTTCTTCCTTGCCTTCTCCTTCTTCCGCTTGGCGGCGATCTGCCAGGGCGTCTACAAGCGCGCGCTGGACGGCAATGCCTCCAATCCCGAAAAGGCCAGGACCTATGGCGAGGCGGTGAAACTGCTTTCGCACCTCGCCGCCAGACTGATCGACACGCGGACATGACGGGGAGCCATAATGGGCCGCTTTGACGGAGCAACCGTGCTGATCACAGGTGCCGCCGGGGGGCTCGGCCGGGGTGCCGCGAAAGGCTTTGCCAGCGAGGGCGCGCGGCTGGTGCTGTCGGACATCGACGAAAAGGCGCTCGCCGATCTTGCCGCAACGCTGCCGGCCGAAACGGCGATCCTGGCCGGCAACGTAGCCGACGAAAAACTGTCCGAGGATCTGGTCAGGCTGGCGGTCGAAAAATTCGGCCGGCTGGATGTCACCGTCAACAATGCCGGCATCGTCCAGAGTTTCGTGCGCCTGCCGCAGGTTCCTTCGGACGAGGCGCGCCGCGTGCTTGAGATCGACCTGCTTGGCGTCTTCTATGCCATGAAGCACCAGATCCCGCAGATGGAGCGGCAGTTCAGGGCTACGGCCAAGGGCGGCGCCATCGTCAACATCGCCTCGGTTGCCGGACTGGTCGGCGCGCCGAAACTCTCGGTTTATGCCGCCGCCAAGCATGGCGTCGTCGGGCTGACCAAATCGGCGGCCGCCGAATATGCAACCAAGGGTGTGCGCATCAACGCCATCTGTCCGGCTCACACCAGGACGGCAATGGTGGACAGTTTCGTGCGCGCCTCCGGTGCGCCGGAGGCAGAGGCGTTGGCCGAACTGACACGCGGTGTGCCGATGAAACGCGTGGCGGAAGTCGACGAAATCACCACCGCCATCCTGTTCGCCGCCGACCCGGCCAACTCCTTCATGACCGGCCATGCGCTGGCCGTCGACGGCGGCGTCGGCGCCATCTGACCGCCGCGATCCTACCATGCCGTTTGGGAACTTCCCGTGCCCTTGTCCGTTTCCGTACAGCGTATATAATTTAGCCAGATACAACCACCCCCGTCACCCACCGAAAGGCACGGGCTTGCCGCCGAGCGTCCAGAAACGCCGCGAAAAACAGAAGGCCGAACTGCGTTCCGAGCTGGTCGCGGCCGCGCATAAGCTCGTCCAGGAAGAAGGTTATGAGGGCCTGACCATCCGCAAGCTGGCCAAGCGGGTCGGCTATGCGCCGATGTCGGTCTATTCTTATTTTGCCGACAAGCAGGACATCCTGTTCGCGCTGGCCGAAGACGCTTTCGAAACGCTTGCCCGCCGGATCGAAGAGCATCCGTCCGACGATCCGGTCGAGGCCTTGCAGGCGGTGATGACCGAATATGCCGCCTTCGGCCTCGGCAATCCCAATGAGTACCGCACCGTCTTCATGACCGAGAAGACCAGGCCGCCGGAAGGCCAGAGTTTTCAAGAAATGCACGAAGCCAACCCGGCGATGAAAGCGCTGATCACCCGCGTCGAGGCCTGCGTCGCCGCCGGAAAATTGCACGGCGATCCGCGCGCCATAGCCACCATGCTGTGGGCGGTCGGCCACGGCACAATCTCGCTGCTGATCACCTTTCCGTTCTACCCCTTCGGCGACCCGAATGCTTTCGTGAAACGTATGTGCGATTTTACGCTTGCCACACTCAGCACGCAGACGGTGCCGCCGCTGACCGACACACCGGTCAACTCCTGAACGCCAACTCCTTTTCGTTCACATGCCCCTCGCTACCTTCCCCCGGCCAAATCTGGGGCGAATTTCTTGGTTAACAAAAATCTACCGTACGCGTACGATTTCGGCTTGAACTTCGCGATTGGCGGACGTATTTGTACGTAGCACCGTACATGTACGGAAAGAATTCACCCGTCGAAAACGGAGACTGACGATGAAAAAGACACTCCTCACCCTCGCCGCCGTGCTGGCACTTTCCGGTTCGGCCTTCGCCGCAAGCGCCACCCAGCCGGTCAAGCATCAGCCGGCCGCTGCCTGCGTCGACACCAAGACCCATGTGAAGCTCGATTGCGCCTCAACCGGCTCGGTCGAGAAGAAGGGCACCACGGAAAACACCGCTGAAGGCAAAGGCCCGCGCCTTGGCATCAGCATCAATCCGTGGATCGTGCCGAGCGCACTCTAGGAAATTCAGAAAGCCAGTTCTGGCCGGCAGGAGCCGGCCAGGTGAGATGTCAGCCCATCGAGATCGGCAGCCTGCTCGCCGAACTCTCGAAGGCAGCGTCGATCAGCTTCTGCATGTCGGCGGCACGCCGGAAGGACGGATCGCCATTCTGCCCGGCATCCAGCGCGTCGACAAAACGCCGGGCGTTGCGCTTGACATCCGGCAGGGCCAGCTCTCGCCAGAGCTGAACATCGACGTCCTCTCCCAGGCACGCCGACAGCCGCGCTGCCTTGCCATCGGTTTCGACCTTGAGCGCGCCCTTGGTGCCATGCAGCGCCAGCGACAGGTCATTGCCATGGCCGGTTGTGTAGCGGCTCGCCATGATCGTCGCCAGCGCGCCGGATGCCAGCCGTGCCGTCATCGCCACACTGTCATTGGCGTCCAGCACATAGTCGCCGATCCGGTTGCCTTCGGCCTTCGGGAACGTCACCAGATCGGCGTGCAGGCCGACAATATCCTGGGCGGCGCCATAGGTGGCGAAGTCCAGGATATGGATGCCGACATCGCCCAGAACCCCGGTCGACCCGTGCCGGGTCGACAATCGCCACAGCCATTTGTCCTCGACGCGCCAGTCACCCCAGGACTTGCTGACCAGCCAGCTCTGCTTGTAGCTCGCCTCGACATGGCGCAATTCGCCGATCGCTCCCGCCAACACCAGACGCCGTGCTTCCTGGATCGCCGGTGAATTGCGGTAGGTGAGATTGACCATGTTGACGAGGCCGGCGGCCTCGGCGGCCTCGGTCATGGCAAGCGCATCGGCATGGTTCGGTGCCAGCGGCTTTTCGCAAAAGACATGTTTTCCCGCAGCCAGCAGCGCCAGCGTCGTCGCCTTGTGCACTCCGTCCGGAGTGGCGTTGATGGCGGCGTCGAAATCGCCCCAGGCGATCGCCGCTTCAAGGCTCTCGAAGGAAGCGCCGATCTCGTTGGCAGCGGCAAACGCCGCCGCGCGGCCAGGCAGTTGATCGACACAGGCGACAATGCTGCAGCCAGGAACCTTTGCGAACTCTTCGATATGATGTCCGGCGATCCAGCCGGTGCCGAGCAAGAGCAGGCGATGCATCAGATCAGGTCCCCCATCAACTCAACCCCTTGTCGCCATCGGCATGTAGGCGCAGGCCCTTCTGAACGATCTTTTCCTTGGCCTTGTCCGTCGGCACGTTCGGCGCATTGGTGATGCCCGACCATGCGGGCGCGGGATTGAGCGCCCAGTGCACGGCATTGCGCAGCACCTGCTGCACACCCTCATTGTGATAGATCGGATAGGTCTCGTGGCCGGGCGAGAAATAGAAGATGCGGCCCGCGCCGCGCTGGTAGGTCAGCCCCGAGCGGAACACCTCGCCGCCCTCGTACCAGGAGACGAACACCGTCTCCATCGGCTCCGGCACCGCGAAGGGCTCGCCATACATTTCCGTCTCGCCGATCTCCAGGCATTCGCCGATGCCTTGCGCGATCGGGTGGCCGCGGTTGATCGCCCAGACCCGCTCGCGCTCGCCCGCCTCGCGCCACTTTAGCGAGCAGGGCGTGCCCATCAGCCGCTTGAAGATCTTCGAGTAGTGGCCGGAATGCAGCACGATCAGCCCCATGCCTTCCCAGACCCGCTTCTGCACGCGCTCGACGATCTCGTCCTTGACCTCGCCGTGTGCGGCGTGGCCCCACCACAAAAGCACGTCGGTGGCGGCCAGGCGCTTCTCGCTCAGGCCGTGCTCGGGTTCCTGCAAGGTGGCGGTGGTCGCCTCGATGCCCTTGTCCTGGTTGAGCGCGGCCGCGATCGTACCATGCATGGTCAAGGGATAGAGGTCGCGGACGGCGGCATTGGTCTGTTCATGGACATTCTCGCCCCAGACAACAGCTTTTATCGGCATTTTTCCTCCTCCAAAGCGCTTTGAATACCCCAACTGGCGATAGCTTGGAAAGATGTCTTCGACCAAATTGCGGAAAATCAGGGCTTGCGGGATTTTCGCCCGGGCACGGTCTTGGCCTTGCCGGGCTTGGCCGGCGCGCCGGGGATCGCCGAACTGGTGATCGACACAGGATCGCTGGCCGGGAACGTGTCCTCCAGGCCTTCCTCAAGTTCCTCTTCGGCGCTCGACGCTTCGTGTTGCTCGTGCTCGAGCGAGCGGACGGCCGAGGTCTTTTTGAGTGGCAACTTCGGCGCGGACTTCGACGGCATCGACACTTCTCCCTCGACCTGTTGCCGCACAACGAACGTGGGCGGCAAAACGTTCCGGGTCAGCCAGCCGCGTCGCGGGCTCCCTCGGACAGGAAAGTAAAGACATAGTCCGAGAACGAACGCCAGCACTCGACCCGGAAGGCGTCGTCAGCCGTGCGCAACAGCACGATCTCGGCCTTGCCGAGGATGGTGCGCGAAGCCGCGCCCACCGGGAAGGCGTCGAGCGACAGGTCCTGCGGGCAGCCCGAATTGATCGTGGCTTCGGCCGCCGGACCGGTGACGGAGATCGCGATGTTACGATGCGAGATGCCGACGGCCGAATGCAGCGCGGTAACCTCTGCGCAATCGGCGAGCGGATCGTTTCCGCCCTCGTCGATGACAAGCCACTCGTCGGGGCCGAGCCACAGAGCAGTACGCCCTCCCTTCGACGCCGAAGTCTTCGGCTTGTTCGGCAAGGCCAGGCGAAGCGCCTTGGAAAGCGCCGTTACCGAAGCCTCCGGCGCGCGCAGCGAGATGCGCTCGGCTGGCGGCAGCACTTCAACCTTCACGCTGGTCGCCGTCGTACTGCGTCCAGCCAATGCCGGACGGCGGTCGACCGAAGGCGATGCGGCCGTTTCCGTCTTCTTTGCAGCAGCCTTAGCCATTGAGGCGGCCTCCCGTCTCGTCGAAGAACACCATGCCGGTAACCTCCACTTCGATCACTCCGTCCGGCATCGGCACATAGAGCGTGTCGCCCATCCGGTCGCGGCCGCCGGCGACTAGCGCCAACGCGATCGAACGGCCACAATTCTGCGACCAGTAGCTGGACGTCACGTGGCCGATCATCTTCATCGGGATTGCCTGCTTCGGATCCTCGACGATCTGCGCGCCTTCCTCCAGCACCACCTTGGGATCCCTGGTCTTAAGACCGACCAGTTGCTTGCGGCCCTTGGCGACCAGGTCCGACCGCGCCATGCCGCGGATGCCGACGAAGTCGGTCTTCTTCTTGCCAACCGCCCAGTCGAGACCGGCGTCGTTTGGCGTCACCGTGCCGTCCGTATCCTGGCCGACGATGATGTAGCCCTTTTCGGCGCGCAGCACGTGCATGGACTCCGTGCCATAGGCGGTGGCGCCATGCTTCTGTCCTTCGGCCCACAGCGCTTCCCAGACGGCCTGGCCGTAATCGGCCGGCACGTTGACCTCGAATCCCCGCTCGCCGGTGAACGACATGCGGAACAGCCTTGTCGGCACGCCGCAGATCTTGCCTTCGCGCACCGACATATGCGGCAGCGCCTCGTCGGACATGTCGATGCCTTCGACCAGCGGCGCGATGATATCGCGCGATTTCGGCCCCTGCACGGCGATGACCGCCCACTGCTCGGTGATCGAGGTCAGCCAGACATTCAGATGCGGGAACTCGGTCTGGAGATAGTCTTCCATATGGTTCATGACACGCGGCGCGCCGCCCGTCGTCGTCGTCACATGGAAGCGGTCCGGCGCCAGCCGGCCGACGACGCCGTCATCATAGATGAAGCCGTCTTCGCGCAGCATGATGCCGTAGCGGCAGCGGCCGGGCTCCAGCTTCTCCCACGGATTGGTGTAGAGCAGTTCCATGAACTTGGCCGCATCCGGCCCGACCACCTCGATCTTGCCGAGCGTCGAGGCATCGAACAGGCCAGCTGTCGTACGGACCGCGACGCATTCGCGGTCGACCGCGGCATGCATATCCTCGCCGGCTTTCGGGAAGTACCAGGCGCGCTTCCACTGGCCGACATCCTCGAAGACCGCGCCTTGCACTTCGGCCCACGGATGCGTCGCCGTCTTGCGCGTCGGGTCGAACAGCGGCCCGCGCGCATGGCTGACGATCGCCCCGAAGGTGACCGGCGTATAGGGCGCGCGGAAGGTCGTCAGGCCGACCTCGGGGATCGGCTTGCCCAGCGTTTCCGCGGCAATCGCCAGGCCGTGCATGTTGGAGGTCTTGCCCTGGTCGGTCGCCATGCCGTTGGTGGTGAAGCGCTTGACGTGCTCGATCGAGCGCATGCCTTCATGCACCGCCTGGCGGATATCCTTGGCGGTGACGTCGTTCTGGAAATCGACGAAGGCCTTCACGGTGGTGTCCGGGCCGGCGCCGGGCGCGGCGCCCAGCATGCCGCGCGACCAGCTTTCTGAGGCATCGACCTTCGGCTTCACACCCTTGGCAGTCTTCGCGCCGGAATCCTTGGCTGCCTTGGCGCCAGCCGCATAGGCTTCGTCCACTGTCGCCGCCAGCCCGTCGGTGCCGTTGCAGGCGCCCACCGAAACGCAATCCTGCGCATAGGTGCCGGGCACGAAGCGCTTGGTCTCGTCATTGAAGGCGACCTTGCCGCGCGACTGCGAGAACAGATGCACCGACGGTGTCCAGCCGGCCGACATCAGGATCGCGTCGACGGAAATGGTGCGCTCGCCGCCACCATTCTTCGGCTGCACGGTCATCGAGGACACGCGCAATTTGCCGCCGGCGCGGATCACCGCGCGGCCGAAATTGATTTCGATGCCGAGCGCCCGCGCCTCGTCGATCACCGGACCGGTCGGGTTGTCGCGCAGATCAACGATCGCCTCGATGTTGACGCCGGCCTTCTTCAGGTCGATCGCCGCGGCATAGGCCGAGTCATTGGCGGTGTAGACGCCGACATTCCTGCCGACCGCGACGCCATAATGGTTGAGGAAGGTACGCGCCGCGCCCGCCAGCATGATGCCCGGCCGATCATTGTTGGCGAACACCATGTGGCGCTCGATGGCGCCGGAGGCCAGCACCACGCGCTTGGCGCGTACTTGCCAAAGCCGCTCGCGCGGCAAGTCGTGGCCGGGGGCCTTCAAATGGTCGCTGACGCGCTCGACCAGGCCAACGAAATTCTGCGCGTAATAGCCGAAGGCCGTGGTGCGCGAGAGCACACGGACATTGTCCATGGCTGTGAGCTTCGCGATCGCCGCTTGCGCCCAGACGAAACCATCCTGGCCGTCGATTTTCGCCCCCGTCTCGAAACGCAAGCTGCCGCCGAACTCGGCCTGCTCGTCGGCGAGGATGACGCGCACGCCGCTCTCGGCCGCCGCCAATGCCGCCGCGATGCCGGCGGCACCGCCGCCCAGCACCAGCACGTCGCAATGCGCGTAGCGCGACGAATAATGGTCGGGATCGGGCTTGTCGGGCGAAACGCCAAGGCCGGCGGCTTCACGGATCTTCGGCTCGTAAAGGCTCTTCCAGGCTGCCTTCGGCCACATGAAGGTCTTGTAGTAGAAGCCGGCCGAAAACATCGGCGATGCCAGGTCGTTGACCGCGCCGACGTCGAAGGACAGCGACGGCCAGCGGTTCTGCGAATTGGCGGCGAGCCCGTCATAGAGCTCCTGCACGGTGGCGCGCACATTCGGTGTCTTGCGCGCGTCGTCACGCACGATCTGCACCAGCGCATTGGGTTCTTCCGCGCCCGCCGACAGGAAGCCGCGCGGCCGGTGGTACTTGAAGGAACGGCCGACCAGATGCACGCCATTGGCAAGCAGTGCGGAGGCCAGCGTGTCGCCCTCGATGCCGGTATAGGACTGGCCGTCGAAGCTGAACCGCGCGGTCTTGGCCTGGCTGAGGCGACCGGCTCTCGGGATGCGGAACGCGCCGCTCATTTGGCAACTCCCGGCAGCTTGGCGGGTTTGGGTTCGCCGGCCTTGTAGGTCATGACGAACTTGTCGGTGACGGTGTCGCGCACCGCATTGAAGAAGCGCGCGCAGCCATGCATGTGCCGCCAGCGCTCATAGATGGTGCCCTTGGGATTGGAGCGGATGAAGAAGAACTTTTCGAAGTCGTCGTCGCTCTCGCCCGCAATGTTGGCCGAGCGCGCAATATGCGCCTCGCCGGCGTTGCGGAATTCGAGCTCCGGGCGCTCTTCCTCGCAATAGGGGCAGCGGATGAGAAGCATTCTGTTTGTTCCTACAATTCGCCGTGGCCGACGCGGGCGCCGGGGGGTTGGTCGCAAAGCTTCTGGCCCATGGTCACAAACGGCGCAACGAGCCGCAGCCGCTCCTCGACGCCAGCGGAATCGCGAAACAAGGCGCGGTTGGCCATGTTGCCGAGCGTCAACTGCATCGGGTCGGTCGTGACGATGACGCCACGCGGTTTGAAATCCTCATCTTCGTCCTGGCCTTTCGGCCGGCTTTCGAAGAACATCACAACCTTCTGGCCGCCGCCCCACACGCAGGCGAGCATTCCCTCGTCGACCGAAAACGGCCATCCAGCCTCGTTGCCGGCGCGTGTGATCGGCTGCAGCCGCACCTCTTCAGCCGACGGCATGTGGAACATGCCTTGTTCCCCCGCCAGCATCAGCGGCATCGCGACAGCCATCTGCGCCATCATCAGTGCGCCACTGCCGCCGCCGCCGCCTCGTCGATCAGCCGGCCGGTGCGGAAGCGTTCGATGGTGAAGGGCGCGTTGATCGGATGCGGATCGTCCCTGGCGATGGTGTGGGCAAAGACATGGCCCGAACCCGGCGTCGCCTTGAAGCCGCCCGTACCCCAGCCGCAATTGACGTAGAGGCCGGGCACCGGCGTCTTGGCCAGGATCGGCGAGCGGTCGGGCGTCACGTCGACGATGCCGCCCCAGGAGCGCAGCATCTTCATGCGCGTGAAGATCGGGAACATCTCGCAGATGGCGTCCAGCGTATGCTGCAGAATGTGCAAGCCACCGGTCTGCGAATAGGAGACATACTGATCGGTGCCGGCGCCGATCACCAGCTCGCCCTTGTCGGACT
The DNA here is from genome assembly GCF_000009625.1 of Mesorhizobium japonicum MAFF 303099. Lineage (NCBI taxonomy): Bacteria > Pseudomonadati > Pseudomonadota > Alphaproteobacteria > Hyphomicrobiales > Phyllobacteriaceae > Mesorhizobium > Mesorhizobium japonicum. Next base: position 2,500,986 of record NC_002678.2, read on the forward strand.
GCGAGATATAGGCGTGCACCGTGTTGGACATGACCACACATGGCACCACCGGCTTGACCGGCTCCGACACCAGCGCCTGCAGCGGATAGCTTTCCAGCGGCATGCGCACGCCGGCCATGTTCATGATGACCGAGGAATGGCCGGCGGCAACCACGCCGACCTTCTTGGCGCCGATGAAGCCGCGCGTCGTGTCGACGCCCATGACCGCACCATTGGCCGCCCGCTTGACGCCGGTGACCTCGCAATTCTGGATGATGTGGACGCCGCGCGCCGAGGCGCCGCGCGCATAGCCCCAGGCCACAGCATCGTGGCGCGCCGTGCCGCCGCGGCGCTGCAGCGCCGCACCGACGACGGGATAGCGTGCATCCCTGGAGACGTTGAGCGGCGGGCAGAATTCTTTGGCCTGCTCCGGCGACAGCCATTCATTGTCGATGCCGTTCAGCCGGTTGGCGTGGACATGGCGCTTCAGCACCTGGATGTCATGCACATTGTGGGCAAGCATCATGACGCCGCGCGCCGAATACATGACGTTGTAATTGAGCTCCTGGGAGAGCCCATCCCACAGCTTCAGCGCATGGTCGTAAATGCCGGCGCTCTCGTCATAGAGATAGTTGGAGCGGATGATGGTGGTGTTGCGGCCGGTGTTGCCGCCGCCCAGCCAGCCCTTTTCCAGCACCGCGACATTGGTGATGCCATGCACCGTGGCAAGATAATAGGCGGTGGCCAGGCCATGGCCACCGGCGCCGACGATGATGACGTCGTATTCCTTCTTGGGCTCAGGCGAGGACCATTGTTCCTCCCAGCCCTTGTGGCCGCGCATGGCCTCGCGGGCGATGGCGAATACCGAATATTTTTTCAACGTCCCAGCCTCGCGCCAACAGATCTCGCGGATTGCAGCCGGGCTTTTGTTCGGCCCGGCGCGCGAGGTGTATCACTAGCGAAACAGCGCTTCCACCCTTGCGCTGTTTGCGACGGCGCTTGCCGTTTTGCGCCACGACGAAAAAGACCCACGTCGGCTGGCTGCCGTGGTTACATTCAGCCACATTGTCCGTCGCGCGATTCTGGAGGACGGAAATGGGTAATGCCTGGTGGAATCTGACACTGCGCTTCCTGCTGGAGCTTGCCGCCCTGCTCGGTCTCGGCATTGCCGGCTGGCACTTCTCCGAAGGGTGGTGGCGCTGGGTCCTCGCCTTGGCCTTGCCGCTCGTCGCGGCCGTGCTGTGGGGCACTTTCGCGGTGCTCAACGACCCAAGCCGGTCGGGCCGCGCACCGGTGCCGGTTCCGGGTACGGTGCGGCTGGCGCTCGAACTGGTCATCCTGTTCGGCGGCGCTGCCGGATTCTATGCCGCGGGTCACACGACCGCGGGCATCGTCATGGCGCTGCTCATCGCCATCAGCTACGCATTTTCGCTCGACCGGCTGGGTTGGCTGCTGAAGCAATAGTTCAGGACGACGCGGCCTTCGCAGGTATCGGGTGGTTCCTCGCCGCTCCATCTGCGACCAAGCATCCCGATTGCCGGCGAGACCGGCGCGAAAAACAGGGATGCAAAAAATGCTCGCACTCGCCAACAAGATCGCCATCGTCACCGGCGCCAGTTCCGGCATCGGCCGCGCCACGGCGAAACTCTTCGCCGAGGAAGGGGCCAGGGTCGTCGTCGCCGCCCGCCGTCAGGCCGAACTCGATACGCTTGTCGCCGAGATATCGGACGCGGAAGGCACGGCCGTCGCGCTTGCCGGCGACGTCAGGGACGAAGCCTATGCGAAGGCCCTTGTCGATCTGGCGGTCGAAAGCTTCGGCGGCCTCGACGTCGCCTTCAACAATGCCGGCGCCGTCGGCCAGATGGGGCCGATCTCAGGCCTGTCACTGGAGGGATGGCGCGAAACCCTCGACACCAACCTCACCAGTGCGTTTCTCGGCGCGAAATACCAGGTGCCGGCGATGATCGAGCGAGGCGGCGGCTCCCTGATCTTCACTTCCACCTTCGTCGGCCACACCATCGGCATGCCAGGCATGACCAGCTATGCCGCAAGCAAGGCCGGCCTGATCGGGTTGACGCAGGTGCTGGCCGCAGAACACGGCCCCCAGGGCGTGCGGGTCAACGCGCTGCTGCCCGGCGGCACTGACACACCTGCAAGCATCACCAACGCGCCGGATGCCGGACCGGAAGTGCTGGCTTTTGTCCAAGCCCTGCATGCGCTGAAGCGCATGGCGCAGCCGGAGGAGATTGCCCGCTCGGCGCTTTATCTCGCCTCCGATGCCTCGAGCTTCACAACGGGAACCGCGCTGTTCGCCGATGGCGGCGTCTCGATCAACCGGACGTGAAGGTTTTTTGCGGCGAACAGACCGGTTCGCCGCTTTGACGCAGGCAGCCGGTCTTGCTTTTTCCGCGCGATTTGGCGATTCCGTTCCCTGTCGAAACGGGTCCCGAAACCATGATGCTGATCCGAACCTATGTGGCCGCGAGCGCGATCGAGGGCGTTGGCATGTTCGCCGCCGAGCCGATCCGGAAAGGCGCCTCGATCTGGCGGCTTAACCCGGATTTCGACCGGCTGATCCCGATGGACGAATACGAGGCCGCACCCCAGCCTCTGAAGGAATTGCTCGACCGTTATGCCTATCCGAGCCCGGATAGGCCGGGCTTCATGGTCTATGAGGTCGACAATGGCCGCTTCATGAACCATTCGGCGACGCCGAATACCGACTTTTCGCAATATGGCGGCGCGACAGCGACCCGCGACATCGCCGCCGGCGAAGAGATCACTTGTGACTACGGCGAATTCTTCGAGGATTTCGAGCGGCTGCACCTGGCCACGGCGTAGTTGGCGCCCTATGTCGGAGCGACAGTGGCAATTTGGCTGTTGTCTTGCATTTCGACTGTGGACAGCGCGGCCTGATTCTGCTATCAGCCGCCACAATTCGTGGTGTCGACCGCCGCGGAGGCTAGTGGCTATGGCTACTTGCCTGTTGATATCAAACCCGAAAGACAGGATTGCCCGTGCAGGTACTCGTCCGCGACAATAACGTTGATCAGGCGCTTCGCGCGCTCAAGAAGAAGATGCAGCGCGAAGGCATTTTCCGCGAAATGAAGATGCGCGGTCACTACGAGAAGCCGTCCGAGAAGCGCGCCCGCGAAAAGGCCGAGGCCGTGCGCCGCGCCCGCAAGTTGGCCCGCAAGCGCGCCCAGCGCGAAGGCCTGCTGCCGATGACGCCGCGTCCGGTGGCTGCCGGTGGTGCTGCTGGCGCAGCGCGTCCGCCGCGCTGATATCGCCAATATTTCGTCCTTTTCGAAGGATACCAAGGTGGCGCGATGCGGAATCGCCGCCACCTTTTTATTTTGATTGTGACCCGGCCCGGAGGGGGGATCCGGACCTGAGCGACGCGGCTTGAAGTGAGGACAGGGCAGACATGAACGCAATGAGCGTGGAGCGCGGGACCGCATTGCGTGGTTTCGCCCTGACGGCAGCCCTGCTTTCCGGATTGTTGCTGGCCGGCTGCCAGACATCAGGCCCGACCGGCGAGTTCAACAACATCGACAAGGCGCAGGGGTCGAGCGAGAACATTTCCTCGCTGTCCGCAGTCATCCAGCGCAATCCCCAGGATCCCGAAGGCTACAATGTGCGCGGCTCGGCCTATGGCCGCGGCGGCCAGTATCAGGCGGCGCTCAAGGACTTCAACCAGGCCATCCAGCTCAATCCGAATTTCTACCAGGCCTATTCCAACCGCGCGCTCATCCAGCGCTTCCTCGGCAATCAGGCGGCCGCGCTCGGCGACTATAACAAGTCGATCCAGATCAACGGCAATTATGACGCCGCCTATATCGGCCGCGGCAATCTCTACCGCAAGGCGGGCCGCACCCAGGACGCCTTCAACGACTTCCAGAAGGCGATCCAGCTCGACACGACGGACGCTCGCGCCTACCACAATCGCGGCCTGATCTATCAGAGCCAGGGCCAGCACAAATTCGCCATCGAGGATTTCTCGACCGCCATCTCGCTGGCGCCGGATGCAGCCGAGCCCTACAACGGCCGTGGCCTTTCCTATCTGGCGACGGGCGACGAGGACAACGCCTTCTCCGACTTCAACATGGCCATCAAGCTCGACGGCCAGAACGCTGAGGCCTGGGCCAATCAGGCGCTCATCTACGAGCGGCGCGGCGACAAGGCGAAGGCCGCGAAATCCTATAAGGAAGCCGTCCGCCTCAACCCCAATTACCAGCCTGCCAAGGACGGCCTCGCCCGCGTCAGCTGATATCAGCTTTAGCAGATCCGGCTAAGCATTGTGGGGACGTTGGCGTGTCCGAAAGGACACGCAGCGCCGAAGATCGCCACCGATCCGGCAACCGCGCGTTAACCCCTGCAGCAAGCCGTTAACCCTTGCCTTGTTCGCGCCAAGTTTTCAGCGGAACGGTCTGGTCACTCAAGCCGTTATTCCCAGCGATTTGCGAAAGGACCCTCCCATGATCAAGAAACTCGTCTGCGCCGCTGCCCTTGCAACGACCGTGTTCGCTGCCGCCCCGGCCAGCGCCGGCAGGCTGCAGCTCGGCACGCTCGACTGCACCATCGACGGCGGCACCGCCTACATCGTCGCCTCCAACAAGGGCGTGTCCTGCGTGTTCCGTCCCTACCACCATGGCCCGTCGGAGATTTACACCGGCGTCATCTCCAAGATCGGTGTCGATGTCGGCCAGACGCATCAGGGCCAGCTCGTCTGGGCGGTTCTTGCCGCGACCCGTGACCGCGACGCGGGCGACCTTGCCGGCAGCTACTATGGCGTCAACGCCGAGGCGAGCGTCGTCACCGGCGGCGGCGCCAACGTGCTGGTCGGCGGCTTCGACAGCGCCTTCGTGCTGCAGCCGCTCAGCGTCCAGGCGCAGACCGGCGTCAATCTCGCCGTGGCCGTGACCTCGCTTCAGCTGATCCATTCGCTGAAGTGATCGAACGGAGCCACGCTCTCCTCTCTACCTTGCGGCGCGGAACCATATAGGATGGTTCCGCGCCGTTTGATTTTTGAGGGGGACGCCATGCCGAAGACAGCCATCGCCGCTGCCATGATTGCACTCGTGCTCAGCGCGACACAGACGCAGGCGCAGGACCGAGGCATCGAAGTCGGTACCCTTGAATGCGCCATAGGCGGCGGCACCGGCTTCATCTTCGGCTCGACCAAGGATCTGAGCTGCACCTTCACCCCGACCGACAAGAGCTTCGCGCCGGAAGCCTATTTCGGCGCCGTCAACAAATACGGCCTCGATATCGGCACGACCAAGCAGGCGGTGATGCGCTGGCTGGTGCTGACGCCGCTGAAGAACATCTACGCGCCGGGTGCGTTGGCGGGCGACTATATCGGTGCCAGCGCCGAAGTGACGGCGGCCGTCGGCGCCGGCGCCAATCTCCTGGTCGGCGGCTCCTCGCAGGCTTTCACCCTCCAGCCGCTCAGCCTGCAGACGCAGACCGGCATCAATCTCGCCATCGGCGTCAGCCAGTTCCAGCTGCGCAGCACCGAGAATTGACCTCTTGAAAAAACCGCTTGAGCTCAACCGCGGTTGAGGTCCTACAAGCCCAGCCCGACCGGACCGGCACCCCGATGGGCACGCTATCCGGCGCTATTGCCGCGCATGGTCCTGCCGGAAAGCCTTGTTGGCTTCTGGTGCCGTGCGCCGGCATCGAGATATGCAGAAGCATGGGATGGACATGACTGAAATCAGCACAAACAGGGTCGACTGGCGGGCATTGTGGGCGAGCGGCGACCTGGCGCGCTTCTGCTTCATCAGCCTCGGCATCCTGCTGCACGCCACCAACGAGACGATGGTTGCGACCGTCATGCCGGCCATGGTCGGTGAACTGGCCGGGGTGCAACTCGTCGGCTGGTCATTGGCGATCTACGAGCTCGGCGCCATCGTCGCCGGTGCCGCCGCCGGGCGGCTGGTGAGCTATGTGGCGCTGCGCACCAATATGGTGGTCGCGGCCCTGCTCTACGCGGCCGGTGCGCTGATCTGCGCCACCTCGCCTTCCATGCAGTTGTTCCTCGCCGGCCGGCTGATCGAGGGACTGGGCGGTGGCGCGCTGGTGTCGCTCGCCTTCGTCTCGGTCGAGCGGCTGTTTTCGCGCGCCATCTGGCCGCAGCTCTTCGGCATCATGTCGGCGATCTGGGGCGTCGCGGCGTTCAGCGGCCCGTTGCTGGGCGCGCTCATGACCGAATTCCTGTCGTGGCGCTGGGCCTTCGGCGTCTTCACCCTCGGCGGCGCCACCATGGCGCTGGCCAGCTTCCTCGTGCTCAACACGCCGGAGGCGAAGAAACCCAGCACGAGCGCCGGCAGGACCCCGCCTTTCCCCTTCGCCGCCCTTGCCTGCCTTGCCGTCGCCGTGGTGCTGATCGCCTCGGCCGGCGTCGACATCGCCTTGCTGCGCTCTTCGCTGCTGATCGTGCTGGGCCTCGCCGGGCTCGCGCTGTTCTTCTATATCGACGCGCTAAGGCCGCGCTCGCGACTATTTCCGGCGCGGCTGTTTTCGTGGCGCACGCCGGTCGGCGCCGGGATGACAATGGTCGCCGCCTTTTCCGTCGCGACCTGTTCCTTCGGCGTCTACGGGCCGCTGCTTTTGACCAGCCTGCACGACATTCCGCTGCTGACCACCGGCTATATCATCGCCGCCGAATCGATCGCCTGGTCGATCCTGTCGATCCTCGTCGCCAACGCGCCGCCGCAACGTGAACGGCTGATCATTGTCACCGGTGCGCTCATGATCGCGGCGGGCATCGCCGGCTTTGCCTATACGATACCCCTGGGCTCCATCCCGCTGATCCTGATATGCGCCTTGCTCCAGGGCGGCGGCTTCGGCATTGCCTGGCCGTTCCTGACCCGCGTCATCGTCGCCTCCGCTCCGGATGACGAGCAGACCATTGCTTCCGCTGCGGTGCCGACCATGCAGCGCATCGGCTATGCCGTTGGTGCCGCCCTCGCCGGCATCGTCGCCAATGCCAGCGGTTTTTCGCAAGGGCTGAACCATGACGCGGCGGCCAATGTCGCGAGCTGGCTGTTCCTTGCCTTCGTCCCGCTTGGCATCCTCGGCTGTCTCGCCGCCTTGCGGACGTCGGCGGCCGCAAACCGGCCGCTGGAAGCCATCGGCTGACAAGAGTTCAATCGAGCGCTGTCTCAGTCGACACGCAGCCGATAGCCGACACCGGTCTCGGTAGTGATGTAGCGTGGCTGGTCGGGGGTCTTCTCGATCTTCTGCCGGAGCTGCCTGACATAGACCCGCAGATACTGCACGTCGGTCGAATCATCCCAGATCTGCTTCAGGATGAAATGGTGGGTCAGCACCTTGCCGGCATGCTGCACCAGGATGCGCAATATGTCGTATTCCTTCGGCGAGAGTTTTATCTCCTTGCCCTCGACCTTGACGATGCGCTTGACCAGATCGACGCTGAGATCGCCGCTCTGGAAGACAGGCTTTTCGCCCTGTTGCTGGAACTTGTGCCGCAACGCCACGCGGATGCGCGCCACCAGTTCGTTCATGCCGAACGGCTTGGTGACATAATCGTCGGCACCGAGCTCGAGCGCATTGACGATGCCGGCCTCGTCGGTGCGGCTGGAGAGGATGACGACGGGAATGTCGAGACCCTCGTCCCGCCATTTGCGCAGGAGCTCATGGCCGCCCATGCCCGGCAGGCCGAGATCGAGCAGCACCAGATCCGGCTTTTCCTGTTCCATCAGCTCGATCGCCACCTTGGCGTTCGGCGCCTCGCTGATCGCATAGCCCTGGCTGCCAAGGCCGACCCGAAGCAGCTTGCGGATCGGCGGCTCGTCATCGACAACCAATATCCTGACATTCGAGTTTGTCATGAAGGCCGATCCATGCTGGTCTCTTCGCCGCGATCGGGCGCTTCGGTCGGCACCGGCATCCTGATGGTGAACGCGGCACCGGGGCGGTCGGTCCGGTTGGCGGCCGAGATGGTGCCGCCCATCGATTCGACAAAGCCGCGGCAGATCGACAGGCCAAGGCCGGTGCCGGCGCGCACCTGATCGCCCTTGCGCACCCGGTAAAACGTGTCGAACACACGTTCCAAATCATGCGACGGAATGCCCGGCCCCTCATCCATGATCTGCACGATGACGGATCCATTATCGGCCCATCCCTGCAGGCGGATCGTCGAGCCGGGCGGCGAATATTTCGACGCATTGTCGAGAAGGTTGAACAGAACCTGCTCGAACAGCACGGGATCGAGCTTCAGCATCGGCAGGTCGGGCGGAATATCGACCTCGATCTTGTGTTCGCTGGTGATCTTGCGGGCGCGGTTGAGCGCCGTGCCGACAATATCGCCGACATAATGCAGAGCATAGTTCGGCTCCATTGCCCCGGACTCGATCTTGGTCATGTCGAGCAGATTGGCGATGAAGCGGTTCAGCCGTTCCGATTCGTCGATCACCGTCGACAAAAGCTCCGCCCGGTCCTGCTCGGGCAGATCCGGCGCGAATTCCTTGAGCGTGCCGGCCGCTCCCATGATGGCCGAGAGCGGCGTTTTCAGATCATGCGAAATCGAGGTCAGCAGGGCCGAGCGCAGCCGGTCGGCTTCGGCAGCAAGCTTGGCGCGGTCGACATCGGCGACCAATTGGATGCGCTCGATCGCCACCGCCGCCTGGTCGGCCAGCGCGTCGAGCAGACGCTGCTGCTCAGGCGTCAGCAGCGGGCCTTGCTTGTCATTGTCGAGGCCGATGACACCGATCGCCGTGCGCCCTGTCCGCAAAGGCAGGTAGAGACGCTTGGCGCCGGGCAGCGTATCGGCGCCGCGCCCGGCGGCGCGGTTGTGTTCCCAGGCCCAGCGGGCGGCGGCAATGTCGGCCTCGGCCAGCGTATCGTCGGGCGGATAGCCTGCCTTGACGGTGATGGTGCCGTCTTCGGGCAGAAGCAACACCACGCGCAGCTTCAGCATCGAGGCGATCTGGAAGGCGGTGGCCCACAGCACATCGTCGAGCGTGCCGGCGCCGGCGAGCTTCTTGGAGAAGAGATAGATGTCCTCGGTGGCCCGTGCCCGCGAGCGGGCGGCGACGGCCTGGCGCTGCATGCGCGCGGCGAGATTGCTGGCGATCACCGCCACGGCAAGGAAGACGGCGAGCGCCACGATGCTCTCGGGGTCCCGGATCGTCAGCGTGTAGCGCGGCTCGAGAAAGAAATAGTTGAAGGCAAGGGCGCTGAGGAAGCACGCATAGAGCGCCGGCCAAAGGCCGCCGGCCACCGCCGATGTCAGCACCGCCAGGAGGAAGACGATCGCCAGATTGCGAACGTCGAGAAACTGGTCGAGGACGGCGCTGAGGGCCAATGAGCCCGCGACATAGGTGGTGGCGAGCAGATAGGGCCAGATCTGGAACTGCTTCTGCTCGGCCGCCGCCTTGACCCTTCTCGAGGCCGCCTCGGCATCCCGCTCGGTTCCAGAAATGACGTGGACACTGATGTCGCCGGCATTGCGGATCAGATCATAGGTGAGCGAGCCCTCGATCAGTTCGCGCCAGCGCGATCGGGTCGGCCGGCCGACCACGATATGGGTGAAATTGTTCGCCGTCGCATGGCGCACAATGTCCTGCGCGACGCTCTGGCCGGGAATGGTCGTCACCTCGGCGCCGAGCTGCTCGGCAAGGCGCATCAGCGCGGCGAGCCGGTCCTTGTCTTCCTCGGACATGCCAGCCGAGCGCGGCGTATCGACATGCAGCGCCGTCCATGGCGCGCGAAGCCGGTCGGCCAGCCTGCGTGCGTAGCGGATGCGGGCCGCACCGCCTGGACGCGCGTCGACGCAGACGAGCACCCTCTCGCCCGCGGCCCATGGACCCTGGATAGCGTGGGACTGCATGTGATTGAGCAATTGCTCGTCGACACGCTGGGCGGTGCGGCGCAGCGCCAGTTCGCGCAGCGCCGTCAGATTGCCCGACGAGAAATAGTTCTCGATGGCGCGCTGCGCCGTGTTGGGGAAATAGACCTTTCCCTCTTCCAGCCGCTTGATCAGGTCGTCGGGCGTCAGGTCGATGATTTCGACGTCGTCGGCCTGGTCGATGATCGAATCGGGAACCGTCTCGCGCACCCTGACCCGCGTGATCTGCGCGACGACATCGTTCAGGCTTTCGACATGCTGGATGTTGAGCGTCGTGTAGACGTCGATGCCGCGCGCCAGGATCTCCTGGACGTCGAGATAACGCTTGGGGTGGCGGCTGCCGGGCGCGTTGGTGTGGGCGAGTTCGTCGACCAGGACCAGTGCGGGGCGCCGGGCAAGGATGGCGTCGATGTCCATCTCCTCGAGGACGCGCCCCTTGTAGTCGACCTTGCGGCGGGGGATGACCTCATAGCCCTCGACCAGCGCCTGTGTTTCCCGGCGGCCATGCGTCTCGACGACGCCGATCACCACGTCGATGCCGTCGGCCAGCCTGGCACGGCCCGACATCAGCATTTCGTAGGTCTTGCCGACACCGGGCGCGGCGCCGAGGAATATCCGCAAACGGCCGCGTCCCTCCCGCTCGGCATGCTCGAGCAGCGCGTCGGGGGAAGGTCGGTTTTCGTTGCTTCTGTCGTCCGGCATCGGGATCGATCATGGAGAGGTCCGGGGATGCTGTCGATCCCCGGCCCTCGCCATCACCTATTTGGCGGCGTCCAGCGCCAGGTTGAGCGCCAGCACGTTGACAACAGGCTCTCCCATGAAGCCGAGTTCCCTGCCCTCGACCTGGCCGTCGACAAGTGCCTTGACCTTGGCCTCGTCGATGCCCCTGGCCTTGGCGACGCGCGGAACCTGGAAATAGGCGGCCTCCGGGCTGATCTGCGGATCGAGACCGCTGCCCGACGTCGTCACCAGGTCCATCGGCACGGGCTGGTTCGGATTCTCCGCCTTCAGCTTCTCGGCACCGCCCTTGATGCGCTCGATCAGCTTCGGGTTGGTCGGGCCGAGATTGGAACCGCCGGAGGCGCCAGCGTCATAGCCGTTGCCGGCGGCCGAAGGCCTGCCATGGAAATACTTGTCGCTGGCGAAGGCCTGGCCGATCAGTTCGGAGCCGATGACCTTGCCGTCCTTCTCGATCAGGCTGCCATTGGCCTGACGTGGGAACAGCGCCTGCGCTATGCCGGTCATTCCCAGGGGATAGACCAGGCCGGTCAGCACGGTGAAGAAGACGATCATGACGATCGCGGGTCTGATTTGCTTGAGCATCGGAATGATCCTTATGCAAGGCCAAGGGCCGTGACGGCCATGTCGATTATCTTGATGCCGACGAACGGCACGATGATGCCACCCAGGCCGTAGACGAGTAGGTTGCGGCTGAGCAGCGCACCGGCGCCGATCGCCCGGTATTTGACGCCGCGCAGCGACAGCGGGATCAGCGCGATGATAATCAGCGCGTTGAAGATGATGGCCGACAGGATGGCGCTCTGCGGCGTCGCCAGATGCATGATGTTGAGCGCCTGCAGCGGACCGGTGGACTGGCCCGGCGCGACGTAGAAGACGGCGAACATGGCCGGGATGATGGCGAAATACTTGGCCACGTCATTGGCGATCGAGAAGGTGGTCAGCGAGCCGCGCGTCATCAGCAGCGCCTTGCCGATCTCGACGATCTCGATGAGCTTGGTCGGGTCGCTGTCGAGGTCAACCATGTTGCCGGCTTCACGCGCGGCGACCGTGCCGGTGTTCATGGCGACGCCGACATCGGCCTGCGCGAGCGCCGGCGCATCGTTGGTGCCGTCGCCGCACATGGCGACCAGCTTGCCCTTGGCCTGCTCGTCGCGGATCAGCTTGAGCTTGTCCTCGGGCGTGGCCTGGGCCAGGAAGTCGTCGACGCCAGCTTCCGCCGCGATGGCGGCCGCCGTCATCGGGTTGTCGCCGGTGATCATCACCGTGCGGATGCCCATCTTGCGCAGCTCGGCGAAACGCTCGCGGATGCCGCCCTTGACGATGTCCTTGAGGTGGACGACGCCGAGCAGCCGCCCGTCGCGCTCGACCGCCAGTGGCGTGCCGCCGGACTTGGCGACCTCGTCGGCGATCGCCTGCAGATCCCTTATCGTGTCGCTGTTCGGCCGCGTCGCGTGGCTGGCCACTGTCGACTGGTTGACATGGGCGAGCACCGAATCGACGGCGCCCTTGCGCACCGAGGAGCCGTCGATGTCGACGCCGCTCATGCGGGTCTGCGCGGTGAAAGGCACAAAGGTGGCGTGCAATGTCGCCATGTCGCGGGCGCGGATGCCGTATTTCTCCTTGGCCAGGACGACGATCGAACGGCCCTCCGGCGTTTCGTCGGCAAGCGAGGCGAGCTGCGCCGCGTCGGCCAGTTCCTGTTCGGTAACGCCCTTGACCGGCCGGAAATCGGTGGCCTGGCGGTTGCCGAGCGTGATGGTGCCGGTCTTGTCGAGCAGCAGCGTGTCGACGTCGCCGGCGGCCTCGACGGCACGGCCCGACATGGCCAGCACATTGAAGCGCACCAGGCGGTCCATGCCGGCGATGCCGATGGCCGACAGCAGCGCGCCGATGGTGGTCGGGATCAGGGTGACGAACAGGGCGACGAGTACGGTCACCGAGATGTAGCCGCCGGAATAGGACGCAAAGCTCGGAATGGTGGCCGTGGCCAGCACGAAGATCAGCGTCATGCCGACGAGCAGGATGTTAAGCGCGATCTCGTTCGGCGTCTTCTGGCGCTCGGCGCCCTCGACGAGCGAAATCATGCGGTCGAGGAAAGTGTGGCCGGCGGCGGCGGTGATGCGTACGCGGATCCAGTCGGACAGCACCTGCGTGCCGCCGGTCACCGCCGAGCGGTCGCCGCCGGATTCGCGGATCACCGGCGCGGATTCGCCTGTTATTGCCGCCTCGTTGACCGAAGCCACGCCCTCCACCACCTCGCCGTCGGACGGGATGATGTCGCCGGCTTCGACCAGGACGATGTCGCCGACCTTCAGGCTGGTGCCGGGCACGAGCTTGAACTTGCTCCTGTCCTCGCCGGCCAGGAGCTTGGCCTGGGTCTCGGTGCGCGCCTTGCGCAGCGAATCCGCCTGCGCCTTGCCGCGCCCCTCGGCGACGGCCTCGGCGAAATTGGCGAACAGCACCGTGAACCACAGCCAGATGATGATCTGCAATGTGAAGCGCAGGTCGCCGCCGCCGGTGATGAGGTCCCTGAGGAACAGTACCGACGTCAGCGCCGAGACGATGGCGACGACGAACATCACCGGATTGCGGGCCAGCGTGCGCGGGTCGAGTTTGCGGAAGGCACCGCCAAAGGCGGGCCACAGGATGCGGGCATCCATGATCGCGCTTGATTTTAACTGGCTCATTTTGAAGCTCCGGCTTCAGAGTTGTTGGGCGGCACCGGGTGATTGGATGCCGAAAAGGGTGGGCCGTAGACCAGCAGCCAGATCACGATCATGACTGCCGCAATGCCCAGGAATGTGGACACGGTGGGGAAGGGAGGAGGCTTTGCCTCCCCCTCGTTGCCGGCCGGCGGCCGGGCCTTGCGACGCTTGCTGCTGAACAAGGGCATGGCGGCCTCAGAAGGTTTGCCCATGGATCATCGCCAGGTGCTCGATGATCGGCCCGACGGCGAGCGCCGGGAAGAAGGTCAGGCCACCGACGATCACGATGACGCCGATCAGCAGGCCGACGAACAGCGGCCCATCGGTCGGGAAGGTGCCGGCCGAAGCCGGCACGGTCTTCTTCGCCGCCAGCGAGCCGGCGATGGCGAGCGCCGGGATGATGACCAGGAAGCGGCCCATCAACATGCCGATGCCGATGGTGATGTTGTACCAGGGCGTATTGCCGCTGAGGCCGCCAAAGGCCGAACCGTTGTTCGCCGCCGCCGAAGTGTAGGCATAGAGCACCTCGGAGAAGCCATGCGGACCGCCATTGGCAATCGAGGCCACGGCGCTCGGCAGGACGACGGCGATCGCCGTGAAGATCAGCATGGCAAGCGGCAGGCACAGGATAGCCAGCATCGCCATCTTGACCTCCTTGGCCTCGATCTTCTTGCCGAGATATTCGGGCGTGCGGCCAACCATCAGGCCGGCGACGAAGACGGCGACGACGATGAACATCAGGATGCCGTAGAAGCCAGCGCCAACGCCGCCGACGATAACCTCGCCAAGCTGCATGTTGATCAGCGGGATCATGCCGCCGAGCGCGGTGAAGCTGTCATGCATGGCGTTGACCGCACCGCAGGAAGCGGCCGTCGTGATGACGGCGAACAGCGCCGACAGAGCGATGCCGAAGCGGGTTTCCTTGCCTTCCATGTTGCCGCCGTCGAGGCCCAGCGCATGGACCAGCGGATTGCCCGCGGCCTCCGCCCAGTAGCAGACGGCGACGCCGGCGATGAACAGCGCGCCCATCGATGCCAGGATCGCCCAGCCCTGGCGCTGGTTCCCGACCATGCGGCCGAAGACGTTGGTCAGCGCGGCACCCAGCGCGAAGATCGTCACCATCTGGATCAGGTTGGAGATAGCGTCGGGATTTTCGAACGGATGCGCGGCATTGGCATTGAAGAAGCCGCCGCCATTGGTGCCGAGCATCTTGATGGCCACCTGCGAGGCGACCGGGCCGAGCGCGATGGTCTGCTTGGCGCCTTCCAGCGTGGTGGCGTCGACATAAGGCCCAAGCGTCTGCGGTATGCCGAGCCAGACATAGACCAGGGTGAGCACGATACAGAGCGGCAGGAGCACGTAGAGCGTGCAGCGGGTCATATCGACCCAAAAATTGCCGATCGATTTGCCCGAGGCGCGGGCAAAACCGCGGATCAGTGCGATGGCGATGGCGATGCCGGTGGCCGCCGAAACGAAATTCTGGACGGTCAGCCCGGCCATCTGCAGGAGATAGGACATCGTGCTCTCGCCGCCGTAGTTCTGCCAGTTGGTGTTGGTCACGAAACTGGCGGCGGTGTTGAAGGCGAGCGCCGGGTCGACCGCGCCCATGCCGGCGGGATTGTAGGGCAGACTGCCCTGCAGGCGCTGCAGGGCATAAAGCACCAGGAACCCGGCAAGGTTGAACAGCAGCAAAGCCACCGCATAGGCGGTCCAGTGCTGTTCCTCGCGTTCACTGGTGCCGCAAATGCGGTAGAGCCCGCGCTCGAGCGGGCCGAAGATCGGTGAAAGCGGCGTGCGATCGCCGTTGAAGACGCGATGCATGTAGAAGCCCAGCGGCTTCGTCAGCAAACCGATGATCCCGCAGAAGACAAGGATCTGTATCCAACCGTTCAGTGTCATGGCTGTGGCTTTCCGTGCCTTCAGAAGCGTTCTGGACGAACGAGGGCGTATGTGAGGTAGGCAAGCAGGAACAAGGTCACGCCGCCGCCGAGGATGTAATCGAAAAGCATGGTGCGATCCCTTAACTCAAATTCTGTCGCAGGCTTTGACGTAGGCCAAGGACAGGACAAAAAACAAAACCCCTACCCCGAGAACAATGACGTCCATTGTGCTTGTTCCTTACTTCAATCTTTCTACCGGGAACCTGCTGTAGGCAGGCCGGTAATATATGAAAACGGCGCGCTACATTCCGATTGGCGGCGTCCGACGTTTTTCCCATGCGAAATATGGACCCGATCGCCATAAAGGTTCGAGACGGCGCGGGGCGGAAAGAAATAGGAATTTCATAAAGGTTTTTGCCGGCCCGTCCGTGTCGGAGGAGATGGTGTCTCGATGAGGATTTGTCGGGTTGGATCGCTGGACCGCGCTGTGCGGCGCGGATGGAACGAATCATCCTGCGGGAGATTGTCGACCTGAGGGTTCACGCATCAGAGGATATGACGATGGCAAAGCAGAAAATGCTCGACGACCTGTTTCACGACACGCTGAAGGACATCTATTTCGCCGAAAAGAAGATATTGGCGACACTGCCGAAAATGGCCAAGGCCGCGCAAAGCGCCGAGCTGAAGGCCGCCTTCGAAAAGCACCGCACCGAGACCGAGGGCCACGTCGCCAGGCTGGAGAAAGTCTTCGGCGTGATCGGCAAGAAGCCGGTCGGCAAGACCTGTGCGGCCATCATGGGCATCACCGAGGAAGGCGCCGAGATCATGGAGGAGTACAAGGGATCTCCCGCGCTCGATGCCGGTCTGCTGGCCGCCGCGCAGGCGGTCGAGCACTACGAGATCTCACGCTATGGCACGCTGAGGACATGGGCCGGTGAACTCGGCCTGAACGAAGCCGTGACGCTTCTCGAAGCAACGCTGAAGGAAGAGAAGGCCACGGACGAGGCCCTGACCAAGATCGCTGAGACGGCGGTCAACGTAGCAGCCGAAGCAGCATAAATCCGCAAGATCGGAGAACGCACTGATCGGCCCAAGGCGTGTCGAGATTCAGGTCAGGTCGCGGCGAAAACGATGGCTTTCGAGAACCGGAGCGGAGCGTACTTAAGTACGTGAGCACCGGAAGCGCAGAAAGCTATCGTTTGCAGGCCGACCTCACCTGAATATCGATACACCTTAGCGCGGCTCCCGCATCATGCTGAGATAGGTGGGATCGAACTCGGCGATTTCCTGCAGCCGGTGCCAATCCAGAATGGTCACCGTGTGGTTTGCCCAGCTGACGACTCCGACCTTGCGCAAGGCGCCGATAACCCGGTTCATGTGCACCACCGACAGGCCCAGCACATCGGCCAGTTCAGCCTGCGAGAGCGGCAGGTGAAAGCTCATGCCGTTGGTCCGCTGCACCACCTGCAGCCGCACGAAGAGTTCACAGACGAGATGGGCCAGATGCGAGGTCTTGGACCGCCGCCCCATGGCGACGATCCACTCGCGATGGATGGCGCCGTCGACCAGCGTGTCCAGCCACAACAACCGGGTCAGGTGCGGCGCCTGCTCGGTGATGGTGCGAAGCCGGCTATGGTCCGCGAACATGACATGACAGGGCGACAGAGCGACGATGCCGTGATCCATGGTCTTCAGCAGGAAAGCGTGGAGATCGACGAAATCGCCGGACACCTGCAATGAGGTGAACTGCCGGCCGCCATTCTCCAGCACCTTGTAGCGCGCCGCCAGCCCGTCGAGGATCAGCGTCGAATAAGTCGGCCGCGACCCCGATGCGACGATGTCCTGGCCGGTGGCGAAATGCCTCTCGAACGTCATGGCGCCGGCCAGCAGCGCCTTCTCGGCGTCCGACAGGGCGTCATGCTGTCCCAGGTTCAGATAGAGGGATTCAAGCACCGCAATCTCCGGCGAAAGGGCTTTGGCAGCCGATCGCCATCTTATTCTGTCGGAAGCAAAGGCGGCTTCGGCTGCCCTAAGCCTTTCGCCGCTGATAGGCATTAACATTTGTTAAGGCCTGCTTGTTCCACGGCAAATGCCACCTCTGATGGAACAACTGGCTGGTCCGCGAATTGTCGGTCGAATATCTCGCCATTTCATCAGTCTGAGGTTCAGCCCATCATGCCTCGATATTATCTTGACCTCTACAATGGCGACGGTCTGACGGTCGATGATGACGGTCAGGTCTTCGAGACGCGCGAACGCATGCGGCGCGAGGCGATCCGTATTCTGCCTGACATCGTACGCGACGAGATCATCGAAAACGACCACACCGCCATCACTGTGAAGGTACGCGACGAGGACGGACACCAGGTATTCGAGGCATCGCTCGTCATCTCGTCAGGTTGGTGTGACTGATATCGCTCTATCCGGGCATCGATGACAAAAGTTTTCCGACCATCATTTGTAATCGCCGCCCCCGCCGCAACGCTGCACCATGGGGGCCGGAAGATGATGGAGGCGGCGATTGTTCCCAACCAACGCCGTCTCGGAATGGAGTTAGCAGCACATGGTCCGTGCAAAAGTCGACACCCAGCGTGACGAGCGCGCCAAGCGTGAATCGCAGATCGTGATCGATGCCGAGCGGGCGGCCCGCGAGGCAAAGACAGCAAGGCTGAGAGAGCTGCGCCTCGCAGCGCAGTCATCGCAAGAGCCCGATCCGACAATGCCCAAGCCGACGCGTCGGCGCGCGCCTTCGAAAGGTTGATCGCCCACAACCGCTGGGCAAACATCGTCGGTAGATGACAGCGATCCTTGCAATCTTCGTGCAATAAGCGAAAGCCCGGCTCGGGAGGGCCAAGCCGGGCTTTCGGTGGTGGCGGCGTTAGCCGCCACGACGGGAGGT
The DNA here is from genome assembly GCF_000009625.1 of Mesorhizobium japonicum MAFF 303099. Taxonomy (NCBI): domain Bacteria; kingdom Pseudomonadati; phylum Pseudomonadota; class Alphaproteobacteria; order Hyphomicrobiales; family Phyllobacteriaceae; genus Mesorhizobium; species Mesorhizobium japonicum. The sequence continues at coordinate 2,519,067 of NC_002678.2, forward strand.
GGCCTCAAACTCAGGCGGCGTAGCCGCCATAGCCGCGCGCGACGGCGCGCGCCACGATGACCGGCTCGATCTCGGGCCAGAGGATGCCGGTTGCTTGTGCGAATTCGACCAGCGCATGGCGCGCCTCATCCCGGGTGATACAGCCTTCCAGCGCAAGGCCGCACGCCTCGACGGCATTGCGATGGAGCGGGCCACGGCGCGAGGTCGTCCAATCGGTCAGGAAATCGTGCATTTCGGCCAGCGAGGCAATCTCGCGCTTGAAGCCGAGGCCGACAGTCAGTGCGACCGGTGAATGAAACAGCTTGTCGTGCATGAAGCAGGCTCCTGATTATAGCAGCGCCAGGAGAAATATCCGGGCTGGTCCACGGACGGGACGCCGTGAAACGCGCTGCGGGCCAAGAGGTTCCGGGCCGGGAGCTTTTATGTGAAATGCGGCGGTCGCGCTCTGATCGCCATGCCCGCACAACCCCCCATCTTTCACGCCAGCCCAGGCCGATCAGGTCGAGCGTTCGAATGGCCCGGAAATCATCGCTCCTGGGCGGTGTGCGCGGCCTGCAGACTGTCTTGTGGAACGTCCCGGATGCGCCAGGCCTGCGCTGCGTCAGCGGATGTCGTCTCACGCACCTCGCGCTGCGTCGACAAGCGAAGAACTGCCGCAAGACGGTTTCCCAGCGAGACGCCGGGCTTTTCAACAACAAGGTGCGCGACCAGCGCCATGAGGACCAGAAGCACCATCGCAATCAAAATCACGAGCCAATATTGGGCGGCGTTGTCCATGGCGAAGGTCCGTAGCGGCGCGATGGAGAATATCGAGACGAAGGCAAGCCCCTGCAAGAGATAGATACCAAAGCTGATCTCGCCCAGCCGCACCGAGCGGGAGGTCGTCAGGAGACCAAAGAAATCAGCGCCCGTCACGACCAGGAAGAAGCTGGCAATGCACAGCAGCATCGGCCCCGGCGCGTAGGCGGTCTTGTAGATGGCAAAGATACACACCAGCATCGCCAGGGCGACGGCGGACAAGGCGTGCCGGTGCCACTTCACCACCAGGCCGTTTGCTTCAAGCGTCGCGCACAACATTCCGCCCGCGAAAAGTCCGAGATAGCCGTAGGCGGTGCTGCCTCCGCTCACTGACATGAGGATTGAAAAAGCCAGGAGAACGGCTGGCAAGCCTATGCGGGCCACCGGATGTCGGCTGAATATCGCCGCGATCGGCAGGCTGAAGTACAACAGCCATTCATAGGGCAAGGTCCAGGTTACACAGGCCAATACGCAGATGCGGGAACTCGAAAGCGGGACGTAGCCGAAGACACCGAACAGCAGATTGAAAAATGCCCGCTCGTAAGTGGCGAAGGCCGAATAGTCGATCCCGCCGTCGGCGACCTCCAAAGCCATCGCTGTGCCGACGGCCACAACATAGAGCGGCCCGATCCTGAAAGCCCGCTTGAGCAACAGGGTCGGAAAATCCACGGAGGATTTTGCCGACAGCAGTTTCCCCCAGAACAGATAGGCGGAGATGATGAAGAACAGAGACACTCCCACCTGTCCCAGTGGGCCATAGAAATCCGAAGGCGGATGCTTCCATGCGCCGGTCGCCAGCATTTCATGGTAGATGACGGCGTGGTGAAGCGCGACGGCAAGCGCCAGATAGCCTCGCATTCCGTCTATTGCCCGCACCCTGGCGGAGTTCGTTTCGAAACCTACCCTCTGAAACAGCGGCATGCCCGCCAGCGGCCAAAGCAGCGCGACGACCACAAACGCGGGCCAGATGTCATAAAGTCCAACCACGATAGCTCCGAGCCGATGCGCACGGCACGCTTGAGTCGCCTTGTTGGACTATGCAACCTTGCCCAGAGCCCGCACAAGCGCCCGCCACCATCCGCCTGACGCTTTCCGGCGGGCGGCAACTATCTCTGGCCTTCCTGGCGGAAGCCTTCAAGCGTATGCACGACAACCGGGATCGGCAATTGTGGAAGCGTTGGCCGGTCGCGCTGTCGCCGATCACACGTGACGGTAGGCCCTATCGCCGGACCAACGCGTTTGCTTCGGCCAACGTGGCCAGCATTTGCTCGACGTTCTGCGCCGAGGCGTCCGTGCGCTCGATATGCCGCATCACTTGCTGCGTCAGCATCGCAAGCCTTGCAGCGCGATAGACGTCGCCGTGTCTCGCGGTTTCCATATCGAAGGTCGCGATCATCATGGCCGACAATCCCAAAACTATGGTGCGCTAGAACTCGCTGGCAGCTCGTGGATCGATCTTCGTCAGGCGCTCTCTGGCCTCGATGACACGCCGCTGAGCGGCCCTTATCCTGCCGCAGAGCGCAATATTGATTCCGACTCCGCAATCTTCGTCCAGCATTTCCTTGGCGCGCCTGAGAGTGACCTCCGCCCGCTGTCTGGCCTTGGCCAGTTCCAAGATCATAAGATCGGCCATCGCACCGCGTCCGTTGTGCTCCAGAGTGTACATCATGAAGTGCTAACTCATGACGGAGCGGATCGTTCCCCTGAGGCCCGGGGATACCCTCGAGGTTGCAAGCCCTTGGATCGCTTGTGGTTGAGATCAAATCAGCGATTGGAACGCTGGCGGAGAGAGCGGGATTCGAACCCGCGTTACGGTCTCCCGTAAACACACTTTCCAGGCGTGCGCCTTCAACCACTCGGCCACCTCTCCGTCCGTGCCTTCGCGCCGGCCGGTTTCGCCGCGCGGGTTGGGGAGATGCATCTCCTTGGGGCTGCGGCGCGGAATGTCCGCGCCATGGACGCCGCCCAACCAGCGGACATCCTTCCCCGGCACCTGAGCCGTCGAAGCAACAGGCGCGGGGCTCATCTAGTCGATCCCGCGCCGAATGCCAAGCCATAAGCGCAGTCTATTCGCTTTGCCGGCCACATGGCGGTTCGCGAGGCCGCCGTCGCACCCGTTTGCGGGGCGCCGGCGCCGAATGATGTGCACAGACCAGGCCGCAAGACCCGCCGCGCTTGACTTCGCCGCCGGCCGCCTGTCGAGTGAGGCAGAGGCTTTGCGGGGGCATCGTCCGGCCATGACATCGAGCAGCGAACAACCGGACAATGGGCAGGCGCCGGCCAGCCGCCCGGGTGGCGACCTTTTTTACGTCCCGGTCGGCTGGCTCATCTTCGTCATGGCCTGGTCGGTCTATGGCCTGGCGTCGGCATGGTGGCTGGTCGGCAATTCCAGCCTGCCGGACAAGATCTTCTATTTCCTCATTGGCGGGCTCGTCGCCAATGTCATTACGATCCTTTGGGGGCTTTACCTGCTCGGCCTCGCCTTCGGCCGCTCGGGGCGTTTCCCCCGCCATTTCACCATCTGGCAGATCGCCACCATCGTCTGGGTGCTGGCGAGACAGGCCTATGTGCTGACCGTGCCGGAATTCGTCTTCTCCGCCAGGAGCCTCGGCATCACCGCCATCGAGATCGGCATCGGCCTGCTTTGCATCTACCTGCTGCGCCCCGGCTCCGGCGCCGGGACCGTCTACGCCAGGCCGCAAACCGAAGCGCCGTCGGTCTTCGTTTCCATCATCGCCGCCTTGCTCGGCATCATTCTCGGCGCCGTCATCGGTGCCCTGGTCGGCTTCTTCGCCGGCTCGGTGATCGCCGATGTCGCAAAGGTGAGCTGCTTCGAAGGCGGCTGCGGCTACTTCGCCGCCTTCATCGGCCTGGCCGGGCTGGTGGTCGGCGCCATTGGCGGCGGGATTCTCGCCGTCTGGCTCGTCCATCGGCGCAGGCGCAGGCCTGTGGCATAAGGACAGAAAAGCGCGGGCCTTCAAATTCGCGTATCGCGGTTGCGGGCAGGCCAGACAAATTCTATTTCTCGTTCGGGACACGTGCCGGAGATCCCTTGGGAAGCATCCAGGATCGGCCGGGGGAGAGCCTAGATGTTTCGCTTCATTTTCCGCCTTGCCGCGATGGTCGCGCTGTCGGTCTCCGTCATCATGGCGGTGATCGACACGACGCGCACGGTGGCGGCTTCGGCGCTTGTGCTGACCCCGCTCAATGTCAGCTGGCTGGCGGTCTCGCCGGACACGCGGGCGGCCTTCGAAACCTTCGTCCGCGCCAAGGCCAGTCCGCTTTTGTGGGATGGCGTCATCGCCTGGGTACTCGACCAGCCGGGATTTGCCGTCTTCGCGGTGCTGGCCTTCCTGCTCTACGCCATCGGCTACAGGCGCCAGCGGCGCACCGGCCAATTCGCCGCCAACTGATCGGCAAGGGTCGACAGGCAAGGATCGAGCTGGGCGCAGCCTGCCCGTGGCACGCTTTTCCAAAAGGTCAAAATTCCGCGTGAATTTTGTTTCGGGCCGTGCCAGATTGCCGCCGAGCGGGAGGGGAATACACTCCTGGCTGACGTCGCATGCCGGCCGCAGAACCGGGCAGGCAGGCGGGGCGTAACGGAAAAAATAACCGACAGGGTGTGGATCACATGAAACGTATCGTTCTCGGCCTCCTGGCCGCAACCGCAATGGTTCTTCCGGCTTTCGCCGCGGATGTCCAGCCGGCCATCCTCTATGATCTGGGCGGCAAGTTCGACAAATCCTTCAACGAGGCTGCCTTCCATGGCGCCGAGAAGTTCAAGACCGAGACCGGCACGCCCTATGTCGAGTTCGAAGTGTCCAACGCCTCGCAGCGCGAGCAGGCGCTGCGCCGCTTCGCCGAGGACGGCCACAACCCGATCGTCATGGCCGGCTTCGCCTGGGAGGATGCGCTGAAGAAGGTCGCGGCCGAATATCCCGATCTCAACTTCGCCATCATCGACGATGCCGTCGACCTGCCCAACGTCCGCTCGCTGGTGTTCAAGGAGAATGAAGGCTCCTACCTCGTCGGCATCATGGCCGCGATGGCATCGAAGTCGAAGAAGGTCTCCTTCATCGGCGGCATGGACATCCCGCTGATCCGCAAGTTCGAATGCGGCTATGTCGGCGGCGCCAAGTCGGCCGGCGCGACCGACGTCATCCAGAATATGACCGGCGACACCCCGGCTGCCTGGAACGATCCGGCCAAGGGCGGCGAAATCGCCAAGACGCAGATCGACCAGGGCTCCGACGTGGTCTACGCCGCGGCCGGCGGCACCGGCGTCGGTGTGCTGCAGGCGGCGGCTGATGCCGGCAAGCTCGGCATTGGCGTCGATTCCAACCAGAATGGCCTGCAGCCCGGCAAGGTGCTGACCTCGATGATGAAGCGCGTCGACGTTGCCGTCTACACCGCCTTCATGGATGGCAAGAACGGCACCTTCAAGGGTGGCGTCGAGAATCTCGGCCTCAAGGAAGGCGGCGTCGACTACGCCATGGACGACAACAACAAGGCACTGGTGACCGACGAGATGAAGGCTGCCGTGGAAAAGGCCAAGGCCGACATCATCGCCGGCAAGATCCAGGTGCACGACTACACGACCGACAACGCCTGCCCGTATTGATCGGAAGATACTGATTTGCGAACCGCCGGGCCTTGTCCCGGCGGTTTTGTTTTTGGAAGACTCTGACGGACGAGCACCGAGGCTGGAGTGACGCCGATCATTGAACCGATGACCGAATGCGACGTCGAGGCGGTGGCACGATTGCGCGTTGCCGCCTTTTTCGAGGGCAGCGCAAGGACGCCGGACGAGGACGCCGCCGGTTTACGCACGCTGCTGGCAGGCGACGGCTTCGAAACGGCGCTGGTGGCCCGGATCGACGACATATCGGTCGGTACATGCCTGCTGGTTCGCCACGAATTGGAACCGGCGCACGACCTCACGCCATGGCTGGCCGGCCTGGTCGTCGATCGCAACCACCGCAATAAAGGGATCGGCCGTGCACTGGTCGCGGCCGTCGAAGCCCATGCGGCGTCGATAGGCGTGGAGAGGCTCTACCTCTATACCTGGGAAGCGCGTGATTTCTATACCGGGCTCGGCTGGGTGGTCGTCGAGCAGTTCGAGCAGGACGGCCACCCGATGCTGTTGGTGGCGCGCGAGCTCCGGCTATAGCCGACCCACGAGATAGCCAAGCGCGAAGACCGCAATCAGCACAATGGCGACGACAAATCCGCGCCGGCCGCCAAGTGAATGCACGCCAACACCGTATGGTGACCGGGACAGGCTTCGGATCACCGTTCGCGGTTTGGCATCATTGCCGAGCCCAACGCTGCGCATCTGTGGCAACTCGGCGAGGCGTTGCGTCACCAGCGCCCAATGATTAGCAGGCACGGCAGGTTTTTCGGCGCGGTCGAAAACATGCATGCGTTCGGCAAGCTGCAGCACCGCGTCGCGGAAGGCAGGGTCTATCTCCAGATCGCGCTCGGCCCGTTCGCGATCGGTATCGTTCATCAGGCCGAGCACGTAGTCGCCGGCTCGCGCGATACGATCCCTTTCACCGACCATGGCTTGTACCCTCCCCTCGTCCTCACCAATGCGGCGGCTTGGTCACCGGCACGTCGGGCGCCGCCTGCTCCTCCAGCGCCAGGAAGCGATCGGTCAGCGCGTCGAGCTTGCGCTGCATGCGCTCGATCACCGTCCACTGCTCGGCGATCTGTCCCGACAGTTCCTCGATGGTCCTTTCCTGCTCGGCGGCGCGGATTTCGAGCGTCGTCAGCCGGTCGGCGGGCATGATCATTCGCAGTCCCTGATCTTGCACCACAATGCCTTGCGTCGTGATGCGAATTTCGACGCCGTCATATTAGCGAATATGAAGCCTGCGGACACGTTGGAAATTGACAAGCGCACCGGGATTTGCCGAGAGTGGATACTGCTCCGGCCAATTGGCACGGGCGGGGCGTCATGCTAGGCATTTTGACCAAGCGATAAAAAAATAAGAGTGGGACTGGCTGCATGGCGCAAGCCGCAATCGAACTGATCGGCATCAACAAGAGTTTTGGCGCCGTGCGCGCCAACCGCGACATCAATCTGGAGATCGCGCGCGGCACCATCCACGGCATCGTCGGCGAGAACGGCGCCGGCAAGTCGACGCTGATGTCGATCCTCTACGGCTTCTACCAGGCCGACAGCGGCGAAATCCGCGTCGGCGGCAAGCCGGCATCGATCAAGACCCCCAATGACGCGATCGCGCTCGGCATCGGCATGGTGCACCAGCATTTCATGCTGGTCGACAATTTCTCGGTGCTGGAAAACATCATTCTCGGCGCCGAAAGCGATGCCCTCTTGAAAAGCAGCATCGCCAAGGCGCGCTCGGAACTCGAGCGGCTGGAGCGCGAATACGGGCTCGAAGTCGACCCCGACGCCATCATCGAGGAATTGCCGGTCGGCCTGCAGCAGCGTGTCGAAATCCTCAAGGCGCTCTATCGCGGCGCCGAGATCCTCATTCTCGACGAGCCGACAGGCGTCTTGACGCCGGCCGAGGCCGACCACCTTTTCCGCATCCTCAAGCAATTGAAGGAACAGGGAAAGACGGTGGTGCTGATCACCCACAAGCTGCGCGAGATCATGGCCATCACCGACAATGTCTCGGTCATGCGCCAGGGCACGATGGTGGCGACGCGCGAAACCAGCAAGACGACGGTGGGAGAACTGGCCGAACTGATGGTCGGGCGCCGGGTGCTCCTGAGGGTCGAAAAGGGCGAAGCGGAAGCCGGCGCCGTCAAGCTCGCGGTCAAGAACCTGACAGTGAAGGATTCGCGTGGCGTCACCATGGTCGACGACATCTCCTTCGACCTGCGCGCCGGCGAGATCGTCGGCATCGCTGGCGTCGCCGGCAACGGCCAATCCGAACTGCTCGAGGCGATTTCCGGCATCAGGCATGCCGTTTCAGGCTCGGTCATGCTCGACGGCAAGCCGATCGACCTCACGGGTGCCGCCGATCCGGGCGAATTGCGCGACCGAGGGCTGGCGCACGTGCCGGAGGACCGGCACCATGTCGGGCTGGTGCTGGCTTTCGAGGAGAACGAGAATTCCATCCTCGGCTATCACGACGACCCCCGCTATCTCAAAGGGCCATTCCTCAACGTCGATGCCATCATGGCCGACGCCAAGGACAAGATCGAGAAATACGATATCCGGCCCGGCAATCCGCGCCTGAAGACGGCGAACTTCTCCGGCGGCAACCAGCAGAAAATCGTGCTGGCGCGGGAGATGGAGCAGGATCCAGGCGTGCTGATCGTCGGCCAGCCGACGCGCGGCGTCGATGTCGGCGCCATCGAATTCATCCACAAGCGCCTGATCGCCATGCGCGACCAGGGCAAGGCCGTGCTGGTGGTCTCGGTCGAGCTCGACGAGATCCGCTCGCTCTCCGACCGCATCCTGGTGATGTTTGCCGGCCGCATCGTCGGTGAGCGCGGTCCGGAAGCGACCGAGGGCGAGCTTGGCCTGCTGATGGCCGGCGTCGAGCGCCAGGAGGCAGCACTTTGAGCACGCCATACGCCAAACTGCCGGCCTGGGCCGATTATGGGCTGATCCCGCTGATCAACCTGGCGGTGGCCTTCATCGTCGCCGGCTTCGTCGTGCTCCTGGTCGGCGAGAACCCGTTCCGCGCCGCCGTCATCCTGGTCGAGGGCGCCTTCGGCAAGGGGACCGGCATCGCCTTCACCCTCTTCTATGCCACCACCTTCATCTTCACCGGCCTTTCGGTGGCGGTGGCGGCGCATTGCGGCCTGTTCAACATCGGTACCGAGGGACAGGCCTATATTGCGGGCCTGGGCATCGCCATCATCTGCCTGTCGTTCGACAGCGTGCTGCCCTGGTGGCTGACATTTCCGATGGCAATAGTCGCTTCGGCGCTTGTGGGCGCCTTGTGGGCGCTCATCCCCGCCTATCTGCAGGCCAAGCGCGGCTCGCACATCGTCATCACCACCATCATGTTCAACTTCATCGCCGCCTCGATCATGGTCTATCTGCTGGTCGGACCGCTGAAGCCGGCGGGCTCGCAGGCACCGCAGACCCGCAACTTCCTTGCCGGCGCCGAGCTGCCGAAACTCAACTGGATCATCGAACTGTTCGGCGCCAAGATCCGCTCGGCGCCGCTCAACGTCACCTTCTTGCTGGCGCTGCTCATGGCCTTCCTGGTCTGGCTGCTGATCTGGCGCACCAAGCTCGGCTATGAGATGCGCACCTATGGCCACAGCCCCAAGGCGGCGCGCTATGCCGGCATTTCGGAAACCCGCATCATCATCACCGCGATGATGATCTCGGGCGCGCTCGCCGGCATGATGGCGCTCAATCCGGTGATGGGCGACCAGCACAATGTCGCGATCGACTTCGTCTCCGGCGCCGGCTTCGTCGGCATCGCCGTGGCGCTGATGGGGCGCCTGCATCCGGTCGGCATCGTGCTGGCGGCGGTCCTGTTCGGCATGCTCTATCAGGGCGGCGCCGAACTCGCCTTCGAAATGCCGGCCATCAGCCGCGACATGATCGTCATCATCCAGGGCCTGGTGATCCTGTTCGCCGGCGCGCTCGAACACATGTTCAGGCCTTACATCCAGGCGCTGTTCGCCTCGTTCAGTCCGCGGTCGGTCGGCATGGAAGCGGTCAAGGGAAAGGGCGCCTGACATGGATGTCTTTATCGCCATCGTGCAGATACTCGACTCGACCATCCGCCTGTCGGTGCCACTGCTGCTCGCCTGCCTCGCCGGCCTCTTTTCCGAACGTTCCGGCATCTTCGACATCGGGCTGGAAGGCAAGATGCTGGTTGGCGCCTTCGCCGGTGCCGCCGCTGCTTCCGTGTTCCATTCGGCCTTTATCGGCCTCGGCATGGCGATCCTGATCTCGGTCGCCTTCGCCATGGTGCACGGCTTCGCCTCGATCACCCACCGCGGCAACCAGATCGTTTCCGGCGTGGCGATCAATTTTATCGCCGCCGGATCGACCATCATCCTCGGTCAGGCCTGGTTCCAGCAGGGCGGGCGCACGCCGGCGCTGCAGCCGGGCGAACGGTTCGACGCGATTGTCTGGCCCGGCGCCGAGGCGGTCAGGGACGTGCCGATCATCGGGCCGATCTATGCGGAGCTGATCTCGGGCCATTCGCTGCTGGTCTACCTCGCCTTCCTGATGGTGCCGTTCACCTGGTGGGTGCTGTTCCGCACCCGCTTCGGCCTCAGATTGCGCGCCGTCGGCGAGAACCCGGCCGCCGTCGACACCGCCGGCATTTCGGTCGCCTGGCTTCGCTACCGGGCGCTGATCTGCACCGGCATCCTCACCGGCGTCGCCGGCGCCTATCTGTCGATGGTGCAGAATGGCGGCTTCGTGAAGGACATGACCGCCGGCAAGGGCTATATCGCGCTGGCAGCACTGATCTTCGCCAAGTGGAAGCCCGTCAACGCCATGTTCGCCTGCCTGCTGTTCGGTTTCCTCGACGCGGCGGCGATCCGTCTGCAGGGCTCACCGCTGCCGATCATCGGCAAGGTGCCGGTGCAATTCATGCAGGCCTTGCCCTATATCCTCACCGTCATCCTGCTCGCCGGCTTCATCGGCAAGGCCATCCCGCCGCGAGCCGGCGGCGTGCCCTACGTCAAGGAACGCTGATGCATGTCGCCCAAAAGTGACCTCGGTTTTGGGAGAACGACATGCATAAAACAAAGAGTTAAAGCGCGTCGCCTGAATCCGTTTCGACGCGACGCGCTTTAAGGGCCGACGGCCCGGCGCGTGCCTCGCGCCGGGTTTTGGACACGATCATCGGAGAGAACAACAGAAATGTCGCATGATCTGTTCGAAGCGGCCAGGACCGCCATGGCCAAGGCCTATGCGCCCTACTCGAAATTTCCGGTGGGCGCCGCCTTGCGCACCGAGGACGGACGCGTCTTCACCGGTGCCAACATCGAAGTCGCCTCCTATCCTGAAGGCTGGTGCGCCGAGACCACCGCGCTCGGCCACTACATCATGGGCGGCGGCGGCAAGATCGTCGAAATCGCTGTCCTTGCCGAACGCATGGCCAAATGCTCGCCTTGCGGCGGCTGCCGCCAGCGGCTGGCCGAATTCTGCCAACCGGACACGAAACTCTACCTCTGCGACAATACGGGCGTGGCCGAGACCGTAACCATGGGCGACATGCTGCCCTATGGTTTCCGCGGCGACATCCTGAAATGAGGAATTGGCTCAAATGAAGAGTGGGCTGCAATGACCGAAAAGGCGGTGGACCATCTGATCGAAAGGCTGGACGGCCTGGCGCCGTCGACGGCGCTGGTGCTGGGGTCGGGCCTCGGCGTCCTTGTCGACCGGATCGAGCACCCGATCCGCGTCCCCTATGCCGACCTGCCCGGGTTCCCCCGGAGCGGCGTCAGCGGCCATGCCGGCGAAGTGGTGGCGGGCCTGTTTGGCGGAAAGCCGGTGCTGATGCTGTCCGGCCGCGCCCATTATTACGAGCATGGCAACGCGGCGGCGATGCGCCCGGTGCTGGAAGTGCTCGCCGGCATCGGCATCACCAAACTGATCCTCACCAACGCCGCCGGTTCGGTCGACCCGGACATGCCGCCGGGCTCGGTGATGATGCTCACCGACCATATCAATTTCTCCGGCAGCAATCCGCTGATCGGCGAGCCCAGCGACCGCCGCTTCGTCGGCCTGACCGAAGCCTATGATGCCGGCATCCGCAAGGCGATCGAGCGCGCCGCCAAGGCGACCGGTACCGCGCTGCACAAGGGCGTCTATATGTGGTTTTCCGGCCCGTGTTTCGAAACGCCGGCCGAAATCCGCATGGCGCGCGTCATGGGCGCCAACGCCGTCGGCATGTCGACCGTGCCGGAAGTCATTCTTGCCCGCTTCCTTGGCCTGCGCGTCGCCGCCTGTTCGGTCATCACCAATCTGGCGGCCGGCATGACCGGAGCCGAGCTTTCGCATCAGGAGACCAAGGACATGGCGCCAGTCGGCGGGTCGCGGCTGGCAACGGTCCTGCACAGAGTGTTCCGCGACGGACTGCTGGAGAGCTGATGCTTCCGCAGGAAATCATCCGCCACAAGCGAGACGGCCACAGGCTCTCGGCCGGTGAAATCGCTGCCTTCATCGGCGGCGTTACCTCGGGCGCCGTCACCGACGGCCAGGCCGCGGCTTTCGCCATGGCGGTGTTCTTCAACGGCATGAATCGCGACGAGGCCGTGGCGTTGACGCTGGCCATGCGCGATTCCGGCGACGTGCTCGACTGGTCGGACCTGCCCGGCCCGGTCACCGACAAACATTCGACCGGCGGCGTCGGCGACAATGTCTCGCTGATGCTGGCGCCGATCGTCGCCGCCTGCGGCGCCTATGTGCCGATGATCTCAGGCCGTGGCCTTGGCCATACCGGCGGCACGCTGGACAAGATGGATGCGATCCCCGGCTACATCAGCCAGCCCGATATCGCGTTGTTTCGCCAGGCGGTGCTGGAAACCGGCTGCGCCATCATCGGCCAGACCGCCGATCTGGCGCCCGCCGACCGCCGTCTCTATGCCATCCGCGACGTCACCGGCACCGTGGAATCGGTGCCGCTGATCACTGCCTCGATCCTGTCGAAGAAGCTGGCCGCCGGACTGGGCTCGCTGGTGCTCGACGTCAAGGTCGGCAATGGCGCCTTCATGGAGAGGTCGCGCGACGCGACCGCGCTCGCCAACAGTCTCGTCGAGGTCGCCAGTGGCGCCGGACTGAAGGTCTCGGCACTGATCACCGGCATGAACGAACCGCTGGCCTCGGCCGCCGGCAATGCCGTCGAGGTGCACAACGCCGTCGATTTCCTGACCGGCCGCCTGCGCGACCGACGGCTGGAGGACGTGACGCTGGCGCTGGCCGCCGAAATGCTGCAGTCGACGGGACTGGTGTCGTCCAACCAGGACGGCTTGCGGCGCGCCACCGAGACGCTCACCAGCGGCCGCGCCGCGGCCACTTTCGCACGTATGGTGGCGGTGCTTGGCGGCCCCGCCGATTTCATCGAGAAGCCGGAAAAATATTTGGCCGTGGCGCCAACGGAATTCGCGGTCAGGGCGACGACGGACGGCTTCGTCACCGGCATCGCCACGCGCGACATCGGCCTTGCGGTGGTCGGCCTGGGCGGCGGGCGCACGAGGCCTGACGACAAGATCGACCCCAGCGTCGGTATCACCCGGCTGCTGCCCATAGGCGCGGAAGTCCATGCCGGAGACGCGCTGGCACTGGTCCACGCCCGCTCACCCGCCGATGCCGAGGCGGCGGCCGCGACTGTGGTTTCGGCCTATGCGATCGGCGCCTCGAAACCAGCGGCGGACAAAACCGTCATGCGGCGGATCCTGCCGCGCGGTTGATTACTGGACGAGCAGCAGCGTACCGTTTTCGGCCTGATATTTGCCGAGCCGGTTGAGAAAGCTCATGCCGATCAGGTTGGTGCTGAGCGCCTTGTCGTCAAGCACGATGGCCTGCACGTCGTCGACACTGATGCTGCCGATCTGCAGCCGGTCGATCGTCACCACGGCCGCCTTGATCGAGCCGTTGGCGGTGTTGACCTCATGGCTGAAATCGGACGGATTGAGCGACAGCCCGATCCTGCGTGCCGTCGACGTATTGACCGCGACCAGCGTCGCGCCGGTGTCGATCATCCCGTCGACCTGACGGCCGTTGAGTTTGAAGGTGGTCGAGAAATGTCCGCGCCCGTCCGCTGTGACGGCGACCTTGCGGCCGGTCGGCAGCGGCGCGGCCGGTCTGTCGGGAACCGACGCCAGGCTGACCTGCGGTTGTGCCTCGACCTCGGGCTTGGCCGTCACCGTCGATTTCAGCAGGTTTTCGAATATCTGCGGATTCGACTGATAGATGACCGGGATCGATGCCGATGTCCCGGCAAAGACGCTGAGGATGAGAAGCTTGCGCAGCATGGATCGGCCTTTGTGAGAGCCGATTCATTATCGCCGGATGGTGTTCGCCGCTTTAACGGGCGCCGAAACCATGTCTTTGCGTAAACGCTTGGTAAATCGTACCAGGCAACCTGTTACTACTTCGTCCCGTACATGCGGTCGCCGGCGTCACCAAGGCCGGGCATGATGTAGCCCTTCTCGTTGAGCTGGCGGTCGATGGACGCGGTGAAGACCGGAACGTCCGGATGCGCCTTGGTGAAGCGCTCGATGCCTTCGGGTGCCGCCAAAAGGCAGAGGAAGCGGATATTTGTGGCGCCGCGCCCTTTCAGCTTGTCGATCGCCGCGATCGCCGAATTGGCGGTCGCCAGCATCGGGTCGACGACGATCACCAGCCGGTCGGCGAGATCGCTCGGCGCCTTGAAGAAATATTCGACCGCTTCCAGCGTCTCGTGGTCGCGATAGAGGCCGATATGGGCGACGCGCGCCGCCGGCACCAGGTCGAGCAGGCCTTCCAGCAGACCGTTGCCGGCGCGCAGCACCGAAGCAAACACCAGCTTCTTGCCCTCCAGCGTCGGCGCTTCCATGGTCTCGATCGGCGTTTCGATGGTTGTTGTCGTCAGCTCGAGATTGCGCGTGACCTCGTAGCCGAGCAGCAGCGATATCTCGCGCAACAGCCGCCTGAAACCGGCCGTGGACGTCTCCTTCTTGCGCATGATGGTCAGCTTGTGCTGGACAAGCGGATGGTCGACGACGGTGACGCCCTTCATGATGTTCTCCTGATGCGTGTCGCCCGGCGCGCGGACGCGCTTCAGGCAGCTGGAACGACCCTAGCGACTATGGACCGGCCAAGGAACCGCTTGGCCGCCATCGACCACAGCTTTGTCGGAAGAAAATCAGCGCGCCGCGCCGTTCAGCCGGGCAAGAAGTGCCGCCTTGGTCTTCCTGTCGACAAAGGCGGCTTCGATGGCGGTTCTGGTGACGGCGGCAAGCGCCTTTTCGTTCATCGCAAAATGCTCCGCCGCGATATCGTATTCGCGCTTCAGCGAGGTCCAGAAATAGGGCGGGTCGTCGGAGTTGAGCGTCACCTTGCAGCCGGCGGCCTGCAAGGCCGGGAGCGGATGGTCGGCAAAACTGTCGAACACCTTGAGCGCGATGTTGGAGCCGGGGCAGCACTCCAGAACGATGCCTTCGTCGGCGATGCGGCGGACAAGGTCCGGGTTCTCGATGGCGCGCACGCCGTGGCCGATGCGCGAGGGGCGGATATGGTCAAGCGCCGCCTGGACAGTCTCCCAGCCCGTCAGTTCGCCGGCATGGATGGTGATGCCGAGCCCGGCCTCTCGCGCGATCTCGAAAGCCCTGACATAGTCCTCCATCTCACCCACGCGCTCGTCGCCGGCAACGCCGAAGCCAGTGACCAGCGGATTGCCGCAGCGCGCCGCGAAGCGCGCCGCCCGTTCGATCGATTCCACGCCGACATGGCGCACGCCGGTGACGATCATGCGGCCCTCTATGCCGGTCTTGGCCTTGGCGCGCAGCATGCCTTCGCCCAGCGCATCGGTATAGGCCTTGGGCGAGAGCCCGGCTTTCGTCGCATGGTCCGGCGAGGTGAAGACTTCGGAATAGATGGCGCCATCGCGGGCAAGGCTGGTCAGGTAGTGATCGGCCAGCCGGGCGTAATCCTCTTCGGTGCGGAACAGTTCGGCGGAAAAATCGTAAGCCGCGAGAAAGGACGTAAAATCGTGCCAGACGAAGGAACCGTTTTGGATATAGGGCGCGGTGTCCTTGCCGTATTTCTGCGCCTGGCGGATGACGAGTTCGGGCGCCGCTGCCCCTTCAATGTGGCAGTGCAGTTCCGCTTTCAAAGGCATTCAAACATCCCGTCGGTCAGTCCAGGTCTTGAAAACCCACCACCTGGAAGCGCGGCTGAACACCGCGCCTTAAACAATAGCGCCCACAGCATCGATCGGCTATGGTCCCGCCGGTTTTATGACGGATCAAAAAAATGTCAGTTGAGAGAACCACGGCCGCGGGCGGCATGGAAACCTCCTATGGTTTCAAGCGTGTGGGGGAAGGCGAGAAGCAGTCCCTGGTCAACGATGTTTTCCACAAGGTCGCCAACCGCTACGACCTGATGAACGACCTGATGTCGGCCGGCCTGCATCGGCTGTGGAAGGATGCCATGGTCACCTGGCTCAACCCGCCGAAGCGGCCGGGCTGGAAGGTCCTGGACGTGGCCGGCGGCACCGGCGATATCGCCTTCCGCATCGTCGACGCCAGCCACGGCAATGCGCATGCCACGGTGCTCGACATCAACGGCTCGATGCTGGGTGTCGGCCGCGATCGGGCGCAAAAGAAGGGCCTGTCCGGCAACACCGATTTCGTCGAGGCCAATGCCGAGGAACTGCCCTTTGCCGATGCTACCTTCGACGCCTACACCATCGCTTTCGGCATCCGCAACGTGCCACGCATCGATGTCGCGCTCAGCGAGGCGTTTCGCGTGCTGAAGCCGGGTGGCCGGTTCCTGTGCCTGGAATTTTCCGAGGTCGAGATGCCGCTGCTCGACAAGGCCTATGAAGCCTGGTCGTTCAACGCCATCCCCAAGATCGGCAAGATGGTCACCGGCGACGGCGAGCCCTATTCCTATCTGGTTGAATCGATCGCGAAATTCCCCAACCAGCAGAATTTCGCGGCGATGATTTCCCGCGCCGGTTTCGACCGCGTTTCCTTCCGCAATTATTCCGGCGGTATTGCCGCGCTTCATTCGGGCTGGAAGCTTTGAGGCTGGCCCGCATTTCTCATCCCCGATATGGCTCATGCCGGTCGCGAGAACCGGCCTGGGTGCGGCCATGAGCAGCGTCGGCGCTGGTTTCAGGCTCGCGCGGGCCGGCTGGGTGCTGGTGCGCGAGGGCGTTATCGCCGCCCTACCGGGCGAGGAACTGTCCGGTCTGCCGAAATTCGGCTGGCAACTGGCGCGGCTGTTCACCCGCCGCCGCGCGCTCGCCTATCAGCGCAGCGACCGGCTGGCCAAGGCCGTGGTCCGGCTCGGCCCGTCCTATGTCAAGCTCGGCCAGTTCCTGGCAACACGGCCCGACGTCGTCGGCAACGACATGGCGCTCGATCTCGCCATGTTGCAGGACAAGATGCACACCTTCCCGAAGGCCGAGGCTGTCGCGGCCATCGAAGCCTCGCTCGGGCGCAAGGTGCGCGATCTCTACGCGGAGTTCGGCGACCCGGTCGCCGCCGCTTCCATCGCCCAGGTCCATGCCGCCGAAGCCATCCATGATGGCGTTGCCACCAAGGTCGCGGTGAAGGTCATCCGGCCCGGTGTGCGCCGCCGGTTCTTCCAGGATCTCGAAAGCTATTTCCTCGCCGCCCGCCTGCAGGAGAAGTACATCCCGTCCTCGCGCCGGCTGCGGCCTGTCGAGGTGACCGAGACGCTGGCGCAGACCACCAAGATCGAGATGGATTTGCGCCTCGAGGCGGCGGCACTCTCCGAACTTGGTGAGAACACCAAGGACGATCCGGGCTTCCGCGTGCCATCCGTCGACTGGGAACGCACCGGCCGCGACGTGCTGACCATGGAATGGGTCGACGGCGTCAAGATGAACAACATCGCCGGCCTGGAGGAGGCCGGCCATGATCTGAAGGCGATCGCCGCCAATCTCATCCAGTCGTTCCTGCGCCATACGCTGCGTGACGGTTTCTTCCACGCCGACATGCACCCCGGAAACCTGTTCGTCGAAGCCAACGGCACCATCGTCGCCGTCGATCTCGGCATTGCCGGACGTCTCGGCAAGAAGGAGCGCCGCTTCCTCGCCGAAATCCTCTACGGCTTCATCACGCGCGACTATCTGCGCGTCGCCGAAGTGCATTTCGAGGCCGGCTACGTGCCGCGCCAGCACAATGTCGCGGCCTTCGCGCAGGCGATTCGCGCCATCGGCGAGCCGATTCACGGCCAGCCAGCCGAGACCATTTCCATGGCCAAGCTCCTGACGCTGCTGTTCGAGGTGACCGAACTCTTCGACATGGCGACACGGCCGGAGCTGATCCTGCTGCAGAAGACCATGGTCGTGGTCGAAGGCGTGGCGCGCACGCTCGATCCAGCCTTCAACATGTGGAAGACCGCCGAGCCGGTGGTCGGCGGCTGGATCGCCGGAAACCTTGGCCCGCGCATCATGATGATCGATGCGCGCGACGGTGCCAAGGCGCTGCTGACGCTGGCCCGCCAGGCGCCGGAGCTTGCCGCGCGCACCGACCGGCTGTCGCGCGAGATCGACCTGATGGCCGAGCACGGCCTGCGTTTCGACGAGACCACGGCGCGTGCCATCGGCAAGGCCGAGGCGCGCTACAGCCGCTCCGGCCGCGTCGCGCTGTGGGTGATCGCATTGACGCTGGTCTATATCGCCTGGAAGATTCTCTAGGCCTGGAAATCGAAGCTCGAGCTGACAACTTGCGGCGAGTTGATTGCATTGCTATCATTGCTATCGGTCAGCATGAGCAAAGTGCAATCACATGGCAAGCATCACGATCCGCAACCTTGACGATGAGGTCAAGGAGTTGCTGCGCCGGCTGGCGGCGGAAAACAACCGCTCCATGGAAGAACAGGCGCGGGTGATGATCCGGGCCGCTGTCGACGGCCAGATCGGGCCCGGCCGCATCGACCAGATCGAAAAGACCTTGCGCGAACTGACCAGCACGCACAATGCGGCGACCCCGGTTGCGACCCCTGCAGGCAGGACCCTTCCGCAGGGTACGCTTTCCGGCAAGCGCATCCTGCTCATCATCGGCGGCGGCATCGCCGCCTACAAGGCGCTCGACCTGATCCGCCGGTTGCGCGAGCGCGGTGCGGCGGTGCGGGTGGTGATGACAGCGGCTGCACGGGAATTCGTCACCACCCTGTCGGTAGGCGCGCTGTCGACCGACCACGTCTTCACCGAACTGTTCGACCGCAATGACGAGCATGATGTCGGCCATATCAGGCTGTCGCGCGAGGCTGATCTTCTGGTCGTGGCGCCCGCCACCGCCGATCTGATGGCCAAGCTCGCCAACGGCCATGCCAACGATCTCGCCTCCACCGTGCTGCTGGCCACCGACAAGCCGGTGCTGATGGCGCCGGCGATGAATCCGAAAATGTGGTCGCATGCCGCGACCCGCCGCAACCGTGCGACCTTGGGCAAGGACGGCGTCACTTTCGTCGGCCCGGCCAGGGGCGAGATGGCCGAAAGCAATGAGGCAGGCGAAGGCCGCATGGCCGAACCGCTGGAGATCGTCGCCGCGGTCGAGGCGCGGCTCGATGCCGGCCCCAGGCCGTTGGCAGGGCGCAAGATCATCGTCACCTCCGGCCCGACGCACGAACCGATCGACCCGGTGCGCTATATCGCCAACCGTTCCTCCGGCAAGCAGGGCCATGCCATCGCCGCGGCGTTGGCGAGGCTTGGCGCCGATGTGCACCTCGTCTCCGGTCCTGTAAGCATCGCCGACCCAGCCGGTGTGAAGACCATTCATGTCGAGCGCGCGCAAGAGATGCGCGATGCGGTTGAACAGCTTCTGCCCGCCGACGCCGCGGTGTTCGTCGCCGCCGTCGCCGACTGGCGCAGCGAGAATTCGGCCGACGAGAAGATCAAGAAGGTGGCGGGTGAAGGACCGCCAGTGCTGCGCATGATCGAGAACCCCGACATCCTTGCCGGCGTCGGCCATCACAGCCAGCGGCCCGGCTTGGTCGTCGGCTTCGCCGCCGAGACGCAGGATCTTTTGCGCAACGCCCAGGCCAAGCTCGCGAAGAAAGGCGCCGACCTGATCGTCGCCAACGATGTGTCGCACGAAAGCGGCATCGGCCCTTCAGGCGTCATGGGCGGCGATCGCAACCGGGTGCGGATCGTGTCGAAGGCCGGCGTCGAGGAATGGCCTGAGATGACCAAGGACGAGGTGGCGGCGCGGCTCGCCACCTTCATTGCCGAGCGGCTGAAAACGATCGTCGTTTGAACTGTATTGGACGCGCGGTGCCAGTTGGGCGCCGCGCGTCAAATTCCGGCCTCAGGCCGTCAGTTGGACAAAAGTTCCGCCGTGCGGGCGAGCGCGCCACCGAAGCCGTTGAGCGGAATGGAGAAGCTCACCGCTTGCCCGGTATCGGCCGCGAAGGCGTCGATCTTCAACGTGGTGCCGTTCTTGAGCAGCGGCGTGACATTGGCGTCGAACGCCACCGGCACCAGGCAGCCGACGACTTGGCAAGTGTTGAACGCCAGGCTGCCGTCCAGCTTCTGGTCGTCAATGGTTAGGGTGACGCCCTTGGCGAGCGCCAGCCCGAATGGCAAGGCAAGGGTGCCGGTGGCACCTTCGCCCGTCTTGCTCGACAGTTCGATCGCCAGCAGCCGCTGGTTGCTTTGCTTGTTGAACTGCTGGTGCGACAGGCTGCAGACCTTGTTCGTGCCCGATATCTGGCAATTGACCGTCCAGTCGCCATGGGTTTCGGACAAGGCCGATGCCCCGCCGGGCAGTTGCGGCGCATCAGCCGCGGCGGGCGGCGCCGCCACCTTGTCGCCCTTGGTCTGCGCGGCCATCGCCGGCACACCGGCGATACAGGCCACAGCCAGCATCGCAACCAAATGCGCGTATTTCCTCATCAAGACCTCTCCCGCCCGGCTCCGTCTCGAGCCAGCCTGGAAACTGACCGTGAGAGACGCGCTGACTGCATTCTGTTTGACCGTTTCCCCGAAGGCGCCGTTGTACCTGACGAACATGCCGACGCCACTGACGCCATTCAGCTCGAGGCCGGCGCCGACCCGATAGAGCGGCGAATCGATCGCTTCCGTCAAGTGCAATGCGAGGTTGCCGGGCAGATTCTCTACCGCCGCGAAGCGGTGACCGATGGACCAGCCATGGCATCGCCAGACAAACACCCTATATTGCGGAAATGAACAGGATTTTTCGCAGGAATGCGCCAATGTTGGCGCGTCGACTATCGATGAGATTTGCATCGGCGGTGCTGGCCACGACTCTTGTGGCCGGCTTTGCGCTGCCCGCTTCCGCGCAAGTGGCCAATCCCGCGATCAACAGCAACACGCTGATCCAGCAGAACGATCTGCAGGCCTTGCAGAGCCGCATCCAGCGGCAGCAATTCCAGCAGCAGCAACAGCAGTATCGCGACCAGGACCGCGTGATCGTCCAGCAGCCACCGCCGGTCGTGCCGCAAGTCAGGTCGGGCTGCCAGACGCGGATAATCGGCACCACCGCCGTCAGCACCTGCCGCTGACTGCCGGCCCGCTCTTTTATTTAGCCGACTTACATGATAGGCACCTTCTGGTGCCCCTGCGGCAGTTTGGGTTTTGCAAAGGCGCCGCATCGCGATATGGGGGCACTGCACCCGACTGGATTTGACGAATGGCAGCCACCAAGAAGAAGGCCGTGCGCAAGGCTAAGAAAGGCGAGCGGATCCGCCAGGTGGCGGCGATCCCCTTTCGGTTGACCGCGGGTGGGAATTTCGAGGTGATGCTGGTCACGTCGAGGACGACGAGACGCTTCATCGTCCCCAAGGGATGGCCGATGAAAGGCAAGAGCGGACGCAAGGCAGCCACCATCGAGGCTATGGAAGAAGCCGGCGTGCTTGGCAAGACCCTGAAGCAGCCTGCCGGCACCTATTCCTACTGGAAGCGGCTGACCAACCGCTTTATCCGTGTCGACGTCATCGTCTATCTGCTTGAGGTGACCGAGGAATTGGCCAACTGGCAGGAAGCCAAGCGGCGGCAGCGGGCCTGGCTGGCGCCGGCCGACGCGGCGATGTTGATCGACGAACCTGATCTTTCGACGCTGGTTGAGACCTTGACGCTTCCCCAGTCTGCGCCGACTGGCGCGGCCTGATGCAATTCCTCAGGCGCGCGTACCGCCCTCTTCGGGAAGAGGGCGCACCGGCGTGCCGGTATAGGCCCACAACCATTTGCGCGGCAGCGGCCCGCGCTGCCCGCGCTACCCGCGCCTTCGGCGAGGATGCCTTGATGCTTGAACAGGCAAGTCTTGCGGCGGAGGCGCCGCCCTAACCCGCGCGGTTACAGGTCCGAACAGGGCCGACAAGCTTCGAATACAAACTGATTCAACTTGAAGCAGTCACTTGACGTTGCGTAATATTCAGCCACCCAAATCAAGAAAAGGCCTCATAGAGAACGGAACTATTTATTTGCTGTTAAGTCCCTCGTGATACCCGGTTGTTGTCGCCATTTGCGACATAAGGGGAAGAAAGTCGTCTCAACCGACGGGTGAAACAGTCGGACAGGCGCGCTGACAGGATCATGGCACGTCCGTGAATTCGAAGAAGCCGTCATCGATGGAAGTCAGCCCCCGCCTTCTCGGGCTCGTCTGGCCGTTCATCGCCGTCGTCCTCATCCAGGCGCTGGTCGCCAGCCTCAGCCTGTACACGCTTTCGGCGGTTCGCGCCTATGTCGGTGGGGAAAGCCAGTGGTCCAAGGGGCAAAAGCACGCCATTTATTTCCTCAGCCTCTATGCGGACACCGGCAATGAGGAGTTCTTCACCGAGTATCGCGAAGCGATCGCCGTTCCGCTGGCCGACCGCTCGGCCCGCCTGGCGCTCGAGCAGCCCGAGCCCGATACAGAGGCAGCGCGCGCAGGCTTCCTGCAAGGTAGAAACCACCCGGACGACGTCGCCGGGTTGATCTGGCTGTTCCATAATTTCCGGAACTTCAGCTATCTCGATACCGCTATTCGGCACTGGGCGGCAGCCGACACGATGATCCTCGCCATCCAGCGGCTCGGCGACACGATGCATGCGACGCTGGGCAAGGGGCCGGCGTCGACGGCCGAGATCAGCACCTGGAAGGCGGAAATTCATCGGCTCGATCGTCAGGTCACCCCATTGTCCAAGGCCTTCTCGGACAGCCTCGGCGAGGGATCGCGCTTCATCCGGATGCTGCTTACCTTTGCCAATCTCGTCACCGCCGCCTTGTTGATCCTGCTTGCCGTGTTGCGCACGCGCAAGCTCCTGGCGCAGCGCCAGGCCTTCCAGCTGGCGCTGAATGCCGAGCGCGAGCGCGCCCAGATCACACTGGCTTCGATCGGCCAGGCCGTCATCAGCACCGGCCGTGACGGGCGGCTCGACTACATGAACGCGGTCGCCGAGAAGCTGCTGGCCTGCCCGTTCGGCGCTACCAGGGGCAAGCCGATCGCATCGCTCTTTCGCCTGGTCGACAAGGACACCGGCGTTGAAGAAACGCAGTTGGTCGGGCGTCTGCTGGCCGGCGAAGCGCGCCGTTCCAGCGCCCGTCCGCAATTGCTCCAGCGGCCTGACGGCTCCGTTGTTCCAGTCGCGCTGACCGGCGCCCCGCTGCTCGTTTCCGGTGATGTCGTCGGCGCCGTGCTCGCCTTCCACGACATGACGCGCGAAGAGGATTACATCGAGCGGCTTTCGTGGCAGGCTTCGCATGATGCGTTGACCGGGCTCGCCGACCGGCGCGATTTCGAAAGCCGGCTGGAAAGGACCATCGTCGAATTGCGGGGCCAGCCCCGGCAGCACGCCTTGATGTATCTCGATCTCGATCAGTTCAAGCTGGTCAACGATACGTGCGGCCATGCGGCGGGCGACCAGTTGCTGCGCCAGATCTCGGCGCTGCTGACCTGCGAATTGCGGCCGGGCGACGTGCTGGCACGATTGGGCGGCGATGAGTTCGGCGTGCTGCTCGTCGATTGTGAAGCCGACGAAGCATGCGACATCGCCGAACGGCTGCGCGCGGCGGTGCAGAACCTGCATTTCGTCTGGGATGGTAGGCCGCTCAACACCAGCGTCAGTGTCGGCATGGTGGAGATCGCCAATGCGCAGGTGACGATCGAGGAAACGCTGCGGGCCGCCGACGTCGCCTGCTACATGGCCAAGGAAAAGGGCCGCAACCGCGTCCAGATTCACAGCGACTGCGACGTGGACTTGCGCGAGCGTTTCGGCGAGATGGCCTGGGTGCAGCGCCTGCACGCCGCGCTGGAGCAAAACCGTTTCCGGCTTCATGCGCAGGAGATCTGGCCGCTCAACGACGACATCGTCGAGGCGGGAGCGCATATAGAGATCCTGTTGCGGCTGACCGACGAAGACGGCAGCTTCGTCACCCCACAGAGTTTCATTCCAGCGGCCGAGCGCTATGGCCTGATGCCATCGATCGACCGCTGGGTGGTGCGTAACACCTTCCGCATCCTGGCCGCCCGGCAGGCCGATCCGCGCACATCGCCGATCACAACTTGCGCCATCAATCTTTCGGGCGCGACTTTTGGTGACGAGAGCTTTCTCGGCTTCCTGAGCGAACAGTTCCTCATCCACGGCATTTCGCCTGCCATGATCTGCCTGGAGATCACAGAAACCAGCGCTATCGCCAATCTCACCAGTGCCATGCGCTTCATTGCCGATCTGCGCGGGCTGGGCTGCCGCTTCGCGCTCGACGATTTCGGCTCCGGCATGTCGTCCTTCGGGTATCTGAAGCACCTGCCGGTCGACTACCTCAAGATCGACGGCAGCTTCGTCAAGGACATGCTGGACGACCGCATCGACCGCGCCATGGTCGAGATGATCCACCACATCGGCAAGGTCATGGGCAAGCTTACCATCGCCGAGTTCGTCGAGAGCGACGGTATCGCCGCCGCTCTGAAGACCATCGGCGTCGACTATGCCCAGGGCTATGGGATCGCCAGACCGACGCCGTTCGATGCCTCGACGGTGCTGCTAGGCCGGGGCGTCACGCCGGCCGCCGAAAGCGTCGATCCATGGGCCGATCTGGCGCGGAAGCTGCGCCGTAAGGCGGGCTAGTCTAGGGGAGTTGCAATCCCGGTTCAGGACAGCCGCTCCAGCAGCACGGTCGGGGCGTCGTGATAGGTGGTCCGCAACACCTCGCGATAACCGACCTTGCCAGCGACGTTCAACGAGGCGGTATTCTCGGGATCAATGATGCAGACGGTTTTCACCCGTCCGAAGGTTTCTTCGCCCCAGGCCAGCACACGGCCGACGACCTCTGTGGCAAGACCTACCCCATGCACGGCCGGCGCCAGTGCCCATCCGGCCTCGGGAATGCCTTCGATCGAAGGTTCCATGTCGCGCTTCAGATCGTGAAACCCGGCCTCGCCGACGAAGCGGCCCGTCGCCTTCTCCTCGATCGCCCAGAAGCCGTAGCCGAGCAGCGACCACAGGCCGGCATGACGCAGGAAGCGCATCCAGCTTTCCTCGCGCGTGCGCGGCTTGCCGCCGATGAAGCGGGTGACGGCCGGGTCGGCCCACATCGTTGAATAGGCGTCGAAATCCGCCAGCCGGTGTGCCCGCAGAATGGTTCGCTGCGTCTCGATGACAGGGGCGACGGTCACTTGGCGGTTGTTCATGGGATTTGCCTCGCTGCAGGTGCCCGCGCTTAGCAAATCGGTCCTGCGGTGCAAGGGCCAGTTGAAGACGCGCCATCATCCAGAACCGCAGTGTGCAAGGTTCTGCAGCAGCCCGTAGCAGATCTTCAGCCGCGCCAAACCATGTTCATGTAGACGCCGCCACGTTGCAATTCGTCCAGCATCTGGTCGAGCCGCTTCTGCCTTGTGTCCGGGCGCTTGGCGCGGGCAATCCAGCCGAGATAGTCGTTCTTCTGGTAGTCCGGCCGGGCCTCATAAGCCGTTGTCAGGCCACGCTCCACCAGGGCGGCGTGGATCAGGTCAGGCATCGGATTAAGGGGGCGTTTCAGTCTGGTCATGCTTGCAAACCTAGAGCAATTCCAGGAAAAGTGTGAGCGGCTTTCCGTCCGGAATTGCGTCAAAACAAAGAGTTAGAGTGGTTCGCCGTTTCCATGAAACGGTGAAACGCTCTAACGTGCCCGGATCGGGCGTCGACGCAACCTGTGGTTAGGGACCAGCTTTCTATGGGAATTCTGCCCGACGGTGTTATTTTCCCGGCAGGCTGATTCAGCACATTTGCGGCGCGACCTTTTCAGACGCGGGGCTGGTGCTCAAACCCAGGGAAAAAGTATGGACACGACCGACCTTGTGCTTGCCATTGTCCATCATCTGCTGGTGTTTTCCCTGGCAGGAATCATCGGCGCCGAATTCGTGCTGATCCGCGGCGACCTGCCCGCCGTAACCCTCAAGCGGCTCGCCGGCATCGACCGCCACTATGGCATCATCGCCTCACTCATCATCATCGTCGGCATCGCCCGTGTCTTCTGGAGCCTCAAGGGATGGGAGTTCTACGTTTACAACTGGATGTTCTGGGCCAAGATGGCGGCATTCGGCATCGTCGGCCTGCTGTCGATCATCCCGACCGTGCGCTTCATTTCCTGGAACCGGCAGGCCGGCGCCAATCCCTCCTTCTCCGTGCCGGCGGGCGAACTGGCCTCGGTGAAGACCTATATCCGCGCCGAGGCGCTCGTCTTCCTGCTGATCCCGGTTTTCGCGGCGGCGATGGCGCGCGGCTACGGTATCTGATCGCCAACGGCCACGGCTTCAAGCGGAGCGATCGGCACCAGCGGCGCTGGAATGCTGCTCGTCTTCTCCTCAGCCTTACAGATGTCAGCGATGACGCAGGCCGGGCAATCCGGCTTGCGTGCCTTGCAGACATAACGGCCATGCAGGATCAGCCAGTGATGCGCATGGCGCATATATTCGTCCGGGATGATCTTCAGCAGCCCTTGCTCGACCTGTTCGGGCGTCTTGCCGGGCGCCAGGCCGAGCCGGTTGCCGATCCGAAAGATGTGCGTGTCGACTGCCATCGTATGCTGGCCGAAGGCCATGTTCAGCACGACATTGGCGGTCTTGCGCCCGACGCCAGGCAGCTTGACCAGCTCGTCACGACCGTCAGGCACCACGCCGCCATGATCGCGGATCAGCGCTTCCGACAGCGCGATGACGTTCTTGGCTTTGTTGCGCCACAGGCCGATGGTCCTGATATAGTCGCCGACCTTGGCCTCACCCAGCGCCAGCATCTTCCGCGGCGTATCAGCGACCTTGAATAGCGCGCGCGTCGCCTTGTTGACGCCGGCGTCCGTCGCCTGTGCCGAAAGCACCACCGCCACCAGCAGCGTGAAGGCGTTGACGTGTTCGAGCTCGCCCTTCGGCTCCGGCCGCTGGACCGAAAAACGGCGGAAGATCTCGTGCACCTCCGCCGGACTGTAGCGCGGAGTCCGCCGCACCGGCCGTGGGCGCGGCTTGGCGTTCGAGCCGTCGCGTCGTCCGGCCGGTAGGTCTTTTTCGGGCATGGAAGAATCTTTGGACTTGGGGCTCGCCATTTCCCTCCTATAATATCCCGTCATGAGCGACACAAACGCCTCGTTCCAGGCTGACGAGCCCTTCTTTCACGCATTGCTGACCCCACACCGGTCGCTGGGCAGGAAGGGCTTCCTGGTCCTGATGGGCGCGCTGTCGTTCGGCTGGCTGGGGACCGGCGCGTTCTTCCTGTCGCGCGGCGCCTGGCCGGTATTCGGCTTCTTCGGCCTTGACGTGGTCGCCGTCTACATCGCCTTCCGCGCCAACTACCGCGCCGCCCGCGCCCGCGAAGAGGTGTCGGTCTCGCGTACCACCCTCGACATCCGCAAGACGGCCCCTTCGGGAAAATCGGAGGCCCACCGCTTCAACCCGTTCTGGGCACGGTTTTCGGTCGCTCGTCACGCCGAGATCGGCATCACCAGAATGACGGTTGAAGGCCAAGGCCAGAACGTGCCGATCGGCGGTTTTCTCGATCCCGAGTCCCGCGAGAGTTTTGCGACGGCTTTTTCACGCGCGCTGGCGACCGCCAAGGCGCGCTGAATCTAGAATCGATAGCGCAGAAGCCTGCCGACCTTGCGCAGCGCCGGAATGTGTTTCCACAGGCGAACGAAGAGTTTGGCCGACCAGCCCATGCGGGCGGCGTGTTCGGGCATGTAGGCGGAAATATCCTCGACGAACCGCAGTTTCGGAACCGCCAGTTCCAGCTCGTGCGGATCGTCGATCGCCCAGTGAACCTCGGCGCCCGTCGCCTTGATGGTCGGACTGAGACGAAGCAGCGTCAGGCCGAAACGGCTGTAGGCGTCGAACATCAGCTCGCCGCCGGCAAGATGCGAGACAAGCCGCGAAACCAGGCGCAGCCCTTCGTCGGCGGGAAGATAGGGTGTCAACCCTTCCGCCACCACCATGGCCGGGCGGTTGCGGGGCACTTCGGCCAGCCAGCCGGGCTCGGTCACCGACGAAGCGATGAGATGATAATGGTCGCGGGGCGGGTAAAGCTTTCGCCTGAGTTCGATGACCTGGGGATAGTCGGCATCGAACCAGTCCACGCCTGGTGGCGGATCGACACGGAAGACGCGCGTGTCGAGCCCGCAGCCCAGATGCAGCACGATGGCGCCGGGATTTCTGGCCA
This sequence comes from Mesorhizobium japonicum MAFF 303099, assembly GCF_000009625.1. NCBI lineage: Bacteria > Pseudomonadati > Pseudomonadota > Alphaproteobacteria > Hyphomicrobiales > Phyllobacteriaceae > Mesorhizobium > Mesorhizobium japonicum. Next base: position 2,547,121 of record NC_002678.2, read on the forward strand.
GAAAATCCTCGACACGAACGTCCAGTGTCTTGGCCCGGATCGCCAGGCCGATGCCGAGATTCTCGTCGACCTTGAGCCTGGAGAAGTCATAGTCGATCTTACGCACCGCCTCGTCGGCGAAATGATCCCCAAGCAGCGAATGGGGCAGCCGGCTCTCCAGCGCCTTGCCATAGAGCGTCATCAGCAAGGTTTCTTTTGCCCCGGTCAGATGCACTTTCTCGCCAGTCATGAGCGACTCCTGGGCAAGAAGCCCGAGTCTATCTGGGTATGCGCGGCAAGAAGGCAAGTTTCGGGTGGCGATCGGCGCCCCAAGGGGCGATATTCCTGGCCAAGGAGACAGTTCGATGAGCACACAGACAGCCGTCCTCAAGAAGGACATCACGCCGCAAGGCAGCGACTACGAGATCGTGCGCCGCGCCATCGAGAAGATCAGCCTCGACTATCGCGACCAGCCTTCGCTCGAGGAGCTTGCCGAGGAGGTCGGCGAGACGCCGACCGGCCTGCAGAAACTGTTCACCCGCTGGGCCGGCCTGTCGCCGAAAGCCTTCCTGCAGGCGGTGACGCTCGACCATGCGCGCCGGCTGCTGGACTCCGGCATGCCGCTGCTCGAAACCTCGTTCGAACTGGGCATGTCCGGTCCCGGTCGGCTGCATGATCTGTTCGTCACCCACGAGGCAATGTCGCCGGGCGACTACAAGACGCGCGGCGCCGGCCTCACCATCCGCTACGGCTACCATGCCTCGCCTTTCGGCACCGCCCTGATCATGGCCACCGACCGTGGGCTTGCCGGCCTCGCTTTCAGCGACCCCGGCGAGGAGCGCGCCGCCTTCGCCGACATGTCCAGCCGCTGGCCGAACGCCATCTATGTCGAGGACCTGGCCGCGACCGGTCCTTACGCCGCGCGCATCTTCGACCCGACGCTGTGGCGCCCCGACCAGCCGCTGCATGTCGTCATGATCGGCACCGACTTCCAGGTTCGCGTCTGGGAGGCGCTGCTGCAAATCCCGATGGGCAAGGCCCGCACCTATTCCTCGATCGCCGCCAGCATCGGCGCGCCAAGCGCCAGCCGCGCGGTCGGCGCCGCCAATGGCGCCAACCCGCTTTCCTTCGTGGTGCCTTGCCATCGCGCTATCGGCAAGTCCGGCGACCTCACCGGCTACCACTGGGGCCTGACCCGCAAGCGCGCCATCCTCGGCTGGGAGGCGGGCCAAGTGTCGTCATAAATATCGTTTTTCCAGTTTCCGGCGAAGAAATTTACAGATCTTGATTATCGAAAAGTATTACTTGGACTTTATCCGAAATTCAGGGCACAACCGAGGACAACCTTTGGTTTTTTGTAAGGCGTTATTTCTGCGAATTATTTAAGTTTACGCTAAATTAACCACGATGAAGCGATCATGACTCCTGTTAATTCGGGCGATCCGACTTAATAGGAGGCCTCTATGAAGTTGTTTCGCACCGCCTTGGGTGCAGCCTTGCTGGGCGCATGTCTGGGCCAGCCTGCATTGGCTACGACGCAAAATGTCATTTTCAATGGCACGATCTCCCCGACCTGCACGCTTGTCATTGCCACCAATGGCACGATGACGGTCAGTCCCGACCTTCAGACCCTCAGCTCCCACAACAGCGGCGGCTCGGCCGGAACCGTCACGCTGACGACGACAGGCGGCGTGTCGCTGAGCGTCGATCCGGTTACCACCACGACGGTGCCGTCGGCCGACACGACATCGACCACCTGGACGCCAACCTACTCTTCCGCCGGTGCCCATTCCATCGTCGAGACCGGCTCGGCGACCGCCATCAGCACACCTGGCGCCGACGTTGTCTCGGTCCATCTCGCCGGCACCAAGGGCGGCAGCAACCGCTTCGCCAACGGAAACTATCAGGCAACGGTAACGCTGCGCTGCGAGTAGCGCCCGGGAAGGAGGCATCCTTGACACTTTTTCGAACCCTGGCGACGGCGCTGGCTGTCGGCCTGATCCCCGTTGCCGCAGCGGCCCAGTCGATGTCGCCGATGCGCGGCGAGATCAACAGCTTCACCGACGTCTTCGCGGTCCGCGTATACCCGGCCAATCCATACGACCAGAAGATCAAGGTCGAAATCCACGTCTACGATCAGGATTTCCAGCCGGTGGACGCCAGGATCTCTCCGAGCGTGTTCCAGCTGGGTTCCCAGGCTTCCCGTCCTGTCCTTGTGGTCGTGCCCTTCGGCGGCGCCGCCGAGCGTAAAGTGCGTATCTGTACCGAAAGCATCCCCTTCCCCAATCAACAGACGCAGATAAGGGCACAGATATGCGGAAAGTTCTTTGGACACCGCAAGTCCTGACGCTGGCACTCGCGGCTGCAGTGATAAGCACCGCTCCAACCCAGGCCCAGGACCAGATCTACAATCTCAACCAGAACGAGAACGGCTTCAATTTGCCCGGTGTCACCTTGCCCCAGGGCCAGGACGAGGTTCATGCCGCGGACGGCACCACTTGCCGCTCCGCCGTTTCCGGTTCCGGTGCCTATGTCGATCTCGGCGTTATCAGGGGCAACAACCAGACAGATAATGGCGTCGCCACCTACGGCCGGGTGGTGATCCCGATCGGGCGTACGCCGAAGCGTCTCGACTGCAGCCGGCTATATGAACTGGAGGTCCAGCGCCTGCAGATGGAGCTGAAACTGCTCAAAATGGGTCTCGGCGGCGACGGCACGACGGGGAGCGTGGCCGCCAGCGCTGCCGCTCCCGCCGCCGCGACCGCATCACCCGGATGGGCCAATGAAGGCTGGACCATCAGGACCGGAAACAGCGATGGCAAGAAAAAGAAGAAGAAATAGCCGCGCGCTGCTTACGATGGCAGCCCTTGCCGGCTTCAGCCAGCCCGCGCCGGCGGCAATCATCGGCACTTGCACCATCATGGTCGGGGCATCGGGAACGATGACCGCAAATCCCGGCCTCAACGTGTTCGGCTCCAAGCAGGCCGGCGGATCGAGCGCGGGCGCCACCATCACCGCCAGCTCGCTGCTTTGCACCCTGCTCAACCTGCTCGATTGTTATTCCGTTTCCGCACCGGCGCCCGCATCGTTCTCGTCGGCGCCAAGCGGCGGCGGCACCAATGTCAACTTCAGCACCGTCTACCGCCTCGACGGCACCGGCGTCGACACCTCCGGAAGCGTGCCGCAGCGCGTCGTCAACGGCACCCACACTATCCAGGTTGACCTCACCGCCACCAAATCATCTGGCATCTTTCCGGCCGGCAACTACCAGGGCACGGTCACCGTGCGCTGCGAGTGAGGCGACAAATCGCCTTTTGATAGCCACATGGTCTGGCAACTCATCGCATGACGCGCTAGCTTCCCGCGCAATCGGGGTGACGGCGCATTCATATTGATGCACCAGCTCCGCCATCTTCGATCCACATCGTGCTTTCCGAAAGTCGATCCTGATTTCCGGCCAGCGCTGGCAGGGAGGTACTTTCTTGATAGTCGTCGTCGGCTCGATCAATCTCGACCTTATCGCCAAAGTCGACCGCTTGCCGAGCCCCGGCGAAACGGTGAGGGGTTCCGGTTTCTCCACGGCGCCCGGCGGCAAGGGCGCCAACCAGGCGCTGGCCGCCGCGCGCGCCGGTGTCCCGGTGCGCATGGTCGGCGCCGTCGGCAAGGACAGTTTCGCCGGCGAGGCGCTGGCATTGCTGCGCGAGGCCAAGGTCGACCTGTCGGGCGTGGCGGAAACCTTTGCCTCGACCGGAACGGCACTGATCATGGTCGGTGACGACGGCGAGAACATCATCGCCGTGGTTTCCGGCGCCAATGCGTCCGTGGTGACCGGCGACCTCTCCAAGGCCTTCCTGAAAAAGGGCGACGTCGTGCTGCTTCAGCACGAGATCCCGCTGGCGACCGTCGATGCGGCACTCGACCAGGCACGCGCGGCCGGCGCCATCACCGTGCTCAACACCGCTCCTTTCCAGGGCGACGCGACGGCTTTCCTCGGCAAGGCCGATTATGTCGTCGCCAACGAGACCGAGTTCGACCTCTATGGCGAGGCGCTGGCGCTGAACGGCCGCGACCGTGCGGCACGCATGCGCGACTTCGCCGCGAAAACCGGCCGCAGCATCGTCGTCACCCTCGGCGGCGACGGCGTCATGGCGGCGACGCCGAGCGATTTCCTGACCGTTGCGGCCATGAAGATCACGCCTGTCGACACGGTCGGCGCCGGCGACACCTTCTGCGGCTACTTCGCTGCCGGCCTGTCGTCCGGCCTTGCGCTCGACCAAGCGCTGGCGCGCGCCGGTGCGGCAGGCTCGCTCGCATGCCTGAAGCCTGGCGCCCAGCCGGCGATCCCGCTGGCCAAGGATGTCGATCAAGCCTTGCAGGAAGTCAGCAGAAATGATGCGCCCTGAGACCAAGCATGCCGTGCCGCGGGCCGGCGATGTCTGCCGCCTGTCCGCCGTCGAGCTGGCCGGCGCCATTCGCCGCAAGAAACTGTCCGTGCGCGAGGTGGTGACGGCCTTCCTCGACCGCATCGAAACGGTCAACCCGCTGGTCAACGCCATCGTCTCGTTGCGCGAGCGCGGCGATATCCTGCGCGAGGCCGATGCAGCCGATGCCAGGCAAGCGAGTGAAACCGGGAAGCTCTTCGGCCTGCCGATCGCCATCAAGGACCTCGCCTCGACGACCGGGCTCAGGACCTCCTTCGGCTCGCCGATCTTCGCCGATTTCGTGCCGCAGGAAGACGATTTCTTCGTCGAGCGCATCCGCAACGCCGGCGCCATCATCATCGGCAAGACCAATGTCCCCGAATTCGGGTTGGGATCCAACACCTACAACAATGTCTTCGGGCCGACGCTGAACGCTTTCGATCCGGCGCTCACCGCCGGCGGCTCGAGCGGCGGCGCGGCGGTGGCGCTGGCGCTCGACATGGTCCCCGTCGCCGATGGCAGCGACTTCGGCGGCTCGCTGCGCAATCCGGCAGGCTGGAACAATGTCTACGGTTTCCGGCCGTCGCAAGGGCTTGTTCCCGCCGGACCCGATCTTGAGGTCTTCCATGCGCAGATGGGCATCGAGGGTCCGATGGGCCGCAATGTCGCCGACATGGCGCTGCTGCTCGACGTACAGGCGGGCTACCATCCGCAGGCGCCGCTGTCCTATGAGAAACCGGGCTCGTTCCTCGAAGGGCTTGCACCGCCCTCGACCGGCGGCCGCGTCGCCTGGCTCGGCGACCTCGGCGGCCATCTGCCGATCGAAGCGGGCATTCTCGATCTGTGCCAGGCGGCACTCGGCCGGTTCTCGGACCAGTCCTTCGCGGTTGAACCCTTGCTCCCGGATTTCGACTTCGAAGCGCTCTGGCAAGCCTTCGTGACGCTGCGCCAGGCCAGCAGCGGCTGCGCCCTCAAGGTCCATTACGACGACCCTTCCAGGCGTGGCATGCTGAAGCCGGAAGCCATATGGGAAATCGAGAACGCCATGCGGCTGACGGCGCCGCAGATCCGCGCGGCGTCGGTCGTGCGCACCTCCTGGCATCGGATGCTGCTGTCGATCTTCGACCGCTTCGACCTCATAGCCCTGCCCACCGCGCAGGTCTTCCCCTTCGAAGTCGGCATGCACTGGCCAAGCGAGGTCGCTGGACGGCCGATGGACAGCTATCACCGCTGGATGCAGGTTTCAGCCTTCGCCACGCTTGGCGGCTGCCCGGCGGTCAACGTACCGGTCGGCTTCGACGACAAGGGCCGGCCAATGGGCATGCAGCTGATCGGCCGGCCGCGTGGCGACCTCGCGGTGCTACGGGCGGCGACCGCCTATGAGGCGACACTGCCCTGGCAGGCCGGCGCCTGACGCGCGCGCAACGGCGCGGTGTTTCGCGTCTGGCTTGCGCAGAGGCTACCACCATGCATTGATTGTCCCCTGCCACGCCGCATTGGCGGGACTCCAAGGGAAAAACCATGTCGCTGGAACTCTATGCCGCTTATGTTCTCGCCTGCATCGTCATCATCCTGGTGCCGGGACCGACGGTCACACTGATCATCGCCAACAGCATCCGCCACGGAACCCGCGCCGGCCTCGCCAATGTCGCCGGCACGCAGGCCGGGCTTGCCATCATGATCGCCATTGTCGGCATCGGCCTCAACACGCTGATCGCGGGCATGGGCCACTGGTTTGAATGGGTCAGGCTGATCGGCGCCGCCTATCTGATCTGGATGGGCGTGCAGATGTTCCGCTCCAAGGGCACGCTGAATGCCGACGGAACCGCTAGGAAGCCGCGCGGCGGCTTCTTCCTGCAGGGCCTGCTGGTGGCGCTGAGCAATCCCAAGACCCTGGTGTTCTTCGGCGCCTTCTTCCCGCAGTTCATCGCGCCGCAAGGCAACTATTCGCTGCAAATCGTCGTCATGGGCCTGACCGCCATGATCTTCGCCGCCATGTCGGATTCGACCTACGCGCTCGCCGCCGGCCGCGCCGGACGCCTGCTGTCGGCCAGCCGCATCAAGCTCATGTCCAGGATCAGCGGCAGCTTCTTGGTCGGTGGCGGCCTGTGGCTGGCGTTTTCGAGGTCGAAGTAACGCCTCTTCCTTCTCCCCTTGCGGGAGAAGGAAGATCGGCGCGCAGCGCCGAGACGGATGAGGGGAGCGTGACGGAGTGAGGCGTTGGCGTTCCCTGGATCACCCCTCATCCGACCTCGCTTCGCGAGGCCACCTTCTCCCGCAAGGGGAGAAGGTAAAAAGACCCCCTAAAGCCGCCCCAGCCTCTCCACCAGCAACGCGAAGAAGCCGTCATGGTCGATTTCGCGCATCACCATGGCGTTCTTTTCCCGCTTGGTGACACCCCACCAGTCGATCACGGTCATGCCCATGGTCAGTTCCGAGGCGGTCTCAACGCTGACATTGCAGTTGCGGCCCTTGAACAGCTCCGGCTTCAGGAGATAGGCGATGACGCAGGGGTCGTGCAGCGGGCCGCCATCGGTGCCGTATTTGCCCTCGTCGTAGCGCTCGAAGAATTCCAGCATCTCGGCGGTCGCGATACCGACCTTGGTGCCGAGCGCGCGGAAGGCCTGCGTGCGCTTGGTGGTGGTCAACGCCTTGTGGGTGACGTCGAGTGGCATCATCACGATCGGGATGCCGGACTTGAACACCAGATCGGCGGCCTGCGGATCGACATAAATGTTGAATTCGGCCGCGGGCGTGACGTTGCCGCCCTCGAAGAAACCGCCGCCCATCAGCACGATTTCCTTGATGCGCGGCGCGATCCGTGGTTCGCGGATCAGCGCCAGTGCGATGTTGGTCAGCGGCCCGAGCGGGCAGAGCGTAATGGTACCGCTCTCCTCCTTCATCAGCGTCTCGACGATGAAGTCGACGGCATACTGCTCCTGCAGTTTCATCGTCGGTTCGGGCAGCTGTGGGCCGTTGAGGCCGGTCTTGCCATGCACTTCCTCTGCGGTGACCAGTGTGCGCGCCAGGGGGCGGATGGCACCGGCATAGACTTTCATTTCTGGCCGGCCGGCCAGTTCGCAAATCTTGCGGGCATTCTTTTCGGTAAGCTTCAGCGGCACGTTGCCGGCAACGGCGGTGATGCCGACGATCTCCAGTTCGCTGCTGCCGAGCGCCAAGAGAATGGCGACGGCATCATCCTGGCCGGGATCGGTGTCGATGATGATCTTGCGTGGTTGGGGCATTTCAATTCCTTGTTTGGGGCCGTGAACTCACCGGATCGATCGCACGCCTGAAGGACGACCGCAGCGCTTCTCCTTGCATCCGCGCGTCGTTTCAAGCGCCATGTCGATTATTCCTGTGAGTCCAAGGCCTGGTCTTTTTGGGCGGGTCTTGTGGTGGCTTGAACTTGGTCGCGGGGCGGACCATATCAAGACCATCGGGAAAAATGCCATCCGGGTTTTTCCAGTTTATGTCGCTCTTGAGAGGACAGTGTAACATGAGCCGAATGACGCCTTTCTCCAGCCCGCTTCTCCTTGGTTTCGACGCCATGGAAAAGACCTTGGAGCGCCTGGCGAAGTCCGGTGACAGCTACCCTCCCTATAACATCGAGCGCCTCGGCGGTGCCGACGGCAAGGCCGAAAGGCTGCGCATCACGCTCGCTGTCGCCGGTTTCGCCGAAAGCGATCTCGATGTGACAACGGAGGAAAACCAGCTGGTCGTGCGCGGCCGTCAGACCGACGACACCGAGCGCGAATTCCTTCATCGCGGCATCGCCGCGCGCCAGTTCCAGCGCTGTTTCGTGCTGGCCGACGGCATGCGCGTGATCGCGGCGGAGCTGAAGAACGGCCTTTTGTCGATCGACCTCGATCGGCCGGAGTCCGAGCGGCTGGTACGGAAAATAAATATATCGGTGAAAGACTGATCTTTACCGATGGCTCTCATGCGGGATGGCCTTGAGCGGCGTCCTCGCGCCAAGGAGGCTTGAAATGACCAGAACTGACGAGAATATCACCATGACCAGCGGTGAATTCGCCCATCTGGGCGAAGGCTCGGTCGCTTATCTGCGCAAGGTCTCGAGCGATGAATTGCTCGGCCGCTTCCCCAACATCGGTGAAATTGCGCCCGGCCTGGAATTGTGGGCGCTGTTTGCCGCCAATGGCCAGCCGATCCTGCTTTCCGACGCGCGTGACCGCGCATTGGCCGGCGCCATGGAAAACGACCTGACCACCGTCGCCATTCACTAAAGCGACCGGTTGGCTGAAACGAAAAGGGCCGCTTGCGGCGGCCCTTGGCAGTCTTTCTCAAAATCCAACTTCAGGCGGCGTGCGAGGCCTGCGTGTCCGACAGCAGCGCGTGGATCGCCGTGGCGTCGCGCGTCCCCCTGATCTTGGCCACCGTGTCAGCGTCGCGCAGCACGCGTGCGATGCGCGACAAGGCCTTCAGATGATCGGCGCCCGCCCCTTCCGGCGCCAGGAGCAGAAACACCAGATCGACAGGCTGGTCGTCCAGCGACTCGAAATCGACCGGTGTTTCCAGCCGGGCGAAAACACCGGCGATGCGCTTCACGCCGGCGAGCTTGCCATGCGGAATGGCGATGCCATTGCCGACGCCCGTCGAGCCCAGCCGCTCACGCTGCAGGATGGTGTCGAACACTTCCCTCTCCGGAATGCCCGAAATCGCCGCCGCCCGCTCGGAAAGCAATTGCAGAAGCTGCTTTTTGGAGTTCGCCTTCAACGCCGGCAAAATCGCCGGAACGCTGATAAGATCGCTCAGATCCATGCTTGAAAATCCCTTGTTCGCCTGCCGTCGCCAGTCCCCACCCCTCGTGCGGCTGGCTTTATCCCTGTGCGACCTTGGTCGTGGACGGGTCGATCCAGCCAATGTTTCCGTCGGGCCGGCGATAGACGATATTGAGATGATCGGTTCCGGCGTTGCGGAAAACGAACACCGGACTGTCCTTGGTATCGAGCTCGATGACCGCGGAGGCCACCGACATGGTCTTCAGCGTCATGGTCGATTCGGCAACGATGGCCGGCGCGAAATCCTCCGGGATCTCCTCGTCGTCATCGGCGAGCGGCGCCATCACCGTATAGGCGATGTCGGTCAAATCGCCGTTGCCATTGCCTGAATTGTGCGATTTGAGACGGCGCTTGTAGCGCCGAAGCCGGGTCTCCAGCCGATCGGCTGCAGCCTCGAAGGCGAGCGTCGGATCCTGGGCATCGCCCGTGGCCTGCAGCGAGGCGCCGGAATCCAGCCGGATCATGCAATCCGCCGAATAGCGCGAGCCCGATTTGATGACGGTGACGTGTCCCGCAAAGCCGCGATCGAAATATTTGCCGATCGCCTCGCCGACACGATCGTTGATGCGTGTGCGGAACGCATCGCCGATATCCATATGTTTTCCCGATATGCGCAGATTCATCTGAAAACTGACCTTCCTTGCTCAGGCTTCAAACTGGCCCGAGTTTATACTCGTGATCCGTGCGCACAAGCTTTGCGGCGTCACTCGCGCCGATTTAAATCCGAACTTTCCGGTTGATCACAAGCCGCCTTTTGACCGTCCCGAGGCCATTGTCGTGACGGACCATCCGCTAGCGGGCATCTGGCCCGTCTCATGCGGGCGGGCTTCTAGCCACTTCCCCGCGGCTTGTCAATGAAGCTCGAAAGCTGTGGAAAATAGCTGGGGCATTAGCGCCCGGCGCTGGCGAGCGCCCGCTTCTCGCGCCGGCGCTGCACCGACGACGGAATATTCATGCCTTCCCGGTACTTGGCGACCGTGCGCCGGGCGATATCGACACCGCTTTCCTTGAGCATGTCGACGATCGCGTCATCCGAAAGTACATCGACGGGTTTCTCCTCGTCGATCAGCTGCTTGATGCGGTCACGCACCGCTTCCGAGGAATGCGCGTCGCCGCCGCCCGACGCGGCGATCGAGGCGGTGAAGAAATAGCGCAGTTCGAACACGCCGCGCGGGGTCAGCATGTATTTGTTGGCGGTGACGCGGCTGACGGTCGATTCGTGCATGCCGATGGCGTCGGCCACCGTGCGCAAATTGAGCGGCTTCAGCTGGCGCACACCATGGACCAGGAACGCATCCTGCTGGCGCACGATTTCCGAGGCCACTTTGAGGATCGTCTTTGCCCGCTGGTCGAGGCTTCGCGTCAGCCAGTTGGCGTTCTGCAGGCATTCGGCCAGGAAATCCTTTTCCGCCTGGTTCTTCGCATGCGGCGACACCTGGGCGAAATAGATATGGTCGACCAGCACGCGCGGCAGCGTTTCGGCATTGAGTTCGACGGTCCAGCTGCCGTCATTGGCCGCGCGCACCTCGACATCGGCGACGATGGCGTCGCTGGCGCCGCCCGAAAACGCCATGCCCGGGCGCGGATCGAGTGCCCGGATCTCCGCCAGCATGTCGAGTAGATCCTCCTCGTCGACGCCGCAGATCCGCTTCAGCGTCTGGAAATCACGCCGCGCCAAAAGCTCGAGATTGGCGACCAGGGCTTTCATCGCCGGGTCGAGACGGTCGCGCGCGGCAAGCTGCAGCGAAAGAGATTCTGCAAGGTCGCGGGCGAACAGGCCGGTCGGTTCAAAAGTCTGGCACACCGCCAGCACCTCGGCCACGCTCGCTGTATCGGTGCCCAGACGCGTGGCGACCTCCTCGAGATCGGCCCTGACATAGCCAGTCTCGTCCAAGCCATCGGCGAGTTCGCCTGCGATCAGCCGCGCCGCGGGATCGACGAAGGCGAGCGCGATCTGCTCGCCGACATGGTCGCGCAAAGTGATGGCGCTCGCCGCCATGTCACCGGCGTCGAGCCCCTCGGACGAGGAGCCGCCGCCATTGCCGGAAGCCGATTTCCATTGCGCAGTCAGGTCGGGTCCGAGCCGCTCGCTGGTGCCGGGATCGTCGGGAAACAGGTTCTCCAGCGAAGTGTCGAGTTTTTCCGAGATCGCCTCGGCGCTCCACCCCGCCTCGTTCTCGAACCAGTCGCCCTCGGCGGCGGCTTGCGGCTCGGCATCGATCTTCTGCACCTGGTCGCTCGCGGCGTCGTCCTGCGGCTCGGCGCGCTCCAAAAGCGGGTTGCGCTCGATCTCCTCGTCGATGAAGTGCTCAAGCTCGACATGGGTGAACTGCAGCAGCCGAATCGACTGCATCAGCTGCGGCGTCATCACCAGCGACTGCGACTGTCTGAGCTGTAGTTTCGCCGCCAACGCCATGGTTCGGTTTCAAACGCCTCCTCTACGCGTCCGCGCTTCCCGAAATGAATTCGGCAGCCGGCCATAAAAACTGGCCCGGCTTTTGCTTGTCAAGGCAAAGCCTAGCAAAAGCCGCTTACCGGAGCGTTATCCTGGAGCAAAATCGCGGAAAATCAGCCCGCGACGCGCAAAAAATCGTGTCAGGAAACAAATTTCACGCCTAAGGCAAATTTCCGGAAACGGTTCCTCCGCCCGGAATTGCATGAGAAAAAAGGTCAGAGCGTAAACCCCTCGCCGAGATAAAGCCGCCGCACATCCGGGTTCGCCACCACTTCGTCGGCGCGGCCGTGGGTCAGCACCTGGCCGGCATGGATGATGTAGGCGCGGTCGATCAGCCCGAGCGTCTCGCGCACATTGTGGTCGGTGATGAGCACACCGATGCCGCGCGCCGTCAAATGCCGCACCAGTTGCTGGATATCGGCGACGGCGATCGGATCGATGCCGGCAAAGGGCTCGTCGAGCAGCATGTAGGCCGGGCGCGTGGCCAGCGCGCGTGCGATTTCCAGGCGCCGCCGCTCGCCGCCGGAGAGCGACATGGATGGCGCCTTGCGCAGATGGCTGATGTGGAATTCCTCGAGCAACTCATCGAGATTGCGCTCGCGCACCTTGCGGTCCTTTTCGACCACTTCGAGCACGGCGCGGATATTCTGCTCGACGTTGAGGCCGCGGAAGATCGACGCCTCCTGCGGCAGATAGCCGATGCCGAGGCGGGCGCGACGATACATCGGCATCGAGGTGACGTCGAAACCGTCAATCTCGATCGTGCCTTCATCCACCGGCACCAGGCCGGTGACCATGTAGAAACAGGTCGTCTTGCCGGCGCCGTTGGGGCCGAGCAGCCCGACGGCCTCGCCGGCACGCACGCCCAGCGTGACGCCGCTGACCACCTTGCGGCCCTTGTAGCTCTTGGTCAGGCCCTTGGCGATCAAGGTTCCCTTGAACTTCGTCTTGTCGACGGTGATCGTGGCCGGAGCCGAAACCTTGGCTGCGGCGCGCCCCGGAAGACGCGCCGTCAGCGATGACAGGCTGGCCATCAGGGGTTCGTCGCTCCCGCCTTTGGCGCATCCGATTTCGGCGGAGTCATCGACATGATGACACGACCGCCGCAACCATCGACATTCGCCAGGCCAGTCTTCATTTGCACGGTCAGCTTGCAGCCCTTGAGCACGTTGGGGCCTTGCGACAGCACCACTTCCTTGCCGGACAGGACCAGCACCTGCGTCTTCATGTCGAAGGTGCCATTGTCGCCGGTCGCAACCTGGTCATCGGACTTGATGTAGACCTTGCTGCTGACTTCCAGGTGATCGATGTTGGCGGAGCCGGTCATCGCGGCACCCGCCGCCTCGGTACCCTTGGCGGCCGCGTTGGGATCCTTGACATAATAGACCATCATCTTGCCGGCCTTGAGCAGGGTTGGCCCCTGGACGACGGTGACGTTGCCGGTGAACACGGCGAGGTTCTCAGCCTGCCGCACCTCCAGCTTGTCGCTTTCGATCTGGATTGGCTTGTCGCCGGACAATTTGAGCCCGGACACCTGGCTGCTGGCACCCGACTGCGCCAGCGACGGCACAAGGCCCAGCAGGAGCAGCGCCGAAGTTGCGGCCGCAAGCCGTGTCAAACTATTGTGCCACATTCGCTTCTTCGCCCTTTGCCTCAGCCGCCTTCACGCTGGCGGGATCGATGTTGACGCGCACCCTCTTCTCGAACACCAGGATCTTGCCATTGTCCTGGACCGACAGGGAATCCGCTGTGATCTGCGACCCGCCACTGCTGACGTCGACGGGATCGTCCGTCTTCATAGTGCCTTTGCCCATGTCGAGGAAGACCGATTTGAACTTGGCTTGCATGCCGTCGGTCGTGGTGATCATGACGTCGCTGGTCATTTTCATCGTGTTGCCGTCGCGATCGTAGATACCGTGCGAGGCTTTGATCGCGGCGACATTGTCCGGCCCGACCGGCACCTTGGCGTCTATGCCTTCGAGCTCGATAATGCCTTGCGTGTTGACATCCTGTATCGCCCGCAGGGCCGTCATCGAATAGGGCTGCTTCTGCTTGGTGAACCCGTTGAGCTTGGGATTGGCCATCACCAGCTTGCCGTTGGAAAAGGCCGCGCCTTCCGACTGCACCGCGACGGAGACGGGTGCGGCCAGATAGGAATAGACCGGGAAGGCGACGGCGATCAGCCCTGCGGCCAGCGGCACGGCGAATTTGAGCACGCGCACGCGGCGCGAATGACGCTGGGCGCGGTCGAACGCGTCGCCCCGCGTCCAGCCATCCGCCGGGGGAGCCAACTCCGTCTCGGGGCTGGTCGGTTCATTCGATCGCGCTAACATGACTGCTTTCTTCTAGACCCTGCCCGTCAGGGAACACCGCCTATAGGTGGGGGGCCGGCACTCTCAAGCAAGCACAAGCCCACGAAAACCGCAAAAATGTGACAACTGTGGTTGTGCAAACGCAAACGAGGTGGGCACAACAGCCGGTACTTCATAGCAGAAATGGGCGCGTCTGCGCCTTTTTTTCATCACCGCTGTTCCTGCCCTTACCTCGCGTCCCTTGCGCAGGCCAGTCACAAAACTGACAGTGGTCGGGATCGACGCGGGCGGATTGCCGCGCCATAGGCAAGACGAACTGCTTCCCGATGAAGACATCATGGTCTAAAAGCGTCTCTTCCCGCCGACTGTGAGGCTGAACCATGGCATTGAGAGCCGACGACCTGATCGACCGCCGCCGTTTGCGGCGCAAGCTGACATTCTGGCGTGTTGCGGCCATCGGCATCGTCGCCCTCGGAGTGATCGCGCTGTCGGCCTGGTTCTATCGCGACGATCTCGGCGGCTCGACTGTCGACCATATCGCCAAGGTCAGGATCGAAGGTACGATCACCGAGGACGAGGAACTGATCAAGCGTCTGGAAGACATCCGCAAGTCGTCGAAGGTGAAGGGCGTGATCCTCGCGATCGATTCCCCCGGCGGCACCACCGTCGGCGGTGAATCGATCTATGAGGAAGTGCGCAAGGTGGCTGCCGACAAGCCGGTCGTGGCCGAAGTCGGCACGCTCGCCGCATCGGCGGGCTATATGATCGCAAGTGCTGCCGACCACATTGTCGCCCGCAAAACCTCGATCGTCGGTTCGATCGGCGTGCTGATCCAGTATCCTGACGTCAGCGGCCTGATGGACAAGCTCGGCATCAAGCTGGAGGAGGTGAAATCCTCGCCGCTCAAGGCTTCACCTTCTCCCTTCAAGCCGACCAATGACGACGAGCGCGCCATGGTCCGCAAGCTCATCCTCGACAGCTACGACTGGTTTGTCGGCATCGTCGCCGAACGCCGCAAGATGACCCACGAACAGGCGCTGGCGCTTGCCGACGGATCGATCTTCACCGGCCGCCAGGGTGTCACCAACGGGCTGATCGATGCCGTCGGCGGCGAAACCGAGGCGATCGACTGGCTGGCGACCAAGGGCGTCGACGCCAAGCTCAAGGTGGTCGAATGGAAGGACACGGAGCGCCGCGGCAGCTTCCTGTGGTCAAAAGCCATGGTGAAAACGGTCGGCAGCGCGCTCGGCCTGCCGGGCTACAGCAGTGATGTCATCCACGAACTTGGCGCCGACCGCTTGTTTCTTGACGGCCTCGTTTCTGTCTGGCACCCTTGAGCGCCGTTTGGAACAGCTGAAAAAGCCAATAAAATCATCCTCATAATTTCGACCGAACTGCTTTCACGGGGACCCGTCTGATGATCAAGTCCGAACTTGTGCAGATTATTGCCACGCGCAATCCGCATCTTTTCCTGCGCGACGTCGAAAACATCGTCGGCGCGATCTTCGACGAGATCACCGATGCTCTTGCCGAAGGCAACCGGGTCGAACTACGCGGTTTCGGCGCTTTTTCGGTGAAAAACCGTCCCGCCCGCACCGGCCGCAACCCGCGCACCGGTGAATCCGTCGAGGTCGAGGAGAAGTGGGTGCCGTTCTTCAAGACCGGCAAGGAACTGCGCGAAAGGCTGAACGGCGGCAAGTAGGCGCGGCTTCAGCGCCAACTTCCGACGGAAAACATAATGCTCAATCGTTTCATGCTCATCGTGGTCTTCGTGCCCCTGGCGATCATCCTGATCGCGCTGGCCGTCGCCAACCGCGAACTCGTCGCCTTCACGCTGGACCCGTTCAATCCCGGCAATCCGAAGCTGACGCTCACCTTGCCCTTGTTCATCTTCCTGTTCCTGGCGCTTGCCATCGGCATGATCGTCGGCAGCCTGGCGACGTGGGTCAAGCAGGGCCGCTACCGCAAACTGGCGCGCCAGCGCGGCGTCGAGGCGGAAAACCTGCGCCAGGCGGTCAGCCGCGCGCCGTCAGCGCCGCAAGGATCAGTTCAGGGATCGGTCCAAGGGTCGACCCAAGGGTCGGCATTGCCAAAGCCGACCAATTAAGCCGACCCCGGTGCCTTTCGTTCCACGGAGCCTTTCATGCTGACCATTTCGGCCGCCGAGGTCGATCGTGCATTGACCTTTCCCGGACTGGTCGAGACGTTGCGCACGGCATTCCGTGAGGGCGCAGTGCAGCCGGTCAGGCATCATCACGCTGTCGAACGGCCCGATGGTGCGGCCTCGACCTTGCTGCTGATGCCGGCATGGACCGATTTCAACGCCGCCGGCACGTCTTCCGGTGGCCATATCGGCGTCAAGATCGTCACCGTCTCGCCCGACAACAACGCCATCGGCAAGCCCGCCGTGATGGGGCTCTATCTCCTGCTCAATGGCGCCACCGGCGAACCGGAAGCCCTGATCGACGGCCAGCGGCTGACGCAGTGGCGCACCGCCTGCGCCTCGGCGCTGGCGGCATCCTACCTCGCCCGCGACGATGCTTCGCGGCTGCTTGTGGTCGGCGCCGGTGCCCTGTCGCCGTTCCTGGCCAAGGCACATTCGGCCGTACGGCCGATCAAAACCATCCGCATCTGGAACCGCACCCCGGCAAACGCAGAGAAGGTCGCGGCCGATTTGCGCACCGACGGCTTTGCGGCCAGCGCCGCTTCCGATCTGGATGCGGAGCTTGGCGAGGCCGATATCGTCTCCTCGGCGACAATCACCACCACGCCGCTGATCAAGGGCACGCTGTTGCGACCAGGCACCCATATCGACCTGGTCGGCGGCTTCACCCCGACGATGCGTGAAAGTGATGACGACGCCATCGTGCGCGCCCGCGTCTATGTCGACACACGCGCCGGCGCTACCAAAGAAGCCGGCGACATCGTCCAGCCGCTGGCCTCCGGCGTGCTGAAGCCGGACGCCATCGTCGCCGACCTGCACGAACTGGCGCGCGGCCAGGGCGAAGGTCGCCGAAGCGCTGACGAGATCACGCTGTTCAAGTCGGTTGGCGCGGCACTCGAGGACCTCGCCGCCGGCATTGCCGTCTACAAGGCTCTCAAGCCGTAGCCTCGGCAAGCGTCTTCGGGGCACCCATCGCCTCTGCGATCAGACGAAAATCGTGATCGGTGATTTCGAACAGGCCGAAGCGCAGGTGATACCCCCAGTTCGACTTGCCAGCGGTGAAGTCCAGCCGGTCGAGCAGTGGCTTGATCGGCGCTTCTTCAGCCACCGCCCATTCGACATCGCGCCGGAACGGCGTGAAGCCGCCGCCCATTTCGCCTTGATAGGGCTCTCCTTCCCGTACCGTACCGTACCGATTGCCGTGAAAGCCTGCAGGCCATCTTTTTCGCCCAAAATTGTGGTCGGCGAATAGTAAACGATGCCGTCGCCGGGCTTGACGCGGCGCAGCGGCGCCGCCTTGCCGTGATTGACCTGCATGAAGCCGTCATTCCGGCCGCGCCGCACATGCTGCGCCGACGCCACCGCGATCCAATACGCGCTCATTTCTGTTCCCCATCGGCCTGTTGCCCGTCGGACAGCCAGTAGACGCGCAGGCGGTGATTGTCGGGATCGAGCGCAACGAAAGTGCGGCCGAAATCCAAGTCGGTCGGCGTCTGCAGTATCCTCAAGCCGCGCCCCGACCAGTCGGCATGGGTAGCGTCGACCGCGTCCGGCGTCTCCAGCGCAAACACGATCTCGCCGCCGCCACCGGCCGCTTCCGCCGCCGGCTCCACCGTATGGCGCGACCAAAGGCCGAGCTTGAAGCCGTTGTCGAGCACGAACAGCACGAAGGTCGGCGCGCTCTCGACCGGCTCGCGACCCAGCAGGGCGCTGTAGAAGGCGCCGCTCTTGAGTGGCTGATCGACATAGAGGATGACGAAATTCGGGGTGGCCATATCTGCTCTCCAAGCTGTTTCAACGTTTCGACTTGGCGAACCTAGGATACCATACTGTCAGATTCTGGCAGTAGCCTTCATGAGTCACGCTGCTTGTCGAGCGTCGCGCGCCACTCCTTGAGCAGCGCCTGGCGGCGACGCGGATAGCGCGCATCGATGGCGTTGAGGGCGGATATGCGATCGGCGCGAAAATGCCGGAAATCCTGCCGCATCTCGCACCACGCCACCACCACCCGCACCTTGTCGAAGAAGCCGAGCGCGAATGGCCAGACGACACGTTGCGAAGCAGCACCCCCGGCATCGCGGTAGAGAAAGCCGAGTTTTCGTTCGTTGCGGATGGCCTGCCGCACGACGCCAAGATCTATGCCCTCTATGGCGTGCGCCGGCGGCCCGACCAGCAGGGTCGAGGCATCGAGATCCTCACGCAGATCATCCGGCAGTACGGCCGCGATCTTGGCCAACGCATTGGCGGCAGCGGCCGACAGGCGCTGGTCCGGCTGCTTGGCGACCCAACGCGATCCGAGCACGATGGCCTCGATCTCCTCGTCGGTGAACATCAGCGGCGGCAGGATGAAACCGGGTTTCAGCACATAGCCCAGCCCCGCCTCACCTTCGATCGGCGCGCCTTGCCCCTGCAGCGTGGCGATGTCGCGATAGAGCGTGCGGATCGAAATTCCGAGTTCATCGGCCAACGCTTGTCCGCTCACCGGCCGGCGATGCCGGCGCAGGCACTGGATGAGGTCGAGCAGACGTTCGGAGCGGGACATGGGGCAGATTTGCCTGTTTCTTTGACATTGGTCCATCGCTGGCCGACATGAACAGCAGCGTTGGCTGTCGCAGACTTGGTTGCACCGCCGCTGTCCTCATGCCAAAAGCGGCACGCCGCTCGGAGATGCTCCCGCTTGAAGTCTTTTCGCGACAAACGCCGCGACAACCGCCCCACCGCGAAAAGCGGAACCGGAGAGGTGCGTCCGCACGAGACGCGTGGGCGGCCGGACGCCAGGCCGCGCGAGGCGCGTGACGCGAAACCGGACAGCCAGCCCGCACCGAATTCAGCCCCGCGCATCCTTGCCCGCCGTGACGGCGCCCTGCCCGCCGAGCAGCTTCCGCTGATCCTCGAAGTCGCGCCCAACGCCGACTATGCGCTGCTGGACAGCGGCGCCGGCCAGAAGCTCGAACAATACGGCCCCTACCGCATCGTGCGGCCCGAGGGCCAGGCGATCTGGCAGAAAGCCTTGCCGGCGAAGGACTGGGAGCGTGCCGATGCCATCTTCACCGGCGACACCGACGAGGAAGGCATCGGCCGCTGGCGGTTCCCGAAGATGCCGCTCGGCGAGACCTGGCCGATGAAGCATGACGGCATCGATTATCTCGGCCGTTTCACCTCGTTTCGCCATGTCGGCGTCTTCCCCGAACAGGCCTCGCACTGGGACCACATGGCCGGGCTGATCGCGGCCGCCAAACGGCCGGTCAAAGTATTGAATCTGTTCGGCTATACCGGGCTCGCCTCGCTGGTGGCGGCCCGCGCAGGCGCAGAGGTCACCCATGTCGATGCCTCGAAGAAGGCGATCGGCTGGGCCCGCGAGAACCAGGAAATGGCCGGGCTCGGCGGCAAGCCGATCCGCTGGATCGTCGACGATGCGGTGAAATTCGCCGAGCGCGAGGAGCGCCGCGGCAGCCGCTACGACATCATCCTGTTCGACCCGCCGGCCTATGGCCGCGGCCCCAAGGGCGAGGTCTGGCAATTGTTCGAGGATTTGCCTGCCCTGACCGATCTATGCCGGACGATCCTGACGCCGAAACCGCTTGCCGTGGTGTTGACCGCATATTCGATCCGCGCCTCCTTCTTCGCTATCCACGCTTTGATGCGCGACACCTTCGCCGGCATGGGCGGCAGGGTTGAATCGGGCGAGCTGATCATCCGCGAAAAGTCCGCCGGCAGGGCGCTTTCGACCTCATTGTTTTCGCGTTGGGTGGCCTGAATGAACGAACGGCATGTCGGCGCACCCGGCCAGGTGAAGGAAGTCACCAGCCTCGCCAATCCACTGATCAAGGACATCAAGGCGCTTGCCCTGAAGAAATTCCGCGACCAGCAGAACGCCTTCATGGCCGAGGGGCTGAAACTCGTCATTGATGCGCTCGACCTGGGCTGGCAGATCAGGACGCTAGTGTTCGCCAAGGCCGGACGCGGCAACCCAGCGGTGGAAAAGGTCGCGGCGCGCACGGTTGCCGCCGGCGGCACGGTGCTCGAAGTCTCGGAAAAAGTGCTTGTCGCCATCACCCGCCGCGACAATCCGCAAATGGTGGTCGGCGTCTTCTCGCAGAAATTCCTGGCCCTGAAGGACATCCGCGCCGACAATGGCGATGTCTGGGTGGCGCTCGACCGGGTGCGCGATCCCGGCAATCTCGGCACCGTCATCCGCACCGTCGATGCCGTCGGCGCCAAGGGTGTCATCCTGGTCGGCGACACCACCGATCCATTCTCCGTGGAGACGGTGCGCGCCACCATGGGTTCGATCTTCGCCGTGCCGGTGGCCAAGGCAACGACCGAGGCCTTCCTTGCCTGGCGCGGCGGCTTTTCGGGCCTTGTCGCCGGCACGCATCTGAAGGGTGCGGTCGACTACCGCTCGGTCGATTTTTCCCGTGGGCCGGTGCTGCTGATGATGGGCAATGAGCAACAGGGCCTGCCTGAAAGCCTGGCGGCGAGTTGCGACCGGCTGCTCAGGATCCCGCAAGCGGGCCGCGCCGATTCGCTCAATCTCGCCGTCGCCACCGGCATCATGCTGTTCGAGATCCGGCGGGGCGCGCTGAAGCTCGAACCAATCGCCGACCAGCAATGAAGGTTGCCCGCCCGTGAGATCATGGTCCCCCTACGCGCTGCTCGTCGTCGCGGCCATCGCGCTCGATCAGTGGATCAAACATCTGGTCGAGACCGGCCTGCCCTTCCAGGAAAAGCTCGATCTGGTGCCGTTCCTGGCGCTGTTTCGCACCTACAACACCGGCATCGCCTTCTCGATGTTCTCCTCCTTCGGCGACACGGGCCTGGTGGTGATCGCCGTTCTGGTCGTGGCTTTCGTGCTCTACCTCGCCACGCGAACGCCATCGGGCCATGTCATCGCCCGCACCGGCTTTGCCCTGATCATCGGCGGCGCGCTGGGCAATCTGATCGACCGCGCCGTCTACGGCCACGTCATCGACTACATCCTGTTCCACACGCCGGTCTGGTCCTTTGCCATCTTCAACCTCGCCGACGCCTTCATTTCCGTAGGTGCGGCACTGGTCGTCTTCGACGAACTCATCGGCTGGCGCCGCGAGCCTTCGAACGCCAAGCCTTCCAAAGCCAAGCCTTCCAAAGATTGACCCCACGCGGCCGCCGCCGCACAGTCCAGGACGCCAAGCAAGCGCGCGGAGAAAAAGATGTCCGAAACCTTCAAAGCCATCCTCGTCTCGCGCGACGCCGACAAGAAACAGTCGGTCGCCGTGACCGACCTCACCGAAGCCGACCTGATGGAGGGTGAAGTCACCGTCGCGGTCGAGGCAACGACGGTGAACTACAAGGATGGACTGGCGATTACCGGCAAGGCGCCGGTGGTCCGCCGCTGGCCGCTGGTGCCGGGCATCGACTTCGCCGGCACGGTCATCTCGTCCTCGAATCCCGACTGGCGCAAGGGAGACAAGGTCATCCTGAATGGCTGGGGCGTCGGCGAGACGCATTTCGGCGCCTATGCGGGGCGCGCCCGTGTCAAGGGCGATTGGCTGGTGCCGCTGCCGGAAGGCATCAGCGCCCATGACGCGATGGCGGTCGGCACCGCCGGCTATACCGCCATGCTCTGCGTCATGGCGCTGGAGCGGCACGGCATCCTGCCCGATCGCGGCCCGGTGGTGGTGACAGGTGCTGCCGGCGGCGTCGGTTCGGTCGCGGTCTCCATCCTGTCCAGCCTCGGGTACCACGTCATTGCGTCGACCGGACGCAATGCCGAAAGCCCCTATCTGATCAATCTCGGCGCCGCCGAGGTGATCTCGCGGGACGAGCTCAGCCAGCCCGCCAAGCCCCTGGCCAAGGAACGCTGGGCCGGCGGCATCGATTCGGTCGGCAGCCACACGCTGGCCAATGTGCTGTCGATGACCTCCTATGGCGGCGCGGTCGCGGCCTGCGGCCTGGCCGGCGGCATGGACCTGCCAGCGAGCGTGGCCCCCTTCATTCTGCGCGGCGTCTCGCTGCTCGGTATCGATTCGGTGATGGCGCCGAAGGCCGTGCGCCTCGAGGCCTGGCGGCGCATCGGCGCCGATCTCGACCTGCAGAAGCTCGCCAGCCTGTCCACGACCATCGGCTTCGACGGCATCATCGATGCCGCGCACGACATCGTCGACGGCAAGATCCGCGGTCGCGTCGTCGTCGACATGTGACCGCATCGCGGGTCGCAGGCAAGGAGCGGACGGATCGCCTAATCCCGGTGGCGAATCCGCTGCTGTCGGGACAAAAACGCCTATCCGCTAAAATTCGAACGATCCGCCGCAATTTTCCATAATCTTCCTCTGGCAAGGGTTTCGCATGATCGCGGAATCCGACAGCCAACAGGCAAACAAGGGCGACGATGCGGTTGCCGCGCCGGCGGCGGCGCGGCGGTTCATCGCTGCGCCGCCGCTGGTGCCCGAGCAGCAATTGGCCAGGCGGGAAGGCCTGCCGCTGCTCACCTTCGTTGCCATCATGGTCCTGGCGGGCCTCGCGCATCTGACCGGGGCGCCGATCTTCATCAGCCTCGCCTTGCTGGCAACCGGCCTCGCCGGCCTTGCCTTGCATCTCCATGCCAGACGCAGCGTCCACCGTACCGTGGTGCTGCTGGACGAGACCACCGCCCGAAGCCGCGCCGAGATCGAGACGCTGGCCGACCGCATGTGGGAAATGCAGGAAAGCGAGGAGCGCTTTCGCGGTCTCATCGATGCGCTGGGCGATCTCGTCATCCATCGCGATCGCGACGGCTACATCGTCTATGCCAACAAGGTGTTCGCCGATCTCGTCGAAACCGATCAGCGCGATCTTGCCGGCAAGACCTTGGCCGAACTCGGCATCGAGGTCGGCATCGTCCCGGACGCCGCCTTTTCCGACCATGAGTGCCTGAGTTCCACCGATGTCGCCATCCGCACGCCGGGCGGCCCGCGCTGGTTCTCCTGGATCGAACTGTCGGTGCGCGACAAGGACAGCGGCGCGGCATCGCATCGCGCCATCGCCCGCGACATCACCGCCCGCAAGCGCGCGGAATCCTCGCTGATCACCGCGCGCGAGCGCGCCGAATACGCAAGCCAGGCCAAATCGCGCTTCCTC
Source organism: Mesorhizobium japonicum MAFF 303099 (assembly GCF_000009625.1). NCBI lineage: Bacteria > Pseudomonadati > Pseudomonadota > Alphaproteobacteria > Hyphomicrobiales > Phyllobacteriaceae > Mesorhizobium > Mesorhizobium japonicum. The sequence continues at coordinate 2,570,352 of NC_002678.2, forward strand.
GCCACGGTCAGCCATGAAATTCGCACGCCGATGAACGGCATCATGGGCATGGCCAGGCTGCTCGCCGATACCAGCCTGTCGCCGGAACAGCAGACCTATGTCGGCGCCATATCGACCTCGGCCAGCGCCCTGCTCGCCCTGATCGAGGACCTGCTCGACTATTCCAAGATCGAGGCGGGTCGCTTCGATCCGGAACCGCAGCCCATGTCGGTTCGCGAGATCGCCGACAACATCATCGAATTGCTCGCCGCGCGCGCCTTCGCCAAGGATATCGGTCTCGGCTGCCACGTCGAACCGGATGTACCGCAATTGATCACGGCCGACCCTGGCCGGGTCAGGCAGGTGCTGCTCAATCTCATCGGCAACGCCATCAAGTTCACCGACGGCGGCGGCGTGCTGGTCAGCATCGCGCGCGCCCGGAGCGAGACCAGCGACCGCATCTGCTTCACCATCACCGACACCGGTCCCGGCCTGCGCGAAGAGGACATGGAGCGCATCTTCGAGGAGTTCGAACAGGCCGACGGCACCTCGACGCGCGCACATGGCGGGGCGGGGCTCGGACTTGCCATCTCCAAGCGCCTGGTGGCTGCCATGGGCGGCACGATTTCGGTCTCCAGCCGGCTTGGCCAAGGGTCGGAATTCGTCTTCGAAATCCCGGCCACGGAGGCCACCGAGGCGCCCCAGGGCCGGCAGAACGTGCTTGCCGGCAGGCGCGCGGTGATCCTGTCCAGGAACGCCGTCGAGGCCGACGCCATCGCCCGCACCATCCGCGCCAATGGCGGCACGGCCGGCATAGCCACCACCGTGGCGCAGGCCGCGCCGCTGGCCGAGGGCTGCGACGTGCTGCTGGTCGACGCGGCCATGGAGGAGAGTGACGGGAGAGTGCTCAAGCGATTGCGCCAGAGTGGTTTCACCGATTGCGAAGCCATCACCCTGATCGCACCGACCGACCGAGGCATGCTTGGTGAGTTCCGCGCCAGCGGCTACGCGACCTTCCTGGCCCGGCCGGTGCGCGGTGGAACACTTTTGCGTGTTCTTTTGACCAGCCACGCGCCGGCCCTTGCCCAGCCGCAGCCGGAAAAGCGCCGCACCCCGGCACTTCGCGCCTCAAGCGACCGCCAGCAGGGCCTGTCCGTGCTGATCGCCGAAGACAACGACATCAATGCCATGCTGGCCCGCGCCACGCTGTTGAAGGCGGGGCACCGCGTTAAGGTCGTCGGCAACGGCAAAGCCGCCGTCGAGGCCGTCACCGGCGCCGGGCACAAGCACCGCTTCGACGTGGTGCTGATGGACCTGCATATGCCTGTTATGGACGGGCTGGACGCCATTGCCGCGATCCGCCGCCATGAGGAGGAGACATCGGCGCCGCCCGTGCCGATCATGGTGCTGTCGGCCGATAGCCAGGAAAAGACGCGCCATGCGGTGCTTGCCCACGGCGCCAGCGGCTTCGTCACCAAGCCACTCGACCCGGATGCGCTTGTCAACGCCGTCGAGGGCCAGGTTGCAGCTTGATCTGCTTTTTTCCAGCCGCGCCTCTGACGCATGCCGGCTCAAAGCCGCCCCGATTCGCCGAGGGCGACATCCATGAAAACAAGGGTTTGGGGCGCAGTGACTTGATCCGTGAAGACCAGGCGCGCCTCGCCCCTCCTCACCTAAGGTAGCCGGTTGACCGTTTTCGCCAGCCGACGAAGTATTGCCCGCGACGCCTTATCACGGTACTGTCACAATCCTGTTGCACCTACACCGTATCCCCGTGCCAAGAGGGATGGCTCGAAGGAGAATCACTCGTGCATACAGTTATGCCGGAATGTGACACTCGGCCGAACGCCAGCAGCGCCTTGCTCGCCGGACGTAATGTCGATTCCGTCATAAAAGGCGCAGCGCTCGGCCGTATCGGCAATCTCGAAGTGCGGCTCGCCCGCAACGAGGCCGAGATCGCGGCCGCGCAGGAAGTGCGCTACCGCGTATTCTACGACGAGCTTGGCGCCCGCAAGGACCTGTTCCAGGTGCAGGACCGCCGCGACGCCGACCGGTTCGATCCGCTCTGCGATCATCTGCTGGTCTTCGACAATTCGATTTCCGGCCCCGAACACCGCCGCATCGTCGGCACTTACCGGCTGCTGCGGCAAGAAATCGCGGCCGCCGCCGGCGGCTTCTATTCCGAAGGCGAATTCGAGCTGACCAAGCTCATCGCCCGCCATCCCGGCCAGCGTTTCCTCGAACTCGGCCGTTCCTGCGTTTTGCCGGAATACCGCTCGAAGCGCACCATCGAGGCGCTGTGGCAAGGCATCTGGGCCTACATCAATCACTACGAAATCGGCGTGATGACCGGCTGCGCTTCCTTCCACGGCACCGTGCCGGCGGCGCATGCCGAGGCGCTCACCTATCTCGCCCATCACTGCCGCACGAATTCGGCCTGGGATGTGCGCGCCGTGTCCGGGCGCTATTGCTCCATGGACTTGATGCCGATCGAGGCGGTCAACACCAAGGCGGCGATCGCGGCGATGCCGCCTCTGGTCAAGGGCTATCTGAGGGTTGGCGCCCGCATCGGCGATGGCTGCGTCATCGACCGCGAATTCTCGACGGTCGATGTGTTCGTCGTCATGCCGGTCAAGGAAATCGGCGCCCGCTACGTCAATTATTACGGCGGGGAAGCCCAGCGCTTCGCAGCGTGAAACGGTGAGCGACGAGCTTTCCACCGTTTTCGAAGCATTGCGACGTGCTGCGAGCGGCTTGCCGGACATCATCGAAACGACATCTTATGGCACGCCGGCGCTGAAGGTTGGCAAGAAATTGCTCGCCCGCGTCAAGGACGCCGACACGGTCGTCCTGATGTGCCCGCTCGACGAGAAAGAGATGCTGCTGGAAGCGGCGCCCGCAATCTATTTCGAGACGGATCACTACAAGGGCTGGCCGGCGATCCTTGTCAGGTTGAGCCAAATTCCGCCCGAAGAATTGCGCCATCGGCTCGAACGGACATGGATCCGACAAGCGCCCAAAAAGCTGATGGACGCTTTGGCAGGCAGCGAAGGCCTGATTCACGGAATATCTTCCGGCCGTCGGCCGGGCCGGCTCTTGTAGGACGGAAACGCCCAGCCGAAACGCAGCGCGCCGCCGCGCACGGCGAGCGCCACGACGAAGCCGGCCAACCCCGAGACAAACTGCGGCAATCCGGCGACGTCACCTAATGTGAAGATGGCCGCGCCCGCCAGGGCGGCCGTGACGTAGATCTCCGGCCTCAGCAGCACCGACGGCTCGCCGGCCAGCAGATCGCGCAATATGCCGCCAAAGGTCGCGGTCAGCATGCCGGTGATGATCGAAACCACCGGCGAGCCGGTGATGCCAAGACCCTTGGCCGCGCCCATCACCGAAAAGGCGGCGAGCCCGATGGCGTCGAGCCACAGCAGCAGCTTGTATCGGGATTCGACGCGATGCGCGGTGAAGAAGACCAGGACCGCCACCACGGCGCAGATCAGCACATAGTCGCGGTTTCCCACCCAGAAGACCGGCACGTTGAGGATGAGGTCGCGAAACGTGCCACCGCCAATGCCAGTGACGCTGGCCAAGAACAGGAAACCGATAATGTCGAGTTGCTTGCGCGAGGCAGCCAACGCCCCGGTCGCCGCAAAAACGGCGACGCCGGCATAGTCGAGAAGGGCGATGGGGTTCAAGGGCATGAGGCAGTAGGGATTGGGAATTGGGGCGTATGAATAGCACGAAGCCGCGCGATTCATACGACTGCCTTATTCCCTACTGCCTACTGCCTACTGCCTACTGCCTAACCCCTAACTACGCATCCTTCTCCGCCTGCTCATTCACCGGCCCCGGCTCGACCGGCGCCTCGGCGGCAATCTTCGGGCCGCCCTTGGCGACGCCGACCATGGCCGGACGCAGCACGCGCTCGCCGATCGAATAGCCCGGCTGCACGACCTGGACCACGGTGTTGGCCGGGACATCGGGATTGGGCACTTCGAACATGGCCTGGTGGAAATTGGGATCGAACTTCTCGCCTTCCGGCGCGAGCTTCTTGACCCCATGCCGTTCCAGCGCCGACAGCATGGCGCGCTCGGTCAGATCGACGCCTTCGATCAGCGCCTTGAAGCCGGCGTCGCCCGAGGCCTTGGCCTCCGCCGGAATGGCGTCCAGCGCGCGGCGCAGATTGTCCGACACCGACAGCATGTCGCGGGCGAAATTCGCAACCGCATAGGTGCGCGCGTCGTGCACGTCGCGCGCGGTGCGGCGGCGCAGGTTCTCCATCTCGGCCGCAACGCGCAGCGCGCGGTCCTTCAGCTCTTCATTTTCCTTCAGCAGTCGCACAAGCGCTTCATAGTCGCCGTCGATGCTGCCTTCCGTGCGCTCGGCATTGGCCTCGGCCGCCTCGGCTTCACTGGGCGCGCGTTCGTCTTTTGCCTGGTCGCTCATCGCCGTTTCCCGTCATCTCGAATGGTATGGATTTTGTGCCCGATATCGAGGTTTGGCAGCCAAAAATCAAGGGGCAAGCGACCATTGAGCCTTTGGCCGGACCTGGGTCATGATCAATGGCGATGCTTAGATTTTAATTCAAAGTTTACTGTACTTGCCGGCTTGGCTTGCCACGGAAGCGTGATGCGGGAACCATTCCCCTACTGGAGGAGTTTCGGAGCCAACACAGGATTTTGAAATGATGACCCGCAACAAGGCTGAAAAGGGAGAAAGGCTCGCCGCCGAAGTCAGGCGCCAGTTTGGTGCCGAGGCGATGACGCGTTTTCTGCGTACCTTGCCGGCTTTCCACATCGAAGCCGATACTCACGACCGTTTCAGGCAATTGCTCGATCGCCTCGATCGGGCCGAGGCTGGCGATAACAGATTACGGCGGCAGTAGCTCTCGGCACTCTTTACGCGACAATTACGCACAGTAATTTTGCGTGATGGCTGCCTTGCGGTAGCCACACGCCGCGCCTATGCTTCCTGATGAACATGATTTCCCCCGATGCGGCCGCCAACAGCAAGCGTGCCTGGCTGAAGATCCTCGCGCGCTACAAGAAGCCGGACCGGCGACGCAGCGCCGTCGAACTTGCCATCACCCTCATCCCGTTCGCCACGCTCTGGGCGCTGTCCTCGGCCGCCTATGCCTATGGCCATTGGTGGGGGCTGATCCTGATCCTTCCGGCGGCCGGGTTCTTGGTGCGCATCTTCATGATCCAGCACGATTGCGGCCATGGCTCCTTCTTCGCCAACCGCTATGCCGACGACTGGATCGGCCGCGCGCTCGGCGTCCTGACTTTGACGCCCTACGATTGCTGGCGGCGCGCCCACGCGACGCATCATGCCAGCGCCGGCAATCTTGACGAGCGCGGCATGGGCGATATCAGGACGCTGACCGTTGCCGAATACCGGCAATTGTCCTGGCGCGGGCGCCTCGCCTACCGCCTCTATCGCCATCCGCTGGTGATGTTCGGGCTTGGACCGATCTGGCTGTTCATCTTCTCGCAAAGGCTGCCCATCGGCATGATGCGCGGCGGCCTGACGCCCTGGGTGTCGTCCATGACCACCAATCTCGCCATCGCGCTGGCTGCGGCCCTGCTTATCTGGGCCGTCGGCCCCGGTGCTTTCCTGGTCGTCCATCTGCCGATCGTCATCCTTGCCGGCTCGGCCGGAATCTGGCTGTTCTATGTCCAGCACCAGTTCGAGGAGACGGAATGGGCTAAGGATGACGACTGGGAGTTTCAGCATGCCGCCTTGCACGGCTCGTCCTATTACGACCTGCCGCCGGTGCTGAACTGGTTCACCGGCAATATCGGCGTCCATCACGTCCACCATCTCTCCGCCAAGGTGCCGGGCTACCGGCTGCAGGAAGTGCTGCGCGATTATCCGGAACTGCGCGGCATCGGTCGCGTCACGCTGCTCGACAGCCTGCGCTGCGTCAAACTGGCACTATGGGACGAGAACCGCCGCAAGCTGGTGTCGTTCCGCGAGGCACGGGCGACGATGTAGAGCAATTCCAGGAAAAGTGTGAGCGGTTTTCCCGGGAAAAGCGCGTAGCGCTTTCCCTTGGGAATTGCGTCAAAACATAGAGTTGGAGCGGTTCGCCGTTTCCGTGAAACGGGGAACCGCTCTAGAACGACCACCGCCGCGCCGTAGCGCGGCGGCGGAAGCAACCCCCTGTCAGGCGGCCTGGCGCTCTTCGCGCATCAGGATCTCGCCATGGCGGATCTCGGTGCCGAGCACCTTCAAGCACTCACGGATGAAGTTGGACAGGCCTGGCCAACCCTTGGCTGACACCAGATTGCCGTCGACATGGGCACCGGTCGGCGCGACGTCGATGTAGATGCCGCCGGCCAGCGTCACTTCGGGCTCGCAATAGTGGAGAGCAGCCACTTCCCTGCCCCGCACCACGCCGTCGACCGCGATCAGGATCTGCACGCCATGGCAGATGGTGAAGATCGGCTTGCCTGCCTCATGGAAATGCCGCACCAGCGCCTGCACACGCTTGTCGATGCGGATGTATTCGGGACCGCGCCCGCCCGCCGCATAGACAGCGTCATACTTGGCTGGGTCCACCTCGGAAAACGTCTTGTTGAGGATGTAGTCGTGGCCGAGCTTTTCCGTATAGGTCTGGTGGCCTTCGAAGTCGTGCAGCGAGGTCTTGAGGACATCGCCGGCCTTCTTGTCCGGGCAGACGACATGCACGGTGTGGCCGACGGCATGCATGGCCTGTTCGAAGACGAAAATCTCATACTCCTCGCTGAACTCGCCAACGAGCATCAATATTTTCTTGCCAGCCATTCCCGGTTCCTCCCTTGTGGCTATATTTATTTCGGGTGACGAAATAATGTTCCCTATCCTAAAGGCAGGAGGGTCAAAGGGAAAGCGCAAATCGCCAAATTGGTATGACCAGATTTGCACCTTCTCGACCGAGAGCGCTTCCCGGCAGACGAAAATAGCTTCGCTGGTTCGACCAGAGCGGCAGTCAGGCGGCTGCCTTGATCATATCCGCCGCCTTCTCGGCAATCATGATGGTCGGAGCGTTGGTGTTGCCGCCGATCAGGGTCGGCATCACAGAGGCGTCAACAACCCGCAAGGCTTCAAGCCCGTGCACCCGCAATTGCGGATCGACCACCGCCAGCTCGTCGACGCCCATCTTGCAGGTGCCGGCCGGGTGATAGATCGTGTCGGCGCGGGCACGGATGTGGGACATCAAATCCGCGTCGCTCGAAACACCGGCGGTGTAGATTTCCTTGTGGCGATACCTGGCCAGCGCCGGCGCCTCCAGGATGCCGCGCATCATCCTGACCCCCTTGAGCAAAAGCTCGGCGTCGCGTTCGTCCGAAAGAAAGCGAGGATCGATGCGCGGCGGTGCCATGGGATCATGAGTCGACAGCCCGACCTCGCCGCGCGAATGCGGCCGCAGCACGCAGACATGGCAGGAAAAGCCATATCCCATATGCAGCTTGCGGCCATGATCATCCACGATCGCGATGCAGAAATGCAGTTGCAGGTCGGGCCGTTCTATCGCCGGATCGGATTTGAGGAAGGCACCACCTTCGGCATAGGGCGTGGCGATCATGCCGCCGCCATCTTTGCGCCAGCGCAGCATGTGCCGCAGCAGGCCAGGCAGGCCGCGCAGGCCGATGCCCATCATGTCGGCATCCTTGGACGTCCAGCCCATGATGAAATCGAGATGGTCTTGCAGGTTCTTGCCAACACCGGGCAATTCATGAATGACCGGAATGCCATGCATGGCAAGCTCGGCAGCCGGGCCAATGCCCGACAGCAACAGGAGTTGAGGCGAACCGAAGGCGCCACCACAGACGATCACCTCACGCCTGGCTTTCGCGACGGCTTCGTCCTTCCCCGCGCGATACCGCACGCCGGTGGCGCGCTTGCCATCGAGGATGACCGCCGTGGCGTGCGCTCCGGTGATGACGGTAAGGTTCGACCTGTTCATGGCCGGTTGCAGATAGGCGGCGGCCACCGAGCAGCGCTCGCCATTGCGGCGTTCGCCCCAGAATTGCGTCACCTGATAAAGGCCGGCACCTTCCTGTTCGACGCCGTTGAAATCATCGTTGCGGCGGATCTGGTTTTCGCCGCAGGCCTCGACAAAGGCCCGGGAGAGCGGGCGTGGCTCTTGCTGCTCGGCAACCCGCAGCGGCCCGTCACCGCCATGCAGGGCATCAGCGCCGCGTTGATTGCCTTCCGCCCGCCGGAAATAGGGCAGCACCTCGTCCCATGACCAGCCGTCGCAGCCGAGGTCGGCCCATTCGTCATAGTCGCCGCGGTGCCCGCGCGTATAGAGCATGGCATTGATGGCGCTGGATCCGCCCAGCGCCTTGCCGCGCGGCTGGTAGCCCTTGCGGCCGCCAAGACCTTGCTGCGGCACCGTCTCGAACGCCCAGTTGTTGATTTTCGGCCGGCCCGGCAACAGTGCGATGATGCCTGCCGGCGCGCGGATAAGCAGGTTGCTGCCCGCGCCGCCGGCTTCGATCAGGCAGACCGTTTTCGACGGATCTTCGGACAGACGCGCGGCAAGCGTGCAGCCGGCGGACCCGCCGCCGGCGATGACATAGTCGAAATCCATGACTTCCTCCCTCGCACCCGGCGGATGTTTCCGTCCGGATGACCAAGAGAAGGCTCGATTACGGCCTATGTAAAGATGGTAGAATTACCGCAGCGTCAGCTGCGAACGCGCCGCCAGGAATATTTCGGGCCCTTGGGCTCCGGCACGGCGGCTGGCTGGTAGTAAAGCCCCAAGCCGCCGGTGCGGTCCTCTTCCAGGCGCTTCAGCAGCACCGGGTTGGAGATCTCGAACTCGTCGAAGCCGAGACGCAGCATGTGCGGCAACGGGTCGACCAGCACCTGGCCGGTGGCCCGAACGGCACCCTCGAAGTGGTAGCGGCTGCGCAGCAGTTCGGCCTTGGAGAAGGAGCGCCCATCGCTGAAGGCCGGGAAGACCAGCGCCACCAGCGACAGCTGGTCAAGCAGGTCGGCTATCTTCTCGAGCTGATCGCCAGGCTGCAGCTCCACGCCAAGCCGCTCCTTGGCGGACAGGCGCACCTCCGGATCAAGGTCGAGGAACGCCTGCAGCGGCAGGATGAAGCGGCCATTGCCGCACAGCTCGTCCGCATTCTCGGCATGAGCCCACTCGTCCTCGCGAAAACCCTGCGGGGTCCAGAGCCGGGTCTCCGGTGTCGTCGTTTCGGTCATCAAAATTCCTAAAGCCCCAAGATCCAAGTCCGCTGAAAGCCCCTCCCGCACAAAACCGGCGGCCTCCGGGTGGAGGTCGCCGTTCGCAGGCCGGCTGGATATCAGCATACCCTATAGTGATGCGTCGGTCAGCGACACTTCCAGCCCCGACAGGTGAATGCCGCATTCGGTCTTGGCATGACCGGCCCAGCGTCCGCTGCGCGCATCCTCGCCCGGCTGCACCGGTTGCGTGCACGGGAAACAGCCGATCGACAGATAGCCATAGGCGACCAGCGGATTCTCGCGCAGCGCATGCGCCCGCATGTAGTCGGCCTGGTCCGATGTCGTCCAGTGCGCCAGCGGATTGATGCGGATGCGCGCGCCGACCGCCTCGAACACCGGCAGCGCTGCCCGCGTCGAGGCCTGAAAACGCTTGCGGCCGGTGAACCAGGCACGGAACGGCGCCACGCCCCGTGCCAGCGGCTCGACCTTGCGCACGTCGCAGCAGGCATCGGTGTTGCTCTGGTGCAGATTGCCCGTCGGGTCGATCCGCGCGAGCGCGGCTTCCTCGGGCTTGATGACCTGGATGTTGGTCAGCCCGAAATCAGCGACAAGCGCGTCGCGATAGCCGAGCGTCTCCTCGAAATGCTTGCCGGTGTCGAGGAAGATGACCGGCAGCGTGCGGTCGATCTCGGCAATCATGTGCAGCAGCACCGCCGAATCCGCCCCGAAGGACGACACGGCAGCGATCTCGTCGTGAAACAGTTCGCGGGCCGAGCGTTCGATGATCTCGAGCGGCTTCAGATGGCCGTACAGCGCATCGAGCCCCGCCGCCTTGGCGGCGACGCCGTCATCTGCATCGCCGATATGGTCAAGCGGCCTTGGTTTCGCCAGCATAGAGCGCCTCCTTGAACGGCGCGGGACCGACACGGCGGTATGCGTCGATGAATTTTTCCTGTGGGTTGAGCCGGAGGCCGAGATAGGTTTCGACGATCTGCTCGATGGCGTCGGTGATCTCTTCCGACGAGAAGCCGCGGCCGATGATCTCGCCGACCGACGTGTTCTCATCGGCCGAACCGCCCAGCGTCACTTGATAGAGCTCGGAGCCCTTCTTCTCGACGCCGAGGATGCCGATATGGCCGACATGGTGATGGCCGCAGGCATTGATGCAGCCGGAGATCTTCAGCTTCAGTTCGCCGATCTCACGCTGCCGCTCCAGCGAGGCGAAGCGTTGCGAGATTTCCTGCGCGATCGGGATCGAGCGTGCGGTGGCCAGCGCGCAATAGTCGAGGCCGGGGCACGAGATGATGTCCGATATCAAATTGGAGTTGGCCGTCGCCAGCCCGATATCGACCAGCGCGTCGTAGACCGCCTTGAGGTCGGCGCGCGCCACATGCGGCAGGATCAGGTTCTGCTCATGGCTGACGCGCAGCTCGTCGAAGGCGTATTTCTCGGCGATGTCGGCAATCGCTTCCATCTGGCTGTCGGAAGCATCGCCCGGCACCTCGCCGATGCCCTTGAGCGAAATCGTCACCGCCGCATAATCGGGATGGCGGTGCGTCACCACATTCTGGTCGAGCCACTCCGAGAAGCCTTTGGAATCAAGACGCGCCAGCTTGACCGCCTGGTCGCCTTCCGGCCGATCAGCCAGTTCCGGCGGCGCGAAATAGGCTTGGATGGCGCGGATATCGGCATCCGGCAGCTTCAGCTCGGCGTCCTTCAAGTCCTGCCATTCGGCCTCGACCTGGCGGGTGATCTCCTCGACGCCGGTCTCGTGCACCAGGATCTTGATGCGTGCCTTGTACTTGTTGTCGCGGCGGCCATAGAGGTTGTAAACGCGCAGGATCGCCGTGCAGTAGGACAGAAGGTCGGCTTCCGGCAGGAAGTCGCGGATCTTCCTTGCCACCATCGGCGTGCGGCCCTGGCCGCCACCGACATAGACAGCGAAACCGAGCTCGCCGGCGGCGTTCTTCTTCAGGTGCAGGCCGATATCGTGCGTCTGGATGGCAGCGCGGTCGCGCTCTGCCCCGGTCACCGCGATCTTGAATTTCCTGGGCAGGAACGAGAATTCCGGATGCACCGAGGACCATTGCCGCAGGATTTCCGCATAGGGACGCGGATCGGCGACCTCGTCGGCGGCGGCACCGGCAAAGTGGTCGGCGGTGACGTTGCGGATGCAGTTGCCGCTGGTCTGGATGGCGTGCATCTCCACACTTGCCAGATCGGCGAGGATCGCCGGAATGTCCGACAGCGCCGGCCAGTTGAACTGGATGTTCTGGCGCGTGGTGAAATGGCCGTAGCCCTTGTCGTATTTGCGGGCGATGTGGCCGAGCATGCGCAGCTGCTTGCCGTTCAGCGTGCCGTAAGGCACCGCGATACGCAGCATATAAGCGTGAAGCTGCAGATAGACGCCGTTCATCAGCCGCAGCGGCCGGAACTGGTCCTCTGATATCTCGCCGGACAGCCGGCGCTGGACCTGGTCGCTGAACTCGGCGACGCGGGCCTGAACAAAATCGTGGTCGAACTCATCGTAACGGTACATGCTTCGTCTTTCAGGGCGCGTCCGCCCGTTTCACTCAAATCCTGACTATGCCGCCCGCTCGGCCTGCTTGCCGAGATCGCCGCGGATGGTCGGGCCGGCGGCGCGGATCTTTTCACGCAACCGCACCGGCTCGACGACACCGTCGACGACATCCGCGTCGATCAGATTGACGTCGACCACTTCATTGTCGGCATAGGCCTTGGCGCCGATCGCCTCCAGGCGATCCTCGGCTGCCTTGTCATGGGCAAGGTCGGCCCGGCCCACCGTCTCGGCCCAGCCGCCATCGGCGTACCAGACGGCGATGCCGTCGGTCAGGCGGTTGGCGGTCAGTATCTTCATGGCTGAACTCTCTCTGCGGCAACTTTGGCCGCGCCTTCATTCCTATGTGCGGCGAGCGGCTCGGACCGTTCAAAATTGGCGCCGGCAACAGCATCGCCGATGATCGTCATGACCGGCCCGGAAAGATCGCCACGCGCTTCCAGCGACGGCAGGTCGGCCAACGTTCCGTGAAAGCGGCGACGGTTGGCCAGGCTGGCATTCTCGACCACGGCCACCGCCGTGTCCGGCGACAGGCCGGCCTCGATCAGCCGGCCGGCGACTTCGGCCGCCACCGAGCGGCCCATATAGACGGCGACCGTGGCGCCAGAAATCGCAAGCTTGGCCCAGTCGGGCAATGAATTGCCCTTGAGGTCATGGCCGGTGGTGAACACCATCGACGAGGAGACGCCACGCAAGGTCAGCGGCAATTCGAAATCGGCGGCGGCGGCAAAGGCCGCGGTGACGCCCGGAACCACCTCATAGGCGATGCCGGCATCGCGCAGTGCCGCCATCTCCTCGCCGGCGCGACCGAACACCAGCGGATCGCCCGACTTCAGCCGCACCACGCGCTTGCCCTGGCGGCCGAGCTCGACCAGCAGCGCGTTGATCTCGGCCTGGCTCTTGGTGTGGCAGCCCTTGCGTTTGCCGACCGGAAGGCGCTCGGCATCGCGGCGGCCCATGGCGACGACCGCCTCCGGCACCAGCGCATCATGGACGATGACATCGGCCTCCATCAGCAGGCGATGCGCCCGCAACGTCAGCAGATCCTCGGCGCCCGGACCGGCACCGACCAGGGCGATGTGACCCGAAGCCGGCGCGTTCGACAGCAGCAGATCGACGGCGGCGTCATGCGCCTGCGACAGCTGGCCGGCTTCCACGGCATGGGCAGGTGCACCTTCGAAAAAACTGTTCCAGAAGCGGCGGCGGGCATTGCCTTTCGGCAGCAATTTCTCGGCTGCCCCACGCAGCGTGGCGGCGAGCGTCGCCAGCGAACCGAGCGATGGCGACAGCATCTGATCGATGCGGCCCCGCAACATCTGGGCCAGCACCGGACCGGCGCCTTCGGTTCCGATGGCGATGGCGACCGGCGCGCGGTTGACCAGCGCCGGGGTAAAGAAGTCGCAGAGCTCCGGCCGGTCAACGGCATTGACCGGAATGCCCAGTTCGCGCGCGTCGGCCGCGACACGGCGGTCGAGCGCCTCATCGCCGCTGGCGGCAAACACCATGACCGCGCCCTCGAGCTGCGAGGCGTCGTAGGCCGCCGCGACATGGCTGGCGCCGGACTGACCAATAAAGGCAAGCAGCTCCGGCTCGGCATTTTCGGCGATGATGCGCAGCACCGCGCTCGACTGTCCAATCAACCGCGCTTTGGCCAGGGCTTCGTCGCCACCGCCGACAATGGCCACGGCTTCGCCCTCGACCCGCACGAAGACGGGGAAGGCATTGAGCTTGGCATTGGCCTGCGGCATAGGAAAAGCAATCCGGGGAACAGTGTCGCAGTTTTACGCTCGGGCGCGAAAAACCAGAAGCAAAGCACTCGCGCATCCTGTGGTGGCAGGCAATCGCTTTTTCGCAACTGCGAAAGGCAGGAGAAAAATATTCCACATCCAAGGTGCGGACGGATTCAAGCTGCTGAAGCGGGCCTTGATTTCAGGTCTTTTTAGCCACCTGCCCTTTATCTAGCAAAACAGTTTTTTCTAATTTCTACCAATTCAGTAGATTAATGTCGCCCACTTACCGATCGCCTGTTCAACCGCCGGCGGCACCCCCGTCGCTTCGCAGTAGGGAGGTGGGAACGTTGCCGGGTTGAAACGCGTTCCGAAGCGTAGCCATTCATCAAAAAGGAGCGCTTTCATGGAAACGATCAAACTGAGGCACGGCATCTGGGTCCTGGTGGCCGACGGTGAAAAAGCGCTCTTGCTCAAGAATGCCGGCGACAACAAGTTTCCAAATCTCGAAGTCGTGCAGGTGATGGAACAGGACAACCCGCCCACCCGCGAACAGGGAAGCGACAGCCCCGGCCGGTACAATGACGGCCCATCCGTGCACCGCAGCGCCGTCGAGGATACCGACTGGCACCGTATCGGCAAGGAACGCTTCGCGGAAGAGATCGCGGCCCGCCTCTACAAGCTCGCCCATGGTGGTGAGTTCGACAGCATAGTGCTTGTCGCCCCGCCGGTGATGCTCGGCGCCATGCGCAAGAAGCTGCACAAGGCGGTCGGTGACAAGGTGACGGCTGAAATTCCAAAAACCATGACCAACCACGCCATCTCCGAGATCGAGGCCATGCTGCAAGCAGCCTGACTACTGGCTATGGATCCCAAGGCCAATGCCAGTGAGCGCAAACCGGACCGGCGGCCTCTCGGCCGCCGGTCGAGCATTTGCCGCCGAACCGTCGATTTTCGCACCCTGCGGGTTGCATCACCGTCACCACTTCCACCATATTGCAAAACAGGCGGCGGCCTCGGGCGGCGCACATCCGACATCCCCAGCTTGAAAGGCGCTCCATAGACAATGCCGCATGACACGCCCCTTATCGCCACCATCGTCGCCGGTCTGGGGCTGGCTTTCGTCTTCGGGGCTCTCGCCAACCGTTTCCGCATTCCGCCGCTGGTCGGCTATCTCGTAGCCGGTGTGCTGGTCGGGCCGAATACGCCCGGTTTCGTCGCCGATGCCGGCCTTGCCAATGAACTGGCCGAGATCGGCGTCATCCTCTTGATGTTCGGCGTCGGCCTGCATTTCTCGCTGAAGGACCTGCTGTCGGTTCGCGCCATCGCCGTGCCCGGCGCCATCGTCCAGATCGGCTTTGCCACGGCACTCGGCGCCGGACTGTCCTGGATGCTCGGCTGGTCGATGGGCGCCGGGCTGGTGTTCGGCCTGGCACTGTCGGTCGCCTCGACCGTGGTGTTGCTGCGCGCGCTTCAGGAACGCCGGCTGATCGAGACCGAACGCGGCCGCATCGCCGTCGGCTGGCTGATCGTCGAGGATCTGGCCATGGTGCTGGCGCTGGTGCTGCTGCCGGCCCTTGCCGGCGTGCTCGGTGGCCAGGAACAGGCGGATGTGCAGTTGAGCGGCCTGCTGTCGCTGCCCGCCAGCTACGGCATCTGGGGCGTCGTCGGCATCACGCTCGCCAAGGTCGCGGCCTTCGTCGTCGTCATGCTGGTGGTCGGCCGCCGGGTTATTCCGTGGATCCTGCACTACGTCGCCCATACCGGGTCACGCGAACTGTTTCGTCTCTCGGTGCTGGCCATTGCGCTCGGCGTCGCTTTCGGCGCGGCGAAACTATTCGGCGTCTCGCTGGCGCTCGGCGCCTTCTTCGCCGGCATGATCATGAGCGAATCCGAGCTCAGCCACCGCGCGGCCGAAGAATCGCTGCCGCTGCGCGACGCCTTTTCGGTGCTGTTCTTCGTCTCCGTCGGCATGCTGTTCGATCCGTTCAGCCTGCTCAGCAACGGCCTGCCGATCCTGGCGACACTGGCCATCATCGTCATCGGCAAGTCGTTGGCGGCGTTCGTCATCGTCGTCGCCTTCGGCTATCCCCTGGCGACCGCCTTGATGATTTCGGCCAGCCTTGCCCAGATCGGCGAATTCTCCTTCATCCTGGCCGAACTCGGCGTCGGGCTGAAACTCTTGCCCGAACAGGGCCGCGACCTGATCCTGGCCGGCGCCATCCTGTCGATCGTGCTCAACCCGCTGATGTTCCTGGTCGTCGACTGGATGAAGCCGTGGCTGGAGGCCCGCGCCGCAAGGAGCGCACCGCCGGCGGACGCCAAGCCGGTCGGTCCGGCGACCGAGCCGGGCCAGGTGGCCTCGGTCGCCGCGGCAGCCAAAAAGGAAGACGGCCCGCCGCCGAAGACGGCGCTTACCGGCCATGCCATCCTGATCGGCTATGGCCGTGTCGGCGGCCTTGTCGGTGCGGCGCTGAAAGAAGCAGCCCTGCCCTTCCTCGTCATCGAGGACGCCGACAAGACGCTGGCCAAGCTGAAGGCCGACGGTGTCGAAACCGTCGCTGGCAATGCCGCCAACGCCGAAGTGTTCGCTGCCGCCAATCCCGAAGACGCCAGCCGGCTGATCCTCGCCATCCCCAATGCCTTCGAGGCCGGCCAGATCGTGCTCAGGGCGCGCGCCGCCAATCCCGGCATCAACGTCGTCGCCCGCGCTCATTCCGACGCCGAGGTCGAGCATCTCAAGGGACTCGGCGCCGACACGGTGATCATGGGCGAACGCGAAATCGCGCGCGGCATCGTCGAAGAGGTGCTCGGTCGCAAGCCATCCGCGACTGAACCGTCCGCCGCCTGATCACGCCACGAAGGCGGAGCCGCCATTCCGTGCGATGCTGCTGAGATACTGTGCGGGAGGCTTGCCGAGCGCCTTCTTAAACATGGTGATGAAGGCTGTCACCGACTCGTAGCCGAGATCGCCCGAAACGCGCTGAACACTTGCGCCCGAAGCCAGTTCCCTTATCGCAACGATCAAGTGCAATTGCTGGCGCCAGCGGCCGAAGCTCAAGCCGGTCTCCTTGACGACGAGACGAGCAAGGCTGCTCTCGCTGAGCGCGACGCGTTTTCCCCATTCGGCCAGCGTGCTGCGATCGGCAGGATCGTTCGCCAGTGCTTCCGCGATCCGCTTGAGGCGCGGCTCGGAAGAGATCGGCAGATGCAATTGCTGGACAGGCATATCAGGCAGTTCGGCAAGCAGGACGCTTCCCAGGAAAGCGCATCGCGCGTCATCAGGCGCGCAGTCCGACAATTCGATGATCAGCTCGCGCAGCAGCGGCGAGATCGAAAGCGTACAGCACCGGTCCGGCAGCTCAGCCGCGCCCGGCTCGATATAGACGAAGAAAATCCGCGCGTTGGCCGTCGCGATGTTGCTGTGCTGCATGCGGCTTGGCACCCACACGCCGCAATGCGGCGGCACCATCCAGAGGCCGCTGGGAACACGGCAGGTGACGCTGCCGCTGAGCGCGAAGACGAGTTGCCCTTTGCGGTGCCAATGCTGCGACACCTCGGCCTTGGTCTCGGTGACGTCGACGCGAATGGCAATCGCCGGAGCAAGGACGTCATCGACGTCGAAATCGAGCCATGGGTAGCGGAGCGGCTGTCTCATGATTGACCGCTTTTAGCGATCAATTGCCTTTACATCTAGATTATTCGTCAACGTAGATCGGTAGGCTCGGGTCGTTCTCGCCAATTGGCCAAGGTGTACCCATGCTCGCCCTCACCATCTCTTCCGACAGCGCTGCCAGATTGAAACTCGCCGAAGTGGACGAGCCACAGCCTTGCGCGAACGAGGCTCTGGTCGCCGTCCACGCAACGTCGCTGAACCGCGGCGAACTGCGCCTGCTCACCATACGCCCGGACGGCTGGATACCCGGCCAGGACATCGTCGGGATCGTCGAACAGGCGGCAGCCGATGGCTCCGGGCCAGCCAAGGGCGCCCGCGTCGTGGCTTTGGTCGACGAGGCCGGCTGGGCCGAACGTGTTGCCGTTCCGACCGACCGTCTCGCCGTCCTGCCGGATGAGGTCAGCTTCGTTTCCGCCGCCACGCTCCCGGTGGCGGGCACGACGGCGCTGAGGACGTTGCGCCAAGGCGGTGACCTCGCCGGTCAACGGGTACTGATCACCGGCGCAAGCGGCGCGGTCGGCCGTTTCCAGATCCAGATCGCCCGCGAACAAGGTGCCTCGGTGACCGCGGTCGCCGCCGCCCGGCATGCCGGGGATCTGCGCGATCTCGGAGCCGAGCAGGTCGTCGAGGCGATCGAGCTGGCCGAGGGACCATTTTCGCTGATCACCGAGTCGGTCGGCGGCGAAAGCCTCGCCCGCGCGATCGAACGTGTCGCGCCCGGCGGGACGATCGCCATGTTCGGTTCAAGCAGTGGCCAGCTCACGCCCATTGGCTTCCGCCAGTTCGTTCCGGGCCATGAGGGGGCGAGGCTTCAGACCTTCGCCTACTACACCTCGGGCTTTGGCATTGGCGCCGATATTGCCGCGCTGCTCGCCCTGGTCGCAGCCGGCCGGCTGGAAACCCGCGTCGCCTTGACCGTGCCGTGGACGGATATCGCCCAGGCTCTGGACGCACTGCGGCAGCGCAGCTTCAGCGGCAAGGCTGTTCTCACCATGGCCGGATGAGCAATCCCGGCCGAAGTCGGCTTGCTCACACGTGCTGGCCGCCATTGATATGGATTTCCGAGCCGGTCACATAGGAGGCCTGCTGCGAGCACAGGAAGAAGATGATGTCGGCGACCTCCGCCGTGGTGCCGAGGCGCCTGAGCGGGATCGTCTCGACGATCTTTTCCGTGCCCGGCGACAGGATCGCCGTGTCGATCTCGCCAGGCGCGATGGCGTTCACACGAATGCCGTGCGGGCCGAAATCATGCGCCATCTCGCGCGTCAGCGAGCCGAGAGCCGCTTTCGATGTCGCATAGGCGGTGCCGGCGAAGGGATGCACGCGGGTGCCGGCGATCGAGGTGACGTTGACGATCGAGCCCTTGGCCGTCGCCAGTTCCTTGAACAGGCCGCGCGCCAGCATGATCGGCGCGAAGAAATTGACCTGGAACACGTCGCGCCAGACATGCATCGGCGTGTCGATCGAGTTCATGCGGCTGTTGCCGTCCTTGAGCTTGGGCGAAATGCCGGCATTGTTGACCAGTGCATTGAGCTGGCCGCCATGCGCTTCCAGCCGATGGCGGATTTCCGAGACGGCGATGCCGACATCTTCCTGATCGGCAAGATCGACCTTGATGTGGTCTTCCGGCCCGGCCGGCCACGGGCAATCCTCGGCAAAGGCCTGGCGCGAACAGGTGATGACGCGCCAGCCCTCGCGCGAAAAGCGTTTGACCGTGGCATGGCCGATGCCGCGGCTGGCGCCGGTCAGCACGATGGTTTTTCTGGTGTCGAATTCAGCCATGTCGCGGTCTCCGGCCGGAGGTGTAGCCGAACAGCGTGGCGCTGGCGAGAGGCGGATTGACGCCGCTGCGAACCGCCGGGGCGACAGCCTTCAGCCGCCGCCCAGAATATCCAGGATCGAGGTCTGTTTCTTCTTCAGCGGACCGCCAACATTGCCCGGCGGCACCGGATGGCCGACCGAAGCAGTGGTGCCGTCATCCGCTGGCATGTTGAAGCCATCGGCATCGACGGTCTGGGCAGGCCGCGCCACACGGGCCGGCGCTGCCGCCTGGGTCGGCTGTGTTGACGGCGCCTTCTGGCCAACCGACGCGGACGGGACCGGCGCTGGCTGGTTGTTGTCGGCCGAAGGTATGTCGTCGGGCACGATCGTGTCGGCCGGCGTCGATTTCCAGGTGCCGGGCAGCGGCCGCACCGGCACGCCCTCGTGTGCGGCGACCATGAATTCGTGCCAGGCCTGCGCCGGCAGCGCGCCACCGGTGACCTTCTTCATCCCCGTGCCGTCATCATTGCCGAACCACACACCGGTGGTGAGATTGGCGGTGTAGCCGACGAACCAGGCATCGCGCGAATTCTGGCTGGTGCCGGTCTTGCCGGCCGACGGCCAGGCGAAGGCCGCCTTCTTGGCCGTGCCGACCTCGACGGTGCCGGTCATCATCGAGTTCATCATGCCGACGATCTCGGGTTTCACGACACGCGGCGCGCTGCCACCACCGCTGTCGTAGAGCACCTTGCCCTCGGCGGTCGTGATGCGGCGGATGAAGTGGATGTCGGGCTTGTAGCCGCCATTGGCGAACGGCACATAGGCCGACGTCAGCTCCAGCGGCGTCACTTCCGAGGTGCCGAGCGCGATCGAGGTGTTGGCCTGCAGTTCGGACTGGATGCCCATGCGGTGCGCCGCTTCCACCACCGCGTTCGGCCCGACCTCCATCGTCAGCTGCGCGGCGACCGAGTTCAGCGACTTGGCCAGCGCCGTCGCCAGCGTGACCTTGCCAAAATATTTGCCGCCGTAATTGTCGGGCGTCCAGTTGCCGATCTTGATCGGCGCGTCGTTGCGGATGCTGTCGGGCGTGCGGCCGGCTTCCAGTGCCGCCATATAGACGAACGGCTTGAACGCCGAGCCCGGCTGGCGGCGCGCTTCCGAGGCGCGGTCGAACTGGCTGGTCGAATAGTCGTAGCCGCCGACCATAGCGCGCACCGCGCCGGAATCGTCGATCGACACCAGCGCGCCCTGGGTGACGTTGAGCTTCTTGCCGCTTTCGTCGATCAGCCGGCGGATCGACTGCTCGGCGAGCTTCTGCAGGTTCAGGTCGACGGTGGAATCGATGACGATGTCGCCGCGCACGTCGCCGATCAGGTCTGGCAGTTCTTCCATGATGGTGTCGGCGACATAGTTCTCCGAACCGGTCCAGTAGGACGGCGCGCGCGTCGCCGGCGCGCTGAGCGCCGTCTTCAACTCCTTGTCACTGATCTTGCCCTCTTCACGCATAGCCGCGAGCACAAGCTGCGAACGCTCCTCCGCGGCCTTGGGATCGCGCGCCGGCGACAGCCGCGACGGCGCCTTCAGCAAGCCCGCAAGCAGCGCTGCTTCCGAGAGCGTGACATCGCGCGCGCTCTTGCCGAAATAACGCCGCGAAGCCGCCTCGACACCAAAGGCGCCGGAGCCGAAATAGACCCGGTTGAGGTACATTTCGAGGATCTGGTCCTTGGTGTGCTTGTGCTCCAGCCACAGCGCCAGCAACACCTCCTGTACCTTGCGCTCCAGCGTGCGGTCAGGCTTCAGGAACAGATTCTTGGCCAATTGCTGCGTCAGCGTCGAACCGCCTTGCGAGAAATGCCCGCCGAGCAGGTTGGTCACCATGGCGCGCGACAGACCGATCGGGTCGACGCCGAAATGCGAATAGAACCGGCGGTCCTCGATGGCGATGACGGCTTCGGGAATGTAAGGCGACATTTCGTGCAGGCCGACGGCTTCGCCGCCGCTCATGCCCCTGTTTGCCAGCAACTGGTCATCGGCCGAGACGATCTTGATGTTGGGGGCGCGGTCGGGGATCGACCAGGTGGTGGCCGCAGGCATCTTGGCGCCGTAGTAGATAACGACGCCGGCCACCGCGATGCCACCCCAGATGGCGAGCACGAAGCACCAGTAGAAAAGCCGGCCAAGCACGCCGAACAGGCCGCGCCGGCTCCTGCCGCGCCCGCCGCGCGACGATTTCGCCTTCGATGATTTGCGTTTTGCGGAGGCTTTGCGGTTGCTTGGCACGACGCGGTCCTCTTCGCTCACCGAAAGACCCGGCTGGGATCGCGCCTGTGGCGGTCCCTCGAAACTGGGCTCGATGCGGCTGTCTCTGCGGTTCGCCATGCCTGCGCTTGCTGTCCCCGGTGCCTATGGCGCTCCGGTTGCAGAGTAGATGCGGCGATTTAAGGGCGGGTTAAATCGGAAAAATTCGAGGCGATTAGTAATCAATTGCTTGGTAGGGCCGGAGCGACCCAGGTCGCAGCTTCCGATAGGTGCTGCGCGAATGCGTCTCATAGATCGTGAGAAGCGACTTGATCGAGCCATCGAACTTCAGCGGATCGGCACGGTAGCCGGTGCGCCAGAGAAGCATTTCCGCCTGCAGGGAATAACATTTCGCCTTCAGCATTTCGGGCTGATCGCCGAGGAAACGGTCAAGCGCTCGCCGCAGCGCCGCGACGCTCGAGCGCGGTCTTGCGGAAGATTTCCGCGATCTCCGGGCTGCTGCTGCACAACATCTGGAAATCCGCCGAATGCAGCGACAGGAGTGAGACCGTCGTTGCGGCGCTGACGGTCGCCGAACGCGGTTCGCCGCTGATCAGCGCCATCTCGCCGAAGAAGGCGCCAGGGCCAAGCTCCACCGGATTCGGCGTCGCGACGCTGACGCTCCCCTCCACGACGAAGAACATCCGATCGCCGGGCTCGCCAATGCGGCAGATCACGGCGCCCGCCGGCACCGTGCGGGCTCTTAAGGCGCGCACGATCTCGACCAGCACGGCCGGGCCGAGCTTCTGAAACAACGGCACGGCGGCGACCAATTGCCAATTGCGGACGAAATCCCCGCGACGGACTTCTTGATAGAAGCCTGTGGCAAGAATGCCGGCCCAGAGTCCGAAGATGCCGATGCCACTCATCATGACCGCCCCGGCAAGGACGCGGCCGGCGAAGCTTTGCGGGATAGTGTCCCCATAGCCGGTGGTGGACAGCGTGACCACCGCCCACCACATTGCCTGGGGAATGCTGCCGAACTTTTCCGGTTGGATATCGCGCTCGATGACATAGGCTGCGAGCGCCACTGCGAACAGAACGACGCCGAAGAGCGTGGTGACGCCGATCAGATTGCGTGCTTCGTTGGCCAGGACCCTGCCCAGGACCGGGAAGAAAGTCGAGTCGCGCAGCGGTTTCAGCAGCCAGACAGCACAGTAGAGGCTCCAGTCAGGCGAGCCGTCGAGCAGAAATGCGGCGAGTGGAACCAAGACTGCGAGCACATCGATGGCGATTTTGGGCGTCCTGTCCCGTACGACTCCCGCCCGGCGCTTGAGCAGCGTCGCGGCCAGTTGCAGGAGATAGGCGCCCCAGATGACAGCGAGCAGGGCAGCCAGAGCCAGTCTGCTTCGTCCGGACATGTCCGGTATCGTGAGCGCAGCCACCGCCAGCAACCCAGGCGCAGCCAGCACCGCGTTGAGCGGCGCGTAAATTCTTAAGAAAGGCAGTACCGACATTGTATGCCCACGAGCGGCTACTATCCTCCAGAATAGGATGCCTTCAAGGCAAGCGCAAAGGGCTTGCTGTCGCTGCGATCTGCTTCACCCAGGGTTAACTCAGATCTCCGGGATCGCTTTGTGACCGGACGTCAACGGACAGACCACAAGATGCTAGCGGGTCGGCACTGCCAAGCGGCAAATCAAGCCGGAAGGCGCCACATTCGCACTCTTCCTGTACCACGCAGTTCCGTTTCCGCGAGTGGGTCACAAGCAAAATCTGGCCCAAGCAGTCTGCGTGTTGCATCCGAAATACGGATTTCATCGGGCTCCGCGGACGTTTGAATACGTGCGGCGAGATTAACGGTCTCGCCCCACAGGTCGTAAGCAAACCGCCTTTTGCCTATGACGCCCGCGACGATTGGTCCTGAGTGAATTCCAATTCTGAGCCTTAGCCGTTCTCCTGCGAAGCGTTCGTGCTGAACCGCCTCCCGCAGTTCAAGTGCATAGCGCGCGAGGGCTTCTGCATGATCGGGTCGCGCAGCAGGCAGGCCGGCGACCACCATCACACAGTCGCCGATTGTCTTGATCTTTTCGCAGCCGTATTGTTCCGACAGCCGATCCGCCGCTTTGAAGAAGTAATTTAAAATAGCGAGCGTCGTCACGGCTCCGACGCTCCGCGCTCTTTCCGTAAAACCGACGATGTCGGCAAAAAGCACACTTACCTCTGCGTGGTTGTCTGCAATTTGTTCGTCCGCTTTTAACCGCTCCGCGATCGACGCCGGAAGAATGTTGAGGAGCAGGGTTTCGGCGCGCTGGTATTCACGCTGCAATCCCTCTTGGCTCTCCCTCAACGCCTCGTTCATCGATTGTAATTTCTCGTTGAGTTGACGCTCCCTCTCTTGCAGGAGCGTCATTTCATAAGCCTTCTGTTGAAGCCGCTGCTTATTGTCGCGTTCGGCGGTGGCGTCGAGAAAGAGCAGCCACACGTAGGCATTGTCAGCAAAAAGATGAAGGTCC
The DNA here is from genome assembly GCF_000009625.1 of Mesorhizobium japonicum MAFF 303099. Classification (NCBI taxonomy): domain Bacteria; kingdom Pseudomonadati; phylum Pseudomonadota; class Alphaproteobacteria; order Hyphomicrobiales; family Phyllobacteriaceae; genus Mesorhizobium; species Mesorhizobium japonicum. The sequence goes on from NC_002678.2 coordinate 2,594,013, forward strand.
GCGACACGCCCGCTGGGCAGTTCGACCATGGCCATATGATATGGGAGCTCCGGGGAAGGCAGCAAACCTTCCATGAATTCAAGCTGATCGGCAACCGGCTGACCAATGCGAAGCGATGAGAGCCCGTAATGTTTAACGTTACCGCCCTTCGCAGCTACGCAAAGCTGGGCGTCAATTTTCAGATAAGCGATAGAGTGCTCGTTATAAAAAAAATTATAAATCCAGCTTCCGACTTCTTTTGGCAATCTATGCATGGTCTATTTGGCAACCATCGAAGCAAGTTGATGAAACGCATCATCAACATACTCACCAGAAAGCGCACTTGTTAAATAGATTTGCCATCCAAGCTGCCTCAGATTGTCAATGTCACCATCCGATATTTCCCACCGATCAGCAAGATCGGATTTGTTGAACAGCAATACAAACGGCATAGTGCCGAATTCAGCCTCGACTCGCTCACGCAGCGTGAGCGCCGCGGCAAGAGTAGCGGCACGGGTTCCATCAACGACAAGCACGAGCCCAGTCGCACCTCGCACATGGCTGACGCGGAATGAGCCGATATCGTCTTCGCCGGCCAAATCCCACAAAATCAGATCCACGGTTTTGTCCGGGAGTGCGACGCTCTTCTTGTCGATTTTCACTCCCACCGTGGTCAAGTAGGTTTCTGAAAAGATGCTTTGTACAAACCTGCGAACCAGACTCGTCTTTCCGACACCGAACCCGCCCAACATGCAGATCTTTTTTTGCAACATCTTGAGCTCCACTAGTCCAGGTTTACCGTAATCGAAACCCGGCGATTGGTGGAGCTCCCAGTTTGACTATTTTCAGGCACCAGCGGCTCAAAGGTGCCCGCGCCCCGAACCAGCAGCAGTTCCGGAGCGACGCCGCGCTTGTTGAGAAGCGCACGAACTGTCTCGGCGCGGGCTGCGCTGATCGACGCGTTGGCCGTCTCACGCCCCGTGGCGTCCGAATGGCCGGTTAACATGAACCGCGCTGTTACGCCTGACTTGCGGGCATTTTCGGCGAATTCCTTTATTTGATCCGCCAATCTGTCGAGAACCGGCGTCTGCTCTGGTCCCGGCACAACTTTGCCGGAATAGAAGAAAATATCGGTCGCCTGGATGGCCTCTCGCAAATCATTAAGTTCTGCAAGGTTCAGCTCCTGCAGCTGCGAGACATCCAGAACCACTCCGTCCGCCGAAAGTTGTTCGGCGGCGGCCCGCGCCCGGTTGATCCAGTTGGCAGGAGCCTCACCCACGACAACGATGCGACCCTGGATGATCGAAAGCAGAACCGATTTCGGCGGGGTCAGCGAAGCCTGCAACCGCTTCACCACGAACTTCGGATCAAGGCTCTGATAGAATTGCCACTGTGAATGAACGCGGGCGGGATCAACCTCCGTTCCGTGCAGCAGAGCTTGCGGGTCGGCGGCAAGCGGGTCTCTCAGGCCGGAAATGTAGAAATCTCCGCCCCTTTCCGTTTGCTGGGCGACGATGATTCCCGGTTGGGCCTCAAGTCGCGACACATAATACTGCCAATGCTCCGCCGCGCGCGCTTCGGGGCTTACATCACGAACCTTGGAGATGTCGAATTCCGGTCCGCCTGCCGAAAGCTGTCGGGCCGCCGCGCGCGCCTTATCTATCCAGGTGTCGGGAGCCTCACCCTCGGCAATGATGCGATCATTGACGATCGAAAATCGCACTGTATCCGGCGGATACAGCGACGCCGTCAGCCGCTTCAACACGAACTCCGGCTCAAGGCTCTGATAGAATTTCCACTGCGAATGAACGCGGGCGGGATCGACCTGCGTTCCCGACAACAGCGACTGCGGGTCGGCGCCAAGCGGGTCTCTCAGGCCGGCAACATAGAATTGGCCGTCGCGTATCTTTTGCTCTGCAACGATGATGCCCGGCTGGGTCTCCAGTCGCGACACATAGGCCTGCCAGCGCTCCGCCTCGCGTTCTTCGAGGCTTACATCACGGACCCCGGAGATATCGAACACCGGCCCGCCTGCCGACAGCTGCTGGGCGGCGGCCTGCGCCCGGCCGATCCAGGTGGCAGGAGCCTCGCCCTCGGCAACGATGCGATCCTTGATGATCGAAAGTCGTACTGTATCCGGCGGAGCCAGCGACGCCGTCAGCCGCTTCAACACGAACTCCGGCTCAAGGCTCTGATAGAATTTCCACTGCGAATGAACGCCGGCGGGATCGACCTGCGTTCCCGACAACAGCGACTGCGGGTCGGCGCCAAGCGGGTCTCTCAGGCCGGCAACATAGAATTGGCCGTCGCGTATCTTTTGCTCTGCAACGATGATGCCCGGCTGGGTCTCCAGTCGCGACACATAGGCCTGCCAGCGCTCCGCCTCGCGTTCTTCGAGGCTTACATCACGGACCCCGGAGATATCGAACACCGGCCCGCCTGCCGAAAGCTGCTGGGCGGCGGCCTGCGCCCGGCCGATCCAGGTGGCAGGAGCCTCGCCCTCGGCAACGATGCGATCCTTGATGATCGAAAGTAGTACTGTATCCGGCGGAGCCAGCGACGCCGTCAGCCGCTTCAACACGAACTCCGGCTCAAGGCTCTGATAGAATTTCCACTGCGAATGAACGCGGGCGGGATCGACCTGCGTTCCCGACAACAGCGACTGCGGGTCGGCGCTTAGCGGGTCTCTCAGGCCGGCAACATAGAATTGGCCAAAGCGTACCTTTTGTTCGGCAACGATGATGCCCGGCTGGGTCTCCAGTCGCGACACATAGGCCTGCCAGCGCTGCCCGGATTGCCAGGAAAGAAGGACCCAACCGCCTGCCGGAACTAAAAGCAGCAGGACTGCAACCACCACCAGCCACGGAAATCCCTGGTTTGCTTCCTCCTGCTTCAGCTCAACGCACGTCTGCAATTGCGCCTCTACGCCGGCCAACTGCGAACTGTCGCCGTCAAACTCCCCTAAAGCCTGTGAGCATTCCTCATGGATGCGAAGCAATACATCGCGAACTATTTCATGTAATTCCTCTGGCGGATTTCCTCGGATCACCGAAACCAAGGTCGCAAATTGTCCAACTTCTGACCAGAGACGAAGGTCGCCAAAACGAATAGTGTCCAGACTGCTCTGTTCTTTCTCGTTAAATGAGTCCTTCACAAAATCTTGAATTGCACTAAGCATCGAAGAAATGAGTTGAGGATCCTCGCTCGTCGCGTTGTCGGCAGCTACATGCGCTATCAAAAGTCCGGAATTTCGGCTAATAAGGAAGACATGCTCTACACGATAGACAAGAGAATGTTTAAGAACAACTTCCGAGAAGCTAGCACCGGTTCTCCAAGATTCAAATCTCCACTTGAGCCCATGCCAAGTAAATATATGCCTTAAAGTTTCATTCAGCGATTGAAAGGTCTGGTCGATCTTTTCCCCGATCGACTTGCGAATTGCCGGCAGAAACACCGGGTATAATATATCCGTCAGCGTGCGCGGGCTCTTCTGGATCGACCGTTGCACAGCCCTTTCGACAGCTGGCGCAAGGGCCTCGCCGAGTTGCGCATGAGGCGCTCGTGCGGCCGCACTGGGAAGAACGTCGCCCACGGCTGCCGCGAGCTGCTCCGGTTCGTCCAGCAGATGCGTAACTCGTGAAAGCTCTGAAATTTCGCGGCTGACCAGCAACTGGCGCAGCGTTTCCATACGAGGATCGGCGCTTGGAACTCCGTCGAAACGCGCACGGTAGTCCGGATCAACGTTCCGGGCAATTTCGATCAAAAGACGAGCCAGAGCCTCGCGATCAATCTCTGTATCGTTCGAGGCTGTTCTTTTCGGAAGGCTGATTGGGTCGACGGTCGACGTCAAGGTCCCATCAACTCGCTTTCCAACTACGGTCCGAGTTGCTCTTGCTGCCGACGGGATCCTGATTCAGACATTTTGCAACCTCGACAAACAGGCCAGCCAAAAGATTTCGGTCGGTCTTGACGTTGCTGAGATCGGCAAACATTTTCTCTATCAGCATCTGAACGCCTTCATTCTTCTGCTTGATTTCCTCACGCAGTGAATGATCGTTCCGATTTATCCGGTCCGCGACGTCGCGCTCAAGCGCGCTCAATTGATCCGACAACGCGCGCACCTGCTTTTCAAGTGCCTGGTTTTGCTCGCGAAGATTCCGATCAATCTCCTTGTCGGCATCGGCTCGTGAATCTTTTTCGTTCCGCAATTGCCCCGCAAGCGAATCGACCTGCTTCTTTGCATTTGTCTCGTACATGTCGAGATTGCGCTTGGCCTCGGATTCGACATCCTTGAAGCGTTGCAAGACCCGTTCTTCAAGCTTGGAGAAGCGGCGGTCATAGTCCTGCATCTGGTTGCCGAACAGCAGATCACGTATCTTGTCGACACCTACAGCGTCGCCGGAGCCCCCGCTTTCGCGAGCCTGGACCCCCATGAAGTTCAGCCCGTTTCCTTCTGCGTTACCTATCAGATTTCCGTCCGCCTTCTTTTCTGAAGAAGCGGAATTCGAAGATTCCTTTGCCATGTTTTTGCCCTTCCATTTGAACACCTGCCACAGTGCGAAACCCCAAATATTAGAAAGTAAGCATGTCAGCAAAATACCCGACCCGCAAGCCGGTATCGTCTTGACTTGAGCCGATTTGTGGGGCAGCCGAACGCTGCGTCGCCGAGGCAACAATGGTGATACGCCAGAAAATCCGGCCTTCGCCGGCGCCATCGATCGTCGCCGCCTGATCCAGATCTCCAGGCAGATCGAGCATGTAGGCGCGGATAAGGAACGTGGTCAGCGGCACCCGGCATCCGCTTTGTCCGAACAGATACGAATTTCGTAATTAATACAGTAGCATCCTCATCAACCCTGCCGAGAATTCACACCTGCCGTTGCGAAAGCGGAAGCGAACGATGCCGGGGGGCGATCAGCGGGGTCGCTGCAACGTTTCGTCTGGACTTTCTCAGTCCTCGGAAATCTCTTCGTTCGACCCCGTTCACAACGCTCCGCATTCCAAATTCATCTGCACCGCCTTCGAGCCGTTCCGGAGTGGAACGCTGCGGGGGGGGAACCGCGGCTTGAAACAATCCGCGCAGCCAGCGCCGCCGGCGCGCCCGGAACGTACGTCAAGTTGACATCGCCTGTAGCAAGCGGGCAACTGAGCAGACGCAGCTTCCTGGCTTGAGCATATGGACCCTCTTGGGTAATACAGATTGAAAATTGCGCCTCAATATTTCAAAACAGGTCGGGAGCGCTGCGGGGATGGTTTCGAAGCCTGAGGGGTCGCCGACGGTCCTCAAAACGAGAATTCTAAAAGACGTTCAACAATGACCCAGCACGTACAAAACGCTCGAATTCTCATGTACAGCCACGATACGTTCGGGCTCGGCCACTTGCAGCGCTGCCGGACGATCGCGCATTCGCTGGTCGAGGATTTCCGCGGACTTCAGGTGCTTATCATTTCGGGTGCGACTATCGCTGGCGCCTTCGACTACCGCGCCCGTGTCGACTTCGTGAAGATCCCCAGCGTCATCAAGTTGCGCAACGGTGAGTACACCTCGCTGGAAAAGGATATCGATCTGCATGAGACGCTAAGGATGCGCCAGTCGATCATCCGCCACACAGCCGAGACCTTCCGGCCGGATATCTTCATCGTCGACAAAGAACCGCTCGGTCTGCGCGGTGAGATTGAGGACACGCTGTCGTACCTCAAGACGCGGGGTACCACGCTCGTGCTTGGCCTGCGCGAGGTGATGGATGCGCCACATCTGCTCGAAGCAGAGTGGGCACGCAGGGATGTGATGCGCAAGATAGGCCTGTTCTACGACAGGGTCTGGGCCTATGGTCCGCCGGATTTCTACGATCCGTTGACCGGCTTGGATGTGCCTCCGGCTGTCAGGGCAAAGATGACCTTCGTCGGTTTCCTGCAACGGAGCCTGCCGCGGAACGAGTTGCCCGGCCACCGGCCCGAGGGCGACTATATCCTCGTTACCACCGGTGGCGGGGGTGACGGCGCCGAACTGATCCACGACGTCATAGATGCCTATCAACAGGATCCGCAATTGCAGCATAGGGCGCTGATCGTGCTTGGGCCTTACATGCCGGCGCGCAAGCGCAACAAGCTGCTCAAGAAGGGGTCCAAGATCCCCTACATCAAGATCATCGAGTTCGACAACCGCATGGAAGATCTGATTGCCGGTGCCAAGGCGGTGGTGGCGATGGGCGGCTACAACACCTATTGCGAGATACTGTCTTTCGACAAACCGGCGCTGATCGTGCCGCGCGTAGAGCCCCGAGAGGAACAACTGATCCGCGCAAAGCGCGCAGCCGAACTCGGCCTCATCGAGATGCTTTTGCCGGAAGAAGCCAAGGATTCTCAGCGGTTTGCCGATGCACTGGTGGTGCTGCCGGACCGGCCCCGCCCATCACAGAGCAATCCGCATCTGACGCTGGAAGGGCTGCCTCATATATCCGAGATCGTCGCGGAACTGCTCGACCGGCGGGCCGGCCATCACCTTTCGGTCATCGAAGGCATGAACTGAGTTGCAACATCGCAAGATCGTCGTGGTTCTGAAGGGCTATCCGCGGCTGTCGGAAACCTTCATCGCGCAGGAACTGCTCGGTCTGGAGCGTGCGGGGTTCGACCTGATACTCGTCGCGCTCAGGCGGCCGACCGACGCAAAACGCCACCCCGTGCATGACGAGATCAAGGCGCCCGTCCATTATCTGCCCGAATATCTGCATGAAGAGCCGCTGCGCGTGGTTCGCTCGCTGTTCGCTTGTCTGATGCGGCCAGGCTTCTGGCGCGCGCTCGGATCGCTTGCTACCGATATCCCCCGCGACTTTACGCGCAATCGCGTGCGCCGCTTCGGGCAAGCGCTCGTGCTGGCGGCCGAATGGCCGGAAGACGCGGGCTGGCTGCACGCACATTTCGCGCACACACCGGCATCGGTGACGCGCTATGCCAGCCAGCTTCGTGGCCTGCCCTGGAGCTGCTCGGCTCATGCCAAGGACATCTGGACTTCGGCGAACTGGGATCTGGCTGGCAAGCTCTCCTCGGCACGTTGGACGGTCACTTGCACGAAAACCGGCTTCGACCGTCTGAAGAAACTCGCTAACGGCAACTCGTCTGTGCATCTGAGTTATCATGGGCTCGACCTTGATCGCTTCGGCAGTTTCGGCGAGGCTCGGAACCAACATGACGGCTCGACGCCGGACGAACCGGTTATCGTTCTGAGTGTCGGGCGCGCCGTTGAAAAGAAAGGTTACGATACCTTGCTGGAGGCCCTTGCCCTCTTGCCTGGTGATTTGGCGTGGCGTTTCGAGCATATCGGCGGCGGCGAGGAACTGGAACGGCTCAAGGCGCTGGCGCAAAAACTCGGACTGGATGGTCGCGTCTCTTGGAAGGGCGCGCTTGCGCAGGAGGAGGTGCTTGAGCACTACCGCTGCGCCGACCTCTTCGCCCTGGCCTGCAGAATCACCGCAAATGGTGACCGGGACGGTCTGCCGAATGTTCTGGTGGAGGCGGCTAGCCAGCGGCTTGCCTGCGTGTCGACCGATATTTCTGGTGTGCCGGAGCTTTTGTCGCCGGACGAAACCGGGCTGCTGGTTCCGACGGAAAATCCAGTTGCCCTGGCACAGGCGCTGGAGCGCCTGATCCGTGATCCCGCGCTGCGCGCCCGTCTCGGTGACGCCGCAGAGCGGCGCGTGCGCGACAATTTCAATCATATGGCAAGCATTGGACAGCTCAAGGAACTGTTCGAGCGGGAGTGGCGGGTCGCCGAATGAAGCGGCTGCGCGCTTTCTTCTATGTCCAGCACCTGCTCGGCATCGGCCATCTCGCACGCGCCAGCCGCATTGCGGCCGCTCTGGCCGATGACGGGTTTGACATAACCGTCGTGACCGGCGGGCCGCCGATCGCGGGGTTTCCGGGACAGGGGGTAAAATCTGTAACCCTGCCACCTGTCACTTCCGGCGATAATGGATTTTCCGGACTTGTCGACCTGCAAGGCAAACCCATCGACGATGATTTCAAGAAACGGCGTTCAGAGATGCTGCTGCAGGCATTCCGGGATTGCAGGCCTGATATCGTCATTGTCGAGGCGTTTCCGTTTGGACGCCGGCAGATGCGTTTCGAACTCTTGCCGCTGCTCGAGACCATCGAAGCGACGTCGCCCAGACCGCTGCTGGCGACGTCCGTCCGGGATATTCTTCAGGAGCGCGTCAAGCCGGGCCGAAACGAGGAAACGGTCGATCTCATCAACAGGCATTTCGACCTTGTAATGGTCCACGGTGATCCGGCTTTCACAACCATCGACAAGACATTTCCACTGGCTGGGGCGATCACGGCCGAGGTCACCTACACAGGGCTCGTCGGCGCGCCGCCATCGCCTGCGGCCGCCGAGCGTTTCGACATTCTGGTGTCGGTTGGCGGCGGGGCGGCCGGAAGGAGGCTTGTCAGTTCCACCCTCGCAGCGGCGCGGATTGCCAACGGTTGGAAATGGTGTTTGATCACCGGCCCAAACCTGCCGAAAGACGAGTTTGATGTGATCGCATGCGATGCCACGCCGGGCCTGTCCATCTTCCGTTTCCGCGAGGATTTTGCCAGCCTGTTGACCGGCGCCCGCCTGTCAGTCTCGCAGGCGGGTTACAACACGGTCTGCGATGTACTGCGCGCGGGTTGTCGCTCCCTGCTGGTTCCATTTGCGGCCGGCGGAGAAACCGAACAGACGGTTCGCGCCCTGATGCTGGAAGAGCTCGGTCTTGCAACGGTGCTGACAGAAAATGACCTGACGCCTGACGGCTTGGCGCAAGCGATCGAGCAGGCGCTTGCGGGACCGACGCCATCCGCGCATCGGCTCGACCTGGAAGGTGCGCGTCACTCCGCGCAAATCCTGCGCGAACGGTATCGAACATGGTCCCTAAAAATGGGGTCCGGTTTCGGAAAGGAACATGATCAAACAGACGATGGGTCCTAGACTGTTCATCGGCTTTAACGCGCATCGTGTCTGGCGAGTACGACGCACTTCAAGTCCTTGTTTTATGTCGTTGTCCCAAAATCGCTGCGCACTTTTGGGCGAAATGCATCAAACAGTCCCGATCAGCATGAAGCGCGTATAGTTTCTTGTCGGCAGTTCGCCGGAGAACCGCACCTCGCTTAGCGCCGCCATCGCTTCGAATGCTGCAAGTGAAGCCACGCAGTTGATGTGCGTTGGCTCGCTGAAATAATCGTTCGATTGCAGCAGTACTTTCGTGCCCCGCGGAAGCAGGGCAAGCCAGGCGCGCAGATCGGCTATGTGTTCGCAGCTCGTATTGACCGTCAAGTCTGGCCGCCCGGCCGCATAGTCGAGCGCGTACATATCTGCCGTCAGCGCCCGGAACCGGTCGCCTGCTTCCCGGTTGAGGGTCCGGGCGACCGCCGCGACTTCGGGATCGATGTCGATGCTATCGACCGCCGCGACGTCGAAGCGGGCGTCGTTGAAGAGCATTGCCGGCAATACGCCGTACCATCCACCCAGAACCCATATGCGCCCGAACCGGCCGCCGCTGCTCTCGAACAGCCTGTCGAGCGCCCACATCTTGCACGCAACCTGCTTGTGGTTGAAGGCGTTGGCGACATCGGCCGTCGGATGCTTGGCGATGACGCGTGCAAGCCCTGCCACGAGAGGGTTGTTGACATAAGCAGCAATTCCCCGCGTGAGGTCCAGGGTTTGCTCGTGCCCGTCCGTGCCGACATTGCGTGGTTGCGTGACATCCATCATATTCGCCTTGTATGTTGGGATTTCGGGCGACACAACGCAATCTTGCCAGCAAAGCCGCCTCGCAGGCTTCGAACGTGTCGCCGGCGATGATTGCCGATGCGCCGTTCACCAGCCGCTTCTACTTTTGTTCCTTAAACTGAAGGTCCACAGTCGCATATGGAACCCAGCCTAGCCCGCTATATCTGGACGCACACCAAGAAGCAGCAGCTCTGGATATTGATGATCGTCCTGCTTTCGATGATCCCGTATTTCATGTCCTTCGACCTGCCGAAGCTGATCGTCAACGGCCCGATCCAAGGCAGGGGCTTCGAGCAACCGGGCGCGACCCAGGCATTCATGCGGCTGCACTATAACCTGCCGTTCATTGGCGATGTCCTGTTCTTCTCCGGTTTTCAGCTCGACCGCACGGCGACGCTGTTTGCCCTGAGCGTTGTGTTCCTCTTGCTGGTCGTCATCAACGGCCTGTTCAAACTCTACATCAACACCTACAAGGGCCGCCTCGGCGAACGCATGCTGCGGCGTATCCGCTTCGATCTGGTCGATCGTGTGCTACGGTTTCCGCCGGTTTACTTCAAGCGGGTGAAATCCGCCGAAGTGGCGACCATGGTGAAGGACGAGGTGGAGCCGCTGGGCGGCTTCATCGGCGATGCCTTCCTGCAGCCGGTACTGCTCGGCGGCCAGGCGCTGACGGCCATGCTGTTCATCTTGGTCCAGAACGTCTGGCTCGGAATGGTAGCGGCCGTGATCGTGGCGATCCAGATCGTGCTCATCCCGCGAATGCGCCGGCGGCTGATCGTGCTCGGGCGCCAACGGCAGTTGACGGCGCGCGCGCTTTCGGGCCGGGTTGGCGAAATCGTCGACGGCATCGGCGCGGTCCACGTCCACGATACATCAAACTACGAGCGCGCCGACATAGCTGCCCGGCTCGGGCTCATCTTTAAGATCCGCTTCGATCTTTACCAATGGAAATTCATGGTGAAGTTCCTCAACAATTTTCTCGCGCAGATCACGCCCTTTCTGTTCTACATGATCGGCGGGTACCTGGTCATCCAAGGACGGCTGGACGTCGGCCAGCTCGTGGCCGTGATCGGCGCCTATAAGGACCTGCCCGGACCGATGAAGGAACTGATCGACTGGGATCAGGATCGGCAGGATGTCCAGGTCAAATATCAGCAGGTCGTTGAACAGTTCACCGTCGAGGGTCTCATCGCGCCGAGAATCGGGGCGTTGACGATTGACGATCCCGATCCGATGACCAGCCCCCTTTCGGCGATCAGTCTGTCCATGGCAGACGATGGCGGCGCAATGCTCCTCAACCGTATCTCCCTCCAGGTCAAGCCGGGTGAGACGGTGGCGCTGGTCAGCACCGCAACAGGTGGAGCGGAGGCGCTTGCAGAAGCCTTCGCGCGGCTGAACTGGCCGGACAGCGGAAGGGTCACTTCGGGCGCCGACGACCTGCTTGAACTCCCCGAAGCAGTGACCGGCCGGCGCATGTCCTATGCCTCGTCGGATGTTTTCCTGTTCCAGGCAAGCCTCCGCGATAACCTGCTCTACGGGTTGAAGCATGCGCCGCTGACATCGGTGCCTTATGACGGTGCTGCGGCAGACCAGCGCCGCTGGAACGTCGACGAGGCGCGCCGGTCGGGCAATCCGGATCTTGATATCCACAGCGACTGGATCGACTACGCTTCCGCCGGCGCTACCGGCCCGCACGACCTCTTTGAACCCGTGCGCCGGGTGCTCGACGCGGTTGTTCTGTCGCGCGATATTCTGGATCTTGGCTTGCGCTCCTCGGCCGACCTCACGCGTCACACGGAGCTCGCCAGGCGGATCGTCGAACTGCGTGCGGCGCTGCGAACCCGGCTGGAACACGAAGGGCTGAGCGGACTGGTCGTTCCTTTCGAACCGGGCGCCTACAACAAGGAAGCAACGATCGGCCAAAACCTCCTCTTCGGCGCAGCCGCCGGCTCCGAGCTGGCCGATAGGGCTCTGGCGGCCAATCCCTATTTTGCTTCTGTGCTGAGGCAGGCCGGACTCGACCGCACGCTCTACGAAATGGGCATGGAGATCGCCGAACAGGCGATCGAGCTGTTTGCCGACCTGCCGCCCGATCACCAGTTCTTCCAGCAGCTCGCCTTCATGAGCGCCGAGGAGATACCCGCCTACGAAACCTTGCTGCAACGGCTCAAGAACCGTCCCTACGAGGCAGTTTCGGAGAACGACCGCGCCATGATCGTCACCTTGAGCTTTGCCTATATCGAGCCCCGGCACCGCTTCGGCCTGCTGAGCGACGAGCTGATGAGCAAGATCGTCGCTGCACGCAACCGGTTCTATGAAAACCTGCCGCCCGAGCTTCAAAATGCGGTCGAACGGTATGATCCTGCCAAATACATTGCCGCGGCTACCGTCATGGACAATGTCCTGTTCGGGCGTGTGGGCAACAACCATCCCGACGCGCCGGACCGTATACGCTCCATCGTCTATGACATTCTCGACGAACTGGGGCTTTATGCCGACCTTCTGAATGTCGGCCTGGACTTCAATGTCGGCTCCGGCGGCAGGCGGCTGACCGGTGGACAGCGACAGAAGCTCGACGTTGCCCGGGCGTTGCTCAAGCGTCCCGATTTTCTCATTCTCAACCGGCCGCTGTCGGCGCTCGATCAGCGCATGCAGGACAAAGTGCTGCGAAACGTGCTCGAGGAAGCCAGACGCGACGGCCATTCGCCGGCAATTGTGTGGGTCGTGACGAATCCGGCAATGGCGATGATGTTCGATCGCGTTATCGTCTTCGACTCGGGTCAATTGGTGGAAGACGGAACACACGAGACACTTTTGGCAGGAAACGGTATCTTCAAGGAACTGCTGTCATAGAGCAACGGACATTAAGACGGGATCATTCTGCCGGTGGAAATTTGCTGCAAGGTCAAGGGATTCAGGTTTCCGGCTGATCGGGCTCGCCACCTTTCGCCTGGTTCGTCCCGCCATCCGGAAACAGAATTGATTCCATCTGGGTGTCGGTTGTTCTAGTCTCGCAGACGTGAATTTTGGGAAGGTTTGCGACAATGCTGCTCAAGGACGAGGTTGGAATGCTGCAACGCGTTCCCTTTTTCTCTGGCATAGAGCCGACAAAGCTCAAGCTGCTTGCGTTCACATCCGATCGCGTGAGCTACAGCGCCGGCCAGATCCTTTTCCGGCAGGGCGACGAGGGAGATGCCGCCTATGTCATCCTTTCAGGCAAGGCGGATATTCTGGTCGAATCCGACAGCGGACCGATAAAAGTTGCCGAACTGGTGCCAAATTCGATTGTTGGCGAGATCGCCATATTGTGCAACAGCTCCCGCACGGCCACCGTCAGAGCCGCAAGTCCGTTGGAAGCCTTGAGAATCCCCAAGGATCATTTCCTGAGGCTTATGAAGGAGTTCCCGGAAATGACCATCGAGATATTGCGGGTTCTTGCCGATCGCCTAAGCCACACGACCGCGGATCTGATCGACGCACGAAGCGCCAATAGCGAATGACGTGCGCTCGATCCTCACCGTCGTGATCACACCGGCCTCTTGCTGAGAACGTCACCGGAGAAAACCTGTCTCGCCTAGCAGCAGTTGTTTGGCTACGATGGCGACGGGACTGCAAAGGGTTAGCATGGACGACGACGTTTTCCTGGTCAGGTTTTGGGGTGTGCGCGGCAGCATCTCGGTATCGGGGCCAGAATTCTCTCGCTATGGCGGCAACACAATCTGCATCGAGATGCGATGCGGTAAGCATACGCTTCTGTTCGACGCGGGCTCTGGTCTACAGCCCGCCGGCAGGGCGCTTCGGGCGTCGGGCGTGACCGATTTCGACCTGCTTTTCACCCATTGCCATTACGATCACATCATCGGGCTGCCGTTTTTTGCACCGATCTATGACAGGAGCGTCAAGGTTACGCTTTGGTCCGGACATCTTGCAGGACGCATGACGACCCGGCAGATGGTCGATGAGTTCATGCAGCCGCCGTGGTTTCCGGTGAAACTGGAGATCTGCAAGGCAAGCCTCGACTGCCGCGATTTCGTATCCGGAGACGTGCTTCGGCCGCGCGAAGGGGTGGTGGTCCGAACCGGCAGTCTTGTCCATCCGGGCGGCTGCATCGGCTACCGGGTCGAATGGGGCGGCCGCGTCGTGGCGGTGATCACAGACACTGAGCACGAGCCGGACAAACTCGATCAGGCGGTGCTCGGTCTGATCGAAGGTGCCGACCTCGTCATTTACGATTGCACCTACACCGAGGAGGAAATGGAACGCCGCAGCGGTCACGGGCACTCGACATGGCAACAGGGCGTCAAGCTCTGTGAGGCGGCCGGTGCGCGGGGGCTTGCGCTGTTTCACCACGATCCGGCACGCACTGATGAGGAACTGGACGAGATCGAGAAACTGGCCAAGGACAGGTTTGCCGGCGCTTTTGCCGCGCGGGATGGCCAGACGCTCAAATTTCCAGTCTCATTGCACAAAAAGCGCTGAGCTATTTTCCTCTACCAGCGCTCCGCCCGATCAATGTCCTGATCGCAAGCCACGCGCAGGCTTCAGTCTGTGCGGTAACCGTGAACAGCCGTTCGAGGAAAAGCCAGGCCGATTCATCATGTACGAGATGGTGGGTGAGCAGGCCGACCGGTTCGGCATGCTGCAATTGCGCGATGATAGCCTGAACCAATAGGCCATGATCGCGGCAGCCGCGCGTGCCATGCCAATCCATGATGTCGACATTGCTGTTGATGACCGCCAGTGAAGCCGGCTTCGGAGGCCCGTAGACCGACAATGCCGCAAACCCTATCGATCCAAGGTCGGATACCAAGCCGGCGTCGATCCTGTTCCAGGGCGGCACCAGCATCGGAACGGCCCGTGCGCCGTGCAGGCCGGTTACGTGCGACAGCCCGCGAGCCAGATCATCCAGCACCGCCTCGCGTGGCCGATGCCCGCCGAGCTCCTGCTTTTTCTGGTCCTCGGGCGCATGATTTCGGTGCGCCCAGCCATGAATGGCGACCGTGGCATGCGGCGCCTCGTCAAGCCGGACGACAAGCTTCTTATCAGTCAGGGCCGGAATGACGGCCAGGGTGACCGGAACCGCGAATTCATCGGTGAGGTCGAGCAGCCGATCAAGCGCAGGCGTCGGATCCACGGCGTCATCGTCGCGCAGCCAGAACTCTGCCTTGCGGCCCGCCCGTTGCCGGCGCGCCAGTTCTTCTACCAAGGGCTGCCAGATATGATCGGATGTCATGAAACGGGGATCTTAGCAAGAAGTTCGGCCAGACGCGCCGCTGCAACAACGAGCGAACGTTCTTCGAGGACGAAACGTCTGGCTTCCGCGGCCATGATGGCTCTTTCGTCGTTACTGGCCAGAAGCCTTTCAACGGCAGAAGCGAACGCCGCCACGTCGCCCGGCGGGGTGAGAAACCCGGTCTGGCCATCCCGCACGACCTCCGGCACGCCGGCGATGTCCTGAGCCACCACCGGAAGGCCGGCGGCCTGTGCTTCAAGATAGGCAACGCCATAGGCCTCGCCGCAACCCGGCCAGATGTAAATTCCCCCACTATAGAGGACATCCGGCACGGCGGCTGGCTCAATCGCGCCAAGCCATTCGATCCGGTCGGCGGCCAAGCCGGCGAATTGCGCTTTGACCTCGTCACGGGCAGGCCCGTCCCCGACAACCGACATGGTCCAGGGCAGGTGGACGATCGAACCGAGCGCTTGCGCCAGCATGCGATAGCTTTCGACTTTGTCGCCCGGGCGCATCATGGCGACGGTAACAAGGCGCGTCGGACAACCCCGTGCCGGCGTTTCCCGGAATACCGATGTATCGATGAAGGGCGAAAGCATGCCGAAAGCGGCATCGGGTATCGCATCTGCCAGTCCCTGACGATCCCTTTGCGTGAAGCAGATGTTCAGCGCCGCCTGTTCGACGGCTCGCGCCACCAACGCTTGCGTATCGCCCCACAAGCCGGCGTTGCGCCGCCTCGAATAGGAGGCTTCCGCTGTCACATAGGGGACAGCAAAGGCCGACGCCAACTGGGGCCCGATCAGGTCGGGCGCCTTGTAATAGGGATGATAGGAGAACCATAGATCGGGCTTGCCGTCACGATCCCAAAGCCCTGCCAACCGCGCGGCTTCCTCTCGGGCCTCGATCTTGAGCGCATCGAAACTTTTCGGCTCCGGTTGGCGTAGATAGAAGCGTAATTCGGAAGCCAGTTCGACGCTGTGCCCTCCATGCTCCAGCGCCTTGACCAGCATCCGTGCCATTTGGCGGTCGCCGGAGGCAACGGGATGATTGGGTGACTTCAGCGGCGCGTGGAAGGCAATTCTCATCGCCGGACCCTATCATCGGAAAGCCTGCGCAAGTCAATTTCGAAGCACGATCGACTTCACCTTCAAGCAGTGGAATGTGCTATTTGTTGCTCATGGAAACAGCTGCCGCGTCCGACCCGTTTGTCGCTTCCTTGCCGGTCTTCGCAAAGTTTGAAAGCGTTGCCGATATCGATAACTATCGGCCGCTCCCCGATGGCTGGGCGCTGGCCACCGCCGACATCGTCGGCTCGACCAAAGCGATCGAGGCTGGGCGCTATAAAACCGTCAATATGGCCGGCGCCAGCGTCATTTCGGCGCTGCTCAATGCGCTGGGTCGGCAGGATCTTCCCTTTGTCTTCGGCGGCGACGGTGCGCTCGTGGCGTTTCCCGGCTCGGCGCTGGAGATCACCCGCAACGCGCTGGCGGCTGTCCAGAGATGGGTGGCGGACGAACTGGACCTGACCCTGCGTGCTGCAATCGTGCCGATAAAGGATATAAGAGCGCAGGGCCTCGACGTTCGCGTGGCGAGGTTCCAGGCCTCCGAAGCGGTCCTCTATGCCATGTTCGCCGGCGGCGGCGGCAGTTGGGCGGAAGCCGAGATGAAAGCGGGGCGCTACCGCATCGATCCAGCGCCGGCCGGCGCGCGACCGGATCTGACCGGCCTCTCCTGCCGCTGGAACCCGATAGAAGCCCGGCATGGCGAAATCGTCTCGATCATAGCCATACCGGGGGTGTCGCGCGACGTGCGTGGTTTTCAGTTTCTGGCTTCCGACATCATCGCCCTTGCCGGCAGGCAGGAGCGCGATGGCCACCCCGTGCCGGTGGACGGGCCGCGCTACAGTCTGCTGCCCGCCGGCCTCGATATCGAGGCGCGGGCCATGGCGCCGGTAGGAAGGCGGTGGCTGTCGAAGCTGTGGATAGTGTTCCTGATGACGCTTACGGCTGTCACCGATAGATATGGCTGGACGATCGGCCGTTTCGATCCGAAGATCTACAAACGCGACGTGGCCAGCAATTCGGATTTCCGCAAGTTCGACGACGGCTTGAAGATGACCATCGACGTCGATGCGGATGTGTTGCAAAGGATCGAGAACCGGCTGAAGCAGGCGGAAGAGGCGGGCATCTGCAGCTACGGCCTGCACCGCCAGAAATCGGCCTTGATGACATGCCTCGTCGCCTCGCCGCTGCAGCGCGATCACATTCATTTCATCGATGGTGCCGCCGGCGGTTATGCGATGGCTGCCGCAAGCCTGAAGGCGAAGGCGCCGGTCTGATGACGGCTTGCGGAAATCGACCTTCCGCAATATGCCTCCGCCATGGTTCTTGGGACCAGGTGAGCCTCGCCATGGAAGCGGACAGCCTGTCCGAATTGACGGAAGAACAGATTTTTGGACGCCTCACGATCGACATATGACCGTCTTCTGAGCCGGATTTCGACACGCGCTGCGCAAGTCGGCGTGATCGGATTGGGCTATGTCGGGCTGCCGCTGGCGGTTGCGACCGCACGTGCCGGCTTCCCGGTATCCGGCTTCGACATCGAAGCCCGGAAGGTCGAGCGCCTGAACAACGGCCAATCCTACATTGAGGCGGTAACGTCGACTGCCCTTGCCGGCGAGGTGGCTAGCGGACGGTTCCGCGCCACTGCGGATTTTGCCGAATTGACCGTCTGCGATGTCATCATCATCTGCGTTCCAACACCGCTGACGAAACACCGTGAGCCGGACCTCTCCTTCGTCAGGAACACGGCAGGCACCATCGCGAAGCATCTGCGTCTCGGCCAGCTGATCGTGCTGGAATCGACCACCTATCCCGGCACCACCGACGATGTGATCAAGCCCATATTGGAAGAAACCGGCTTGCAGTCGAAGATAGATTTCTTCCTCGGCTTCTCGCCCGAACGCGAGGATCCCGGCAACCGCAGCTTTGAAGTCGCGACGATCCCCAAGGTCGTGGCAGGCGACGGCGTTGACGCGGCGACGCTCGTGCAGGCTTTCTACCAGGGCGTGATCGAGACCGTCGTTCCGGTTTCCACCACGGCGACCGCCGAGGCGGTCAAGTTGACGGAAAACATCTTCCGCTCGGTCAATATAGCCCTCGTCAACGAGTTGAAAATCGTGCTCGGTGCGATGGGCATCGATATCTGGGAGGTGATCGAGGCGGCGAAGACCAAGCCCTTCGGCTACATGCCTTTCTATCCTGGCCCCGGACTTGGCGGGCACTGCGTTCCGATCGATCCCTTCTACCTGACATGGAAGGCGCGCGAATACGAACTGCCCACCCGCTTCATCGAGCTGGCGGCAGAGATCAACACGGCCATGCCACGTCATGTGGTCGATGAACTGGCGAAAGCTCTGGACCGGCGCTGCGGCAAGGCGCTCAGCCGCTCGCGCATTCTCATCATCGGGCTGGCCTATAAAAAGAATGTGCCCGACATCCGCGAAAGCCCCTCACTGCGGCTCATTGAACTCATCGAGGAATGGGGCGGCAAGGCGGAATTCCACGACCCGCATGTCACCGAGATCCCGACCACACGGGAGCATATGGCGATCAAGGGGCGTCGCTCGGTCGAATTGACCGAGGCGGCCTTGAAGGATTTCGATGCTGTCGTCGTTGCAACCGACCACGACGCAATCGACTATCAGGCGATCGCCGATCACGCTCTTCTGATCGTCGACACACGCAACGTTTTTGGCCGACTCGGGCTAGCCCGGGAGACGGTGGTGAAGGCTTGACGGCGTCCGGGTCGGCGAATTTATTTCCCGATGTCAGGATCGTGGTTGCACTCTGCCGGCAGCCTCGCCACATGATGCCCCACGAGATAGATGCAATTACGCCCGCTTCTTGCCTGCAGGGCCAGTCATTCGGGAAATTCTTCGCCGGCTTTTGCCGCCGAAGCCGGCCTCATTGACTTCGAGGGTCTTGTCTTTGGGTCGTTGGCGGACTGTGTTGTGGCGGATCAAAGAGAGTGGCTGGTCTTCGACGGGTCTGGAGGTAGCATGAGCACAGCGCAAGCAGAAATTTCCGCCATTCTTGTGGACAGGGTTGCCGATTGGCTGGCCCAATCGGCGCTGGCCGGCAACGACCTGGAAACATTGGTAAAAGGCTTTTGTGAACGGTTGGCTGCTGCCGGCCTGCCGCTGAAGCGGGTGCATTTGAGCTTTTCGATGCTTCATCCGCTTTATGACGCGCTTGGCTTCACCTGGTTTCGCGGCCAGGACATGGAAGTAGAAGGCTTCCGCAAGAAGGCCGGCGTGCCGTCTGACAGGTTTCTGACCAGCCCATACTACCATCTGCTCAGCAACAAGCTCGACCATCTGCGGCGCCGGTTCGACCCGTCGGTGCCGTCGGAGTTTCCTGTTTTCGATGAACTCAGGCTTATGGGCGTCACCGATTACTTGGCTTTCGTCCAACCCTTCAGCGGCAACACCAGTCAGGGCATGATGGGATCTTGGTCCACCGACAGTGCTGCAGGCTTCAGCGACAGCATGATTTCGGCGTTGCTGCGCATCCAGAGTCATCTCGCTATCGCAGCCAAGATGGCGGTGCTCACCAAGCTCGCCGACAACATGATGACCACTTATCTCGGCGGCGACGCCGGCAGGCGCGTGCTGGACGGCCAGATCAAGCGCGGCGAGGGCGATACAATCCGGGCCGCACTGGTCATGGCCGATATGCGCGGGTCTTCAAGGCTTGCCGAAACCTCTGGCCGCGAGATCTATATCGATACGCTGAATCAGTTTTTCGACGCCGTTGCTGCACCTTTCAATCGCAAAGGCGGGCAGATCATGAGTTTCATAGGTGATGGCTTCATTGCCGTCTACCCTTGCGAAAGGCACCGTTCGCAGTCCGAGATCGCCTGCCAGGCTGCTCTTGCGGCAGCGCACAAGGCCACCGAGCGCATGACGGATCTCAATCTGCGCAGAAAGGAGCAGGGGTTGGGCGACATAGGCTTTGGTATCGGCCTGCATGTCGGCAATGTGATGTTCGGAAATGTCGGGCTTACCGACCGGCTCACATTCTCTGTCTTCGGCTCGGCTGTAAACGAGGTCCAGCGCCTCCAGACCCTGACCAAGAAATATCCGCACAGCGTTCTCGCCAGCAAAGACTTCGCCAGCTATTGCGGCGCCAACAGCTGGCTGACGCTCGGCAACGAGGAACTGGCGGGCATCAAGAAGCTGACGGTGCTTTCACCCGATCTGTCGGGTGCTCTTGCACTCGATGAAGACGGTGCGATGGAGCCTATTTACGACCGAATGTCGGACGCCGAGCAGGTCATGCTGCTTCATCGCGATGCCGCGCGGCTGTCGGCGGGCGACCGGAGGAAGCTCCAGTAACCGCCACGATCTGATCCGAAGGCCATTGGTATGCAGTCCGGTCACCGGGCTCCGCCAGGGAACTGGCGACCGTTTCGAATCCAAGTTGCTCTAGGCTGGCAATGCGCTAGTCTTGCCTTCTGGGTCTGCCGCCTGGCAGGTCGCCAGAGTGGGGCTGGTGTGAGAATGAATTCGGGTGTTGATCTGCTGCGGATCGAAGATGTTGGCATCTCATTTGCCATTATCGGGGGACCGTTGCATGCCGTCAGGCGTGCAAATCTTCGCGTCCTGCCCGGCAAGGTTACCGCACTTGTGGGCGAGTCCGGTTCGGGAAAATCGGTTCTCAGCCAGGCAGTGATGGGGATTTTGCCGAGGACAGCCCATGTTCGCGGCCGTATCCTGTTTTCCGATCCTGAAAAGCCCGGCACGACGCAGGATATCCTGCAGATGCCGCGTGACGGACCCGAAATCCGGGCGTTGAGAGGCAGCCGCATCGGCAAGATCTTTCAAGAGCCGATGACATCGCTGTCGCCGCTGCACACGATCGGCAACCAGGTGAGCGAATCCCTGCAGATTCATACGCCCATGGCTCGGGCGGAGCGCAAGGCGCGGACCGAGGAAATGCTCAGCCTTGTCGGCTTTCCCAATCCCAAGCGCGCCTATGACATGTATCCCTTTGAACTTTCGGGAGGATTGCGTCAACGCGCCATGATCGCCATGGCGCTTATCTGCCGGCCCGCGCTGTTGATCGCCGACGAGCCGACGACGGCGTTGGACGTCACCATCCAGGCGCAAATCCTGCAATTGCTGCGCGGGCTTCAGACCAAGCTGAACATGGCGATGCTGCTGATCACGCACGACCTTGGCGTTGTCGCCAATGTCGCCGACGAGGTGGTGGTCATCTACCACGGCGAGATCATGGAAGCCGGACCTGTTGAGGCGATATTCCGCCGGCCAGGCCACCCTTACCTGAAGGGCCTGATGGCAGCCGTTCCGCATTTCGACCTGAAGCCTGGTGAAAGGCTAAAGGCGCTCCGCGAGGTGCCGGTGAATGTCGCGAACCTGCTCGGCAAGCAGACGGCGCCGACATCGAAGGGGCCGGATGACATCCTGCTTTCGGTCAGGGATTTGGAAAAGACCTTCACCATCCGCAAGTCCGGATGGTTCGGCGGGGGTCATCAAACCTCTGTTCGCGCCGTGGACGGCGTGAGCTTCGATATCAGGCGGGGTGAGTGCCTGGGTCTGGTCGGCGAAAGCGGCTCCGGCAAAACCACCGTCAGCAAGATCCTGATGCGGGCTGTCACCCCTAGCGGCGGCTCTGTGATCTTCAACGGCCGCGATCGACCGATCGACGTCTTGGAGGCCGAGGGAGACGCCTTGCGCACGCTGCGCGCGAAAATCCAGATGGTCTTCCAGGATCCGGTTTCGTCGCTTTCACCTCGCATGACGGTGGAGAACATCTTGAGCGAGCCGCTGGAAATCCATCAACGTGGCAATGCCGCGTCCCGACTCGCCACTGTCAAGAGCCTGATGCAGGCAATCGGGCTCGATCCGCGCTTCATCAAGCGCTATCCGCACAGTTTCTCCGGCGGGCAGCGTCAGCGTATCGGCATCGCGCGCGCACTGGCGCTGGGGCCTGAACTCCTGATCTGCGACGAGCCGGTTTCGGCGCTCGATGTCTCTGTCCAGGCGCAGATACTGAACCTTCTGAAGGACCTGCAGAAGGAACTGGGCCTGACCTACCTGTTCATATCCCACAACCTGGCGGTGGTGGACTACATGGCAGACCGCATCGCGGTGATGTGCGGCGGGCGTATCGTCGAGCTTGCGCCGCGCGAAATTCTGCTTAGGAGACCGATCCACCCCTACACGCGCTCACTGGTCGCCGCGGTACCTTTCCCCGATCTCGACAGGCCGATGGATTTCAAGACGCTGAAGCTCAGCGGCGCTTCCGACGCCAGCGCATGGGGACCGCAATTCCGCGACGAAGGCGACGAGGATATGCTGTCGCCGCTCGATCTCGGCGGCGGCCACGTCGTGCTGGCCCGACGTTCGGCCGATGTCAGCGAGCTACGCCATTGATCAGCCGGCGCACCGTCCTTGGGCTCATGGCTTCGGCATTTCTGCCGGGCACGTCGCGCGCCGGCGATCTGGAGCCGGAATTTCTTCAGCCGCAGTTGAAGGCCAGGGCGCTGCCGGCACTCGCCGAACGCCTGCCCAAGAGCCCGCGCGCGTTGAATCTCGCTGCGATGGGCCGGCAGCCCGGCCAGTATGGCGGCACGCTGCGCATGATCATCGGCAGCCAGAAAGATATCCGGATGATGACGATCTATGGGTATGCTCGCCTGGTCGGCTATGACGAAAAGCTTAACATGCAACCCGACATTCTCGAAAGTTTCGACGTAGCGGATGATCGCGTCTTCACGTTCAAGATACGGGAAGGACATAAATGGTCTGACGGCAGCCTGCTGACGCCGGAGGATTTTCGCTATTGCTGGGAAGATGTCTGGCTGAACGATGAGCTTTCGCAAGGCGGGCTCGCCCCGGCCCTGCTGGCGGACGGCAAGCCCCCACGCTTCGACATCGTCGATCCGTCGACGGTCCGCTATAGTTGGGATGCGCCCAATCCCGACTTCCTGCCCAAGCTCGCTGCTGCATCGCCGCTATCGCTTGTTCTGCCGGCCGCCTATCTCAAGCAGTTCCACAAGAAATACCAGGATCCATTCCGGCTCTCCGGCCTGATGACGGAGAACCGGGTCCACAAATGGACGCTTCTGCATATCCGCATGTCGCGGCAGTATCGCCCGGAGAACCCGGATCTGCCGACACTCGATCCCTGGCAGAACCGGACCAAGCCGCCGGCTGAGCAGTTCATTTTCGAGCGGAACCCGTTCTTTCATCGAATAGACGAGAATGGCCGGCAACTGCCCTATATTGACCGGGTTGTCATGGATGTCAGTTCGTCGGCGATCATTTCCGCCAAGACCGGTGCGGGCGAGAGCGACCTGCAAGGCATGGGAATTGACTTCTCCGACTACTCCTTCCTGAAGGATGCGGAGAAGCGCTACCCGGTGAAGTTGCATCTCTGGAAACGCACACAGGGTTCGCGGCTGGCGCTGCTGCCCAATCTGAATTGTGCCGACCAGGTGTGGCGGGGCCTTTTTCGTGACGTGCGCGTGCGCCGCGCACTTTCGCTCGCTGTGGACAGGCGCGAGATCAATTTGGCTGTGTTCTACGGATTGGCGCAGGAAAGTGCCGATACAGTCCTGCCGGAGAGCCCGCTCTACCGGCCGGAATTCGCGAAAGCCTGGGTCGCCCATGATCCCGACCAGGCCAATGCCCTGCTCGACGAGGTCGGGCTTCAGACGCGTGGCGATGACGGCCTGCGGATACTTCCCGACGGACGCCCGGCGCAGGTCATCGTGGAAACGGCCGGCGAGAGCACGTTGGAAACCGACGCGCTCGAACTCATCACCGATCACTGGCGCAAGATCGGCATTGCCCTGTTCATCCGGACTTCGCAGCGCGACATCTTCCGCAGCCGCGCGCTTGGTGGCCAGATCATGATGTCGATGTGGTCGGGCATCGACAATGGCGTGCCGACCGCCGACATGAACCCGTACCAGTTGGCCCCCACCATCGACGACCAGCTGCAATGGCCGCTCTGGGGTGCTCACTACTTGTCTCACGGCACGCTCGGTGAGGCGCCCGATCTTCCGCCTGTGGTCGAGTTGGTGGCTTTGCTCAAGCGCTGGAACGCATCGACCGAAGCCACGGAGCGTGCCGAAATCTGGAATTCAATGCTGTCGATCTACACCGATCAGGTGTTTTCGATCGGCACGGTGAACGGAACGCTTCAGCCGGTTCTGGCGTCCTCGCGACTGCGCAATCTGCCTGACAAGGCGCTCTACGGCTACGACCCGACCGCCTATTTCGGTGTCTACATGCCGGATACATTCTGGCTTGGAGAGACCTGAGCGTGTTTCGATATATTGTCTGGCGCATAGCCGTGATGGTTCCAACGCTGCTGATCATATCGGCGCTGGTGTTCACGATCATCGAACTTCCCCCGGGCGACTATTTCGACAGCTATGTCGCCGAGCTTCGGGCTCAGGGCGAGGCGGTGGATTCGGATCGCATCGAGATGATGCGCAAGGAATATGGTTTCGACAAGCCGCCGATCATTCGCTACTTCTACTGGGTCGGCGGGATGCTGCACGGCGATTTCGGCTATTCCTTCGAATATCAGCTGCCGGTTCGCGACGTCGTCGGGGACCGAATGTGGCTGACCGTGCTGGTTTCCTTCGTCACGATCATCTTCACCTGGCTCATCGCCTTTCCGATCGGCATGTACTCCGCCACGCATCAATACAGCTGGGGCGACTACGGCCTGACTTTCTTCGGCCTTCTCGGCCTTGCCATTCCGAACTTCATGCTGGCGCTGATCCTGATGTATTTCGCCAATATCTGGTTCGGCACGTCCATCGGCCATCTCATGGACCCGCAATATCTCGGCGAGCCGATGAGCTGGGCCAAGGCAAAGTCGATCCTCGCCCATCTCTGGATCCCGGTCTTGATCATCGGCGCCGGAGGGACGGCAAGCATGATCCGGCGGCTGCGCGCCAATCTGCTCGATGAGCTACACAAGCAATACGTCGTGACCGCGCGCGCCAAAGGCCTTCATCCCTTCAAGACGCTGGTCAAATATCCGCTGCGCATGGCGCTCAATTTCTTCATTTCCGACATCGGCTCCATCCTGCCGGCCATCATCTCCGGCGCCGAAATCACGGCGATCGTGCTGTCTTTGGAAACGACCGGGCCGATGCTGATCAGGGCACTGCAAAGCCAGGACATGTATCTGGCAGGGTCGTTCCTAATGTTCCTCGCCTTCCTGACGGTCATCGGTGTCCTGATCTCCGACCTGGCGCTGGCGCTGCTTGATCCACGAATTCGTTTGCAGGGCGGCAGCACCAAATGAACACGCCTTCGCCGCTGCCCGCTCCGGGTGC
This sequence comes from Mesorhizobium japonicum MAFF 303099, assembly GCF_000009625.1. Taxonomy (NCBI): domain Bacteria; kingdom Pseudomonadati; phylum Pseudomonadota; class Alphaproteobacteria; order Hyphomicrobiales; family Phyllobacteriaceae; genus Mesorhizobium; species Mesorhizobium japonicum. Next base: position 2,619,377 of record NC_002678.2, read on the forward strand.
TCCACTGCAACACTACGTTTCCATCGCGCCCTTTGACCTGCAGTCGGTCGAGGCGATGACGCCGGAGCAATCGAAGGTCTTCCAGGCGTCGCAGTTGCGGCTGATGTGGTGGAAATTCCGAAGGCACCGGCTTGCCGTGGTATCCGGCATATTCCTGGCAGCGCTTTATTTCGGGATACTGATCTGCGAGTTCCTAGCGCCCTACAATCTGCACACGCGCAACATGGACTACATCTATTCGCCGCCGCAGCGGGTGCGCCTGTTCCACAACGGCCAGTTCGTCGGGCCGTTCGTCTATGGCCGCCAGATGACGCTGGATATGGACACGCTCAAGCGGAACTACATCGAGAATCAGGATGATGTTCAGCGGATTCGTTTCTTCTGCAAGGGCGACACTTACCGGTTCTGGGGGCTTATCGAAGGTAACAGGCATCTTTTCTGCCCTGCCGAAAACGGCCAGCTCTTTCTGGCCGGCACTGACAGGCTGGGGCGCGATGTGCTCTCGCGCATCATCTTTGGCGCACGCATTTCACTGACAATCGGCCTCGTCGGCATCAGTTTCAGCTTCCTGCTCGGCATTGTCATCGGCGGACTGGCCGGCTATCACGGCGGTATCTTCGACCTGATCGTTCAACGAATAATCGAAGTTCTGCAATCGATCCCCAGCATTCCGCTATGGCTGGCTCTGGCGGCGATCATGCCGATAACCTGGAGTCCGATCCTGATCTATTTCGGCATCACCGTCATCCTCGGGCTGCTCCACTGGACCGGACTGGCGCGGGCCGTGCGTTCAAAGCTTCTAGCTTTGCGCGAGGAGGATTACGTTCTGGCCGCGCAATTGATGGGCGCCAGCAGCAGCCGCATCATCGGGCGGCACCTCATTCCCGGCTTCATGTCGCATCTGATCGCGACCGCGACGATCGCCATACCCGGCATGATCCTGGGCGAGACGGCGCTGAGCTTCCTCGGGCTCGGCCTGAGGGCGCCGACAACCAGCTGGGGCATCCTGCTCACCGAGGCACGCAGCGTCAGCGTCATCGCTTTCTATCCATGGCTGCTTCTGCCGATGCTCCCCGTCATTCTCGTCATCATGGCGTTCAACTTCCTCGGCGACGGCTTGCGGGACGCCGCAGACCCCTACAAGTGACTTCGCTATGCCGCCGCGCGCCGGGCCGCCGACTCCACCCGGTATGACCCTTGTCGGCAGCCTGTTCGGTTATTGCGGTGTTCATCGTTCGCCTCTATATGCGGCGAGGCTTGATCGGGGTTAACACGTCGCCCTCGGGTTCCACCCGCGATCCGTTCTCGTCGCGGGCATTGCAGATCTCTTGGGCTGGTTCAGGACACACAAACGCATATGAGTCGCCTCGAGAGTTTCATCCGCAGGATGACCGCACAGCGCGATATTCTCGATCTAGTTTGCGCGGAGGTGGCGAACATTGAGGGCCCCGTGCTCGAGCTCGGCCTCGGCAATGGCCGGACGTTCCACCATCTGCGCGAGCGCCTGCCCGGACGCCGTATCGTGGCGTTCGACCGCGCACTTGCCGCACATTCCAGCTCAATTCCCGAAGCTGAAAACCTCGTGCTCGGCGAAATACGCGAGACGGCGAGCAGGTTCATTGGCATCGACGCTGCTCTTGTTCATGCCGACATCGGCACCGGCTATGAAGATTGCGATGCAGTGACCTCTACCTGGCTTCCCGATCTGACCGCGCGCCTGCTTCGCGTCGGCGGCATCGCGGTCAGCGGCACGCCGCTCGATCACCCGCAGTTGCAACGCCTCCCGACGCCGCCTTCGGTGCCCGCCGATCGTTACTTTATCTGCAGGCGCGTGTGAGGGGCTGAGACGACCCAAAACTTCAAGGGCCAAGTCTTCAGGGGATCGTGTAGACTGCTATCTCGCGCTCAATGCCGCGCAGCGAAACCTCATGGGGCACGGGCGTCAGCGCGTTCCTGTGCAACAGATCGGCGGTGAGATTATCGTCGACCACCGCACGAGTGGCGAAGATCGCCTGTGCGTTTGCAAGGTTCTGGACCCGCGAAGCAATGTTGACCGTCTGGCCGAAATAGTCCTGTCGCTCGTTCATCGACACGGCGATGCAGGGGCCGGCATGGACTCCGATCTTGAGCAGCAGATCCTCGCGCCCGCTCTTGTCGTTGAGCGCACGCATGGCATCGCGCATCCTGAGGGCGGCAGCAATCGCGCGATCAGGCGTCGCGAAGGTCGCCATCACCGCATCACCGATCGTCTTCACCACCGCGCCTGCCTCCGCCGCGACGATCTCGTGCAGAACCTGGAAATGCGCGCGTACGAGGTCGAAGGCCGAAAGGTCGCCCACCCGCTCGTAAAGCGCGGTCGATCCGCGCAGGTCGGTAAACAGGAAGGTCAGGCTGGTGATCTTCAGGCGCTGGTTGATGTCGAGCGTATCCGTGCGATAGAGATCGCGGAACGTCTGGTTGGTGAGCAGGCGCTTGGCGGTGAGGAAGGGCCGGCGTTTGCCCAGGATATCATGCAATGCCTGGCCGGCGATGAAGACTGCCGGAAGCACGCGGGTGTCGGTCCTGTTTTCCAGCGAAATGCGCAACGGGCCGGGTTGCATCTCCAGCGTCTGGTTCTGGACATGGTCGCGGTCGAAGACCAAAGACAGGCTTCGGCGCTCCTTTGTTGGTTCGCCCTTCACGTCGATGAACTGCGCTGAATGGGTGACCGGCTCAAAGACGATGATGAATTCGGACGGAAGCTGTATGGGCAGAACCGCCTTTTCACCGGGCGCAAGCTCGATATCCGCCAGCGAGAACGCTTCCATCTTTTTCACGAAATCCTCATCCGGCAGATCGACGCCGGACGCCCAATAGATCTGGCGGAAATATTCCATCAACGGCAGTTCATGTGGATTGTGGGCGGCAATTCTGCGCATGCGGGGACTGACGGTGAATGTCACCTCGACCATCTCGTCGAGGGTCGGCGAATAGCCCTCGGCGCACAGCGCGCAGGTGTATTCGTCCTTCTGCAGGGTTTTCAGCGTGGCGTTGGTGTCAAGCACGCCGCCGCAGCCGGGGCACAGAACATTCCAGGAAATGTCGAAGATGCCCACCCGCGCCGCATGGAGAAAGGCGCTTATGGTGCGTTCCTCGTCGAGGCCATGCTTGCTGGCGAAGGCCGGCGCATTGATGCGGCAAAGTTCGCGGTCTTCGCCCTCCGCGATGGTTCGCTTGATCGCGTCGATTGCCTGTGAATCGACATCGGTCGATTGCCGCAGAAGCGAGAACAGATCCTGAGCTTCGTTCATCCTGCAGGCTCCGGAAAATGCGCCTCCCGAGGCGTGTTGACCGGACCGCTTCTTGGTCCGGGTGCTGCATTTTACTTCGAAACGGACCGTACGGCCATTCGAATAGATAAGCCTGGTGACAGTTCAGTTCCATTCGGCGGATTTTCACCGGCCGCAAGCGGCACTATGATGGTGCATGGGGCATTCAGCCTTGGGGCTTTCTCCCGTGCCGACATACGACAACCCACCATTTCCAGCAGCCCTGCGCATTTTCTCCGCTGGGGTCATCATCGTCCTGATCGTGGGCGCCGGCCTGTTTTTCGCGCCGGCACTGGTCAAGCCGCGCTGGCCCTGGCCCGTTACGCCATTCAGTGCCCGCTTCCTCGGCGGCTTCTACACCGCCGAAATGGTCGTGATGGCGGCGCTCTTGTTCTGGAATCGCTGGTCGCCCGGCAGGCTGGTGCTCGTCATGGCCTTCATATTCACCGTCATCGTGTCGGCGGTTTCGTTGACCAATCTCGGCTATTTCAACTTCGAGCGAAAAGCGACCTGGCTCTGGTTCCTGGTCTATCTTGCCTCGGCCGCGGTATCCGGGCTGTTCCTGTGGCGGGCCAGGGCCCGTCCTTCGGCAAAAGGCGTAACCCTGAATCCCGCATGGCGCGGCTACATGTTGGCGGAAACGGCGATCCTTGGGCTCTATGGCCTCGGCATGCTGATATTTCCCCTGATGGTCAGCAGCACCTGGCCATGGCCGGTCGATCCCTTCCACGCCCAGGTCTACAGCGCCATCTTCCTCGCCGGCGCTGGCGGCGTATATCTCATCTGGAAAAACGCGCCGCGCGAGGAACTGCTGGTGCTCGGCCTGGCGCAGTTTCTGGTTGGCCTGCTTGCCATCCTTGGCCTCGTCATCACCGACGCCGCGGTGCACCGGATCGACTGGACGGCGACCGGGACACTGTGCTGGCTCGCCCTTTTCGGCTGGATCGGCATCAGCGGCATCTTCAAACTCTACGCCGCCTCTCGGCATTTTAGCTTGCAATTGGCATCATAGGGTGCAGAGACGGCTGGATTTTCAGCTGAGGTCCGGTGCATCGTGGGACCGATCGCCTTCACCGGAACGCTATGACCAGCACCACCTCGCCATCCCCCGAGAAAATCCAGCCGCAGATCCGGTCCGTCCGGCCAAGCGATGCGGAGGCGCTTTGCGCTATCTTCAACATGCCGGGCTTCCGCTGGGGCACGCTCAGAATGCCTTTTGAAAGGGTGGAGGAGGTCGAGCGGCGCATTGCCAAGTCCGGCCAGGAAACCACCTGGATCGTTGCCGAGTTGGACGGCAAGGTCGTCGGCCATGGCAGCCTGGTCGTGCAGGGTTCGCCGCGCCGTTCGCATATCGGCGAGATCAATATCGGCCTTGACGATGCCTTTGTCGGCAAGGGCATCGGCTCCGCCATACTTGGCGCGCTGCTTGACGTGGCCGACAACTGGCGCGCCCTGAAGCGGGTCGAATTGACCGCCTATGCCGACAACGAACCGGCCATCCGTCTCTACACAAGCCATGGCTTCGAGGTCGAAGGCCGGCATGTGAAGGCCGGATTTACCGACGGGCAGTACCACGACCTCCTGAGCATGGCCCGCCTGCGGTTCTGAGATCCGCTGTTTGGCCGCATCCAGCAAGTCTGGTCTCCCTTGGCGTTTGCACCGCAAGCGGCTAGACGGGACCAATGACCGCCGTCTCTGACCCAACCCCTACGCCTCCGGCGGAAATTCTGGCTGTGCTGTCGCTGCTCTGCCCGGAAGTCGTGCGTGACATCGAGCAGAACTGGAATGCACCGGTTTCCGACTACGCCCGCCATCTGTGGCGGCCGGTGGCAAGGCCTGCATCGGGCCCGGCGATCGCTGCCCGCTCGATCCTACGCGAAGTCCTGCATCAGCGCCTTGGCGCGATCATGCAGCCTGAAGAGATCGGCAAGGCCCTCGAAGAGTTCGAGCACAGACCAGTGATTCAGTCCGGCCTGCACTGCCTGCTACTGATGGACCGGATCACCTTCGATGCCCTCCTACTCGCTTGGCTGGGCGCGGTCGAAAACGGGCTGTCGGCCTTCTTCGGCTTCATGGGAACGACGATGACCATGGAGACAATTGGCCGGGAGGGGCCGGGATGGCTCGATGTGGGCGACGACAAGGTCAACCTGTTCGGCATGGGGCGCCACAAGCTCTGCCGCAAAAGCGCCTGCGTGGCCGGTCCCGTCACCCTCAACAAGCGCGCGCTCCAAGCGGTGGGCGACGAAACGGATGCCAGCCGCTGGCTGGGCACGCTGCTTGCCAGCCAGGACAAGGTGTTTGGAACCGCCGCCGATGCGCTGACAGCCCTCAACGAGGACCTGGTCGCTGATTGGGATCGTTCCGGCATGGCCCTGCCGGTTTTCATCGATGATCGGCTCGCCGCTTCTGCCGTGGCGCGGCATCTGGAATATGACGGCAGCCTTCTTTCCAGGCTGCTTATTGAGCCCGCAAGACGCCAGCGTCTCGAACATGCCTTGCAAGACGCCGCATCGAGCCCATTTGGCCGATTCCTGCCCAATACCACGGCCTATTTCTGGGGCATCCGCGAGGAGCGCGTGCGCAAGCTCGTCCTCGATAACGGGCACCTGATCGAGCCTGACAGGCCGCATGGTTTTTCCGTCCCGTTCGAGCGGTCGCATCTCAAGCAGGCGCTGCTGGACGGCGTGCTGCTGCCGAACTTGTTCCTGACGTTCCTCGTCCTTGCCATATTGCCGCGCGTGCGGGTTGCGGGCGGCCTGAGGCAGATTGGCTATGTAGCGCTTTTCCACTCGATCCTGCTGGCTGCGCTAGACGAAAACGCGCCGGAAGAGCGCGATCTGGCTGCGGAGCTGCAGGTTCGGGAAAATGCCTGGGGCATGCGCGTCATCGATGAAAAGATCTCGGTCCGCGAGCAGCTTGCAGGCCTGCCGGAAGGAGCGCTCTTCCCAGACCTGCTCCGGCAATACCGATTGCGGACATTTGCCGAGACGACCGACGACCTGAAACTGGTTCGCGAAAACGCCCGATGGCGCAAGATCGGCCAGGAGGGGATCAAGGCGACCTGACATGGCCTTCATTGCACGACACCGGCCTTGCGGAGCCCGTCCACCACGAGTTCGAAATCGGCAGGGTTCTTGTAGGGCAAGACCTTGCGACGGTATTCCAGCGAATAGTCGGGATTGAGGCGAAGCACCTCCTGCCATGCCGCGCGGGCCTCGGCGAAACGGCCGAGATGGCCGTAGCAGGCGGCCAGAAGCGCGCGCGAGACGTCCGTGACGGCGTTGCGAGCCAGCCGTTGCAGCAAGAGGTCAACGGCCTCTTCGTACCTTCCCAGTTGGAACGCCGCCAAAGCCTGGAAATGCAGAAGCACATCTGGAAAGTATGGATTCAAGGTCTTCGCCCGGGCGAAACTCTCGAGTGCCTCCTCGGGCCTGCCCGAATAGTACAGCGCCTCGCCGAGGATGACGTGCCCTTCCGCGAAGTTCGGATTGAGGACGATCGCGCGCTCGGCCTCGTCGATGGCCCCATCGTGCCGTCGTGTGTACAGCTTGGCTATAGCCAGCGCCCAGTGCGCCCAGGGATCACTGTCATCCAGCGCTACCGCTCGCGTTGCGACCTCTTCCGCTTGCGCCATCGATTCCGGCGGCGAGGCACTCCACCTGTTCAGGTAATCGAGTACGTACGTGAGGGCGAGGAAAGCGTGGGCAGAGGCAAAGTTCGGGTCCAGGTCGATGGCACGTTGCAAGACGTCGCGGGCTGCGACGTTGGTCTCCTTCGTCAGCCGGTGCCACAACTCCCGGCCCCGCAGGAAACAGTCATACGCCTCCGCGTTGCGCGGGTGCTCGGGCGCCAGCCGCTGACGGTCACCCTCGGTCAGATTGAGCGCCAGCGCACCGACGATCTGCTGTGTCACGTCGTCCTGCACGGCGAATATGTCGGTCAACTCGCGATCGAACCGCTCCGCCCAAAGATGGCCGCCCGAAATTGCATCGATCAGCTGCGCGGTGATGCGCACCCTGTTCCCCGACTTGCGTACGCTGCCCTCAAGTACATGCCGCACGCCGAGCTTCGTGCCCACCTCCTGCACCTGGACGTTCTGGCCCTTGAAGGTGAACGAGGAATTGCGCGCGATGACGAAGAGCTGCGACAGTTTGGACAGCGCGGTGATGATGTCCTCGGAGATGCCGTCGGCGAAGTAGTCCTGTTCGGCGTCACCGCTCATGTTGGCGAATGGCAGCACGGCGATCGACAGCTTCGGCGGCGCTGCCGTCGCCGGCCGGCCCGCGGTTTCCGAGGTCGCGGCCGCCTTGGTCCCGGCACTGCCGACTTGCAGCGAATAGACCCTGATCGGCTCGGCGATGTTCTTGAGCTGCGTGCTGCCGAGATCGCTGACCGAGAGGTCGAGCCTCGCCTTGACCTGGCGATAGGCATCCTCGGACAGGCAGATGGCGCCGGGCGCCGCGACGCCCTCCAAACGCGAAGCGATGTTGACGCCGTCGCCCATCAGGTCGCCGTCGCTTTCTTCAACGACATCCCCCAGATGGATACCGATCCTGAACTCGATGCGGCGGTCCTGCGGTACGCCGGCATTGCGCTCCACCATGCCGTTCTGGACCTCGACGGCGCAGCGCACGGCATCCACCACGCTGCGGAACTCAACCAGCGCCCCATCCCCGGTGCGCTTGATCACCCGCCCATTGTGCACGGCGATGATCGGATCGATCAGGTCGCTGCGCAGGGCCCGCAACCTCGCCAAGGTACGATCTTCGTCCGCGCTCGCGAGCCGGCTGTATCCGACGACATCCGCAGCCAGGATTGCGGCCAGCTTGCGATTCTCGCTCATCGGTCCGTCTCCTCGTCCCCATAATAGCAGGAAGACGGGGGGTAAGAGGGAACTTTCGCAAAGGACGCAGCCGCCCGAATCGGCAGCGCCCTGCCACGGACCACGGATCGCTCGATGCCGATTTGCGCTGCCGCTTGCCGGTCGACGGCTAACGGTTCATCCTTGTGAATACCTTGGCCGTGACGTGCGTAGCGAGATCACGCGTCACGGCAGCTAGTGAGGTCTTGGCGATGGACTGCTCGGGCTGCGGTTTCAAGGTTGAGAGCGGATACGCTTTCTGTCCGAGGTGCGGCAAGCGCCAGCCCGTGCCATGCGCCAATTGCGGCTACCCCTGCGCACCTGATTTCGAGTTCTGTCCGAAATGCGGGGCAAGCGTCGGTGGGGCTGCAAAAGCTGTCGAACGGCCTGCTCCGACACCAAGCCGGACCATCGTGCCGCCTTCTCGAACGCCGTCGCTGCTTGCGAACATTGAGAGCGAAGATGGACCGTATCCCGTCTCGGACGCCGATCGCCGGACGGTGACGGTCCTGTTCGCCGACCTTTGCGGCTTCACGACACTCAGCGAGCAGCTCGACCCCGAGGTCATGCAAGCGCTGCAGAACGACCTGTTCAAGGAATTGACGGCGGCCGTGCGAAACTTTGGTGGTTTCGTCGACAAATTCATCGGCGATGCACTGCTCGCTCTGTTCGGTGCGCCGGTCGCGCATGAGGACGATCCGGAACGTGCGCTTCGCGCCGCTCTCGACATGATCGCCCGGACGGCGCGGCTCGGCGAAAACGCCCCCCACTCCGGCACGCCTCTGTTGCTCCACATCGGCATCAACACCGGTCCGGTCGTCACCGGCGGATTGGGCATCGGCACCGCCAAATCCTATTCAGTGACCGGCGACACGGTGAATACGGCGCAACGCCTGCAATCGCTGGCCGCGCCGGGTGAAGTGCTGGTGGGTGAGCTCACCCACAGGCTGACCCGGCATGCCTTCTCTTACGAACCGCTGGGTGATGTCGTGCTTCGCGGCAAGGCTGGCACTGTGCTCGTTCATCGGCTGGATGCACCGCTTGCGGCGCCGCGTGCGGCACGTGGGCTCGAGGCGCTCGGCCTCAGCGCGCCGATGATAGGTCGTGATGCGGAGCTGCATAGAATGCTGGCGAGCCTTGACCAGGCGTGCGGCGGCTCGGCCCAACTTGTCCGCCTCGTTGGAGAAGCTGGTATCGGGAAATCGCGACTGGTGAAGGAGTTCGTCGCCCGCATCGGCGACGAGGATCGTTTTCGCAACGTCGCCGTGCGGCAGGCCACGTGCTCACCGCTGGGCGAACGATCATTTGGCGCCTTGGGCGCGGTGGTGCGCAGCGCTGCCGGGATGATGCAGAACGACAATGGGGACGAGATGCGAGGGAAGCTCGCAGGCTTGTTGACCGATCTCGGCCTGCAGGGCGAGGAGGCAAAGCGGCTGATGCCTTTGCTCTACCATGTGCTCGGTCTTGGCGACCCCGATGCCACCTTGCAGCATGTCGAGCCCGAGCAACTGCGGCGGCAAATTCTCTACGCAGTCCGCACAATCATCGAACGGCGGCTTGCGTTGTCGCCGCTGTTGATTGTCGTCGAAGACCTGCATTGGGCCGACGCCGTGTCGCTCGAGGCACTGCGTTTCGTGATGGACAGGTTGGAGCGCACGCGGTTGATGTTGCTGGTCACGCATCGTCCGGAGCCGGACCACGGCCAGCTCGACTCAAGTCGGGTCAGTCACACAGCGCTCAGGCTTTCACCGCTCAGCCGCGATGACGGACGCAGCCTGTTGACGGCGCTTTTTGGCGAGAGCTGGGTAAACTCCTCAGGAGGGCTTGTCGACCAGATCCTCGAGCGCGCGGGCGGCAACCCGCTTTTTTTGGAGGAGATCGTTCGCGGCCTTATCGATCGAGGTGTACTGGTGCGCGAGGGCCAGCGATGGCGGACTGTGGCGGGCGAAGCCGCAACTGGCATCCCCGCCACGATCCAGGCGATGTTGCTTGCCCGCATCGACCGGCTGCCCCAAGAGGTGCGCCGGTTGGCCCAGGAAGCCGCGGTGATCGGCCCGCGCTTCGATGCCACACTTCTGAAAGCCGTTACAGCCGACCCCGGCCGGCTGGAAGCCGGCTGCGAACTGCTTTGCGATGCGGAAATCATCGAGGAAGTTGCCGGATCAGGCTCGGTCTCGTCGCAAGGCTACCGCTTTACGCAAACGTTGCTGCAGGACGTGATCTACCAGAATCTGCTCCTCCAACGCCGGACCGACATCCACGGGCGCGTCGGTGCTGCCTTGGAGCAGCTGTGCGGCGACAGACCGGAACGGCTCGAGGATTTGACCGTGCTCGGTCATCATTTCGCACAGAGCGCCGAGCGGGAGAAGGGCGCGCGCTACCTGCAGGCGGCGGGCGATCGGGCTCGCATGATCTACGCCAACGACGACGCTCTTCGTTTCTACGAGCGGGCACTGACTGCGTTGGGCGCGACCGGGCAAACACCGCTCAAACTGGCAATTGCAGAGCGCATTGCCGATTTGAGCGGCCCGGCAGGCCGCCGAGAGATCGCGCATCAGCACTACGAGACGGTGTTGCAGGCATACCGCGAGTCAGCCGATCGGGTCGCATCGGCGCGCGTTTTGCGCAAGATCGGTCGGCTGCTGTGGGACGTCGGCAAGCGCGACAATGCAGAATCCCGCTATGCTGAAGCGGCAGCGCTCCTCGATGGAGCGGATGCCCCGATCGAGCAGGCGCATCTCTGGCAAGAACGTGGCCGACAGGCGTTCCGTAGCGGAGATCACGCTCTCGCGGCAAAATGGGCGGACGCGGCGCTGGATTGCGTCGGCGCTCTGTCGACGGAGCGTGCCTCCGAGGCAGGGTGCGATGCCACCCTTGTGACCGCCGAGGCCCTCAATACCAAGGCTGTCGCGCTGGCTCGCCTTGGGCGAAACCGTGAAGCCGTGGGTCAGGTTGAGCGTAGCATTGAATTGGCCGAAGCCGCCGGTCTGCTCGGCGCGGCCTGCCGCGGCTACACCAATCTCGGCGTGCTTTACACGACCATCGATCCGGCAAAGGCGATGGAGGTCTGCCGGCGCGGTCTTGAAGTGGCGCGCCATATTGGTGATCTGGGTTTCCAGGCGCGCCTCCTCGCCAATCTGGCGGTCGCTTGTTGTACTTTCACGGATCGCTGCCCAACGGAGGGCGTCCCTGCTGCCGAGAAGGCCATCGAGATCGACAGGGCGCTCGACCAGCGCGAGCACCTGCCGGTGCCGTTGATCGTGCTTGGGCAGATCCACCAATGCAATGGCCGTCCGGAACTGGCGGTCGGCTTGTTCCACGAAGCACTGGACGTAGCCCGCGAAACGGGCGAACCCCAACTTCTGTTTCCGTGCTATGATGGTCTTGCAACGCTTAATCTCGACCTCGACAATCTGGCCGAGGCCGAACGTTACTTTTCCTTGGCGCAGGGTATATGCGCCCAGCACGGGCTCGACCCGGAAGCGCTTGTGGTGCTGCCTTTTCTCGATTAGCCGGGTGGGAGGTTGAAATGTCCGCGCCTAGTGACTTGGTACCACTTCAACCGGGCGACCGCGCACCGAACGTGATACTCGACGCCATTACCCAGGAAGGCAAGATCGCGCTTGACGACTTTCGCGGTCAAAAGCCGGTGCTGGTCGGGCTGTTTCGAGGTCTGCATTGTGCGTTTTGCCGGCGCCATATCGCCGCCCAGGCGCGGCTTGATCCGGCGTTGCGCGAAAAGGGCGTGGAGAGCCTGACGGTGGTCAACACGCCGATCGAGCGGGCGCGTCTCTATTTCCGCTACCACCCGATGCCGAATCTGCTTGCGGCCTCCGACCCTGAACGCGCTTCACATCGTGCCTTTGGACTGCCCAATCTCGAATTCACCCAAGACGAAACAAACTGGCCGTACAAGGTCTCGATGGCAGCGGCAAAGGGTATGCGGGTCGACATGCCAGGCGAGTTACCCGGTCCAATGGATCCTTTTGCGGCCGGCGAAATCCTTGACAAGAAGGACCCTTACGAACTGACCGAGGCCGACGAGCAGATGATGGCAACAGGACACGGACAACTGGTCGGTCAGTTCCTGCTAGACCGGCAGGGGATCGTCCGCTGGAGCTTCACGGAGGTTCCAGAGGGTGGGCGATACATGTTTGGGGCGCCAAGCCCGCAGGAGCTGATGTCGGCCGTGTCGCAAGTCGCCCAATAGACAAGTTCACCGCTCCTTGAGCACGGCCTCGACAGTGGCAACAAAGTCATCGAGCGAGCGATCCCCGCGAATCTCGATGCGCGGAAGGTCGATGAGATCGCAATCGAGGTCCGCCGGCCCGTGTCTGGCGCCGAAGCCAATCCGATAGCCGCACTCCCTGGCCAGCCGCCCAAGCCGTCGGTCGGTGACAGAGAAGGGTGCCGTGAACGCCGTGGTTGGCCGACCGGTCCACCGTTCGATGAACATACGAGAGCGCAGGAGCTCGGCGGCCAGGTCAGAACTCGACAGACCATCGATCGCGCGATGCGTTGCCATGTGGCTTCCGAAGAAAGCACCTTCGCCGGCGAGGCGTCGCACCGTCCCGGCGTCCATAAGCTGCGTCGGCGGACCGTTGTGGGCGTCCCACTGTGCACCTTTACCCACTAGGTCCGTCACCAGGAACACTTCCGCAGTCAGGTCGTTCGCGCGCAAGGTCGGCCACGCATGGTCGGCAAAGTTCTGGAAGCCGTCATCGAAGGTGATGAGCACGGGGCGGCCAACGAAAGGTTGACGGTTGGCGATGCACCCTTCCAGCTGCTCTGAATTAATCGCGTGAAAGCCATTGGCGCGCAGCCATGCCATCTGGCTGCCGAATCCCGCGGGTGTGAGCCGAAAACGGGCGAGCGCGGCCGGACCATCATCCGAGACGCTGTGATACATGAGGACAGGGACACGCTGCCGCTGTTCGTTACGCGCGACGTCGCGGCGCAAAGCCCGCGCCCCGCCCCAGATGATATTTCGCGCGACCCCGATTTCGATCTGCGCGCGGATTGGCGCATGATCGATCATCGGTTCCGTCACCAAATCGTCCGGAGACAGGCGACGGAAGCGGTCTATGCGGTAGAGCTCGGTCTGGATCGATTGCTCGAGCACGAGGCCTTCGGTCGCCGCCAGCGTCTCCGAGATCGCTTGGGCACCGAACGTGTTCCAGTCGAAGCCCGTCCTTTCAACATTGTCACGTAGCACGAATGCGTGTGCGGTGATGAAACTGCCGCCAGGCGCCAACGCCTCAGTGAATTTTTTGGTGATGCGCCGCAGATCGGCGAGATCATCCAGATAGTAGAGCACTTCCGAACAGACGATCAGATCCATCTCACCCGGCAGCATGTCCGCAGCGAAATCCAGTACGCCAAATTCTATGTTAGGCTGATCGCCGCATCGCGCACGGGCCCGCTCGATGGCTATGGCGGAGATGTCGGTTGCAGTCAGATGGCTTACGCGCGGCGCCAGCTGCCGCGTGAAGTGGCCCTCCGCGCAGGCCAGCTCAAGCACCCGTCCGATGGGACCGGCAGGTAGGATTTCGAGCTGCCGCTGATATTTTTCCTGCTCATAGAGCGAGCCGTAGTTCCACGGATCCTCGGTCGCGAAATAGCTGTTCCAGAACGCCGTGCGATCATTCGTGTCCGCGGCTCGTGCTCGGCGCGGCACTGCAGGAGGCTGTTCTGGTTCGGCGCTCGACCGAACCAGCTCCCGCGCTTCAGCGGTCAATTGAGCGAGTTTGCCGAAGTGACTGTCCGGATCTGACCGGCGTTCGGCTGTGAACAACAATGCCTCCGCTGCAAACGTGTTCGACGTGTCGGCACCAGCGCCCTCTTGCGGCACAGTTGATCGTCCTGCAAGCCTTGCCGTACTGTCTGCAAGCCGCTCAGCGGGCACGACATTCTGGATCAACTCAATCCAATGATCCCTTGTCACTGTCCCGAGCACGCCAAACTGCACGACAGCCTCGATCTGGCCGTCCATCATCAGATAGGCATAGATTCGATCGATGCCTTCCGGGAGTTCGATCGCGTTCGGATTGCGAACGTCGACGCGAATTCCGAGTGTCCGCGCCAGCCTGCGCGGCGCGGCAAGATCGTCGGCATCGAGAAGCATTTGCTCAAGCTGATACTGGACGCGGCGACCAGCCGCGGGATTGTCCCAGACCTTGCCGAGTTCGATGATCAACTCGGTGAGGGGGCCGCCGAACCTGCCCCACCTGGCAGCCAATTGCGCCGGCACCGACAGGCTTCCGACCATAAGGCCGTCGATGGCCACCTCAGCGATCTCACGCGCCCATTTGCGTCCTGCCGGGAGCGCGCGCAGGGCCTGCGGGTCGATCGAGCGCGAGCCGCGGCCGCAATCCGACGCGGCGTTCCACAATGCGAACCACGCCAGTGCTTCGGAAGCGGTGCCGCCATTCGCCGAAATCGCTCCATTGGCCTGTCCCGATGCTGGGTGGCTAACCCTGGGATCAGCAGAAAAGCCGCGGGCGATCACGATTTCCGCATCTGCCAGCATCTGCGTCGAATTGCGGGAGAGCGAGTTGGGGCTGACCCGATAGAAAGCGAGCGGCTCGTCGACCATCACCCAACGTTTGCCCAAGTGTGCGAGGCGCTGCCACAGATCCCAGTTCTCGCAGGTGCGCAGCGACACATCGAAACCGCCCAACCCGACAATTGCCTCGCGGTCGACCAGCAGCGCATGAGTGCGAATGGCACACTGGCGGGCGAATGTTTCGAAGGGCTGGATCGCAACCTCCGTTGAGATGCTCGACGGGGTGAGTTCGCCATCGGGCATCACGCGCCGAGAGCCGCAATAGGCGGCCACTGCATCGGGAGCGGCCTTCAGCGCGGCGAGCATTTTCGCAAGGAAGCTGGCATCCACCCAATCGTCCGCGTCCAGAAACATGAGCCAATGGCCGCGCGCTGTGGAAATCCCGCTATTTCGCGCACCGGCGGCGCTAGAAGTGGAAGACCTCAACGTCCGAAATCGGGCGTCGTGCTCCACATAACCGGCGATGATCGCGGGGGTGCGGTCCGTGGAGGCGTCGTCGACGATGACCGCCTCCCAATCCACTATTTCCTGATCGAGAAGGCAATCGAGTGCGCGCGCTAGCGTCGCCTCCGCGTTGTGCGCAGGAACCACGATTGAAACCAAGGGACTGTGCGCCACGCCGTCTTACCCGCGCCCAGTTCGAAGATAGGACAAGATGCGTTGATCTCCCTCGGCGTGAGCCGTCACAATCGACGCCAATCCGTCCGTCGACCCATCGTCCACCACGACTATATCCAGTACCTGGTAGGTCTGCCGGCGGATACTGGCAAGCGTTGCGCCGATTCGACAAGAGTCCGCGAATGTCAAAAACGGATGGCAGCACTGCTCTGTCAAGATCGGGGCGAATTAGAGGCAGGCAGAGAAGACCTGAAGACAGGCTGAATGGCAGCGCTCACCGCAGAGGTTGGGTCGGCGCAACCGCGGCCATGGGGTTGGCAGCGTTCAACGGAAAACAAACGGTCGCGGAAGGCAACGCTGGCAAAGGGCGATGTGGTCATCCTCGACAATCTTGCTGCCGACAAGAGGCTTGCCGCCGAAAAGATCATACGAGCCAGAGGTGCATGGCTGCTCTTCCTGCGGCCCTACAGCCCCGGTCTCAGCCCGTGTAAGGATGGATGTCGGATCGGATTTGGTGAACAGGTCACACGTCACCGCACTTGCGCTGACCATTCCGAGAGCCTGTCAGGCTGCCTGCGGCTCGTAACGCGATCCCGGCTGACCGGAGACCTTGGTGCCGATGCCGAGCGGCGCCGGGATGGCAGCGACGAAACGCCCGAACGAAAGGCGCGCGGCCTTTAAATCGCGACTAGCCCTAGCCCAGTGGCGAGGCAGCCACAGGATGGACATTTCAGCCCATATGGAAAATGATCATGTTGCCATGCACAACACTGCAGTGCTCTGATCTCGACGAGAAAGCCTGAGCGTAGAAGCGGATCAACCGACCTCCGGGTCCAGCGAGCGAGGACGCAAATGGACACCCCAAAGAATGGGCGATTGCATCGCGACGCAGGCGGACGCCCCCGTCGATCAGCCGGCTGGCTTGCCCGCGCCGCCGTGTCGGCGGCATTCCTGCTCGGTATGGCTTTCAGCAGCACTGCGTTTGCGCAGAACCAGCAGCTACCCGTGGTGACGGCGGCCAAGCCGGTGGTCCGTGAAATCGTCGAAGACGACGAGTTCGTCGGGCGCTTCGAAGCCGTCGACCAGGTCGCCATCCGTTCGCGCGTCAGCGGCTATCTGGACAAGGTCAGCTTCCAGGACGGCGCACTGGTCAACAAGGGCGACCTGCTCTTCACCATCGACCAGCGTCCTTACCAGGCGGCTTATGATGCCGCCAAATCGCAAGTGGATGTCGCCAAGAGTCTGCTCGAATTCTCCAAGATGCAGCTGGATCGCGCAGACGAACTCGCCAAGACCGGCAATATCTCAACCGCGACGGTCGACGACCGCCGGCGGGAATACCTTTCCGCGCAGGCGCAGATGCAGGGCGCGACGGCTGCGCTGACGACGGCTAGCCTGAACATGGAATTCACCGAGATCAAGGCGCCCTTGTCCGGCCGCATCGACCGCCGCCTGGTGTCGGTTGGCAACCTTGTGCAGCCGGATTCCACCTTGCTGACGACCATCGTTACGCGCGATCCGATCGACTTCTATTTCGACGTCGATGAGCGCCTGTATTTCAGCTACGCCCGCGACGCGAAGGTGCGTGGCGGCAGCATGCAGGAAGGCGCTGGCGGGCTCGACGTCGTGGTTCGCGTCGCCGACCGCGCCGAGGCGGTATTCAAAGGCAAGCTCGATTTTGCCGAGAACCGGATCGACAACGCGACCGGCACCATGCGGGTGCGTGCAAGGTTTCCCAACGCCGACGGCATTCTCCAGCCAGGCATGTTCGGGCGCATCAACGTGCCGGGGTCGCTGCCGCATAGCGGCGTGCTGGTGCCCGACGAGGCGATCGGCGCCGATCAGGATCGCCGCATCGTGTTCCTGGTGGATAACGCCGGGACGGTGTCGGCGAAGCCCGTGCGCACCGGCCCGCTTCTCGACGGCTACCGGGTGATCCGCGGGGGCCTGACCGGCGACGAGACGATTGTCGTCAACGGGCTGATGCACGCCAGGCCCGGCACCAAGGTGAAGGTCGAGATGGTGACGTTGCCACCCAAGGCCGAGACCGCCGGGTTGCAGCAATGAGATTCGCACATTTCTTCGTCGACCGTCCGATCTTCGCATCGGTCGTTTCGATCGTCTTGCTGATCCTTGGCGGGATTGCTTATACCCAGCTGCCGGTCGCGCAATATCCCGAGATCGCGCCGCCGACCATCGTCGTTCGCGCGCAGTATCCGGGCGCCGACGCAGAGACGGTTGCAGCGACGGTGGCAACGCCGATCGAGCAGGAGATCAACGGCGTCGAGGGCATGCTCTACATGTCGTCCTATTCGTCGGGTGACGGGGCGATGGCACTGACCATCACCTTCAAGCTGGGCACCGATCTCGACAAGGCGCAGGTGCTGGTGCAGAACCGCGTGTCGGTCGCCGAGCCGCGCCTGCCCGAAGAAGTCCGCCGCCTCGGCATCACCACCACCAAGAGCTCGCCCGACCTGATGATGGTCGTGCACATGCTGTCGCCCGACAATACCTACGACCAGCTCTACGTCTCGAACTACGCCCGCTCGCGGGTGCGCGACATACTGCTCAGGTTAGACGGCGTCGGCGACCTCATCATCTTCGGCGAACGCGAATATTCGCTGCGCATCTGGCTCGATCCGGAAAAACTGTCCGCCCTGGGGATGACCTCGGGCGATGTGGTACAGGCGCTGCGCGACCAGAACGTCCAGGTGTCGGGCGGCTCCATCGGCGCGCCGCCCACCAACACCGGCACGGCGTTCCAGTACACGGTCACCACGCAAGGCCGCTTCAACGACGCACGCGACTTCCGATACGTGATCGTCAAATCGACCGACGACGGCCGCCTGATCTCGCTGCAGGACGTGGCGCGCATCGAACTCGGCGCCAAGGATTACGTCACCAACTCCTATCTCAACGGCAAACCGGCGGTGGCACTCGCCATCTTCCAGCGGCCGGGCACCAATGCGCTCGCCGCAGCCGCGGAGATCCAGGATAAGATGAAGGAGCTTTCCCGCGACTTCCCGAAGGGGTTGAGCTACGACATCGTCTACAATCCGACCGAGTTCGTCGCCGAGTCGATCCAGGAGGTCTACAAGACGATCCTCGAGGCGATGCTGCTGGTCATCATCGTCATCATCGTCTTCCTACAATCGTGGCGCATGGCGATCGTGCCGATCGTGGCGATCCCCGTGTCGCTGATCGGCACGCTGGCGGTGCTTTACGCTGCCGGCTTCTCGCTCAACATGCTGACGCTGTTCGGCCTCGTGCTGGCGATCGGCATCGTCGTCGACGATGCGATCGTCGTGGTCGAGAATGTCGAGCGCAATATCGCCAGTGGGCTGGCGCCCAATCCGGCGTCGCACCTGACCATGAACGAAGTCGGAACGGCGATCATCGCGATCTCGCTGGTGCTGATAGCCGTGTTCGTACCGACAGCCTTCGTCCCCGGCATTTCCGGGCAGTTCTACCTGCAGTTTGCGATCACCATCGCGGTGTCGACGGCGATCTCGGCATTCAATTCGCTGACTCTTTCGCCCGCGCTGGCCGCACTGCTGTTCAAGCCGCACCACGCCGCGGCGGCGCCGCCGCGCTTTTTCCTGGCACGGTTCGGACGGGCGCTCGCCGACGGCTTCAATCGCGGCTTCGACAGGGTCGCCCATTGGTATTCGAGCATCATCCGCGTGCTGGTCGGCTCGCGGATAGCGATCGCCGCCATGCTGGCCGTTTTCGCAGCCCTCATCTACGCCACGGTCTACATGGTGCAGGCGGTGCCGCGCGGTTTCATCCCGTCGCTCGACCAGGGCTATGCGATCGTCGTCGTCCAGTTGCCGGACGGCGCCGCGCTGTCGAGGACCGATGCAGTCATCCAGCAGGCATCGCAGATCATCCAGAAAACGCCAGGCGTCGACTACGCAGTCGCCTTCGCCGGCTTCTCCGGCGCGACCTTCACCAACGCCAGCAACCAGGGCGTGATCTTCGCCAGGTTCAAGCCGTTTGACGAGCGACTGAAAGCCGGCCAGTCGGCGACCCAGGTCATCGGCAATCTGTTCGGCAGCCTGCAAAGCATCAAGGAAGCCTTCATTATCGCGCTGCCGCCGCCGCCGATCCGCGGCGTCGGCAATGCCGGCGGCTTCAAGCTACAGATCCAGGAGCGCAACAGCGCCGACATGCGGCAGATCCTGGCGCTTGCCTACGAAATCGCCGGCAAGGCCAACAAGACTCCGGGGCTTACGGGCGTGTTCACCACGTTCTCCGCGTCGAGCCCGCAATTCTTCCTGGCGATCGATCGCGACAAGGCGCGCATCCTGAACGTGCCGATCCCCAACATCTTCGAGACGCTGTCGATCAATTTGGGCACCGCCTACGTCAACGACTTCAACGCTTTCGGGCGTGTCTACCAGGTGCGGGCGCAGGCCGACCAGGCGTTCCGCCTCGATCGCGCCGACATCCTGAAACTGAAAGTGCGCTCGGCGACCGGCGCGCTGGTTCCGCTCGGCACGTTGATCGAGATACGCGACGTCACCGGCCCGGCGCTGGTCCAGCGTTACAACATGTACGTCTCGGTGCCGCTGCAGGGCAACGCCGCGCCCGGCGTTTCCACGGGCGACGCGCTGGCATTGATGGAAGGGATCACGGCAAAGACGCTGCCGGCCGGTACCTCTTATGAATGGACCGAGCTCGCCTATCAGGAGCACAACACCGGCAATGCCGCCGTCTATATCTTCGGACTGTCGGTGCTGTTCGTGTTCCTGGCGCTGGCGGCGCAATATGAAAGCTGGGTGCTGCCGTTCGCCATTGTGCTGGTGGTGCCGCTCGGCGTGCTCGCGGCGTTGCTCGGCGTGTCTTTCCGAGGGCTGGACAACAACATCCTCGTGCAGATCGGCCTCATCGTGCTGATTGGGCTTGCCGCCAAGAACGCGATCCTGATCGTCGAATTCGCGCGGCAGGCGCAGGAACGCGGCCTGTCGGCCGCCGAGGCTGCCGTCGAAGCCTGCCGGCTCAGGCTGCGGCCGATCCTGATGACCGCCTTCTCGTTCATCCTCGGCGTCGTGCCGCTGATGATCGCAACGGGCCCGGGCGCGGAAATGCGCCAGTCGCTCGGCACCGCGGTGTTCTCCGGCATGCTCGGCGTTACCTTCGTCGGCCTGTTCCTGACGCCGGTGTTCTACGTCGCGCTCAGGTCGCTGTTTTCACGGCGCAAGCCCCGCGCCGAGGCCGAGCCTTCGGGGCCGGCAGAGGCGCCATCCGAGACGGCCGCCAAGTAGGGTTACGAATTCGCCGCGTCGGCGATCGAGCAGAGAGGTTTCGATGCCCAACCTATACTTGGGCATCGCTCTGCATGACCCAAGGAAAAGTCGCGCGGTGACCGACAGGTGTCACAGCTTTCTTACTCCGTTGTGCCAGCTTTTTTTCTCCGCCGATTGGTATGCGACTGCGCGACGGCCATTCTTAGCTCGGGTGTGATCTCCAAAGGCGCATTCTCTGCCTCATGTGGGTTCTGCATCCCCTGGATGTGGACGGTGGGGAATGGGAGTTCGATGCCCTGCTCCTTGAAGGCTTGGCGGAGGCGTAGGAAGAATCTGCCTTTCATACTGAAGGCGCCTCCCGGTCTGGTTGTGACCTTGACCCTCAATACGATGCCGTACTCGCCGAACTCCTGAACGCCCTGCATCTTGATCGGTTCGATCACCCAGTGTTTGAATTCTGGATCTTCCGCCAGTTCGAGGCCGATCCGCTTGATCAGCTTGCGCGCGAGTTCGATATCGGTGTCATAGCCAACGGTGACGTTGAACTTGTCGGTGACCCAGTCGCGGCTCTGGTTCTGGACTGCCCCGAGTTCACCGAAAGGTATCGTGAACAGCGGGCCACGATGATGGCGCAGCTTAACCGAGCGCAGCGAAAAGCTCTCCACCGTACCCCTGTAGCTGCCCGATGAAATATATTCCCCGACACGAAAAGCATCGTCGAGCAGATAAAACACACCTGAGATCACATCCTTGACGATGGTTTGTGCACCAAAACCCACGGCGACGCCGACGACGCCAGCGCCGGCGATCAGCGGGCCGATCTGGATTCCAATTGAGGCGAGCATCATCAGCACCGCCATCACGATGATCACCGCGAGCAGAATGTTTTGGATGATCGGCAACAGCGTGTGCAGCCGCGCCTGATGCGGATCGAGGGTCAGGATGCCCTCCTCGCCGATCACCGCATGCGGTGTGTGGATGCCCAGCTTTCGTTCGATCAAGGCTTTGATGATCGACCAGCCGAAATCGGCGGCAAGCGCAATGACCACGACATTGATCAAGCCGCTCAATATCAGCATGGTCGTCGTATCGCGGTCCCGCATGGATTGCATGTCCAGACCCCAGACACGCGCGAGAAGGTATGCCGCCGCCAGGATCAATATCATTCGGATACCGCGATCGATGACTGCGATCGTCACCGCCGGGATCGTCGGCCGGCCAACATCTTCCGAACCCGGCCGCAGGACGAAATTAACCCCGCGCTGCGTCAGCACGATTGCCAAGGGCAGGACGAATGCAGCGAAGGTAAACCAGAACCATGTATATAAGCCGGCGATGCGTTCCAGGAACAGAACGACGAAATAAGCAGTCAATAGCCATGTCGCTGCCGTGTGACCGTGTCCGTCGTCTCGCCGTGTTCTTGGCCGACGCCAAATGGCAAGCAGCCACAGAAACAGCATCACGAAATCGGCGCCCAGAGACAGGACCATCATTCCGTCCTGGTCGATACCGAGACCCGGCAAGAGGTTAAAGGCGGCGGCGAAGAAGGCGAAGACGCCGACAATCCGCGGTAGCCAATAGAACCAATGGTCAGCCGTTTCGTTGGTGATCGGCAAGGCACGGACCTCGACGGCGTTCTCGACGTGCATGAAGGAAGGGACGAGCATGGCTGCGAGATACATGCGCACGCCCGCCGTAACGACTGCGGCCATCAGAAATGTCAGCACAATCTCGCGGATGAGCATTGGCCAGTCGAACAGCATGAACGCGCCGGCGCTGCCCAGTGCGAACGAGACGATCAGCAGGCTGGAATAAAGCGTGCGGCCGCCGATCTTCTTGGCCCGCCCGATCGGCGTATCCTTCGGCTGCGCGATGATCCAAAGACGAAACGGACGGGTGAGCCTGTAGGTTGCCCAGGTGAGCGCCACGCCGACAGCGATGAATATCGCGATCAGCACCAATACGCCGACAGGCCCCTTGCTGGACATATCCTCCATGGTCTGTGCCCGAACGCGTGCGAACTGGCCTGGCAACAAGGGCAAAGTTCGCACGATTCTTTCGATATGATGCTTGATCCGATCGAGCGTCGAGGATGCCATCATATTCATCTGGCCGGGTGCGGCCACGGCGTCGGACGATGCGTTGGCCGGCGAAGCTTCCGCACCGGCAGGCGCTGCCGTCGACCCGGCGTCCTGATTTCGCTGTTCGGCCATCCAGGCCTTCACTGACGGATCGTCGAGAAGCTCGAACAGCTGCTTGACTCTCTCGGGCGGGACGGTCGCCGATGACTGCGCCTGTGCCGGGCCAGCCAACAGGAGGGCGATCCCAAAGATGAGCGGCCTGGCAATCAGGGCAAACATCGCAGTCAGATCTCCGGGGCGTCGTGCCGGGGCGACAGAGCCCTGGCACCCTACCTCGCTGGTCCTAATCAAAAATTGCGCGCAGTACCACCAGAAAGTCGGCCGGCGGCAGACGAGTCAGGATTGCGAGGGCCGCGCGCAGCCTCTGCAGGATGCCGCATGAGTGGTGCCGAGCACCTCGTCCATGAGGCGGCGGATGGTGAGCGCGCAGCGGCCACACTTGGGGCTGCAGCCGAGACGGCTATAGATCTGGGCGAACGCCGCTGCTCCGGCAACGGCGTCCTTTTCCAAAAGTCGGGCTGATCCGGCGGCTCTTGGTTAAGCCGCGCGCACGGCCTGCTGCTACCTCCGCCTAATAGACCACCGGCTCAACCTCACGCCGCCGGCCTTCTTCGGTTCATGCAAGAGCGCGCCAAACCTCCTCGGTTTCGCGATGAGTGGTTTCGCGAAGGACGGTTCAGTTCGAGCCCCCGGCTGCGCCGGACCTGGCAGAGCGTCAGCGAAACTCCGACTGGTGTGGCGTTTCGACCAAGCGCATAATTGCGCCAAGCCTGCGCAGCGTTGAGCTTGCGCCGCTAGGACAGGAGGCCAGGCATGAGCACAGCTGGCGAAAACGTCGACCGTCAGCGCCGCCGGCTGCTCGGCGCGGCCGCTCTTGCCGCTGCCGGGCGGTTCGGCATTCCCGTCGCGTTCGGCGCGCAGGCGACCGGACAACCGGACGCGTCCTTCGGCCCGCTGAAGCAGGTCGATGCCGGCGTGCTCAAAATCGAGTATGCCGAGGCGGGCCCGCCCGATGGCCCGCCGGTGGTGCTCTTGCATGGCTGGCCTTACGACATTCACAGCTTCGTCGACGTTGCACCGATGCTTGCATCGGCAGGGCATCGCGTTCTGGTACCCTATCTGCGCGGCTATGGGGGGACGCTCTTTCGTTCCACCGGGACATTTCGCAACGGCGAGCCCGCGGCGCTCGCCGTCGATCTCACTGCCTTCATGGATAGTCTCAAGATCAAAACTGCGGTCTTGGCGGGCTTCGACTGGGGCGCCCGGACAGCCGACATCGTCGCCGCGCTCTGGCCCGAGCGCGCCAAGGCGCTGGTTGCTGTCAGTGGCTACCTGATCGGTAGCCAGGAGGCCGGCAAGATGCCCCTGCCGCCGCAGGCCGAGTTCGAGTGGTGGTACCAGTTCTACCTCGCGACGGAACGCGGCCGTCTTGGCTACGAGAGAAACCGGCGCGATTTCAACAAGCTGATCTGGCAACTCGCTTCGCCGAAATGGGCATTCGATGACGCCACCTATGCGCGCAGCGCGGCGGCCTTCGACAACCCTGATCACGTCGACATCGTGGTACACAACTACCGCTGGCGGCTCGGTCTGGCCGAAGGCGAGGCCGAGTACGCCGAAATGGAGAAACAACTGGCCACCGCCCCGACCATCGGTGTCCCGACCATCACACTGGAGAGCGACGCCAACGGCGCGCCGCATCCAGCGCCGAGTTCATACGCCAAGATGTTCACTGGCAAGTATGAGCATCGGCAGATCGGGGGAGGTGTCGGGCACAACCTCCCTCAGGAGGCGCCGAAGGCCTTCGCCCAGGCCGTTCTTGACGTTGCCGGTTCGTGAGACCGTCCGGCGAGCCATCGAGATCCAAAACTGCGACCGTCATATCCCGCCCTATGCACCCCGCACTCGCCGTCGATGCGACGAGGTGTTGTAAAGGTCCATCGCTGAAGCTCGAACCACGACTCAGATCCGCTGTAGGTAACCGAGCTGCCGCCGGCTGTTCGAGCCCCTGATTTTGGCGCTGGCAAACGGTCGCGCCCGGCGCGATGAAACAATCCTCGCCGTTGCATTTTGTCCAGTCGCCAGGGCCCGAGCCATTCTCAGCCGCGACCCAGGCGGTCGCGGACATGTTCCGCGTTGGGGCGCGATCCCAAATGGTCGCGGCTTCGCGTTCGACCGCGCCCCAAATCACCCGTCACCAGGCGATCACCTGGTGGACATGCGTCAGCCGATCGCCGCACGAACCGAGAGCGCTGCCCTGGACGATTGCATAACCTCGCCGACATGGCAGTAGCAGACGATCTCGTGCAGTTGGTGGTCGGTCAGCTCGAAGAAGCGCTTGGCTTCGCCATAACTGTCGTCTTTCAGACCCTCGTCGTGCAATATGGGGTCCGTGAAGGCAACCGCTATCGGCGAGCCATCGCCTCGCATGACATCGCGTTCCGCCGGCGCACGGTATTCGGTCCCGGCGAGCGCGGTCAGGAGCCGGCTGGGCTCACGTTCAAGAAGCTCGGCCCAACGTATGAGACGTTGGGTTCGGCTCATTACCGGCTGTGTGTTGACTTCGGCAACTGCATGCAGCTGGTCTAGTGTTTGGTGTTTCATAGCAACCTCCTAGTAATAGGTTGGTTGACCCCAAACGCCCTCTATCGACATCATAGCGCCGAAGCGTCGATCCGTCATTCTAATTCGATGTCGGGGTAATCGCGCTCCCGGCACTATGCCGATGCAATGGCCCCTTCCTGCCGGCAGTTTTCAACGCTGCCGAGTATCGACAACAGCGCGAAAAAGGCCAGCGTCTGCTCCTCACAGGTCACCGCCACGACGCAGTTCGACCGTCGACGTCAAGGCCTTTCGGGCCGCCCTCCTCGGGGCTGGCCCTGCCACGCAGGAAGGTGTCCTCGTCGAGCACGGTCACCGAGCGCGTGGGCATGCGATGCCCGTTCCAGTCACCGCCGCCGGCATAGACACGCACCATCCGGCTGCCGGCGTCGGCGACGAGGATGTGCCTCATCGCCGGTGAAGCGCACGGCCGGCGTGCTGCAAGACGCCGGCTGGCTTGGTGCCGGCCCCCCGATGGGAAGCTCAGTTCTGCTGGATCGAAATGCCCTTGTCGTCGATCTTGAGTTCGACGCCTTTCGGCTTGGTCTGCTCGCGGTAGACATAGACGCCAAGCGCGATGACCACGACGACGAGCGCGCCAATGATGAGATAGAGCGTATTCTGCTTCATGGCGCGCCCCTTGTCGTCTCGAGCCTCAGGCTCGTTTCAGCACCTTGACCAGCACCAGAAGGATGATGGCGCCGATCGTGGCGTGGATGATGGAAGCAATGACGCCGCCGCCGATGGAGAAACCGATCCGCGGCAACAGCCAGCCGGCGATGAACGCGCCGACGATGCCGACGATGATGTTGCCGATGAGGCCGAAGCCGAAACCCGAGACGATGAGACCGGCGAGCCAGCCGGCAATGGCACCGATGATGATGAAGACGAGAAGGCTTTCGACACCCATGGCGATTTTCCTCCGAGCAGAGGGCGAGCGCGGAGCGGAAGGCTCCGAATCGGCCCCGATATCAACGGCTTCAGGCTATTCGAAAGCAGCTGGCCCCGCCAGCTTGGCGATCATTGATCGTCGTCGTCGCTGGAAGTGGGCCGCCAGCTGGTCGGCTCGACCTTCTTTTGCGTGTGGCTGTCGGTGTAAACCCACCAGCCGTCATCGCGATATTGCCCGATGGATTCGTTGATGACGCCGTCGCCGTCCTTCCACGTGATGGAGACCTTGGAGCCGTCGGTCGGCGCGGTTGCGATCGGCTTTCTGTCGGCCATGTCATCCCCTTTTTCCAGCCCACAGAACGCGACGGCTGGCATCTGGTTCCCAACCAGCTGTCGGGCGCGGATTGTCGCGAAGGCGGTCAGCTGTGAGCGAAGATATCCTCTTCGTCCCAGCCCATCAGGTCAAGCTTGGCCCGCGTCGGCAGGAAGCGGAAGCAGGCATCGGCCTCCTTGGTCCGCCCCTCGCGCGCCAGCCGCCCGGCCAGCACATCGCGCAGCCGGTGCAGATAGAGCACGTCCGAGGCGGCATATTCGAGCTGCTCGGGCGACAGCGTTTCGGCCGCCCAGTCCGACGATTGCTGCGCCTTGGACAGGCCGACACCGAGAAGCTCGAAGCAGATGTCCTTCAGCCCGTGCCGGTCGGTATAGGTGCGGGTCAGCCGCGAGGCGATCTTGGTGCAGAACACCGGTTCGGGCATCACCCCGAAGGCGTTGTAGAGCACGGCAAGGTCGAAGCGTCCGAAATGGAACAGCTTCGTCACGCTGCGATTCCTGAGCAGGCTGACGAGGTTCGGCGCCTTCTTCTGGCCGGGTGCGATCTGGATGACGTCGGCACTGCCGTCGCCGGGCGATATCTGCACCAAGCACAACCGGTCGCGATGCGGGTTCAGCCCCAGCGTCTCGGTGTCGATGGCGACCGCCCCGACATTGTAATGCGAAAGGTCGGGCAGATCATGCTTGTGGAAACGGATGTCGGCCATTGTCTTCTCCGGTCGCGGCGTTCCCCGTCCTCGCCGCGATCCGGTGAAAAATCAACAGGAAAACGTCTTTTCCGCCGCTCAGCGCGTCAGTGCATCGAGAATCCGCGCCCAGGAGCGCTGGCCCTTGTGGAAGGACGACAGCTCGTATTTCTCGTTGGGCGAGTGGATGCGGTCGTCGTCGAGGCCGAAGCCGACCAGCAGGGACTCGATACCGAGATAGGTCTGGAAATCGCCGACAACCGGGATTGATCCGCCACTGCCGGTCGTGACCGCCTGTTTCTCCCATTCGTCCGACAGCGCGTCCTTGGCCTTGGCCAGGAACGGCGAGTCATAGGAAAGCTGGATTGCCGGCGAGCCGCCATGCGGGTGGAATTCGACAGAGCAATCGGCTGGGATACGTTCCCGCACGAAGGCCTGGAACGCGGCACGGATTGCCTTCGGATCCTGCTTGTGGACGAGGCGGAACGACACCTTGGCCGAGGCTTCCGCCGCGATCACCGTCTTGAAGCCCTTGCCGGTGTAGCCGCCGATGATGCCGTTGAACTCGGCGGTCGGCCGCGCCCAGGTCAGTTCCAACACCGAGCGGCCTTTCTCACCCGAAGGGATCGACAGGCCGACAGGGCCGAGGAAAGTCTCGGCCGTCTCGCCGAGACTTTCCCAAGATTTCAGCACCTGTGTTGGCGTCTCCTCGACGCCATCATAGAAACCCGGAATGGTGATGTGGCCGTCCTTGTCATGGATGTCGGCCAGGATTTTCGCGAGAATACGGATCGGGTTGGCGGCGGCACCGCCATAAAGCCCGGAATGCAGATCGCGGCTGGCGGCCTTTACCGTGACCTCCTCGCCGACCATCCCGCGCAAGGAAACGCAGATTGAGGGCGTCTCGCGGTCCCACATCCCGGTGTCGCAGACCAGCGCGAAGTCGCCCTTGAGCTCGTCGGCATTGGCCTTCAGGAACGGTATCAGCGATGGCGAGCCGGATTCCTCCTCGCCTTCGAACAGGATGGTGACGCGGCATGGCAGATTGCCATGCACCTGTTTCCAGGCGCGGCAAGCCTCGACAAAGGTCATCAGCTGGCCCTTGTCGTCGGCCGAACCGCGCCCGGTGATCACCTTGTGGTCGGGTCCGACCTCCTTGACGGCAGGCGCGAACGGGTCGTTTTCCCACAATTCGATCGGGTCGACGGGCTGCACGTCGTAATGGCCATAGAACAGCACATGCGGCGAACCGGCCGGCCCCTCGTGATGCGCAACCACCATCGGGTGTCCCGGCGTGTCGCGCACGCTGGCGTCGAAGCCGATAAGCTTGAGCTCCGCGACAAGCCATTCCGCCGCCTTGCGGCAGTCGGCGGCATAGGCCGGATCGGTGGAGATCGACTTGATCCTGAGCAGGCCGAACAGGCGTTCGAGGCTCTGGTCGAAATTCTTGTCGAGGCGGTCGAGGACGGGGGAAACTGCGGACATATGTGAGACCTTTCGATTCAGTGCCGGAACCGTAAAGGCAGAGCGGGGAAACGAAAAGCCCGAGACGATTGGACCACGGCGCCAGTCGGCTGCCGTAGGCCAAAAAAGTCCGCTGCGCTGGCAAAAAAAAAGACCGCCGTGGTGGAGGGGGAACCACGGCGGCCTCATACTCGAAACGATGCGGCAGCCCGGAGAGGGGGGATAGGCTGCCGCAATTGTCCGGGATAGGCGGGGGACGGGCCTTGCTCCGGACTTCGGCGAAAACTGCCGATGACGTTTATTTGGGTCTCTGAACGTGGCGATTCAAGGGCACCAACGTTACACTTTTGTAACGTGCCCGTGATCGGGCCTGCATACCCCGATCCGTCAGGGTGTTGACGGAACCGATACCTGGCAATGTCTTTGGCATGGACCAAGCCACCGCGCCGCGCTATCCCTGCCGGCATGAAAAAAGGCGATCATCTCTTCCTCATCGACGGCTCCGGCTACATCTTCCGGGCCTATCACGCACTGCCGCCGCTGACGCGCAAGTCCGACGGCCTGCCGGTCGGCGCCGTTTCCGGTTTCTGCAACATGCTGTGGAAGCTGATGCAGGATGCCCGCAACACCGATGTAGGCATTGTGCCGACGCATTTCGCGGTCATCTTCGACTATTCCTCGAAAACCTTCCGCAACGACCTCTACCCCGAATACAAGGCCAACCGTTCGGCGCCGCCAGAAGACCTGATCCCGCAATTCGGCCTGATCCGCCAGGCGACCAAGGCGTTCAACCTGCCGTGCATCGAGATGGAAGGCTTCGAGGCCGACGATCTCATCGCCACCTATTGCCGGCTCGCCCGCGAAGCCGGCGGTGACACCACCATCATCTCCTCCGACAAGGATCTGATGCAGCTGGTTGGCGATACGGTCGGCATGTACGACCCGATGAAGGACCGCCAGATCGGCATCCCCGAAGTCATCGAGAAATGGGGCGTGCCGCCGGAGAAGATGGTCGACCTGCAGGCGCTGACCGGCGATTCCGTCGACAATGTGCCCGGCGTGCCCGGCATCGGGCCCAAGACGGCGGCGCAACTGCTGGAGCAGTTCGGCGACCTTGACGGGCTGCTGGCCCGCGCCGGCGAGATCAAGCAGGACAAGAGGCGCGAATCGATCATCGCCAACACCGACAAGGCGCTGATTTCGCGCCAGCTGGTGACGCTGAAGAACGACGTGCCGGTGGCCGAGGGGCTGGACGACTTCGTCCTGCACGCCCCAGACGGGCCGAAACTGATCGGTTTCTTGAAAACCATGGAATTCACCTCGCTGACCCGCCGCGTGGCGGAAGCGACCAGCACCGAGGCCGGCGACGTCCAGGCCGTCGCGGTGATCGTCGAGCGCGCCGACCACGCGCACGGCCCCGATGTCGGCGCCGGAGCGCCTGTTGTGGCCCGCAGCGGTGCCGAGACGGGCCAGGCCAATGGCGAGGCAACCGCCACACCGACGGCGGACACCGCCAAGCAAGGCGATACCCCTTCCCTGCTCTCGGCCCTGCGGCTGGAGCGCGCGGCGACCGGCAAGATCGACACGGCGGCCTATCCCTGCATTCGCGATATCGCGACCCTGAAAGCCTGGGTCGCCGAGGCGCGAGAGGCCGGCGTCACCGCCTTCGACGTCAGGGCGACATCAGCCGATCCGATGCAGGCCGAACTGATCGGCATGGCGATAGCCACGGCGCCCGGCCGTGCCGGCTATATTCCCTTCGCCCACAAGAGCGGCAACGGTGACCTGCTCGGCGGCGGCGCGCTCGAGAACCAGATACCTCTGCGCGAGGCGCTGGCGGTGCTGAAACCGCTGCTCGAGGACAGATCGGTCCTCAAGATCGCGCAGAACCTGAAATACGATCTCGTCATCATGAGCCGCTACGGCATCGATGTCGCGCCATTCGACGACACCATGCTGATCTCCTATGTGCTCGATGCCGGTACCCCGCACGGCCACGGCATGGACCAGCTTGCCGAGAAATGGCTTGGCCATACCCCGCTCCAGCTCAAGGATGTCACCGGCTCCGGCAAGAGCTCGGTCGGTTTCGACCAGGTCGATATCGACAAGGCGACGGCGCACGCCGCCGAGGACGCCGATGTCACGTTGCGGCTCTGGCTGGTGCTGAAGCCCAGGCTTGCCGCCAAGGGCCTGGTCTCGGTCTACGAGAGGCTGGAACGGCCGCTGGTGCCGGTGCTGGCGCGCATGGAGCAGCGCGGCATATCGGTGGACCGGCAGATCCTGTCCAGGCTGTCAGGCGAACTGGCGCAGGGTGCCGCCCGGCTGGAAGAGGAAATCTACCAGCTCATCGGCGAGCGCATCAACATCGGCTCGCCCAAGCAGCTCGGCGATATCCTGTTCGGGCGCATGGGCCTGCCCGGCGGCTCCAAGACCAAGACCGGGCAATGGTCGACCTCGGCGCAGCTTTTGGAAGACCTCGCCGCCGAAGGCCACGAACTGCCGCGCAAGATCGTCGACTGGCGCCAGCTGACCAAGCTGAAATCGACCTACACCGATGCGCTGCCCGGCTTCATCCATCCCGACACCAGGCGCGTCCACACCTCCTATGCGCTGGCGGCGACGACGACAGGCCGGCTGTCGTCCTCCGACCCGAACCTGCAGAACATTCCGGTGCGCACCGCCGAAGGCCGCAAGATCAGGACCGCCTTCATCGCCGACAAGGGCAACCGGCTGGTCTCGGCCGACTACAGCCAGATCGAACTGCGCGTGCTCGCCCATGTCGCCGAGATTCCGCAACTGCGGCAGGCTTTCGCCGACGGCGCCGACATCCACGCCATCACCGCGTCGGAAATGTTCAACGTGCCCGTGGAGGGCATGCCTTCGGAAGTCCGCCGTCGCGCCAAGGCGATCAATTTCGGCATCATCTACGGCATCTCGGCCTTCGGCCTCGCCAATCAGCTGTCCATTCCGCGCGAGGAAGCCAGCAACTACATCAAGAAATATTTCGAGCGTTTCCCCGGCATCCGCGACTATATCGAGGAGACCAAGGCCTATGCCCGCGAGCACGGCTTTGTCGAAACCATCTTCGGCCGGCGCATCCATTATCCCGATATCAGGTCGTCCAACCCTTCGATCCGCGCGTTCAACGAGCGCGCCTCGATCAACGCCCGCCTGCAAGGCACCGCCGCCGACATCATCCGCCGCGCCATGGTGCGCATGGAGGAGGCGCTGGACAGGGCGAAGCTATCGGCCCGCATGCTCCTGCAGGTGCATGACGAACTGATCTTCGAGACGGTCGAGGCCGAAGTCGAAGCGACGATCCCCGTCGTTCGCCATGTCATGGAAAACGCGGCGATGCCGGCGGTATCGATGTCGGTACCGCTGCATGTCGATGCGCGAGCCGCGAACAACTGGGATGAGGCGCATTAGCGCCAACGCTTCGTCATCCTCGGGCTTGACCCGGGGATCCATGCCGTGACCTCACTCGAAGATCGCGGCGGAGCAGAACTTGAGGTCTGCATCGCTGCAACACGTCCATGTCACGGAATGGATACTAGGGTCTGCGCGCGTCGCTTCGCTCCTTGCTTCGCCCTAGTATGACGAAGCGAAGGCTTAGGCAGCCTCGGCCCGGCACTTCGCGCACGTCCCGCGAAATTCTATGACCGCCTTCTTGGCGGCGAAGCCCGTCGAATGGACCCATTCGTTCAGCCGGTGGTCGACATCGTGATCCGACATCTCGGTCACCTGCCCGCAGGTGTCGCAGATGGCGAAGGCGGTCATCGAATGGCTGTGATCATGCGGCTCGGCGCAAGCGACGAAGGAATTGATGCTTTCCAGCCGGTGCACGAAGCCGGACTTCACCAGCGTGTCGAGCGCGCGATAGACCTGCAGCGGCGCGCGAAAACCGCGCTCGCGCAACTGGTCAAGCAAGGTGTAGGCGCTGAGCGGTCCGCTGGCGGTCTCGAGCTTCTCGAGCACGCACAACTGGTTCTTCGTCAGCACATCCCTTGCCGCCATGGTCCGGTTCCAACTTGTCCTGCGCCATCTCCAGGCTGTTTGCCCGTGCAAACCGCCTGATCCCATTCAGATAGCGACGAACCGTCGTCTTTGCTACTCTTTCTGTTGTTGTCCCGGACCCATCGATAACGTGCCGGCGCATTTGATGACGGCAGGCTTGATGGCACGGCGACATTCAAAATACTGACAAAATCCTCGACGAGGGTGGTTTCGCTTGGGAAATTCGATCGGGCTTGGGGAAGCAATATGATCAAATTGACACGCCGGACGCTGCTTGTCGGCACGTCCGCGCTCGTGGCGGCCGGTACGGTATCGTTCCGGGCGATGGCGGCATCGCGCACCTATCACGCGCTGCTGGTCGCCTGCACCGAATATCCTGCCCTGCCGCAAAGGAACTGGCTGATCGGGCCGAAGAACGATGCCGGCCTGGTGCACGAGTATCTGCTGAAGAACGTGCCCGACCCGGTGCGCTTCGCGCCCGAAAACGTCACGCTACTTGCCAAGGACGTGCCCGGCGCCAAAGGCTTGCCGACCCATGCGGCGATCAAGGCGGCGCTCGCCGATCTGGCGGCCAAGGTTCAGCGCGACGACTTCGTCTACCTGCATCTGTCCGGCCACGGCGCCCAGCAGCCCGAAAGGGCCAAGGGCGACGAGACCGACGGGCTCGACGAGATTTTCCTGCCCGTCGACATCGAGAAATGGATAAACCGCGATGCCGGCGTGCCGAACGCGCTGGTCGACAATGAGATCGGCGATGCGCTCGACGCGATCCGCAACAAGGGCGCCTTCGTCTGGGCTGTCTTCGACTGCTGCCATTCCGGCACCGCGACCCGCGCCGTCGAGGTTGACGACGAGTTGGAGCGCAAGGTCGAATTCGCCGACCTGGTAGGCGGCGACGAGGCTGCAAGGGCGGCGGCCATCAAGACTTACGAGGACACGGTCGCAGGCGCCTCGCGCGGCCTCGACGAGAATGGCGCGCGCAAGCCCGCCTTCAACCTGACGCCGACCGGCGGCGAACCGATCACCAAGGGCAAGCTGGTCGCCTTCTACGCGGCCCAGACGGTGGAAACGACGCCGGAGATGCCGCTGCCCAAGGGCACTGCGGATGCGCCGCGCTTCGGCCTGTTCACCTTCACCATCCTGTCGAAGCTCGCCGAAAACCCCAATGTTACCTATCGCCAGCTTGGCCAGGCCGTGCTGCAGCAATATTCGGCCGACAGCCGCACCCGTCCGACGCCGCTGTTCGAGGGCGAGCTCGACGCGCGCGTCTTCGGCACCGACAAGACCGACGCCGTCATGCAGTGGCCTATCATCGTCAAGGACGGCCAGGCGACGATCGGCGCCGGCCTGCTGCATCGCCTTACGCCCGGCAGCAAGCTCGCCATCCTGCCGTCCGCGCTGTCGTCGCTGTCCGACGCGGTCGGCTATCTCGAGGTGGAGTCGGCCAAGAACCTGGAAAGCCGCGTCAAGCCGGTCGAGTTCGAGAAGAAGCCGGCACTCAAACTGGCCGACATTCCCGCCAACGCCTATGCGCGGGTGGCTGAGATCGCCGTCGACTACAGACTCACGGTCGCTCGGCCGGCCGAGACGAAGGGACTCGAGAAAGAAACCGAACTGGTCAATTCGGTTCTCGACGAACTGGCCACGGCCAAGGAAACCGGCTTCAACATCGAATTGGTCGACCCGGGCAAGAGCGCCGAGCTACGCTTCGCCGTGATGTGCGAGAATGCCATAGCGGGCGCGGCCAAGGATGCCAGCGACAAGCCGGCGCTGTGGTTCCTGCCGGCTTCGGGCGACGTGACGCTGAAGGACGGCAGCAAGCCGCCGCTGATCATCATCCACCCAGACGATCGCCAGAAGCTGGTCGACCCCACGACCAGGAATTTGCGCACCATTTTCCGCGCCACCGGGCTGTCGCGGCTGGCGGCGGCCTCCGACTACAAACCCGAGGATGTCGACGTCCAGTTCCAGGTCAAGCGTCGCGACAAGGATGGGCTCGAACCCTTGCAGGCTTCCGCGGTGCCGCGCGTCTCGCCGGGCGACGAGGTGCATGTGCTGGCCAAGAACAGCTCGGACCAGCTGGTCGACATCAACGTGCTCTATGTCGGCAGCGACTATTCGATCACCCACATCGTCGCCGAACGCCTGGCGCCGCAGGCCACGCTGGAGGAAGGGCTGCTCGCCTTCACCGACACCAGCTTCGGCATGGAGCGGATGATCGCGGTGCTGACCGAGGCGCCGCCGGAAAGCGAGAAGGAAGATCTGAGCTTCCTGGCGCAGGACGGCGTCGCGGCGATGACGCGCGGCCTCGGCCCCGCCAGCTTCTCCGACATGCTCGCCGATATCGGCATGGCGGCGCCGACCCGTTCGGTGATGCGGCTTGCCGACAAGAGCGGCCCGAAGGGGGCAGTAATGATCTTCCCGATGGAGACGGTGCCGCGCGCCTGAGTTCCGCCCCAAGGCCGCACGGCCTGGTATCGCCGGCTCTTGCGCGATTGGCGCGATATGAGAACATCCCGCCGCGGCCAAGGGCTCAGCGGCTGACGAAGCAGATAGGATCGATTGTGAAGAAGTCTTTTTTCTCCTGGCGGGCAACGGTTGCCGGACTTGCCGGCGGCCTGTTGCTGATCGTCAACGCGTCTGCGCAGGACACATGCGGCCTTTGTGCCAAGCGGGTGGTCATCAATTCGGAACTGGCGACGTGCTTCCTCGATCAGTACGACCAGTTCGCCAAGACCAGCAGTGACGCGGTGGTGGTCGACCTCTCGAGCTGCGCCTCGCGCGGCGTGGTCGAAGCCTTGCCGTCGCCGAACAAGGCGCCGGCGGAGCCGGACATGCAGTTCATTGTTTCGCGCCCGCAACTGGCATGCCTGAAAAAGCAGCTTGAAGCGCCGGGCGTAGTGCTCGATCCCTCCGCCACCATCGAACTGGACAGCTGCAAATGAAGAAGCCGGGGGGCACGACAAAGCAGACACCGGTAGCCGCACCCGCAAAGGCGCCAGCAACGAAGGAGACGCTGCCGGAAACCACCGAAGGTTTTCCCTGGCCTAGCAGCCATGAGATCAAGAAGGAGAGCAATCCCTTCACCGATCGCGACTGGCGCATGCTGGTCTATGCCTGGTCAGGCTTGCTGGTGCGTTTCGCCATCATCTTCACCCTGGCATTCTCGGTCTACCAGTTCCTGGCCAACCAGGAGCAGAAGCGCGTCGAGCAGACAATGTCCCTGGTCGAGCTCTGGGAAACCAAGGACTACCAGCAGGCACAACGGGCGTTGAAAGATCGTCTTGCCGCCCTCAACGCCAAATACGACAATCTGCTCAGCGCCAACCCCTCGCCGACCGAGGAACAGGTGTTCCGCCAGCGCATCGGCATCGAGGCGATGAGCACCTCCGGCGGCGACATGCCGCTCGCCGACTTCAGCGAGAATTTCGACCGCATCGTCTATTTCCTCAACCGGCTGTCCTTCTGCGTCGATGGCAACCTGTGCTCGCGCAAGGTCACCGATGCCTATTTCCGCGACTACGCCGTCTCGTTCTGGAGTTATTTTGCCGGCTATGTCGACAAGCAGCGCAAGGCGGGTTCACCGACTTTTGCCACGGCGATCGAGGCCTATGTTCGCAACGGGCAACCAGGCGGCGAAGCCAGATAGCGATGGGGAAACCCGGAACCACCTTCCGCCTCATGCGTGCCAGCCGCTGGCTGGCCATGGCTGGAGCCTTGATCACGGCCTCGGCCGCCTGCGCCGAGGACGCCCCGGATTTCCGCCTCGACCTCGACACCGGAGGCCATACCGCCCGGATTGCCCGCCTCGCCTTCACCCCCGATGGCGAGGACATTGTCTCGGCATCCGATGACAAGACCATCCGCATCTGGGACTGGCAGAGCGGCGTGACGCTGCGCACCATTCGCGGCTATCTC
Source organism: Mesorhizobium japonicum MAFF 303099 (assembly GCF_000009625.1). NCBI lineage: Bacteria > Pseudomonadati > Pseudomonadota > Alphaproteobacteria > Hyphomicrobiales > Phyllobacteriaceae > Mesorhizobium > Mesorhizobium japonicum. The sequence goes on from NC_002678.2 coordinate 2,656,032, forward strand.
GGCAATGGCAGCGACGGCAAGATCTTCGCGGTCTCGGTTTCGCCGGATGGCAAGACGATCGCCGCAGGCGGCTATTTCGGCGCCGGTCTCGGCGACAAGCCGCCCTATGGCGACATCAGGCTGTTCGACTTCGCCACCGGCAAGATGAAGGCCGTGCTCAGGGCCGCCGACTACGCGACCTACGACCTCGCCTTCTCGCCGGATGGCAAGACGCTGGCTGCCGGTGGTGGCGACGGCATGGTCTATCTCTGGCGGCTCGACGACAAATCAGCGACAGGCTGGACGCTGGACAAGAAGCTCGACGCCGATTCCTGGCACATCGACAAGCTGGCCTTTGCCGCTGCTGGAACCCGGCTGGCGGCCACCACCACCGACAATGGCATCCGGCTCTGGGATGTCGCCAAGGGCGAGGAAATCGCCTTGCCTGATGAAGCCGAGCCGTTGCGGGACGTCAGCGTGCTGGCGCTGGCCATCTCGCAGGACGGCAGCCTGTTCGCCACCGGCAGCAAAGACGGCCAGGTCCAACTCTGGCGAGCGGCTGACGGCACGTTGGTGCACGCCATGCCCAAGCAGGATTTCCTCATCGGCTCGCTGACCTTCGCCAAGGGATCGCGGCTGGTCGCCTCCTGCGGCTATCGCTGCGCCGACAAGCACCGCTCTATCGTCTGGAACACCGACAGCGGCGAGAAGCTGCTCGACTACAGCGGCCATGACGGCACCGTCTATGCCAGCGCCGCCAATGCCGACGGCTCGCTGGTGGCGACGGCCGGCGGCACCCGCAACGCCATCCAGGTCTGGGACCCGGCGACCGGCGAACGCAAGGCCTTGCTCCAAGGAGTGGGCGAACCGGTGACCGCGATCGGCATCGATGCGGCAAACGGCATCATCGCCTGGGGAAATACCAACCCCTGCCCCGAGCGCGTGGCTTGCCCCGAGCAATTGGGCGCATTGGACAAGAGGTTGGAACTGCCCACAACGGAGCGGTTCTTCGATGACCCTCAGCCGCTGACGGAGCCGGGCTCGTTTGCCCGCGCCGCTCAGAGCGATGGCGAGTGGTCGCTGCACGCCACAAAGGGCGGCAAGGACGCGCTGGAGAACGCGGTTCTGGAGATCGCCAATGGCGGCAAGGTGGTGCGCTCGATCGAGAACGACGCCACCAACGGCTTTGCGCATTCGGCTTTCACGCTGATCGACAACGGGCTTGGCCTGATCACCGGCGGCAATGACGGCACGCTGCTGGAATACAAGGCCGCGACCGCCAGGGTCTCCGGCGAATTCACCGGCCATACCGGTGAAATCAACGCCATGGCCGCCTCGGAGAAAGCCGGCCTGCTGGTCACCGGCAGCGCCGATCAGACATTGAGGCTGTGGAACCTGAAGACGCACGAGCTGATCGTGTCGATGTTCTTTGCCGGCCCGCAATGGATCGCCTGGATGCCGCAGGGCTACTATTATTCCTCCGATGAGGGCGACAAGCTGATCGGCTGGCACGTCAACCAGGGCCGAGACCATGAAGGCCGCTTCATCCGCGCCGGCCAGTTGAAGAAATACCTCTGGAGCCCGGAAATGGTGCGCCGCGCCATCATCCTGCGCAGCGCCAAACAGGCGGTGAAGGAGATGCGACCGGGCGTCGACAACGAGTTGCAGAAGCTCTTGCAGCGCAAGCCGCCGGAATTCGGCGTTCGCCTGGCCGACGACCAGAGCAAGGTCCGCGACGGTTATGTCGCCGTCGAGATAACAGGTGCCAAAGAAGCCGGAACTGATGTCGCCGGCTTCTCGATCCTGTCGAACAGCCGCAATGTCGGCGACATCGCCACGCGTTCGGCCGAAGGCGACAAGACAACAGTCGAGGTGCCGGTCGAGAATGGCCAGAACACCATCCGCATCACCGGCACTAACGAATATGGCTATCTGACCGAGCGCAGCGTGACGGCGCTGGCGAGGAAGACCGAAAAGGCCGAGGCCAAGGGCAAGCTCTATGTCGCTGTCATCGGCGTCGACAAATATCCGTTCCTGACCGACGCCTGCTCCGGCCACGCCTGCGATTTGCGCTACCCCGTCGACGACGCCACCGAATTCCTCGAGGTGGTTGCGCAGAAGTCGGCGCCTTTGTTCTCGTCGATGGAGACGCTGGTTCTGGTCAATCGCGAAGCGCTCGACGAGAGCCCCGACAAGGCCAAGCAAACCTACACCGTCGCCAGCGCCGACAACATCATGGAGCCGGACTCGCACACGATCGACGACCAGCTCGCCGATTTCCTCGACAGGCCTGGCGAACACGACACCACCATCGTCTTCGTCGCCGGCCATGGCATCAACATCGACGAGGATTACTATTTCATCCCGACCGATGGCCGCAAACAGGATGCCGACCGCTGGAAGCGATCCTCGCTTGTCGACTGGGGCGACATCCAGAAATCGGTCGAGCGGGCCAAAGGCATGCGCTTCATGCTGCTCGACACCTGCCATGCCGCCAACGCCTTCAATCCGCGCCTGGAAAAGGACGCACAGGACGCGCGCATCGTTGTGTTCTCCGCCACTGCGGCCAACAACACCGCCGCCGAATTGCCGGAGCTCGGCCACGGCGTCTTCACTTACTCGATCCTCGAGGGCCTGCGCGGCAAGGCGAGAACCTCCGACGGCGGCATCACGCTTTTCGGGCTCGCCGATTTCATCTCACACGAAGTGGTGCGGCTGACTGCGTCGAAGCAGAAGCCGTTCTACTATGTCGGCGGCGTGGAGAACATCGTGTTGGCCGAGCCGTGATAGCCCGCCTGCTGACGGTCATCATCTTCTCCCTGGTTCTCGGCGGCACGGCACAGGCCGCCCCGATCGTCTGCCCACCCGGCACCGAAAACTTTCCACCCTTCTACGACGACGCCACGCTGTTCAGGGACGCCATCGCCAGCGTCGCCACTATCCCGCCCTCCAACCAGCGGCTGACCGGCATCACCGTGCCACATCACTTGCTGGCCGCCGACCTCGTGGCGCTGGGTTTTCATGCCGTCTCCGGCTTTCGTTACAAGCGCATCGTCATCCTATCGCCGGATCATTTCCACAAGACGCACAAGCTCTACGCCACCACGGCGCGCGGCTTCGACACCGTGCTTGGTCCGGTGGCCGCCGACAGCGATGCCGTGCGCCTGCTGGAAGCACACGGCGACATGGTCGAGGAATCCTGTCTGTTCGATAAGGAACATGGCGTGCGCGCCATGCTGCCCTTCCTGCACCACTATTTCCCCGAAGCGAAGATCGTGCCGGTGGCGATGTCGGTGAAGGCGAAGCGCGGCGACTGGGACAGGCTGGCCGAAGCGCTGAAACCGATTGTCGACCAGGACACGCTGATCGTCGAATCCACCGACTTCTCGCACTATCTGCCCCAGCACGATTCCAGGCGTTTCGACCAGCAGACGCTGAACATGCTGGCCGCCGGATCGCTCGACGGCATCGCGGCGCTTCGCCAGCCCGATCATGCCGATTCCGTCGGCGCGCTCTACATCCAGACCAAGCTGCAGCGCGAATTGTTCGGCGCCCAGCCACTGGTCGTCGCCAACGAGAACTCGCAGGAACACACGTCCGACTATGTCGAGCGCACCACCAGCTATGTCGTGGCGCTGTTCGGCGCCTTCGGTCCCGGTTTCAACAACCCCGCGCTGCCAAAGGACAAGATCTACTATCTCGCCGGTGACGTGAATTTCGGCCGCGCCATGAAGAAGATCCTGGTCCGCGACGACGTTGCCGACAAGATCGTCGACAGCATACTGGCACTGACCGGAGCGCGACCGCTGATCGTCAATCTCGAAGGCGTCATCCTGCCCAACGTGCCGGAAGCGATCGACGACATGACGCTGGCCATGCCGGAAGACCTCGCCGCCAGCATGCTGAAGCGGCTGCACGTCGCCGGCGTCAGCCTCGCCAACAATCACGCCCATGATCTCGGCCCCTCCGGCTATGCCGAGACGCTGCGCGCGCTGGACGGAGCCGGCATCCCGCATTTCGGCCAGGGTGAGACGCTGGCGCTGGCCGGCCTCGACCTTGTCGGCCTGACCGACATCGACACCAACGGTTCGAAGAACACCGACCTGCTCACCCCTGCCTTGCTCGACCGCCTGCTGCACGAGAATGCGCAGCGACCGGTGGTGGCCTTCGCCCATTGGGGCCGCGAATACAAGACCGAACCGTCGGCGCGCGAAGAGATGCTTGCTGATGAGATGCGGCTGCGCGGCGTCTCGGTCATTGTCGGCGGCCATCCGCATGTCTCGAGTGAGGCGATCGTCCCGCTCGCCGGCGGCGATGTGGCGGAGGTCTACTCGCTCGGCAATTTCCTGTTCGACCAGAGTGCGCAACGCTCCTCGGGTTCGATGGTGGAACTGCGCGTCTTCGCCCAGGGCACGATCTTTGTCAGGCTCATTCCGCTTCCCAACTATTTCGAGATGGGCCGAAAGTAGGCACTCCCCAGGGTGTCGAGATTCGGGTCAGGCCCAGCCGAGAATGGTGGTCTCCGGGGTCGCTCTTGCGACGAGCGGAGCGTACTTTTGGGTACGTGAGCTCAGTTCTACTGCGACGCAGTAGAACGGGGAAGCGCAGGAGAGTGCCATTCGCAGGCCGGCCTCACCTGAATATCAATACACCCTAGCCGCAGCCAATCATCTGGCGGGGCAAATAGCACGCCGCCGGCTCGGTCTTGGTCTCGAATAGCGATTGCTTCGGCCGGAAATAGAAAAAGGTCACCGGCTTGCTCTCGCGCACGCTGCCGTCGGCAAAATGCGCGGCGATGCTGAAACTGTGGATCGACGACATCGCCGACCACATCTTCAGCCGTGCCGTATAGGCGCTGATAGTCTTGTTGCCGCGCACCGGCATGGCGATCGTGTAATCGTGCTTGCCGATCGGGAATTCGATGTTCTGGTAGTGCATCGCTTCCGGGCTGCCGCCACCGCCATCGCCGCATTCGGCCATCGATTCGGGAGTCTCGAAGACCGCCATGGTTACCTGGGCGCGGAAAGGCTCGCTCTGCTGGTAGACGTTGCCCTGATCGTCAGCCCAGGAATAGTCCAACTTGCCGATCGCGTTCAGCATCATCGCCTGGTTCAAATTGGCGAGATAGTCGCCGACCTCGCCGAACTTGATCTTGTTGGTGAACTGGCTGCGGCAAACATTGAGGCTGTCGACCGAGGGACAGGGGAAACGTCCCGTTTCCAGGCTCGCCGTATCGACGCCGGCCTCGTCCAGCACGCTCTTGATCGACACGTCGACGCCTTCGCCGAAACCGCCGATGTCCTTGGTGAACATGCGGCTTGGCTGGCCGGTCGGATTGCCCTCCTCGTCCAGCGTGGTGAACTGGATCGACATCTTCATGTCCTTGGCGTCGCCCCAGCCATTGTTGACGATCGAGAAATCGGGCCGGAAGCCGATGCAGCCGAAATGCTCCGAGATCGACAGCATGGGTTTGCGGTAGGCGTCGCTGGCAGCGACCTTCATTTCCAGGCTGTCGAGCTTGACCCTGGACTCGTCCGTCGTCTTCAGATCGACCTCGGCAAAGGCCGGCGTGTTTTCCCAATCCGGACCGTCATAGACATTTGTGTTGTTGACCGTTCCGGTGCCGTTCCAGGCGTCGTTGTAGAGGGTGTCTTCGGGATAGATCGCGATGTCCTCGTCGCGCACCAGGTGCTGGTATTTCATGTCGGCCTGCTCGGTCACGCGCTGGTCGACGATGACGCCGATCTCGACCTTGTCGGCATCGCCGCCGCCAGCCTGCGCCTTGAGCAGGCCGCCGACCCTGGCATCGGCCAGGACGTCGGGACGCGAACCGCCGACCTCTTTGCCCATCACCCATTGCGATTCATAGACCGTGCCGCCGGCAAGCCGGGTCTGACCTTTGCCGTTCTTCAGGCCGTCAACAAAGGAGCCGGCGAATATTTCGCCTGTCTTCGAAAGCAACCGGCCCTCGCCATTCGGGACGCCGCCGACGAACTGCCCCTCATAGCGGTTGCCGTCGGCATCCACATGGATGCCTTTGCCGTTGAGTTCTCCGCCAAGCCAATGCCCGTCGAAAACCTCGCCTGAGCGCAGTTCGAGCCTGCCTTGCCCGTCGGGCCGGCCGTTCCTGACATCGCCGAAATAGCTGGAGTAGACGGTCTTCGGGTCATAGCTCGCCGAGCCGCGCACCCGCCACACCAGCCTGCCCTTGCCGTTGATGGTGCCGTCCTTGGCGATCGTCTTATCGGGTGACTGGCCCGCCGCCGGCTCCCAGACGAAGTCGAGGTTCTTCTCCGGATGGAAATCCCACACACGCACGGTCCTGCGCAGCACCGAGCGCGTGGCGGCCTGATAGAGGATCTGCACGCGCTCCGCCCAGGCGCCGCCGACAGGGGCGGGATCGGCAAAAGCCGATGAAAGCATCATCGCGCCCAACGTCGCTGCGGCCGCGACCCCCAACATTGCCCTTGTCCGCCCCATCTCCTTGAGCCCCCTGGACGCCTCGCCCCTTGGCAGGCCAAGCGTAGTCGGGGCGCCGGCCTCGCGCAAGGGAAGCCATGAGGGAAGGATCGGCACGAAAAAGGCGGCGGGATTGACCCACCGCCTTTGCCTTCACCGCGAACGCGCAGCGCCTATTTGTACAGGCTGTTGATCCACTGGACGTTGGCCGCGTTCAGGCGCACGGCGGTGTTCGCGTCGGGGCTTTCCGCGACGTTGACGCCGGTGATGATGCGCTGCTTGGACTTGGTGTCATAGGCATAGACCGAGCTGCCGCTCGACCCCGGGAACGTATCGCAATCATACTGGAAATATTCCGGGGCGATGTTCTCGGCATGCACTTCGCAGCTGGCCTTCCACATCGTGCCCATCGGCTTGTCCCCGGGATAGCCGACGAGGTTGGCGGTGAAGTCGCCGAGGTCGTCATAATTGGCGTAGCCCAGCCAGCCGAGGTTGGTGCCGACATCCTGCTTCAGCGTGATGATGCCAAGATCCCACGGGATCACCGAGCCGTAATAGCCCTGGTAGTTGTCGATGAAGCCTTGCAGCACATAGGCGCTTTCATAGGTGAAGGCACCGAATGGTGCGTCGTCGGCAGTGCTGCCGTTGAGGCCTGGCACGAACAGATACTCGGAGAGCCAGTCCTTGTCCTCATGGCTGTAGAGGCAATGCGCCGCGGTGAGCACCGTGCGCGGGCCGATCAGCGTTGCAGAACAGCTGCCATAGCTGCCCGTCTTCGCCGATTTGGCTTCCAGATAGCCGATGGCCGAGAACGGATAGGTCTTGGTGTTCCTGACCTGCTCGCGATCGTCGGGGCCGAAAACCTGGCGCCCGGCCTCGCCTTCGCCGAGCCCGGGGTCCTCGGTCTTGCGCTCAGCCCCGTCGGCGCCATTGGCCGGCGCGTTCAGTTCCTTGATGATGAGCTCGCGCAGCGCTTCGCTTGGTTCGATCTTGATCTCCTTGCCATCGGCGGAACGCCCGACGATGCCATAGGATTTGACAGCCGCCTTCTCGTCGGTGAGCGGCGCGGCGCGGCTGTCTTCATCAGTAAGCTCTGGAGTCGTGATCGGTTTTGCCCGACCGGCCTTGAAGTCGCCTGAAGTAACGTCCCGCATGCTTTCGCCATTGCCGGCACTGGCGGAACCAGGGTCGGCGGCGAAAACCGGGGCCGTCCACATTGCGGTGGAAAGCAATGCGGACGCAAAGATAGCATTTGTCAGTTTTGTCATGGTGAGACTCTCCCAAAAGTCAGCAAGGACTGGATCAAAATAGAGAAATATTGTCGAGATCGTGGTGACGCCGAAAAATGAGTCTGCTCGCTGGCATTCCCCGCGAGCGTTGTTCTAGGCTGTCATTTTCAAGGCCCCCGCCAAAAAAACTCTGCAATGGTATACTGCCTAAAATAATCCAAGATTGGCAATGACAAATCGCTTCCACCTAGCCCGTGGGGGGCTATAGGATTTTGTGCGGGTTCTGCTCGCGGGCACGGTTAGCAAAAGTGGGATTCGGTTTTGTGACCGATCGCGCGCCGTTTTCGATACGGCACGCGCGCGGATCGCCGGACCGGCAACATCTTCTTGCACAATGCCCGGCGTCGATCCGCACGCGAGAATTGTCTGAGGAGGTTCAGGTGCACATCACAAATCGGTTCGGGCCAATCGCCGCCGCATCGCTGCTTGGCATTGCCGCCGCCTTTGTATCGATCAACCATGGTCGGGCGGATGAAGGCGCCGCAAGGCCCGAAGCAGCGGTCTCGCCGATGCATCGGGTGACCGAGGCCAGGGCCAAGGCGGCCGCCGAGAACCCTGACGGCACCGACCGGGTCTACGGCGGCAACCAGGCCGAAAAGGGCGCCTATCCGTTCCAAGTCGCGCTGCTCACCACCGCCAGGCTGGACGATAACCCGGCCTCGCAGGCCAATGCACAATTCTGCGGCGGCAGCCTGATCGCCCCGCAATGGGTGCTGACGGCGGCACACTGCCTCAACGACAAGGGCCGGCCGATCTCGCCGGACTCCGTCACCGTGCTGACCGGCGCCACCGACCTCAGCGAAGGCAACCGCCACAAGGTCTTGGAGGTCATCGTCAACGAGGGTTACAGCGAGCAGACGCTAGACAACGACCTCGGCCTGCTCCGGCTTGCCGAGCCGGCCGATGCGCCGGCCATCAAGCTTACCCGCGAGGCGACCCCCGACACCGGCAAGACCACCGTCACCGGCTGGGGCAAGATGCAGGACGGGACATTTCCGACCACGCTGATGGTCGCGGACCTCGATCTGCAGCCGAACAGCACCTGCAACAGCGGCATCAAGGCCATCTATGCGCATGACCTCAAGGCCGCGCTCGGTGATCTGTCCCACCGCATGCGCTATTCGGAAAAGGGCATCGATGCCGCCGCCAATGCGATTGCCGCCGACATGACTGACCCGCTGACCGGCAACATGATCTGCGCCGGCACCACCAGCGGCGTACGCGATGCCTGCAATGGCGACAGCGGCGGTCCGCTGTTCATGACCGGCGCCGACGGCCCGGTCCAGGTCGGCGTCGTCAGCTGGGGCGAAGGCCCCGCCGACGGCAGCGCGGCCTGCGGCCACAAGGACGCCTATGGCATCTACACGCGGCTGGCCAACTACGGCGGCTGGATCGAGGCGAAGATGAAGACCCCTGCTCCCGCGCCGGAAAAGCCGAAAGCCGGGCTGGGCACCGCCCAGAAGCCGAAGACGCCCTGAAACCCGGCTATTTTGTCCGACATTTTGCTTGTCATGAAAACGGCGGGAGAGATTCCCGCCGTTTTTATTTGCCGGCTTGTCCGATAGCTTTATTTCCTCGGCGGGCCTTTGCGCTCGGCGGAGGCTGCCCACAGATTGATGTCGGATTCGCGTGCGTAGCTATCGATCTCGGCCAATTCGGCATCGCTGAAGTCGAGCACCTTCAGGGCGCCGACGCAGTCCTCGACCTGCTCCGGCCGGCTGGCGCCGATCAGCGCCGACGTCACCTTACCCTTGCGCAGCACCCAGGCCAGGGCCATCTGCGCCAGCGTCTGGCCGCGCTTGCCGGCGATGGCGTTGAGCGCCCTGATGTTGGCGATGGTGCGGTCGTTGATGAAGGCCGACTTCAGCGACTTGCCCTGCGAGGCACGGCTGCCTTCGGGGATGCCGCCAAGATATTTGTCGGTCAGCATGCCCTGGGCCAGCGGCGAGAACACGATCGAGCCGACACCGAGCCCTTCCAGCGTGTCGAGCAGGCCGTCTTCCTCCACCCAGCGGTTCAGCATCGAATAGCTCGGCTGGTGGATGACGCAGGGCGTGCCGAGCTGCCGCAATATGTCGGCAGCCTCGCGGGTGCGCTGCGAATTGTAGGACGAGATGCCGGCATAGAGCGCCTTGCCCGAGCGCACCGCATGGTCGAGCGCCCCCATGGTTTCTTCCAGCGGCGTGTCGGGGTCGAAGCGGTGCGAATAGAAGATATCGACATAGTCGAGCCCCATCCGCTTCAGGCTCTGGTCGAGGCTGGCCAGCATGTATTTGCGCCCGCCCCATTCACCGTAAGGGCCGGCCCACATTTCATAGCCGGCCTTGGTCGAAATGATCAGCTCGTCGCGATAGGCGGAAAAATCGGTGCGCAGGATTTCGCCGAAAGCGGTTTCGGCCGAGCCGGGCGGCGGTCCGTAATTGTTGGCGAGATCGAAATGCGTGATGCCGAGGTCGAACGCCTTGCGCACGATCGCCTGCTTGGTCTTGTGCGGCGTGTCATTGCCGAAATTGTGCCACAGGCCGAGCGAGATCGCCGGCAGCTTGAGGCCGGAGCGCCCACAGCGGTTGTAGATCATCTTTTCGTAGCGATTTTCGGCGGCGACATAGGGCATGGGGAAAGATCCTCGAATCTGAACAGGCCGGGCAGCTTCATCGCAAAAGCGGTGAGCCGGCCCGGCGCCCTTTTACCCTCTCCCCGGCCGAACGGGGAGAGGGGCAAATCAAAATTATCGATAATCTCTGCGCCTACTTCTTCGCCAGCAATTCCTTGGCTGCCTTGACGCCAAGTGCCGCCGGCCGCTCGCAAGTGGTCTGCATGGCCACGAACTTGCCAGTTTCGCCGGAACGCAGGATGCCGGTCATGACATCGACGGCATGCAGCGCCAGCTCCATCGAGCAACGATGCGGCCGCCCCTCGACTATCGCCAATGCCATGTCGGCGAGGCCTGCCGTGCGGTAGTTGGCCATCATGCCCTGGCCGTGCATTTCATTGGGCACACCCAACGGGTGCTTCCATTTCGGCAGCTTCTTGACCGGCTTGCCCTCTTCGGTGAAGCGCACGTCGCCGCCGAAGAAGTTCGGATCCGGCACGAACACCGTGCCCGCTTCGCCATAGAGTTCCATCGGCGCGTGACCGTGGGCCCAGACATCCCAGCTGGTGTTCAACGTCACCACGGCGCCGTTCTCGAATTCCAGCAGGCCATGGATGGTCGTCGGCGTGTTGACCGGGATTTTTTCGCCCGCGCGCGGTTTCGATGAAATCGTCCGCTCCTTGGCCGGGGTTGTCGCAAAGGCCGCCACCTGTTTTACCGGCCCGATCAGCTGGATCAGATTGGTGATGTAATACGGCCCGATATCGAGCACCGGTCCGGCGCCCGGCTGGAAGAAGAAATCCGGATTGGGGTGCCAATGCTCCATGCCGTGACCCATCACATGGCAGGTGCCGCTGGTGATCTTGCCGAGTTTCCCCACGTCGATCAGCTCACGCACCAGCTGGTGCGCGCCGCCGAGGAAGGTGTCGGGCGCCGAGCCGATGCGCAGCCCCTTCTTTTCAGCGCGCGCCTTGAGGTCCTTGCCCTCTTCGAGCGAGAGCACGAACGGCTTTTCCGAATAGACGTGCTTGCCGGCATCGAGCACCCGTTTCGACACCTCGTAATGCACCGCCGGTATCGTCAGGTTGACGATGATGTCGATGTCATCGGCCTTGAGCAGGCCCTCGACCGTCTCGGCGCGCAGCTTGAACTCCTTCGCCCGCGCTCTGGCCGCGTCCATGTTGATGTCGGCGCAGGCGCGCATTTCGATGCCGCGAAACAGCGGCGCCAGCGAGAAATACGCCTTCGAGATGTTGCCGCAGCCGATGACGCCAATACCCAGTTTCTTTGCCATGATGATTGTTCCTAGTAAGCCTTGACGGATGCGATCGAGCGGCGGGCGAAGCGCTCGATGTCGTTGGGGTTGTCCTGTTCCATGACAAAGTAATTTGCCGCGCTCTTGGCCCGCAACACCTTGATCAGGTTGGCCCAGTCGATCGTGCCGTGGCCGACATCCGACCAGCCATCCTCGTCCAGCCCTTCGCCCGGCCTGGCGATGTCCTTGACGTGGACGGCGACGATGCGTTTGCCGTGCTTCTCGATCCAGGGCAGCGGATCGGCGCCGCCGCGCACCACCCAGGCGAGGTCCATCTCCCAGCCGATATCGGGCGCCGAAGACAGGATGTGATCTTGCGGCACCGACCCGTCGGCGAGTGCCTTGAACTCGAAATCATGGTTGTGCCAGGCAAAGCCGTAGCCGGCCTTCGAGGCGACCTCGCCGACCTTGGCCAGGCGCTCGCCAAAGCCGCGCCAGCCGGTGGCGTCGGACGGCCTGTCCTCTGCCATCAGATAGGGGCAGATCAGAAGCTTGATGCCGAGCGCTTCGGCCGTTTTGCGCACGCCGTCGAAATCCTTCTCCAGCGCATCGATGGAGAAATGCCCGGTCGGCATCGAAAGCCCGTTCTTGTCGAGTTCCGCGCGGAAGGCCTTGGGATTTTCATAGACGCCACCGAAGCCTTCAACCTCGGTGTAGCCGAGCTTGCCGAGCGTCGCGAGCACGCCCTCCCAGGGTTGAAAATTGCGGGCGCTGTAAAGTTGGAATGACCAGTTCATCGTCTCTGTCCGTTCTGCTTGGTAGGGTGGGTTCTTGGGAGGAGGGCCTGGGAGCTATAGGCGGTTGCCGGATGGGGTGTCGAACAGCGAGGCGCGAGCTGGGTCAAAGCCGATCCGGATTGGATCGCCGGTGCGCAGCGTCTTTTCCGCCTCGACGCGGAAGGAAAAATTGCGGCCGCCAAGCTTGGTCCACACCAGCGTGTCGGAGCCCATCGGCTCGACGATCTCGACGGCGGACTCGGCGGTGAACGGCATGGCCTTGGCCGCATCTCCAAAGGCGACGTGCTCGGGCCTGATGCCGAACACACAGGGCTTGCCGGCGCTGCCGCGGTCCTTGTCGAACTCATAGCGGTCGAGCGGTATCGAAACCCCGTCGGCGGTGAACGCCGCGGCATCGCCGGCTCCCAATTGACCCTCGATGAAATTCATCGCCGGCGAACCGAGGAATCCCGCGACAAAGCGATTGACCGGGCGGTTATAGATAGTCTGCGGGGCGTCGAGCTGTTGGATGACGCCGCCCTTCATCACCGCGATCCGGTCGGCGAGCGTCATCGCCTCGATCTGGTCGTGGGTGACGTAGATCATGGTGTTCTGCAATCTGCGATGCAGCAGCTTGATCTCGACGCGCAATTCGGATCGCAGCTTGGCGTCGAGGTTGGACAGCGGTTCGTCGAACAGGAACACGTCGACATCGCGCACCAGCGCCCGCCCGATCGCCACGCGCTGGCGCTGGCCGCCGGACAGTGCGGAGGGCTTGCGCTGCAACAGCGGTTCGATCTGCAGGATCTCCGCGGCGCGCGCGATGCGCTTGGCGATTTGGTCCCTGGGCAGGCCCGCGACGCGCAGGCCGAAGGACAGGTTCTTCTCAACCGTCATCTGCGGATAGAGCGCATAGGACTGGAATACCATGCCGATGCCGCGATCCTTGGGCTCTTCCCAGGTGACGTTCTTGCCCTTGATGAAGATGCGGCCCTTCGAAATGTCGAGCAGCCCGGCAATGCAGTTGAGCAAGGTCGACTTGCCACAGCCGGAGGGCCCCAGGAGCACGATGAACTCACCCTCGGCGATATCGAGATTGAGTGTCTGCAGAACCGACACCGCGCCATAGTTCAGCGACAGGTTCTGGATCGATACGCTGGGTTTCGCGATTTCTGCCATCATCACCCTTTCACCGCGCCGGCAGCGATGCCACGCACAAAAAGCCTGCCGGAAATGAAATAGATAACGAGCGGCACCAGCCCGGTCAGGATGGTCGCCGCCATATTGACGTTGTATTCCTTCACGCCCTGCACGGAGTTGACGATGTTGTTGAGCTGAACCGTCATCGGATAGGTGTCGGGGCGCGTGTAGACGACGCCGAACAGGAAGTCGTTCCAGATGCCCGTCACCTGCAGGATGACGGCAACGACGAAGATCGGCAGCGACATCGGCAGCATGATGCGCAGATAGATGCCCCAGAAGCCGGCGCCGTCGACACGCGCCGCCCGGAACAATTCCTCCGGCATGGAGGTGAAATAGTTGCGGAACAAAAGTGTCAGGATCGGCATGCCGAAAATGGAATGGACGATCACCAGGCCGGTCAGGCTGCCATAGAGGCCGATCTCGCGCAGGATGATGACGATCGGATAGATCATCACCTGATATGGGATGAAGGCACCGACGATCAGGATGATGAAGAATGTGTCGGCGCCCTTGAAGCGCCAGTTGGCCAGCGCGTAGCCGTTTACGGAGGCGATCGCGATCGACAGGATCACCGAAGGTACCGTGATACGAACGGAGTTCCAGAAGCCGCGTGAAAGCCCGTCGCAATTGAGGCCGGTGCAGGCTGTCGACCACGCCTTGACCCAAGGCTCGAACGTGATCTCGAGCGGTGGCGAGAAGATGTTGCCGAGGCGGATTTCGGGCATGCCCTTGAGCGAGGTGACGATCATCACATAGAGCGGCAGGAGATAGTAGAGCGCCGCCATGATGAGCGTGCCATAGAGGAAGATGTTGCGGCGCGAGAATATGTGACGCGGCTTCGGTCCGCTCGGTCCCGAGGCATCCGTATGGCCGACGCCGGACGGCGCGGACAGGGAAACGGTTTGGTCAGACACGCTTCCTGCCTCCGAATTCGAGATAGGCCCACGGCACGATGACAATCATCACCGAGAGCAGCATCATGGTCGAGGCTGCGAAACCCTGGCCGAGATTCTGGGCGAAGAACATGTAGTCGTAGACATACTTTGCCGGCACTTCGGAGGCGATGCCCGGCCCGCCGCTGGTCTGGGCGACGACAAGGTCGTAGACCTTGACGATGCCGGACGCGATGATGACGAGCGTGGTGATGAAGACCGGCCGCATCATCGGGATGATGATGAACAGATAGGTCTTCCACATCGGAATCCCGTCCACCCGCGCGGCCTTCCAGATATCCTCGTCTATGCCGCGCAGGCCGGCCAGCATCAAGCACATGATCAGCCCGGTGCCCTGCCAGAGCGCGGCGATCGATATGCCGTAGATGACGATGCTGGAATTGTAGAGAGGATCGAAAGCGAAGCTCGTCCAGCCAAGCTTTCGTATCACGCCCTGGATGCCGAAATCCGGATTGAGCAGCCATTGCCAGACAAGGCCGGTGACGATGAAGGAGAGCGCGAAGGGATAGAGAAAGATCGTGCGGAACGTGTCCTCGAAACGGATCTTCTGATCGAGCAGGGCAGCGAGGACGAAACCGATCACCAGCGAGAAAACCAGCGAGATCACGCCGTAGATCAGCAGGTTTTCGATCGAGATCAGCCAGCGCGGGGTCGCCCACAACCGGTAATACTGGTCGAGGCCGACGAAATTCAGCCGCGGCAACAGCTTCGAATTGGTGAACGAATAGAGCACCGTCCACGCCGTACCGCCGACGAAAACCACCAGCGCGGTGAGGATCATGGGGATCGACGCGACCTTCGCATTGAGATTGCGAAACAGTCGGCTGGGGCGTTCGCTCTTGCTCATCGGTGCAGCCATGCTGGATCGGGTAAGGGCGCGCCCTCCCGGCCTGGAGTTCACCAGACCGGGAGGAAGGGACTTTGCCGGCGGTATCAGTCAGCCGTGGCGATGATGGCGGCGAAGCGCTTCTGCGCCTCTTCCACGGTCATCTCGGGCTTGGCGAAGAACTCGGAGAACAGGTCCTCCTTCTGCTTCTGGCTGTCTTGCGAAAGCAGCTGATCGGTCCATGGGATGACGGCGCCCTTGGCCAGGATGGCGAGACCCTTCTTCATGCAGTCATTGGCGGCGTTAAGGTCGACGTCGCCACGCACCGGCAGCGAGCCCTTCTTGAGATTGAAGGCGACCTGGGTCTTGGGATCGAGCAAGGTTTCGGCCAGGACTTCCTGCGCCTTGGACTTGTCGGCATCCTTGAGCACTGGGAAATAGAAGGCATCGCCACCGGTGGCGATGACCTCGTTCAGGCCAAGGCCGGGAAGACAGGTATAGTCCTTGCCGGCGGTCTTGCCGGCAACCTGGAACTCGCCCTGCGCCCAGTCACCCATGATCTGGCCGCCGGCCTTGCCGGTGATGACCATGTTGGTGGCCTGGTTCCAGTCCTGCACATTGGTGTTCTTGGCCATCTTGCGCGCATCGTCGGCCGCCTTGAACACCTTGGCGACTTCGGGGCCGGCCGCGAACTTGGCGTCCTTGTCCTTGTAGACCTTGAGGAAGGTGTCGGTGCCGCCGACCGCCGCAAGCAGCACGTCGAAGGCACCGGACGACTGCCAGGCCTGCCCGCCCACCGCCAGCGGGACGATGCCCGCCTTCTCGAGCGCCGGGGCGGCGGCCACATACTCATTCCAGTCCTTCGGCACCGGCACGCCAGCCTTCTGGAAGGCGTCGTTCGAGAGCCACAGCCACTGCCAGGAGTGGATGTTGACGGGCACGCAGTAAATCTTGCCGCCGATGGTGCAGCTGTCGAGCAGGCTCTTGGGCCGCACGACCTCTGTCCACTTGCCCTTGGTGGCGACATCGGTCAGGTCGCGCATCAGGCCGGCCTGCACCAGCTCTTCTGCTTGCCGGCCGTGATTGAACTGGGTGGCGCCCATCGGATCGCCGCCGGTGATCCGGCTGATCATGATCGGCCGTGCCGTGCCGCCGGAGCCGGCAATGGCGCCGTCGACCCAGTGGTTGCCGGTGGCGTCGAAAGCCTTGGCGAGTTCCGCGACCGCCGCCGCTTCGCCGCCGGAAGTCCACCAATGAGTGACTTCCAGGTCCGTCGCGGCGGCCGGGCCGGCGAACTGCAGCGCGGCCGTGGCCGCCAGGGCAGCGGTCAAAAGTTTGTATCGCATTTCGGTTCCTCCCAGAATCTGAAACGTTACAGATTTTCGATACGGCAATTGCGGGGATGGCGCAACCCCAGGCGTGACGACCGTTCGATATTTTTTCGAGCCGCGAATAAAATCTATCGACCGACCGTGTCGTTGTGCGCCGCAATATGAGCAACTGCAGTGCAAAATAAGAAACGATCCATGAAAGCCGGCGAAGAGCGTCGCCAGCACGGCGTTTCGCTCTGGATTCTCAAGGGAATTCGCGTCTCATGTCGTGCTGCGAATTCGCCGGCCAGCGCGGCGCGATTGGCAATCTGTAACGTTTCAGTATATTGACGAATTGCCGGGCTTGAAATCATGCCGCGCCGCCAATCATGGCGATTGCCGACCCGGCCTGCGGCTGCTATGCGCCTGACGGGCGGGACGAATGGACAGACGGCATACGGAAAAGAACGCGGAAGCGTCGGCGCAAGGGCGGCCAACGCTGAAGACGCTTGCCTTCATGACCGGGCTCGGCGTCACCACCGTGTCGCGCGCCTTGAAGGATGCGCCTGAGATCGGCGCCGAAACCAGGCGCCGCGTCCAGCTCGTCGCCAAGCAGATCGGCTACCGCCCGAACCGCGCCGGCGTCAGGCTCAGAACCGGCAAGACCAATGTCATCAGCCTCGTGCTCAACACCGAGCAGGAGATCATGAGTTTCGTCTCCGACATCATCTACGGTGTCTCGGAGGTCATTGCCGACACGCCCTACCATCTGATCGTCACGCCCTATTCGCGCTCGCAGGATCCGCTCGACCCGATACGCTACCTTGTCGAGACCGGCTCGGCCGACGGCGTCATCATTTCACGCACGCAGCCGAACGATCCCCGGGCCCGCTACATGCTGGAGCGCGGCATTCCCTTTGCCACGCATGGCCGCACTGAGATGGGGCTGGTCCACCCCTATCATGATTTCGACAATCACGCCTTCGCGGTCGAAGCCGTCCGGCGCCTTGCGAGCCTGGGACGCCGCAAGCTCGCTCTGCTGACGCCACCCGCCGGGCTGACCTATTACGGCCATACGGTCAACGGCTTTGCCGATGCGTTGAGCGAGGTCGGCGCCAGCGAGATCCCGTTCAGCACCGTATCGATCGACCATTCGATCGAACAGATCCGGACGAGGACCGCCCAGCTGATGCGCCGCGACATCAGGCCGGACGGCTTTGTCAGCAGCGCCGCCGCCGCCACCCTTGCGCTCGTCGCCGGCATCGAGGATGCCGGCCTCAAGCTTGGCCGCGACGTCGACATCGTCTCCAAGCAATCATCGGACCTTTTGCATCTGTTCCGGCCGGAACTGCTGATCGTCAACGAGAACTTCCGGCTGGCGGGCTCCGAACTCGCCCGCTCCGTGCTCGGCTGGATCGGCGGCGCCGCACCCGGCTCGCTGCAAAGTCTCAGCGTGCCGGGCGAGGTCCTGGCCTACCAGCGCTCCACGGACTAACCGGCGGCGCCGCTGCCCCACGGGCCGTGGAAGGCACCCTGCTCGTCGATGCGTTCGAAGCCATGCGCGCCGAAGAAGTCGCGCTGTGCCTGGATCAGGTTCGAAGTGCCGCGGCCCTGGCGATAGCTGTCGAAATAGGCAAGTGCCGAAGACAGCGCCGGCACCGGCGCGCCGGCCTCGGAAGCCTTTGCCACGATGCGCCGCAGCGACGGATGCGCTTCCTGCATCAAGCTGATGAAAGCCGGCGCCATCAAAAGATTGGTCGAAGCGCCGCCGCTGCTGAAGGCCTCGGCCATCGTATCCAGCATCTGCGAGCGGATGATGCAGCCGGCGCGCCAGATCCGGGCGATGGTCGGCATCGGCAGGTTCCAGTTGAACTCCTTCGAGGCGCCGCTCATCACCGCGAAGCCCTGCGCATAGGCCGCGATCTTGCCGGCGAACAGCGCC
The DNA here is from genome assembly GCF_000009625.1 of Mesorhizobium japonicum MAFF 303099. Taxonomy (NCBI): domain Bacteria; kingdom Pseudomonadati; phylum Pseudomonadota; class Alphaproteobacteria; order Hyphomicrobiales; family Phyllobacteriaceae; genus Mesorhizobium; species Mesorhizobium japonicum. Next base: position 2,674,617 of record NC_002678.2, read on the forward strand.
AGTTCGAGATCTTTCAGCAGCGCATCCTTGTCGCCGGAAATCTTCGATACCCCGATGTTACCGTAGGCTTTCTCGGCCGCCAGCCGCTCGTCCTTGATCGACGACAGCACGCGGGCCGCCACGGCCGCCTCGATCGCTGTCGCCGGAATGCCGAGCTGCTGCGCCTCGATGACGGACCATTTGCCGGTGCCCTTCTGGCCGGCGCGGTCGAGGATAATGTCGACCACCGGCTTGCCGGTCTTGGGATCGTCGGCGGCCAGCACCTTGGCGGTGATCTCGATCAGGTAGGAGTTGAGCCGGCCCTTGTTCCAGTTGGAGAACACCGTGCCGATGTCCTTCGGCCCCATGCCGAGCCCATCACGCAGGATGCCGTAGATCTCGGCAATCATCTGCATGTCGGCATATTCGATGCCGTTGTGGATGGTCTTGACGAAATGCCCGGCGCCATCGGTGCCGAGCCAGGCGGCACAGGGCTCGTCCTTGAACTTGGCGGAGATGGCGGTCAGCACTTTCTCGACCCGCTTCCACGAATCCTCCGTGCCGCCGACCATGATCGACGGACCATGGCGCGCGCCCTCCTCGCCGCCGGACACGCCCATGCCGATGAAGGTCAGCCCGGAACCGGACAGTTCGGAGAAGCGCCGCATCGTATCGCGGAAATTGGCGTTGCCGGCATCGATGACGATGTCGTTGCCGGACAGCACGCCACGCAAGGCTTCGATCTGCTCATCGACCGGCTTGCCGGCCAGCACCATGATGATGATCGGGCGCGGCGGCCGGATCGCGGCGGCAAGTTCTTCCAGGCTGTAGCAGGGCACCACCATGTCCTTCAGCGCGCCGGCATTCTCGACGAAAGCGTCGGTACGTGCCCTGGTGCGATTGAAGACGGCGATGCGGTGTCCGTGTTCGGCGATGTTCAGCGCCAGGTTGGAGCCCATCGTGCCAAGGCCGATCAGGCCGATTTCGGCTTTTTCCATCGTTTCTTCCCTGCTTTCGGATCTTGTTGGTTGGAGCCCGCGATTTTACCGGATGCCCGTTCTTCCCGGGATGATTGACGGGCCTTTCGGGCCGCGTCAACCGCCTCGCCGAATTGTGTTGCTGTTGCACAGCGCAGACGTTCGACAACGTTCACATCTGTCGGCTACGGCCGGATGTCCACAGGCGCTTCGATCTTCACCATCTTGAAATCCGAGACCAGAATGTCGATGCGCACCGTCCAGCGGCCGGGAACCGGGATGACGAGGTTGTCGACACGCCAGCTGCCGTCGCCGGGCTTGGTCGCCGCGCGCTTCAGCGGCTCGATGCCTGAATCGGGCTTCGACAGCACCAGCGTCACCTCCTTGGCGTCGAGCGGCCCGAAATCACCGGTCATGATGATCATCGAGGCAGCGACAGGCCCGGCATGGCCTGGCGTGATGCTGAGATCGGCCATCGCCTCCAGCGCGTGGATGTGGACCGAGACCGGCTGCGCCGCCGCGATCGCCAAAGCCCGTGGCGGCGGCGTGAAGCGCCAGCCCGCGGCAACGCCGAAGATCGCCAGCACGATCAGAATTTCGACGCCGATCGAACGGGTGAGCCTGCGCTGCACCTCCGTGGCGCCCGCCTCGGCTGAAGCAGTGAGTTTCCATCGATTGACCGCGGCCAGCGTGAAGAGGAAGACCAGCAGCGCCAGCTTGACCAACAGCAGCCGGCCATAGGCGGTGCCGACCAGCGCCGAGGTGGTTTGCACCTGGATGACGGCGATTACGACGCCGGCCGCGGCAAGCACGGCCACGACAGGCAGGATCGCCGAGGAGAAGCGGCGCAGGAAAGCGACGGCGCCAGCCGCCTGGCGCTTCAGCGCGAAACCGAGCGGCACCAGCGCGCCGGCCCAGAAGGCAATGCCGATACCGTGCACGAACACCAGCGGCCGCGTCAGCCATTGCGGTTCGGCCGCGCTGGCGTGGCCGCTGGCGGCAAGCGCGACGCCGACGCCAGCCAGGCCGGCGAGCGCCAATGGCCTGGCGAGGACACGCGGTCCGGCCAGCGACAGCAAAGCGAGACCCAGCGCCGTCAGGGCGACCAGCACCGTCCAGCCGAAGGAGGTGCCGAGCCCGGTCCGCCAGATCACCGGCTGTGCCAGATGGGAGAGCGGCGCTCCGAGCGCATCGAGCCCCTGAAAGCCGAGCGACAAGGGTGCCGCCACGAGCCCGCACAGGATCGCGGCCGTGACAAAACGCTGACCGACGCGTCCGTTGCCCGCCAGCCAGGCAAGGGCGAAGGCGCCGCCGACGCCCAGGAAAAGACCGATGTAGAGAAAGACCTTGCCGATCCAGATCGACGACCGCAGCGGCCAGTCGACGGCTTCGGACACGACGGGCGGCTCGGTCGGCGCACCGATGGAAAACAGCAGCGAACCGCCGACCGGGTGGCCGTCGGCGGAAATGACACGCCAGCTCAGCACATGCGTGCCGGATTTGAGCGCCTGCGGATTGTCGATCTCGAGCGTCTGGTCGGTGAGCCGAAAGGATGTCAGCGCAACCGGCGTGCCGTCGGGCTTCACCAGCGTCAGCACCAAGGGCGAAACCGGTTCGCTGAAGGTCAGTGAGAACTGCGCCGGAGCCTGCGCCAGGACGGCACCGTCGGCCGGGTCGGTCTTGATCAGCGCGGCATGGGCAACGGCCGGACTGGTCGAGGCCATGACCATAAGCGCCATGAGCACGGCCAGCAGCCCGCCGGCAATCCGACCGACGCGCTTGCCGTTGGTATCGACCATCCGGGAGGATATTGCGGTCATGCCATGCCACGAGGATGCGGCGCGCTCCGGCAAGCGGAGCGCGCCAGGGGAGAAACTATTTCTTCGGTGTGAGCTTGATGCCGGGCGCCGGTGTCTCCAGCGCGTCTTCATCCTGCCCCGCCGCCGGGATCTCGATCCAGCGGTCGGCGGCATCGCCGCATTCCTGCACCACCGGGAAATAAAGCTTCTGGCCGACGGGCAGATCCGCCGTCAGCGTCGCGCGGAAGACGAACTCGTCGTAGAATTCATCCGGCAGATTGCCGCCGCTCCAGTCGACTTCCTTGACGCCGTCGCTCACCGCCTGGCCATAGAGCTGGTAGGATTTTTCAAATTTGCCCTTCTTGGTCTGCAGCGTCCAGCCGGATTTCGGCATCGGCTTCACTGCGATCACCCCTTCCGGAATCTGCACGCGCACGGCGGTCGTCGCCTTGCCGTCGCAACCATGCGGCACCCGCAGCACTGCCTTGTAAGTCGAGCCGACCGCCGCTTCCTGGGTTTCCAGCGTGATATGCGCGAAGGCGGTATTTGTCCCCAAAGTCAGTGTCGCGCCGGCAGCCAAAAGATACTTGTTCATCATGGTCCCTCTAGAATCTTGATCGGTACGATGGCCGGTTCAGTCGTTGTCTTCTTGAGGCGCCGCGCTGCCCATGGCCTGCACGGCGAATTTGATCGTCACCGTCCCTGCCTTTTCGAAGGTCAGCGTGGCGGCGAACATCTCGCCTTGCTTGGGTGGCTGCTTCAGATCCATGAACATCACGTGATAGCTGCCGGGGCCCAAAACGACCTTGCCGCCGGCTGGAATCTCCAGGCCGCCGACAACGGGCCGCATGGTCATGACGCCGTCCTTGACACCCATCTCATGCAGTTCGGCCTTGTCCGAGATGTCGGACGAAATCGATAGCAGCCGGTCCGGCGCGCTGCCGTTGTTTGTAATGGTTAAATAGCCGCCGGCAACCTTGGCGCCGGCCGGCGTGGCGCGTGACCAGGGATGGCCGATCTCGATATCGCCGACCTTGAACTCATGCGCCAGGACAGACTGTGCGCCGGCGAGCATGATCGCCAAGGCCAGCACGGCAGTGCCGAGACGCTCCTGGACGCGGGACAGAATGCGGCTGAACAGAGTGCCCGCCGCTATATCGGAAAAATGGGACATGGTTGCTCCATGAAGTGATGATCGCGCCGTCGCCGGTCGCGAGCCGTTTGGTCGTTGGATGGGTGCGCCCGCGAAAGGTTCCGCCGGGCAAGCAAGCTCAGGCCGCAAGTGGCGGCGCGCGGGGGTTCGACGGCGAGCGTTCGCGCGCGAAGTCGAGATGAATGCTCGCGGGAAAAACGAACGCGACCGCTTCAAAGGAAAGGCTGGCCAGGGCCAGCCCGGCATCGGGCAGCGGCGCAAAGGCGGATGAAAACATGCTGCAGCCAAGCATGCAGCAGGCCGGCAGATGGGACGGGTGCTGGTCACCGCCGGGAAGCTGGGTGGCGCCGTCGCGGGTACAGATGACATTGCCGAAGGCGTCGAGTTGCGCGGCATTCGGCCCGGTAGCAAAGGCGAAGGCGCCGAGCGTCGACTGGAGCAGCAGCAGGCAGGCCGCGACAAACGCGGTCGGCATGCTCCAGCGTCTCCCCCGGCGGTTCAAGCCATCTGCCTCTTCAAGCAATTCCTGGAAGGATACCTATCATGGCGGCGGCAGGTCGAAAATCGCCAATTCGATGCTGCGGCAACGCGGCGCGATCAGGATTTCAGCAAGGGCCGGCTTTCGGGGATGGAGGTCAACAGCGTGTGGCGCGCCGATTTCAGGTGCTTGCGGCAGGCGGCGTCGACCTTGCCGAGGTCGCGCGATTTGAGCGCCTCGATATAGGCAAGGTGCTCGCCGACCGCGACTTCGTTGCGCTCGCGCTCCTGCGCCTTGTTCCACTGGTAGTGGTAATGGAAGATCATGGCGATGACGTCGTAGAAATCGACGATGAAACGGTTGTGCGAGGCCCGGTGGATGAGCCGGTGGAAGCGCTCGTCCAGCTCGGAAAACGCGTTGAAGCGCGTGGCGATCTCTCGCGCCAGCAGACGATGTTCGTCCTCCAGGCGGTCGAGATCGGCCCAGACCGGGCTGTCCTGCGGCAGCGCGGCGAAGGCAGCCGCCGAACGCAGTTCGAACATCTCGCGGATCTCGGTCAGTTCGAGCGCGAAAGCCCGCGTAAAACCCTTCAGCACCCAATGGCTGTTGCGGCGCTTCTCTATCAGGCCGAAGCGCGAGAAGCGGATCAGGAACTCGCGCACGCTGGTGGTGCCAACGCCGATCTCGCGCGCCAGTTCGAGTTCGTTGATTTGCATGCCGGCCTCGGCGCCGCCGGCGAGCAGGCGCCGCATGAACGACCGCTCGATGATCTCGGCCAGTGTGTCGGTCTCTTCCTCGGGGAAGAAATCGTCGGGACGCGGGTCGCGAAGCACCGTCTTGGCGCGCTTGTTCCAGGCGATCAGCCCGGTTTCCTCCATGCGCGCCAGGATGCTGCGCACGGTCGTGCGGCTGACGCCGAGCAGCGTGCCCAATTCCGGTTCCGACGGCAGGCTGCGCGTTTCGTCGAGCAGCCTGAGGCACCTGTTATAGGCGTCCTTGTAGACGTTGTTGCTCTTGGACATCCCCTGACCCATTCATGCCGGCGCTTGCGGCGGCCGGCTTGAAGCGCAATATGACGTTCCCATGACCCTGAAAAGCAGGAATCGCTTTCGCCGGGGCACGGTCCATTGTTTGCAGCGCCGCCGCCAGCCAGAGGCGTGCGGAACGCCTGCGAAAAAACAATTGACGCAAAACTGTTTTTTCACGATAAAAGACATTAACTCTTAACAGGCGCGTGTCAATCCGCGCATCCCAGGATCACCCAGGAAACCGCCCGTGAACGTCTCGAACACCATTCTTCTGTCCCCCGCCGACAATGTCGCCGTTGCCAATGGCCGTATCGAGATCGGCACGGCTCTGCCGGGCGGCGCACTTGCCACCGCCGTCATCGAGCCCGGCCACAAGGTGGCGATCAAGCCGATTGCCGCCGGTGAAGCCGTGGTCAAATATGCCCAGGCGATCGGCCGCGCCACGCAGGACATCGCGCCGGGCGAGCATGTCCATTCGCACAATCTGGTGTTCGAGGCCGGCCGCCTTCCGGTGGTGCCGCCGAGCGAGGCCGAGCATGCGACAGCGGCCGACCGCGCCCGTACTTTCATGGGCTATCGCCGCGCCGATGGCCGCGCCGGCACGCGCAACTTCATCGGCATCATCGCCAGCGTCAATTGTTCGGCCACGGTCTGCCATTCCATCGCCGACACCGCCAACCGGACCTTGCTGCCGAAATATCCCGGCATCGACGGTTTCGTGCCGATCGTCCACGGTCAGGGCTGCGGCATGAGCGGCACTGGCGACGGCATGATGGTGCTGCACCGCACGCTTGCCGGCTATGCCCGCCACCCGAATTTCGGCGGCGTGCTGATGGTCGGCCTGGGATGCGAGGTCAACCAGCTCACCCTCTATGGCCAGAAGGGCGCCGCCGCCGGAAAACGCCATTTCAACATCCAGGACGCCGGCGGATCGCGCAAATCGGTGGAAAAGGCGATGGGCGTGCTGGCCGAAATCGCCGAGGAAGTCGGTCAGTTGAAGCGCGAGCCGATCCCGGTCAGCGAGATCGTCGTCGGCCTGCAATGCGGCGGCTCCGACGGCATGTCGGGCATCACCGCCAATCCGGCTCTGGGGGCGGCCGTTGACATTCTGGCCGGTGTCGGCGGCATCGGCATCCTCTCCGAGACCACGGAAATCTACGGCGCCGAGCATCTGCTCGCCTACCGCGCCGCGACGCCCGAGATCGCCAAGAAGCTCGATGGCTATGTCAAATGGTGGGAAGATCACGTCGCCAAGCATGGCGCCTCGATCGACAACAACCCCTCGCCTGGAAACAAGCGCGGCGGCCTCACCACCATCCTGGAAAAGTCGCTGGGCGCGGTCGCCAAGGGCGGACAGACGCCGCTCAATGGTGTGTTCGGCTATGCCGAGAAGGTCACCGGCAACGGACTGGTGTTCATGGACACGCCCGGCTACGACCCGGTCTCGGCCACCGGCCAGGTCGCTGGCGGCGCCAATGTCATCGTCTTCACCACCGGCCGCGGTTCCTGCTTCGGCTGCCGGCCGACACCGTCGATCAAGATCGCCACCAACTCGACCATGTATAACCAGATGGAAGAGGACATGGACGTCAATTGCGGCGTCATCGCCTCGGGCGAAAAGACCATCGCCGGCATGGGCCGCGAGATCTTCGAACTCATCGTCGAGACGGCTTCCGGCCGCAAGACCAAGAGCGAGGATTTCGGCTATGGCGACAACGAGTTCGTGCCCTGGCATCTCGGCGCGACGCTCTGAATTCAACTGAAATGTGGTAGAACTGCCGGGCTGGACAACGGCCGGCAACGGGGAGGGTTTGCATGAAAAAACGCCGCATCGGCAAGACGGCGCTCGAGGTCACCGAAGTCAGCTTCGGCGGCGCCGCGATCGGCGGCCTGTACCGCGCCTGTCCACGCGAGGCGGCGATGGAAACGCTGCAAGGCGCCTGGGACGCGGGCTTGCGCTATTTCGACACCGCGCCCTTCTATGGTTTCGGCCTGTCGGAACGGCGCTTTGGCGATTTCCTGCGCTACAAGCCGCGTGATTCCTACGTGCTGTCCACCAAGGTCGGACGCCTGTTCCGCCCGGTGCCTGAAGACCAGGTGCCCGATCACTCCTATGTCGATCCGCTGCCCTTCGCGCTCGACTACGATTATTCCTATGACGGCATCATGCGGTCGGTCGACTTCAGCTATGCGCGGCTTGGGCTGAACAAGATCGATATCCTGTATGTGCACGACATTGGCGCCTACACGCATGGCGTCGAGAAGAACAAGCTGCACTTTCGCCAGTTGATGGATGGCGGGCTTAAGGCGCTCGAGGAGTTGAAGCGGGCCGGCACGATTTCCGCCTACGGTCTCGGCGTCAACGAAGTCCAGATCTGCCTCGACGTGATGCGCCGGGCGCCACTCGACTGCATCCTGCTCGCCAGCCGCTATTCCTTGCTCGACCGCAGCGCCGAAGCCGAACTGCTGCCGCTGTGCCGGCAGCAGCAGACATCGCTGGTGATCGGCGGCGTGTTCAACTCCGGCATATTGGCGACCGGGCCGGTGCAAGGAGCGCATTTCGATTACCAGCCCGCCGGCCGCGATATACTCGATCGGGTCGACACCATGGAAAAGATCGCCGGCGAAGGCGGTTACCCGCTGGCCGCTGCGGCCTTTCAGTTTCCCCTGCACGAGCCGACGGTCGCCACCGTGCTGACCGGCACCGCCAAACTGGCAAACCTGACACGCAACCTCGAACTGCTCGACACCGACGTGCCAGGGACGGAATACGCCAAATATCGTCCCTACACGGTCGTGCAGAGCCTGGCGTGAAACCGGCGTCCACCAGCCTTGACGGAAGAGGCTCGACTTCACAAACGCGCGACTCCACAGAAAGAATGAACGTTCCATATTGACTAATGAATGGAATTAATATTCCATGTATTCACGAAACGGGAGCGTTCGGCTGCGTCCAGGGAGGAGCGGCGCGTGAATGTGTCAGTGCCTGAGATGGGGATCAGGTGCGAAACACCGCTTGCATCGTCCAGATCGATGCACTATCAAAACAGCGTAAATGTTTTTTATTGATAAAGTTCTGTTTGGGCCACGCCTATCCGAACGGAGCTTCCGTAACGTTCACCGGGCGACTTAGGGAGGAATCCTATGAAATTCGTGACCAGCATTCTCAACCGCCGCGCCGTGATGGCTCTGGCAGCAGCATCGATCCTCGCCGGCGTCATGCATTCGGCGCCGGTTTCGGCGGCGGACGTGACCATTCCGATCATCGTCAAGGACACCACGTCCTTCTACTGGCAGATCGTGCTCGCCGGCGCCCGCAAGGCCGGCAAGGATCTCGGCGTCAACGTGCCGGAACTCGGCGCCCAGGCTGAAACCGACGTCAACGGCCAGATCTCCATCCTCGAGAACGCCGTCGCCGGCAACCCGGCCGCCGTCGTCATCGCGCCGACCGAAGCCAAGGCGCTCGGCAAGCCGATCGACGAGGCAGCGGCCAAGGTCAAGGTCATCGGCATCGACTCCGGCGCCGACTCCAAGGCCTTCACCTCGTTCCTGACCACTGACAACGTCCAGGGCGGCCGCGTCGCCGCGGACGGTCTTGCAGCAGCCATCGGTGCGGCCAATGGCGGCAAGGTCGAAGGCAAGGTTGCCCTGATCACCGCACTGCCTGGCGCCGGCTCGCTCGAGCAGCGCGCCCAGGGCTTCAAGGAACAGCTCAAGGCCAAGTACCCCGGCCTCGAGCTGATCGCCGACAAATATGCCGACGGCCAGGCCACCACCGGCCTCAACATCGCGACCGACCTGATCACCGCCAATCCGGACCTGAAGGGCATCTTCGCCTCCAACCTGATCATGGCGCAGGGCGTCGGCCAGGCGATCGCCGAGAACAAGCTTGCCGGCAAGGTCGGCCTGATCGGCTTCGACAGCGACGAGAAGCTGATCAAGTTCCTGAATGACGGCGTCATTTCCGGCCTCGTCGTCCAGGACCCCTACCGGATGGGCTATGACGGCATCAAGACCGCGCTCGCCGCTTCGAAGGGCGAGAAGGTTGAGGCCAATGTCGACACCGGCGCCAACCTTGTCACCAAGGCCAACATGAAGGATCCCAAGATTGACGCGCTGCTCAATCCGAAGCTCAAGTAAGCAACGGTAGAGACGCACAGTTTCCGGGGCCTCGTGCCCCGGAAACGACAGCGATATCGCTTGGAAATCCGGCAGCCTGGGCTAGGTTGCTCTGGCGGGCATTTCGAATGCCTGCCGCGTGCCAGATCGTGAGGCCAATCTGGGAAGCCAATCAGGGAGGATTGTCATGACATCGACGGCGCAAGACCTGCACCCTGCCCCCGTGCTCGAGCCCGGCAGGACGATCCTCGAACTGCGTGGCCTCGAGAAGAAATATCCGGGCACCCATGCGCTGAAGCCGGTGACACTGGCCTTCAAGTCAGGCGAAATCCACGCCATCGTCGGCGAGAACGGTGCCGGCAAATCCACTCTGATCAAGCTTCTGACCGGCGTCATGCCGCGCACCTCTGGCGATGTCATCTGGGAAGGCAAGCCGGCGGCGCTGGCGACCCCGCATGAGGCGATGGCGCTCGGCATCAATGCCGTGCACCAGGAAGTCGTGCTCTGCCGTCATTTGACCGTCGCCGCCAACATGTTCCTCGGCGAGGAGAATTCGCGCTTGGGCATCCTGCAGCAGCGCGCCATGGTCAAGGAAGCGCAGAAGATCATCGACGATCTCGGCTTCGATCTGCCGGCGCATGTCGTGCTCGGCGACCTCACCATCGGCCAGCAGCAGCTGATCGCCGCCGCTCGCGCCACCGTGCGTGGTACCAAATTCCTGATCTTCGACGAGCCGACCGCCTACCTCACCCGCAAGGAGGCCGACCAGCTCTTCACCCTGATCCGCCGCCTGAAGTCCGAGGGCGTGACGATCATCTACATCAGCCATCGCATGGAGGAAGTCTTCGAGCTCGCCGATCGCGTCTCCGTGCTGCGTGACGGCACGCTGGTCGGTACCAGAAACATCGCTGAGACCAACGATGCCGAACTGGTCAAGCTGATGATCAATCGCTCGATCGAGCAGGTCTATCATAAGGAGCACTTCACGCCGGGTGCCGCGATCGTGGAAACGAGGAACCTGTCGGGCAAGGGCTTCGAAAATGTCTCGATGACGGTCCGCGCCGGCGAGATCGTCGGGCTCTACGGGCTGATCGGCGCCGGGCGCAGCGAATTCGTCACCACGCTCTACGGCCGCCATCGCAAATCGGCCGGCCAGATCCTGTGGGAAGGCAAGCCGGTTCAGGTCAATTCGGAGCATGACGCGATCAAGCTCGGCATGGCGCTGGCGCCGGAAAGCCGCCGCGATCAGGGTCTCTGTCTCAATTTGCCGGTCGGCCTCAACCTCAACCTGCCGATCTACAAGCGCATCTCCAAAAACATGTTGATTTCCGGCGCGCAGGAGAAGACCCAGGCCGACCGCCAGATCGCCGATCTGCGCATCAAGACGCCGACACGCCACGCGCTGGCCTCCAGCCTGTCGGGCGGCAATCAGCAGAAGATCGTCATCGGCAAATGGCTGGCGCATGGCGCCAAACTGTTCATCTTCGACGAGCCGACAGTCGGCGTCGATGTCGGCACCAAGGCCGAGATCTACCGCCTGTTCGGCGCGCTCTTGTCGAAGGGCGCCGGCATCATCCTGATCTCGTCCTATCTGCCGGAAGTCTATGAACTGGCCGACACGCTGCATGTGTTCCGCCGTGGCAAGCTGGTGGCGACACACGGATTCCGCACCGCCGATCACGAGGAAATTCTCACACAGGCGCTCGCCGAGAAACAAGAAAAGCTGGGAGGAAAGATATGAGCACCGAGGCGATTGCTGCCGAAAAACCCAAGCGCAATTACAACGCACTGTTCGGGCTGACGCTGCTGGCGCTGCTGGTGTTGCTCTGGGTCATCCTGTCGCTGTCGACATCGAGCTTCGCCTCGGCCAACAACATCTCGAACCTTTTGCGTCAGGGTTCGATGATCGCCATCCTGGCGGTCGGCCAGACCTTCGTCATCATCACCGGCGGCATCGATCTGTCCGTCGGTGCGGTGGTCGGCTTCGCCACCGTCATTGCCGCGATGCTGATCAATGCCGGCATACCGGTCTTCCTCGCCATCCTGATCACGCTGCTGGTCGGCGTTGCCATCGGCCTGTTCCACGGCTTCGGCATCGTCAAGATGGGCCTGCCGCCCTTCATCATCACGCTGGCGACGCTGACCTCGCTGCGCGGCATCGGCCTTCTGATGACCAACGGCAACTCGATCTCCATCAACAATGATGCCTTCCAGGAATTCTCGCGCAACTCCTTCCTCGGCGTGCCCAATCTGTTCTGGATGGTCATCCTGGTCGGCATTCCGGCCTATATCTTCCTGCATCACAGCCGCTGGGGCCGCTACCTCTTCTCGGTCGGCTCCAACGCCGAGGCCTCGCGCCTCTCCGGCGTCAATGTCCAGCGCACCATCTACATGGCTTACACGCTGTCGGGCCTCTGCGCAGCCTTTGTCGGCGTGCTCCTGGCCTCGCGCATCGGCATCGGCAACCCGACCCAGGCCGAGGGCTGGGAATTGCAGGCGATCGCGTCCTCGGTCATCGGCGGCACCTCGCTGTTCGGTGCGGTCGGCTCGGTGCACGGTCCGCTGCTCGGCGCCTTCATCCTCGCCACCATCAACAACGGCGCCAACCTGCTCAACGTCAACGCCTTCTGGCAGCGCATCATCACTGGCGTGCTGATCATCGTCATCGTCTATTTCGACGGTCTGCGCCGCCGCGGCGGCAAGTGACCACTGCTGAAATCGATCTCCGGCCCGGCGTGAAGACGGGTCGGAAACCCAACTGGACTGAAACATGAAAGCCGTTATCTGCCGCTCGCCCGGGGAACTCGTCCTGGAAGACCGCCCCGCGCCCGGCGCGCCTCCTGCCGGCTGGGCGCTGGTCGCCGTCAGCCATGTCGGCATCTGCGGCACCGACTACCACATTTTCGAGGGCAAGCACCCGTTTCTCGCCTACCCCCGCATCATGGGCCATGAAGTCTCCGGCACCGTCATCGAGACCGGCGAGGGCCCCGACCTTGCCATTGGCGAACCGGTCGTCATCAACCCCTACCTCTCCTGCGGCAAGTGCATCGCCTGCCGGCACGGCAAACCGAATTGCTGCGTCAAGATCGAGGTGCTGGGCGTCCATCGCGACGGCGCCATGTGCGAACGCATTCTTGTCCCGGCGCAGAATCTCTATCCGGCCAATGGCCTGTCGCTGGCCGACGCCGCCGCTGTCGAATTCCTGGCCATCGGCGCGCATGCGGTACGTCGCGCCCGCGCCGATTCTGGCGCCCGCGCGCTGGTCATCGGCGCCGGCCCGATCGGGCTCGGCAACGCCATCTTCGCCCGCATCGCCGGGCTCGACGTGACGCTGCTCGACATGAGCAGTGAACGCCTCGCATTCGCCGAAAACGAACTTGGGTTCAGTATCCTCGACGGCTCGCGCGGAGCGGTGCCAGACCTGGTCAAGGACGCGACATCAGGCGAAGGCTTCGACGTGGTCTTCGACGCCACCGGCAACACCCGGTCGGTGCAGTCGGCCTTCGCCCATGTGGCGCATGGCGGCACACTGGTGCTGGTCAGCGTCGTCAAGGACGACATCGTCTTTTCCGATCCGGAATTCCACAAACGCGAAATGACGCTGGTCGGCAGTCGCAATGCCTTGCGTGCCGATTTCGATCATGTCGCTGCCTCGATCCGAAACGGCGCGGTGCCGTTGGCCAAGCTCGTCACCCACCGCACCACGCTTGCCGATACGCCGAGCGATCTCGCCCGCTGGGCGCACGAGAAATCCGGCCTGATCAAGGCCGTGATCGAGATCGGATAGTCGGCAGAATCCGGCTCACAGCGCCGACAATTTCAACTCCACCCGTTCCGCCGGAAAGCGCGACTCCGAAAACTGGATCGGCTGGCCGTCCGGCGTGATGTTGACGGCCACCGTGACCAGCACGATGGCGCCTGGCTGCAGGTCGAGGTCGGCGAGATCGGCCGCATCGGCATGGCGCGCCGACAGCACGGTCGATTGCCTGAGATAATCGTCTATACCGAAGCGGGCCAGCGATGCAGTGATCGAGCCAGTCTCAGCCATCGCCTTGTCGATGCCGGCAAAGCGCCTGGCATCGAACCAGCCGGCAGCGCGCGACACAGGCCGCCCGTCGGCCTCACCGCGTGTCTCCAGCCGGATCACCTCGGCGCCCCTGGTCAGGCCAAGCCCCTCGGCGACGCGCTGGCTGGCCGGCTCGACCGACGAGGAGAGCAGCACGATATGCCGTTCCGAGGTCTGCCCTTGCAGGCCGGTCGAAAAGCGTGTGCGCGCGCCGATCGGATAGGACAACCGCTTGCGCGACAGGACGAAGGTGCCCCGCCCCTGCTCGGCCCGCAGCACCCCTTCCTGCACAAGCGCGGATATGGCGCTGCGCACCGTGTGGCGATTGACGCCATAGCGCTCGGCCAGCGCCACCTCCGGCGGCAGCGCGGCATTCTCGGCGAAATCGCCAGTGGCGATCGCCTGCAGGATTCTGTCGGCGATCTGCCGCCACAGGGAGACACCGCTGCGCCGCTCGATGCTGTCGGCTTCCTGTTGCCCGATCATGAATTGCCCCCGGCTTTCCGCCCCTGTCATCCACCCGTCATGGACTCGCGTTAGGTAATATGTATAATTTGTATAATTGTCTATATCAATAGACAAATTTAGCAAAGAGGAATGCTGCTGATGCGAGGACAGGAAGCCCGCGACCAGGCCGAACGCAAGGCCGCCATGGCGACGCTGGCGCAATCGAGCGGCGACGACATCGTCCGGCTCTGGAACGAGGCCGGCCTGCCGTCGCAAGCCGAGCTGCTGCGCGGCCCCGAGACCGGGCTGGTGACGCTGCGCGGCCGCATCGGCGGCGGCGGCGCGCCGTTCAATATCGGCGAGGCGACCGTCACCCGCGCCACCGTCCGGTTGCCATCCGGACAGGTCGGCCATTGCTACGCGCTTGGCCGCGACAAGCAGAAGGCGAAGCTGGCGGCGATAGCCGACGCGCTCTGGCAGGACCCTGCCCGCCGCGCCGAGGTCGAGACCAGGCTGATCGCGCCTTTGAGGTCGGCGATCGCCACTGCCCAGGAAAAACGCCGTGCCGAGACGGCGGCAACGAAGGTGGATTTCTTAACCATGGTTCGCGGAGAAGACTGATGGACATCGCAGCGCAATCGATCGAGGGCGGCTTTGCCGATCCGGTCTTCGACGCCCAGACAGTGTTTCGCGCGGTCATGGACGCGATGGCGCGGCCAGGCAGCGTGCAGCCTCTGCCGGCTCTTGCCCGTCCGCCCGCGCCGCTCTCGGCAACCGCTGGCGCCGTGGCACTGGCGCTGTGCGACAACGACACGCCGCTTTGGCTCGACCCGGCCCTGCACACCTCCGCCGTGATCGGCTCCTGGCTTGGCTTCCACACGGGCGCGCCGCTCGCCAACACGCCTGCCGACGCGCATTTCGCCTTTGTCGCCACGCCGGCCGAGATGATGGCGCTCGACGGCTTTGCGCAGGGAACGCAGGATTATCCCGACAGGTCGACCACCCTGATCCTGCAAGTCAGCGACCTCGTTTCAGGCACTCCGTTGCTGCTGGAGGGCCCCGGCATCGAAACCAGCGCCGCGATCGCGCCGGCACAGATGCCACGTCATTTCATCGAGCAGTGGAAGCAGAATATCCAGCGCTTTCCGCGCGGCGTCGACATCATCCTCGCCACCGCTGAAGGCATAGCCTGCCTGCCGCGCACCACGCGCATCAAGACGATGGAGGCATAGGATGTATGTCGCGGTAAAAGGCGGCGAAGCCGCTATTGCCAACGCCCACAGCCTGCTTGCCGACCGCCGGCGCGGCGACCGTTCGGTGCCGGCCCTGCGCCTCGACCAGATCGTCGAGCAGCTGGCGCTCGGCGTCGACCGGGTGATGAGCGAAGGCTCGCTCTATGACCGGGAGCTCGCCGCACTCGCCATCGTCCAGGCGCGTGGCGACATGATCGAGGCGATCTTCCTGGTACGCGCCTATCGCACCACGCTGCCCCGCTTCGGCTACAGCAAGCCGATCGACACCGGCGCCATGCTGGTAGAGCGACGCGTCTCGGCAACCTACAAGGACCTGCCCGGCGGCCAGTTGCTCGGCCCGACCTTCGACTACACGCACCGGCTGCTCGACCCCGAGCTTGCCGCTGGCGCCAACGTCGCCGCACCCTTGCGGCGCGAGACGGAAGCGCAGGCCATGCCGCGTGTCTCGGCGATCCTCGCCCGCGAAGGCCTGATCGAACCGGATGGCGAGATGCCGCAGGACCATGTGCCCGGCGACATCACCCGCGAGCCGCTGGAATTCCCGATGGCGCGCGACATCCGCCTGCAGGCGCTGTCGCGTGGCGATGAGGGTTTTCTCCTGGCGCTCGGCTATTCAACCCAGCGCGGCTATGCCCGCAACCATCCCTTTGTCGGCGAAATCCGCATTGGCGAGGTCGAGCTGGAACTCGATGTCCCCGAACTGCCCTTCGCAGCCCCCCTCGGCACGGTGCGGGTCACCGAATGCCAGATGGTCAACCAGTTCAAGGGCTCGGCCAAGGCGCCGCCGCAGTTCACCCGCGGCTACGGCCTCGTCTTCGGCCAGAGCGAGCGCAAGGCGATGGCCATGGCGCTCTGCGACCGGGCGCTGCGCGCCTCCGAGCTCGGCGAGGACATTGTCGCCGCCGCCCAGGATGAGGAGTTCGTCATCTCACATTCCGATAATGTCCAGGCGACCGGTTTCGTCGAGCATCTGAAGCTGCCGCACTATGTCGACTTCCAGGCCGAGCTGGACCTCGTGCGCCGCATGCGCGCCGAATATGAGGCCCGTGAAAACCCCACCAGGGTGGAAGAAAAGCGGGAGGCCGCGGAATGATCGAAGGCCTGTCCCACATGACCTTCATCGTTCGCGACCTCGAGCGAATGACAAGGATACTCGAGGGCGTCTTCGACGCGCGCGAGGTCTATGCCAGCGACACCGAGCAGTTCTCGCTGTCGCGCGAAAAATTCTTCCTGATCGGCGACATCTGGGTCGCCATCATGCAAGGCGAGAAGCTGGCCGAGCGCAGCTACAACCACATCGCCTTCAAGATCGATGACGCCGATTTCGACCGCTATGCCGAGCGCGTCGGCAAGCTAGGCCTCGACATGCGCCCGCCGCGCCCACGCGTCGAGGGGGAAGGCCGCTCGATCTATTTCTACGACGACGACAATCACATGTTCGAACTGCATACCGGCACGCTCACCGAGCGGCTGGCGCGCAAAGCCAAGGGGTTGGAGGCTGCGCAATGAACTTAGTGCCCGCCCCCGTGGCCGCCACCGTCGTGGGAATGACCGCCATAGCTATCATACCCGGAGTAGCCGCCACCTCCGACGCCCATGGATTCACCTTGAGAGCCCTCTTTGGGAGCGGGAAAAACCATGCGCCGAAGGAAAAAGAGAACGACGCCGGCGAACACCGCCAGCACAATTCCGAGATGCATCCATCCGGTCGAGTTCATCTGAATTCGCCCCTGTTTCCGCGTCCTGGACGCCAATTCGATACCACAATGTGGATGTGATCGCCATGACCGACATCGCCACCTACAACTTCGCCTATCTCGACGAGCAGACCAAAAGGATGATCCGCCGGGCGATCCTCAAGGGCATCGCCATTCCTGGATACCAGGTGCCGTTCGCCTCGCGCGAAATGCCGATGCCCTATGGCTGGGGCACTGGCGGCGTCCAGGTCACAGCCTCGATCATCGGTCCCGACGATGTGCTGAAGGTCATCGACCAGGGCGCCGACGACACCACCAACGCGGTATCGATCCGCGCCTTCTTCAAGAAGGTCGCCAATGTCGCTGTCACCACCAATACCGCCAGCGCCACCATCATCCAGACCCGCCACCGCATCCCCGAACATCCGCTGACCGCGGGCCAGGTGCTGGTCTACCAGGTGCCGATCCCCGAGCCGCTGCGCTTCCTCGAACCACGCGAGACCGAGACGCGCAAGATGCATGCGCTTGAGGAGTATGGCCTCATGCATGTGAAGCTCTATGAGGACATCGCCAAGCACGGCCGCATCGCCACCACCTATGCCTATCCGGTCAAGGTCGAGGGCCGCTATGTGATGGACCCCTCGCCGACGCCGAAATTCGACAATCCCAAGATGCACCGCTCGCCGGCGCTGCAGCTGTTCGGCGCCGGCCGCGAAAAGCGCATCTACGCGGTGCCGCCCTTCACCGATGTCGTCAGCCTCGATTTCGAGGATCATCCGTTCGAGGTGCAGACCTTCGACCAGCCCTGCGCGCTGTGCGCGGCCGAGAATGTCTATCTCGACGAGGTCATCCTCGACGACCATGGCGGCCACATGTTCGTCTGTTCCGACACCGACCATTGCGAGAAGCGGCGCGAAGAGGGCCATCGCGGCCATCTTGCCCCGGAAACCCACCTTGGCTCCGAAAAAATGGAGCCGGCACAATGACCGACGAACCGCTGTTGCGCGTCTCGGCGCTCTCCAAATTCTACGGTTCGCGCGTCGGCTGCGACAACGTCTCCTTCGACCTGTGGCCGGGCGAAGTCCTGGCTGTCGTTGGCGAATCCGGTTCCGGCAAGACGACGCTGCTCAACTGCCTGTCGACGCGGCTCTTGCCCTCCTCCGGCACCGCCGGCTACCGCATGCGCGACGGCCAGTTCCGCGAGCTGTACCGCATGAGCGAGGCCGAGCGCCGCTTCCTGATGCGGACCGACTGGGGCTTTGTCCACCAGAACCCTGCCGATGGCTTGCGCATGACGGTGTCGGCCGGCGCCAATGTCGGCGAGCGGCTGATGGCGGTCGGCGACCGCCACTACGGCAAGATCCGCGCCACGGCCGTCGACTGGCTGTCGCGCGTCGAGATCGAGCAAGACCGTATCGACGACGAGCCACGTGCCTTTTCCGGTGGCATGCGCCAGCGCCTGCAGATCGCCCGCAACCTCGTCACCGGCCCACGGCTGGTGTTCATGGACGAGCCGACCGGCGGCCTCGACGTCTCGGTGCAGGCACGCCTGCTCGACCTGCTGCGTGGACTGGTCACCGATCTCGGTCTCGCGGCCATCGTCGTCACTCATGATCTCGCCGTGGCGCGCCTGCTGTCGCAGCGCATGATGGTGATGAAGGACGGCCGCGTCGTCGAAAGCGGCCTCACCGACCGCGTGCTCGACGACCCGCGCGCGCCCTATACGCAGCTTCTCGTTTCTTCCATTTTGCAGGTGTAACGATGCCAACCCCGCTCGTTGTTTCCGACGTCGCCAAGAGCTTCACCATGCATCTGCGCGATGGCATCAAACTGCCTGTCGTCGCCGCTGTCTCGTTCTCGATCAAGGCGGGAGAATGCACCGTGCTCGGCGGCCCGTCCGGCGCCGGCAAGAGCTCGATCCTGAAGATGCTTTACGGCAACTATGCCGTCGACGAGGGCCAGATCATCGTCAGGCACGAGGACGGACTGATCGATCTTGCCAATGCCAGCCCGCGCACCGTGCTTGCCGTTCGCCGGCAAACGATCGGCTATGTCAGCCAGTTCCTGCGCACGGTGCCGCGCGTCTCGGCGCTCGACGTCGTCGCCGAACCGCTGGTCGAGCGCGGCGAGGAGCGCGAGGTTGCACGCGGCAAGGCACGCGCGCTGCTGGCGCAGCTTAACCTGCCGGAAAAACTCTGGGCGCTGCCGCCGGCGACCTTCTCCGGCGGCGAGCAGCAGCGCGTCAACATCGCGCGCGGCTTCATCACCGAGCACCCTATCCTGCTGCTCGACGAGCCAACCGCCTCGCTCGACGCCACCAACCGCGACGTGGTGATAGAACTCATCGCCGCCAAGAAGGCGGCGGGCGTCGCCTTGCTCGGCATCTTCCACGATCATGATGTGCGCGAGGCGGTAGCCGACCGCATCATCGACGTCACCGCTTTTGCTCCAGGAAAACTCGCCGCATGACCAGGAAATTGTCAGAGACGCCGCTGGTCCACCCGACGGCGGAGGTGCACAATTCGACGCTCGGCCGCTGGACCGAGATCGCCGACCGCAGCCGGGTTTCGGAAAGCGAACTCGGCGACTATTCCTACATGATGCAGGATTGCTCTGTCTGGTGCGCGACAATCGGCAAGTTTGCAAACATTGCCGCCTCGGTGCGCCTCAACGCCACCAACCACCCGACCTGGCGGCCGACGCTGCACCACTTCACCTACCGCGCCTCGGACTATTGGGACGACGCCGAGCACGAGAGCGAATTCTTCGCCCAGCGCCGCGCCAAGCGCGTCACCATCGGCCACGACACCTGGCTCGGTCACGGCTCGACCGTCCTGCCGGGAGTCACTGTCGGCGATGGCGCGGCGGTTGGTGCCGGAGCGGTCGTCTCGAAGGATGTCGCGCCCTACACCATCGTCGCCGGCGTACCGGCCAAACCGATCCGCGAGCGCTTCGACCGCCGCACCGCCGAACGCTACCAGGTGCTTGCCTGGTGGGACTGGGACCACGCGCGGCTGCGCGCGTCGCTCGAGGATTTTCGCGAGCTGTCGGCAGAGGCATTCCTGGAGAAATACGGGGGATAGTTCCTCACATCATCGTAATCAGGGGGGGCCCGTTCATATCCCTGACACAGGACTCGGACAGGACGCCATCTCCCCCAAGGAGATCGCCATGCTCGACACCGTCAAACCCTCGCTCGCCGGATTCTTTGCCGGCTCCAACCCGGCCACCCCGGCGCATCTCGGCACGCGCTACGACATCTCAGGTAATTTCCTGACCGAGCCCGGCAACACGGTTGTCAGCCATCTCGTCAGCGGCTCGCCCTCCGAAGCCGTGGTCCTGGAGATCCGTGAGCGGATGCTCGCCATGCCCGATGCCGACCGTCTGGCTTTCACCCCTGTTTCCAGCCTGCATATGACGCTGTTCCAGGGCATCATCGAATATCGTCGCCGCTTGCCCTACTGGCCGCAGGACGTGCCGCTAGACACCAGCATCGACGCCATGACCCGGCTCTATCTGGAGCGCCTGAAGGGCTTCGAGGGCTTCGGCCCGTTCAACATCAAGGTGGTCGAGGTCGTGCCGACCGGTCTCACCGTGGCAGGTGCAACCGACGAGGATGTGCGCATCATGCGTCAATGGCGCGATGCGCTGGCGGTGCCGTTCGGCTACCGGCACCCCGATCATGACGCCTACGTCTTCCACATCACCTTCGCCTATCAGATCCAGCGCCTTGCGGATGACCGTGCGGCAGCGTGGCAGGCTCTATTCGACGATTGCCTGGCGCTTTTCGCAAGGCAGGCACCGATAATCGAGATCAAGGCGCCCTCCTTCTGCGCTTTCCGCGACATGAAGCATTTCGAGGAATTGCTGGTGCTCGGCTGATCGACGGCCAGGCACCAATGCATGTCGCCCGAAAGCGGCCCCGGTCTTGGGAGAACGACATGCATAAAACAAAGACCCGAAGCGCGTCGCATGAATTCGTTTCCGCGCGACGCGCTTCAGCCGTCGCGCCTGTGGAGCGTAACAAAACTGACATGCTGGCGACACGGCAGGTTCATGTGGCTGCGCTAGGCGAGAGCCTGATGATCAATAAGGTCCGGACTGGAACCTGCTCATGTCAAGCTCTGCCACACTCGAAATCCGCGGCGTCAGCCGACGATTTGGCAAGAACACCGCCGTCAGCGACATCAACATCTCGATCCCGCAGGGTCAGATGGTTGGCGTCATCGGCCGTTCGGGCGCTGGCAAATCGACCCTTCTTCGCATGATCAACCGTCTTGTCGACCCCAGCCAGGGGTCGATTTTTTTTGACGGCGCCGAGGTCTCCCGGTTGCGCGGCTCGCCGCTGCGGCGCTGGCAGCGCGACTGCGCCATGATCTTCCAGCAGTTCAACCTGGTGCCGCGCCTCGACGTGCTGACCAACGTGCTGCTTGGCAAGTTGAACCACCGTTCGACCCTGTCCAACCTTCTCGGCATGTTCTCGCGCGCCGAATGCGCGGAGGCAGTCGCCGCGCTCGAGCGGCTCGACATAGCCCGCACAGCGCTTCAACCCGCCGGCACCTTGTCCGGCGGACAGCAGCAGCGCGTCGCCATCGCCCGCGCCCTGATGCAGCAGCCCAAGGTGATCCTCGCCGACGAGCCGATCGCCTCGCTCGACCCGCTCAACGCCAAGGTGGTGATGGATTCGCTGCAGGACATCAATCTGCGCGAGGGCATCACCGTCGTCACCAATCTGCACACGCTGGATACCGCACGCACCTATTGCAACCGCATCATCGGCATGGCCGCCGGCAAGGTCGTCTTCGACGGCCCGCCGGAAGAGCTCAACCGTGAGGCCGTGCGCCTCGTCTATGGCGCCGACAGCAGTGGCGCAGAGATATCGGAGGCCATCACCTCCACCAGCGTTGCCTTCAAGCCGAAGATTGCAGCATCCGCCGGACCGCTCGAACCCGCATTTCCGGGATACTGAGCGCACTGGATCGTCCGCCCGCGTCAAGGGCACTTGTCAAGATCAAGAACGCTGCCGGCGCGGGGCCGGAACTTACAGGAGAGACATCAAATGTTCAGGAAGATGGTTTTCAGCGCCGTTTCGGTGCTCGCCATGGCGACCAGCATGGCCCACGCCGCCGACATGAAGGAATTCCGCGTCGGCATTCTGGGCGGTGAAAACGAGACCGACCGGCTGCGCAACTACCAGTGCCTGGCCGACCATCTGAAGGCCGAATTCGGCTTCGAGAAGGTCTCGCTGTTCCCCGCCGCCGACTATGACGGCGTCATCCAGGGCCTGCTCGGCGGCACGCTCGACTTCGCCGAACTCGGCGCCTCCGGCTATGCCAGCGTCTATCTCAAGGACCCGAAGGCGGTAACCCCGATCCTCACCACCAAGCAGACCGACGGTTCCACCGGCTATTATTCGATCGGCCTGGCTCTGAAGACCTCGGGCATCACCGACATCAAGTCGGCCAAGGGCAAGAAGCTCGGCTATGCTGACCCGGATTCGACCTCCGGCTACCTGATCCCGCTGACCCAGATTCCGAAGACCACTGGCGCCTCGAACGAAGCCTTCTTCGCCTCGACCCAGTTCAATGGCGGCCATGAGAACAACATCCTGGCCGTGCGCGACGGCAAGGTCGATGTCGCGGTCGACGATTCATCCGGCATCGGCGACTTCAAGAACGGCTTCACCTCCGGCACCTTCCACAAGGTCGTCGCCAAGGGCGCCGTCGACCCGAACGACTTCGTCGAAGTCTGGCGCTCGGGCCTGATCCCGAACGGCCCGCTGGTCGTGCGCACCGCGCTCGGCGACCAGATGACCGCCAAGCTCGCCGCCTTCTTCACCGAGCTGCCGAAGAAGGACAAGGCTTGCTTCGAGGGCGTCGAAGGTGGCGATTTCACCGGCTACGTTCCGGTGAAGCCAGACTTCTACAAAGTCATCGTCGAAGCCCGTAAGGCAGCCATCGGCGGCTAACGGCGAAATCGGAAAGGGCGGTGCTGAAGCACCGCCCTTTTTGCATCTCCGATCATGACCCTTTCCGTGACAGCCCCCTCATTGACGGCCTCTTCTGGCGCCACCCACCCGATGGCCGATGCCTGGCGACGCCAGACGTCGCTGCGCCGGTTCTATACCGTGCTCGGCGTCGGTCTGCTGCTCGCCGCGATGCTCGCCAGCATGTGGTTCGCCGACGAAGCAAATGCCGGGCACTTCTTCGACAGGCTGCCGCATATCCTGGATTTTCTGAGCTGGCTGGTCCCCAAGGACTGGAACGACGTCTGGCGGGCACTGTTCGACATTGCCTCGCCGCATGACACCGGAACCCAGGAATACAATTTCCCGCTCGGCCGGATCTATGTCTGGGGCGGTTTCTACATCCCCGAATATTTCGAGCTGATGATCACGACGGTCAATGTGGCCCTGGTCTCGACCTTCGTCGGTTTCATCTTCGCCGTGCCGTTTTCCTTCATCGCCGCACGCAACCTGACGCCCCATCCGGCGCTGCGGCTGGTGGTCAAGCGCTTCATGGAACTGCTGCGCGCCTTCCCCGAGATCGTCATTGCCGGCCTGTTCGCGGCCATCGTCTCCATCGGCCCGATCGCCGCCATCATCGCCATCGGCCTGCATTCGATCGGCGCGCTCGGCAAGCTGTTCTACGAGATCAACGAGAACATTGACATGCGTGCGGAGGAAGGCCTGCGCGCGGTCGGAGCCAATTGGTTCGAGCGCGTGCGCTTCGCCGACCTGCCGCAGGTGCTGCCCAATTTCATGTCCTACACACTGCTGCGCGTCGAGATCAATGTCCGCGCCTCGACCATCATCGGCGCCGTCGGCGGCGGCGGCATCGGCGAGGAATTGAAGCTCTCCATCTCGCGTGGCTTCGGCGCCAAGACGCTGGCGCTGGTGCTGCTCTTGTTCACGACCATCTTCATCATCGACCAGTTCTCCGCCTGGCTGCGCCGCAAGCTGGTCGGCGAGCAGGCCTTTATGATGGGAGCGTGAACCATGGCGACCTTGACCGCCGAAGAGGTATTGTCGATCGAGGAGCGCTATCCGCAAGTGTTCCGGCGGCCGCTGTACAAACGCTTCGCTCCGCTGTTCCTGTTCGTCGGCATCCTGACCTATCTCATCTATGTCCTGTGGTTCTTCAGCCTGCCGCAGGTGCTGCGGGAATCGCACTGGGAACGTCTGCCGCTGTTCCTGACACAATGGATCAGCTACGACCTGCAGCCGGAATTCCGCCTCGACCAGCCTGAGATCACGCCAAAATACCCCCGCTTTTCCGCGCTTGGCGAGAACCCGAACCCCGACTGGGTGATCAGAAACCCGGACGGCACCTTCACCGTGCTGATCGATGGTCCGGCAAAATCCGTCACCTTCGACAAGGCGCAGGCAACGATCGTAGCCAACGGCCAGACCGTGCCGGTTTCGCTGACAAGCGGCAAGCCGTTGATATCAGGCCCGGTGCCGGACTGGATCACCGCGCATGACGACGAGGTGGTCGCCAAGATGGGTTTTGTCGGTGAGGTGCGCGTAACCGCCGATCGCGTCAAAGTGCGCAAGCGTTTCCTCGGCTGGGCGAATTTCGTCTTCGACACACGCTCGCCCTTCTTCGGCAAATCGGCGGGAGAGGTGATCTCGCTGATCGTGTCCGGGCCCGAACTGAAGCCGGGCACCTCGAACCTGGCGCTGGCCGGCGACAACATCTGGAACAACGCTCAGTGGCAGCACGGCGACGTCTGGACAAAGCTGCTGCAGACCATCGTCATGGCGTTCCTGGGCACGCTGCTTGGCGGCATCGTCGCCTTCCCGCTTGCCTTTTTTCTCCGCCCGCAACATCACGCCGAGCGGCGTGCTCAGCCAGGTCCTGAAACGCTTCTTCGACTTCATGCGCTCGGTCGACATGCTGATCTGGGCGCTGTTCTTCACCCGCGCCTTTGGCCCCGGTCCGCTTGCGGGCAGTGCCGCGATCTTCTTCACCGAGATCGGTACGCTCGGCAAAACCTACTCCGAGGCGCTGGAGAACATCGACGACAAGCCGCGCGAAGGTGTGCTGTCGACCGGCGCCAACGGCCTCCTGGTGCAGCGCTATGGCGTCATGCCGGAAGTCATCCCGGTCTTCATCAGCCAGACGCTCTACCAGTGGGAATCCAACACCCGCGGCGCCACCATCATCGGCGCCGTCGGCGCCGGCGGCATCGGCCTGAAACTGTGGGAAGCGATGCGCACCAATTCCAACTGGGCCAACGTCTTCTACATGGTGCTGCTGATCCTGCTGGTCGTCTTCATCTTCGACAACATCTCGAACTTCCTGCGCCGCCGGCTGAGCCGGACGATTCACGACTACAACAGGATCCAGGCCGAGCAGGGGTGATGCACTCCGCTCCAGGATCGACAGCGGCTCACCGCGCCTTCGTCATCCACGGGCGGAGCAAGGAGCGAAGCGACGCGGCGCAGACCCGAGGATCCATTCCGTGACGTCTGGGCTAGAATGCAACGGTGCAAAAAAGGCCTCCATTCGCATCCCTGTCAGCACCGCTGCGGCGCTCGAATGTCGCGGCATGGATCCTCGGGTCTCCGCGTCCGCTTCGCTCCCGCTCCGCCCGTGGATGACGAAGAGAGGAGCCTAAGCCGCCTTCTTCCACCCATTCCTGATATGCTTATACCCCTCGCGATAAACCGCTTCCGGCGTTTCGGAAAAATCGCGCCAAACCTTGGTCGCCGCCGCCAGATCCTTCAGCGACCGCCCGAACGCCTCGATAGTCAGCCAGTCGTCATAGCCGCTCTTGCGGATCGCCGCGAACGTCTCTTTCCACGGGATGTTGCCGCGTCCCGGCACGCCGCGATCGTTCTCTGATATGTGGATGTGCACGACATTCCGGCGATGCTTAGTATAGGCGCCGATCGGGTCGGCCTCCTCGATATTGGCATGAAAGGTGTCGTACATCGCCTTGATGTGCGGTCGGCCGACGGCATCGATGTGCTCCGACAGGTCCGCCATCGTGTTGAAAAGATAACATTCGAAGCGGTTCAGCGCCTCCAGCCCGATGGTCACGTTGCGCGTGCCGGCATGGTCGCCGATGGCGCGCTGCGAGGCGATGGAACGGTTCTTCTCGGCGGGTGTCGGCCCGCTGCCGGAAAAGGCGCCGAGCGTCGAGTGCAGCGGTCCGCTGAGCGTTCTGGCGCCAAGCGCATCGGCACAATCAACAGCCCATTTCATGTAAGCGATACCGGCCTTGCGCGTTCCCGCATCGGCCGAGATCAGGTTCATCGTGGGATCGCCCATCGCCGAGACCGCGGTCCGCTCCAGCCCGATGCGATCGAGCAGGTCGCCGAGCTTTTTATAATCGTCCGGCATGCCGGCGAAGATCGGTATTTCGACACCGTCGAAGCCCGTCGCCTTGATGTCGCGAAGCAATGGCTCATGCTTCTTCGACACCGCCGTCGTCCACAAAAACATGCACATGCCGATTTTCATCGACGGCCCTCCCCCCCCGTTTGATCCCCCCGGATCATTTTTGTTTTAGAGCTTGGTCCACGCTCCATTCTTCTTCGACGATTTCACGCAGGCTTCGATGAAGGCCATGCCTTCGACGCCATCCTGGATGGTCGGGAAGATGACGTCCCTTGCCGGCTTGCCACCCTTCTTGCGCGCCGCACGAATGGCGCGTGCGGCCTCCTGATAGATGTTGGCGAAGCCTTCGAGATAGCCCTCGGGATGGCCTGACGGCACGCGGCTGACACGGCCCGCCACCGGCAGCGCGCCGGCGCCGTTGCGGGTGATCAACTGCTTGGGCTGGCCGAACGGCGTGTACCAGAGATAGTTCGGATCGGCCTGCACCCATTCCAGCCCGCCCTTCGAGCCATAGATGCGCAGCTTCAGCCCGTTCTCGTGGCCCGGCGCCACCTGGCTGGCCCAGATCATGCCCTTGGCCGGATGCGTCTTGCCGGTGGGCTTGAAGCGCAGCATGACGTTGACATTGTCGTCGAGCAGCCGCCCCGGCACGAAGGCATCGAGATCGGCCGACAGCGAATCCAGCTCCAGCCCGGAGACGAAGCGGGCGAGATTGTAGGCATGGGTGCCGATGTCGCCCAGCGCGCCGCCGGCGCCCGCCTGCTTGGGATCGCCTCGCCATGAGGCCTGCTTCTGGCCGGTGGCTGCGAGATCCTCGGTCAGCCAGTCCTGCGGATATTCCGACTGCACGATGCGGATGTCGCCAAGTATACCCTTGGCTACCATTTCGCGCGCCTGCCGCACCATCGGATAGGCGGTGTAGTTATGGGTGAGCACGAACACCTTGCCGGTCTTCTCGACGATCGCCGCGAGCTTTTTTGCCTCGGCCAGTGTCGTCGCCAGCGGCTTGTCGCAGATCACGTGGATGCCGGACTCGAGGAAGGCCTTGGCAGCCGGCACATGGACATTGTTGGGCGTGACGATGGCCACCGCCTCGATGCCGTCGGGGCGCTTGGCCTCGGCCTTGGCCATCTCGGCATAGGAAGCGTAGCTACGGTCCGGATCGAGCCCGAGTTCGGCGGCTGAAGCCTTGGCGCGCTCGGGGTTCGCCGAAAGCGCACCAGCCACCAGCACGAACTCATTGTCCAGGCGCGCCGCGATGCGGTGCACCGCGCCGATGAAGGCGCCTTGCCCGCCGCCGACCATACCATAGCGGATCGGGCCGCCTCCCGTTTCCGATTTCGATGCGCCGACCATGTTTTCTCCCTCGTGTCTTGGATGCTCCTCCCCTGAAGGGGAGGGAAAGCCCTGTCAAATTCCCATCATCGCGCGCAGCACTTTCTTGTCCGTCGCGCCGCCGGCAAAGTCGTCGAATGCCTTCTCCGTCACACGGATGATGTGGTGCTGGATGAAAGGCGCCCCTTCGGCTGCTCCATCCTCGGGGTGCTTCAGGCAGCACTCCCATTCCAGCACCGCCCAGGAATCATAATTGTACTGCGTCAGCTTGGAGAAGATGCCGCCGAAATCCACCTGCCCGTCGCCGAGCGAGCGGAAGCGTCCTGCGCGGTTCGTCCAGCTCTGATAGCCGGAATAGACGCCTTGCCGGCCGGTCGGGTTGAACTCGGCGTCCTTGACGTGGAAGGCCTTGATGCGCTCGTGGTAGATGTCGATGAATTCGAGATAGTCGAGCTGCTGCAGCAGGAAGTGCGACGGGTCGTAGTTGATGTTGCAGCGCTTGTGGCCGCCCACAGCGTCGAGGAACATCTCGAAGGTGGCGCCGTCGAACACGTCCTCGCCGGGATGGATTTCGTAGCCGACATCGACTCCATTGTCCTCATAGACGTCGAGGATCGGCTTCCAGCGCTTGCCGAGTTCGGCGAAGGCCTCTTCGATCAGACCGGCCGGCCGCTGCGGCCAGGGGTAGAGGTAGGGGAAGGCCAGCGCACCGGAGAAGGACACCGAAGCCTTGAGGCCGAGATTCTTCGAGGCCTTGGCGCCGAACTTCATCTGTTCGACCGCCCATTTCTGACGCGCCTTGGGATTGTTGTGGACCGAGGCCGGCGCGAAGCCGTCGAACTGCGCGTCATAGGCCGGATGCACCGCCACCAACTGTCCCTGCAGATGCGTCGACAATTCGGTGATCTCGACGCCGGCATCGGCGCAAATGCCCTTCACCTCGTCGCAATAGGTCTTGGAAGACGCCGCTTTCTCGAGGTCGAACAGGCGCGCGTCCCAGGTCGGGATCTGCACGCCTTTATAGCCGAGACCGGCGGCCCATTTGGTGATCGCGGCCAGCGAATTGAACGGCGCTGCGTCACCCGCGAACTGCGCCAGAAACAGTCCAGGGCCCTTCATTGTCGTCGGCATCGGCATCCTCCCTCATTGTGTCGCGACCAAGCATAGCGCCGATTGGAAGCAGGGCCAGCCATTTTGGTCTTTTCGCATCGGGCGCTTTGCAGGCACTGCCATTCTGGTATTACCAAATAAGGGAATTTGGTCAAGCCTGACAATGCATCGGCCGAGATCTCCGGATGTCCGAAGCATCGGCATATATCACAATATAATCAATGGAATAATTCGCACGGAAAGTTGCGCATCCGCGCTTCTTGCCGTTCCAGGCAATTTGCTGTAGACCTCACTTCAGGCCCAATTGGTCGAACCAGTTTGCAGAAAAAAGGCTGGGGATGCCTTGGGGAGGAACCTTTGCGTCGTCTTTCGGCGACGCATGTCGAAGGCAAACGATACGGACGAATTTGGGAAGGACAGACCATGCATCTTTCGACGCACAACTGGATGCGGGCGGAACCGTTGGAGACGACGCTCAAGCGCATTAAGAAGTTCGGCTATGAGTCGATCGAGATTTCCGGCGAGCCCGAGCAGTACAAGACGAAGGAGACACGGGCGCTGTTGAAGGAGCATGGCATTCGCTGCTGGGGCGCGGTGACCTTGATGCTGGGCGAACGCAACCTTGCCGCCAAGAACCAGGGCCAGCGCGAGCGCTCGGTGCAATATGTCAAGGACGTGCTGACCATGGTCAGCGAGCTCGATGGCGAAATCATCACGCTCGTCCCCGCGACGGTCGGCAAGGTGGTGCCGGACGGCACGGAGGAAGAGGAATGGAAATGGGTGGTCGACGCGACCCGCGAATGCTTCACCCATGCCAAGAAGGTCGGCGTCAAGATCGCCGTCGAGCCGCTCAACCGCTTCGAGACCTATCTGTTCAATCGCGGCGCCCAGGCGCTGGCGCTGGCCGACGCGGTCAGCCCCGAATGCGGCGTCTGCCTCGACGCCTACCACATCCATATGGAGGAATTTAACGTCTACGACGCCATCCGTAAGGTCGGAAAGCGCCTGTTCGATTTCCATGTCGCCGACAACAACCGCTTCGCCGCCGGCCTCGGCCAGATCGACTGGCCGAAGATCGTCGCCACCTTGAAGGAGGTCGGCTATGACGGCGCGCTGACCAATGAATTCGTCGCCCCGGTCGACCGCACGCCGGCGGCGCCCTACCCCGAAATGGTCGAGCGCCACCCGGTCGATATCTCGCCTGAGCAGCTGAAGTTCATCCAGGACCACGGCTCCAGCGTGCTGACCGAGAAATTCTACACCGACCAGATGCGCATCACCGCCGAAACGCTGCTGCCTCTGATCAAGTAGTCGACGACTGTTGGGAATTTGCCCTTTCGCCCTGACCGGCGGCGGGGCTGGGGAAAGACATGCGTATCAAGACCGTCCAAGCCTGGTGGGTCCGCATCCCGATCGAAGCCGCTCGGCAGCACCGCAGCGACTTCGGTCAGGTGACGACCTTCGACGCTGCCATCCTGCGCATCGAAACCGATGACGGACTGGTCGGCTGGGGTGAAGGCAAGAACGCAGCCGGCAGCGCGGGCAGCTACGGCGCCCTCGTCCACCTGCTGAACCAGGAGGTCGGGCCGCAACTGATCGGCCGCGATCCGGCCGATGTCGGCATCATCTGGGAAATGCTCTACAATGGCGTGCGCCATGACAGTGCCGCCCGCGCTGGCCACGCCATGCCGCAACTGGCGCGCCGCGGCATGAGCATCGCCGCCATCAGCGCCGTCGACATCGCGCTTTGGGATATCCTGGGCAAGTCGCTCGGCCAGCCGGTGTGGCGGCTGCTCGGCGGCCGCAAGATCGACCGCATGCAGGCCTACGCCTCGGGCGGCTGGGCGTCCGCCGATGCCATCGGCGAGCAGTTGAAATCCTACATCGCCCGGGGCGGCTTCAAGGCGCTGAAGATGCGGGTCGGCGCCATGGATGGCGCGGCGCACGTCTCCGCTGCCCGTGTCCGCGCCGCGCGCCAGGCGCTTGGCCCCGATGTAGAGCTGATGGTGGACGCTCACGGCACCTATACGGTGGCGGAAGCCAAGCGCTTCATCCACCTCGTCAACGACCTCGATCTGGCCTGGTTCGAGGAACCGGTGATCGCCGACGACAAGCCGGGCATGGCGGAAGTGCGCGCCTCCGGCGCCGTGCCGATCGCCACCGGCGAAAGCGAGGCGACGCGCTATGCCTTCCGCGATCTTGCCGTGCTCAAGGCCGCCGACATCTTCCAGCCCGATCCCGCCTTTTGCGGCGGCATCAGCGAAGCGATGAAGATCGGCACCATCGCCAGCGCCTTCAATCTGCGCTTTGCGCCGCATCTATGGGCCGGCGCACCCTGCTTCTTCGCCGGGCTGCATGTCTGCGCCGCCTCGCCATCGAGTTTCACCGTCGAATATTCACTCGGCGCCAACCCGATGATCCACGATCTGATCGAAGAGACTGTCGAAGCACAGGACGGTATGATAGCGATCCCGGAAAAGCCCGGATTGGGATTCACCGTTTCTGAGCGATTCCTGGAGGCGCACGCGCAACGCAATTGACGATGAAAGAAAAGAACCTTCTCGCGGAACTCGCAGCCTATCTGTTCTCCCACTCGGACAAGGAGAGCGGCCGCACCCCATCCGAACGTGAGCTGGCGGAGCATTTCGCCGTCAGCCGCGGCCAGATCCGCGAGGCGCTGGCCATCCTCGAAGCCATGCGCATCGTCGAGCGGCGCGCCAAATCCGGCATCTACATCGACACCAAGCAGGCGAGCGTCGAGGCGCTGGCGCTGTTCGCGCGCGCCGGCCTGCCGCTCGATCCCTTGCAGATCTACGAGACGGTCGAGTTGCGCAAGATCCACGAGATCAAGGCCGCCGAACTTGCCTGCTCGCGCGCCACCGAGGAGAATTTCGAGCGGTTGCGCGAGATCCTCAAGGCTTCCGAGGAACGCATCGCTGCCGGCGAAGGTCTGGCCAAGGAGGACCGCGAGTTCCACCTGGAGATTGTGCGCGCCACCAAGAACAGCGTTTTCCACAACATCTGCAGCGTCTACTATCTGATGGGCGAACAGCGCCTGCCGATCTATTTCAACGATCCCGAACGCAGCGTGCGTTCGCATGCCGAGCATGTGCAGATCTACGAGGCGCTGCTGCGCCGTGACGGCAATCTCGCCCAGGCGCTGATGAGCGCCCACCTGCAAGGGGCGGAGAGCTATTGGAAGGGCCTGATCGAGGGCGGGAATGCGGCTGCGCCCGCGAACTCGGCGCTCGAACAGGCCTGAGCGTGGCCCGGACCGTGCCCAAGATCCTGTCGACCCATCCGCTGCATCCGCGCGCCTCGGCCAAGCTGGCCGGCGCCGGCCAGCTCGTCATCGCATCGGCGCTCGATCCTGCCACCTTGACCGGGGAGGCCAAGAACGCTGACATCGTCATCGTCCGCGCGCCCCTGCCGCCGGCGCTGTTCGAGGGCGCCTGGAAGCTACGGGCGGCCATCCGCCATGGCGCCGGGCTCGACATGATCCCGATGGAGGCGGCGACCGCCGCCGGAGTGCTGGTGGCCAACGTGCCGGCGGTCAACGCCCGTTCGGTGGCGGAACATGTGATGTTCACCGCACTTGCGCTGCTGCGGCAATTCCGCAGGGTCGACCGCGACCTGCGTGCCAAAGGCTGGCTTGCCGGACGCGAGCACGCCAACGCCAACATCGAGCTCGCGGGCAAGACAATCGGCATTGTCGGTCTCGGCGCCGTCGGCCAGGCTGTCGGCCATATCGCCGCGCACGGCTTCGACCTGAAGGTAGTGGCAACGACGCGCAGCATGCAGCCGGCACCCGAAAAAGTCGGCTTTCTGTCGATCGACGCGCTGGTCGAGCAGAGCGACATCATCGTGCTCTGCTGTCCGCTGACGCCGGAGACGCGCGGCCTGATCAGCCGCGAGCGCATCGCCCGCATGAAACCCAATGCGCTTTTGATCAACGTTTCGCGTGGGCCGGTCGTCGATGACGACGCCCTGATCGAGGCCTTGCGAGAAGGTCGCATCGGCGGTGCGGCGCTCGATGTGTTTTCGACACAGCCGCTGTCGTACAATCATCCCTATTTCGGCTTCGACAACGTCATCATCACCCCGCATATGGCGGGCATTACCGAGGAATCGATGATGCGCATGGGCGTCGGCGCGGTGGGCGAAGCCCTTCTGGTGCTGGCGGGCAAGCTGCCGGTCAATCTGCGCAATCCGGAAGCGGTCGATCACTACCGGCAGCGCTTTCCGCTCGACCTATAGCAATCGCGGTTTCGCCCCAATTCTCCGCGACGTTGCAGCCATGTCCAGTTTTCGCCTCGCCTTCCTGATTGCCGCAACCTCGTCGATCGGCCCCTTGCCGGCATTCGCCGCGGCTCAGAGCAGCTATGTCTATTGCGACAATGGGCTGCGCTGCTTCAAGGCTCCCTGCCCGTCGAACAGCGCGCTCGACCTTGCCACCGGCAAGATCGTCAAGGGCGTGTCGATCGACGCCAGCCAACTGCCGCAGGCCGACAAAGCGATAACGGACCAGTCCGACGTGCTCTACAGCGGCAAGATCGTCGTCAGGGGCTCGATCGAGCAGCGTACCCAGAGCATCACAGGCAAGGACTATAGCCTGCCATGGCTGGTCGCGACCCGTATCGTACGCACCGCCAAGGACAGCGAACGCAAGCACTGTTCATCGCCCTGATCCGCGATTGCGATTCACGACTGGTCAGCCACCAAGCAGCCGTTCCACTTCGGCGGCTATCCGCAGCAGACGCCGGTCATGGCCGTTGCGCGCCACCAGCATCAGTCCGGCCGGCAGCGCCATGTCGGGCATCGGCAGCGAGATCGCGCAGAGGTCGAACTGGTTGGCCACCTGCGTGTTGCGCAGCAGCAGGCCTTCGACATGGTCACGCAGTTCGGCATCCTCGGCCAGGGAAACGATGGTCGGCGCCGTCACCGGCGTGGTCGGCAGGGCCAGCACATCGACCGACGCCAACCGGTCGTCCATGGCGGCAATGAGAGCGCTGCGGCGGCGCAGGACCCTGATATAGACGGGCACCGGCAGCATTGCCGCCCGCGACAAAGGCCCGCTGACATGCGGGTCGACCGGCACCGATGCCCCTGTCGCCAGCCAGTCGGCATGCACTTCGGCCCCTTCCATGGCAGCGATCGAGCCACGCTTGGTGGCGGTCCTGAACTCTGCGATCATGTCGTCGATTACCAGATCGGCCATGCGCGCGCCGGCCTGTTCGATCTTGCCGAGACAATGCTCGAACGCCGCGGCAACTTCACCTTCCGTGTCGCCAAAAAGAACACCACGCGGCACACCGACTCGAAGTCCCGCGAGCGATATGGCCGCCAGTTCGGCCGGCGCCTCGCCGGCCATCACCGCGTCTGTGGCGGCACATTGCGCGACGGTTCGGGCAAGCGGCCCGATCGAGTCCAAAGTGCCAGATAGCGGAAAGGCGCCGATCAGCGGCACCCGCCGCGCCGTCGGCTTGAAACCGACGACACTATTGAGCGATGCCGGAATGCGGATCGAGCCACCGGTATCGGATCCGATGGAGATGTCGCTCGTCCCCTCACCGACGGAAACGCCGGCGCCTGAGGACGAACCGCCGGGAATACGGCTGGCATCGATGGCGTTGCCGGGCGTGCCGTAATGCATGTTGTCGCCGATCGCCGTGAAGGCGAATTCTGTCATGTTGGTCTTGCCGATGATGACCGCGCCGGCTTGCCGAAGCCGGCTGACGATAGCGGCATCGCGCATAGCCGGTGCGGCTGTCTTGCGCATCAGCGAGCCGGCCGTGGTCACTTCGCTGGCGACGTCGAACAGATCCTTTATCGAGACGATGACGCCGTCGAGCGGTCCGAGCGTCACCCCGGCTCGGTTGCGGGCGTCGCTGGCGTCAGCCGCGGCCCGCGCGGCCTCGATATAGAGCTTGGTGAAGACCTTTTCGTCGGCCGCACGATTGGCAAGACGTGACAGGATGATTTCGAGACGGTCGCGGATGGATTGCATGTCGATGTCGGACTCCGCCAGGATGCAACGTCTTTTAGGCAAGCGGTCGATAGGCTTGCGGAAGGGATAACCCGGCCAGCGTGCCTTTGCACCTGCCAGCGATAGGAAGATACTGATGCTGTACAAAGGCAGCTGCCACTGCGGCAAGGTCGCCTTCCAATTCAAGGCGGAACTGACGGGCGCCGTGCGTTGCAATTGTTCGATCTGCTCACGCAAGGGCGCGCTCTTGTGCGCCATCCCGCACGAGGACCTGACGGTCCTGGCCTGGGGCGACGATCTCGGCACCTATACATTCGGCAACCACGCCATGGCGCACCGCTTCTGCCGCACCTGCGGCATCCATCCTTTCGCCGAGGATGTCCGGGAAGGTGGTGAGCGCAGCGCCTATGTCAACCTCAACTGCGTCGCCGACATCGACCCATCCACTCTGTCGATCTTCGACTTCGACGGGCGCTCGGCCTGAGGCGATTCCCGATTGCTCTATCGATACCCCGTTGCGTCGGCGGGTTTGCCGGCGTCCTGAACCTCCGGCACATAGCGCCAGGCATCGGGCCGCGAGCCGTCGAGATCGGTAAAGCCGTAGACCTGCGCCAGGCCGCCGCTGGACAGCGACTGCCCGTTCCAGCGCGAGCGGTCCGTGTCCGCCGCCAACGCAGCAACGGCACGGCCGATGAAGCGCGGTGTCTCCGAAATAATGAAATGCGGCACCTTTGCCGTGGCATCGCGCCAATTCACCTCGCGCACGCCAAAGGCCTCCAGCATCATCTCCGACCGCAGCCAGCCTGGCGTCAAAGAGACGGAGGTGGCGCCGTGCTTCGCAAGATCCTTGGCGTGAGCCCATGCCATCCGGTTCACCGCGACCTTGGCAAGGTCATAGAAGGGCGACAGGCGGTAGTGCTCGGCATTGTATTCAGCGGTGCCGTCGGTGACTTCCACCAGCAGTCCGCCCGGCTGCTCGATCATCAGCGGCAGCGCATGGTGTGCGGTGATCAGATGTGTGTCGATGGCCAGACGCAGCATACGCAAGCCATTGTCCAGATTGTGCTCCCAGACCGGCTTGTCCCATTCGAACAGCTTTTCACCGCCCCAGATGTCGTTGACCAGTATGTCGAGGCGGCCCTGTTCCTTGCGGATGCGCTCGATCAGCCCGCGCACATCATCGGCCACGAGATGATCGGCCTGGACGGCGATGCCGCTGCCACCGTTCGCTGTGACCAGTTCCGCCGTCTCCTCGATTGTTTCCGGCCGGGCATATTCGGATTGCTGGGCACGCGTGCTCCGCCCCGTGACATAGACTGTGGCGCCGGCAGCGCCGAGCTCGACCGCTATGCCGCGTCCGGCACCCCTTGTGCCGCCGGCGACCAGGGCAACTTTTCCTTGCAACGTCATTGAACTCTCCCAAGAACGGCACCATCGATGAAATCCGAGCTGGCTTGCGCCGCGCGCATCATATATAAATGATCATTCGGTTATGTCAGGATGTCAAGATGACCCGACCCAAAACCCAGCCCGACGAACAGGTGCTGGAAGCTGCATTGCGATTGATCCACGAGCATGGCCCGGAAGCGCTCACCTTCGAGCGCCTCGCAAAAGCCTGTGGCCTCTCCGGCGCAACCCTGGTGCAGCGCTTCGGGAACAAGGCGCGGTTGAAGCAGCGCACCTTGCTGCACGCCTGGGACGGTCTTGACGACAAGACCAGGACGCTGGCGGCCGCTGTTCCCAAAACTCCGGCTGGCGCGATCGAATTGCTGGTCGCACTGTCGCAAGGCTATGGCGGCATCGAATCCTATGCCGAGGGCCTGCTCGTCCTGCGCGAGGATCTGCGTGACCCCATGCTCAGGACGCGCGGTGCCGCCTGGAAGACAGCCCTGTGCAATGCGCTCGCGGCTTGTTTTGTCGGAACGCCCAGCCCGCCGCAGGATATCGGCCTGCTGATGGCGTCGCATTGGCAGGGATCGTTGCTTTGGTGGAGTTTCGATCCGACGATCGAAGTCGCCGTCTACGTCGAGGACAGCCTCAACCGCTTCGTTGCCGCCATGACGACGGCAGCGGCCCGAAAACCATGATGGTTCTCGGGCCGCCGGATAGGTCGGTGATGAGAGCTTATTCGGCTTGCTTCGGGCCGCGCAGGAACACCACGATGGCCGCCAGCAGCGTTGCGATGCCGCAATAGGCGAAGGCGCTGGCCACGCCGGCATGATCGACCAGCAGACCGCCGAAGACGGCGCCCAGCGCAATCGCCACCTGGAAGGTCGCCACCATCAAGCCGCCGGCGCTTTCAGCCTGGTCGGGTGCCGCCCGCACCAGCCAGCTCTGCAGCCCGACCGGCACCGCGCCGAAGGCAAAGCCCCAGGCGGTGACGGCGGCCGCGGCAATCGTCGGCGAGGGACCGAAGATCAGCATCGAGGCGGCCGCCAGGGCGATCAGCAGGGGCGCCAGCGCCACGGCTATCTTGAGGTTGCGTTCGGCCAGGAAGCCGCCGGCGATATTGCCGAAGAAACCGCCAATGCCATAGGCCAGAAGCACCAATGAGATTGTCTCGATGTGGAGCACCGGCACCTTTTCGAGGAAGGGGCGCACATAGGTGAAGCCGGCAAAATGCCCCGACGCGACCAGCAGCACGACCAGCAGAGCCACCCGGATCGACGGCCGCTTCAAAACATCAAGCAAGGTGAGGAAGCTCGCGACACCCATCGGCGGCAGCTTCGGAATGGTGGCCAATTGCACCAGCAGCGCCAGGGCACCGACGATGGTCGCAATCATGAACGCCGTGCGCCAGCCCCAGATGTCACCGACATAGGCGCCGAGAGGGGCGGCGGTGACCGTGGCCAGCGAAACGCCGGTCAGGATGATCGACATGGCGCGCGGCATCAGCCGCATCGGCACCAGCCGCAGCGCCATGGCCGCCGACATTGCCCAGAAGCCGCCGAGCGCCACGCCGAGCACGACGCGGGCCAACAGAAGCATGGGCAGCGACGCAGCAAAGGTGGCGAGAAGGTTGGACAGGATGAGGAACGAGGTCAGCATCCACATCACCAGCCTGCGGTCCATGCGCCTTGTGATGATCGCCATGGTGGGCGCGGCAATGGCGCCGACGATGGCGGTTGCCGTCACCGCTTGTCCTGCCACGCCCTCGGTGACGCCGAGATCGCGCGCCATCGGTGTCAGCAGGCTGGCGGGCAGGAATTCGGCGGTCACGAGACCGAAAACGCCAAGTGCCAGCGAAACCACGGCGCCCCAGGCCGGCTCGGTTCGTTCATCGGTGTCTGCGGGGTTCAGAAGTCTGGCGTCGATCACGCCCGTTGCGGGTTCGGCCATGGTCAGTCTCCGATCTGTTTGCAGCGCCACATAGGGAACGACCGCCCGGGGCTTCCACCCGTTCCATGCCTTGCCGTCACGGCTTGGCCATGGCCGGTCTGCGATTTGTTTGCGGCGCAACATTTGGCTGCAGTGCAACATAGGAAGTGACGCCCTGGAGTTTCCATGCTAGAAAACCCATTATGCTTGACCATTCGTCCAAAATTCCAATCACGGGCGACCCGCTGACGGACATATTGCGCGGCCTGCGCCTCGATGGCGTCGAGTATGGCCGCTGCGAGATGAAAGAGCCTTGGGGCATCCAGTTTCCGGCTCAGCCAGGGGCGCGGTTTCACTTCATCGGCCGCAAGGGCTGCTGGCTGAAGCAGCCCTCCGGCGAATGGGTTGAGCTCAATGCCGGCGATGCGGTGCTGCTGCCGCGCGGCGAGGCCCATGTACTGGCCAGCGAACCCGGGGCGAAAGCCTGGCCGATCCATGGCTACGAGCTCGAGGAAGTCTGCAAGGACGTCTACTGCACGTCGAACGCGGAGATGTGCGACAAGAATTGCCAGCCGGGAACGCTGCTGTTCTGCGCCGCGATGTATTTCAACATCGACGGCCTGCATCCGCTGCTCGGCATGATGCCGGACGTGATGCGCTCGCATGAGCTGGAAGCCCATGAGCCGGGCATCCCGCACCTGCTGGAATCTATGGCGCGCGAAGTGACGATGGAGCGCGTCGGCTCCGGCGGCATCCTGGCGCGGCTGGCCGATGTGGTCGCCGCCACCGTCATCCGCTCATGGGTCGAGCGTGGCTGCGGCGATTCCTCCGGCTGGATCGCTGCGGTCCGGGACCGTGACATCGGCCGCGTGCTGGCCGCCATCCATCTCGAACCGGACCACGACTGGACGGTCGAGTCGCTGGCCAGGATGATGGGCGCCTCACGTTCGGGCTTTGCCGAGCGCTTTGCCACCATTGTCGGCGAAACGCCGGCAAAATATGTCACCCAGGTCAGGATGCATCTGGCGCGGCAATGGCTGGTCCGCGACCGCATGAAGATCTCGGTCGTTGCCGCCCGGCTCGGCTATGAATCGGACGCCGCCTTCAGCCGTGCCTTCAAGCGCGTCATCGGTTCGGCACCCAGCCATCTGCGCGCCGAGGAGCAGGCTGACATCCGCCAGGCCGGGTAGCGTATCTCGGCCGTGACGGACTGGCGATTCCACGCTAGAACCCGGGCATGGATTTCACATCATCCGAGAGTGTTTCGCCGGCTTCAGGCGGTCCGCTGACCGACATGCTGCGAGGATTGCGGCTTGATGGCGTCGACTATGGCCGCTGCGAACTTGGCGAGCCGTGGGCGGTGCTCTTTCCAGCCCAGCAGGCGGCGCGTTTCCACTTCATCGGCCGGCACCGATGCTGGCTGTTTTCGCCATCCCGGCAATGGCTGGAGCTGAAAGCCGGCGATGCGCTGCTGTTGCCGCGTGGCGCCGAGCACATCCTTGCCAGTGCGCCGGACGTCCATGCCGTGCCGATCGAAAGCTACAGCATCGAGCCTTTGCAGGACAATGTCTACGCCGTCTCGAACGGCGGCCACGGCGCGAAAACCCTGCTGTTTTGCGGCAGCATGCACTTCAATCTGGGCGGATCGCATCCTGTGCTCGCCATGATGCCGGACATGATGCGCGCCCGCGACTTGATGGCGGACGAACCGGGCATTCCGCACCTTCTGGAAGCCATGGCCAGCGAGGTGACCGGCAATCGCGCCGGCTCGGGCGGCATACTGGCGCGGCTGGCCGACGTATTGGCCGCAAGCATTATCCGTTCATGGGTGGAGAACGGTGGCGACGGCACCACCGGCTGGACCGCGGCGATCAAGGATCGCGACGTCGGCCGCGTGCTGGCGGCCATTCATCGCCAGCCCGATCGGAACTGGACCGTCGAAGCCCTCGCCCGCGAAATGGGTGCCTCGCGCTCGGCCTTCGCCGAACGGTTCACGACAATCGTCGGCGAAACGCCGGCGCGATATGTCGCCCGGCTGCGCATGCACCAGGCGCGGCAGTGGCTGATCGAAGACCGGATGCGGGTATCCGTGGTGGCCGCCAGACTGGGCTACGAGTCCGAGGCTTCGTTCAGCCGGGCGTTCAAGCGGATCGTCGGCACGGCGCCCAGCCATTTGCGCACCGTCAACGGCACCTCCGAAGAACGCTGAGGCCGCACGGAGCCTGCCGTCTTGGATTGCTGGATGAAATCCCAAGTCTTCCGGACGCCGTGTCATTGCCGGGCCGACTGCATGCAATAGCTTGCCGTTGCCAGCAGTGAGCGAGCCGATTCAAGGAGAAAAGCCATGCCAAATCATCTGAAGGTCCTGACGCTCGCCACCATGCTCGTTGTCTCGGGCCAGGCTTTCGCCCTTGAGGACAGCTATATCCCGGCCAACAAGATCCCCTATGTCGCCGAGGCTCCAGACCAGCCGCAGCGCCTCGGACCGCTGTGGGGCGAAAGGGCCAAAGGCCCTGCAGGAACGCTGCTGAAAGTCCCAGGCAACTGGCGCGCTCCTGTTCACGCGCATACCGCCGATTACCGCGCGGTGGTCATAAAAGGGTTGTGGGCGCACTGGCAGATGCAAGGCGGCGAGGCGACCAAGGTCGAACTGCCTCCGGGATCCTACTGGACCCAGAAGGCCAATGAGATGCATGACGACGCCTGCCTGTCCGACACGGAGTGCGTGATCCTGCTGATCAACGACACGCCCTACGAGACCTACTTGGCGAAGTAACCGGACACTCTATCCGGCGTGACGCAAGCTGACACCGCTGCCCTTGTCGAACAGCACCACCTTGTCCGGGTTCCAGGCAAAGCGCACCGGCTGCTCGATGGCGACATCGGTCCTTGCCGGCACGGTGGCGCGTAGCGTCGTGTCGCCGACGCGCAGCGTCAGGATCTTTTCGACGCCATGGTTCTCGACATCATGGACACGCGCTTCGATCGGCGCGCCGCTCTCGAGATAGACGTCTTCCGGACGGATGCCGAAGACGAGCGGGCGACCGTCGGTCGCTCCACTCGCCTTGGCTCCCCCTGAAAAGGGCAGTTCGAAATTCAGCGGCGCCATCACCGCGCGGCCATTCACCAGCCTGCCGTCGATGAGGTTCATCGGCGGCGAGCCGACGAAGCTCGCCACATAGGTGTCGCGCGGATTGTTGTAGATCTCGTGCGGTGTGCCGGTCTGGACGATGCGGCCGTGGTTCAAGACGCCGACCTTGTCGCCCATCGACATCGCCTCGATCTGGTCGTGGGTAACGAACAGGAAGGTGGCGCCGAGCTGCATTTGCAGGTTCTTGAGTTCCGCGCGCAGCGCCTCGCGCAATTTGGCATCGAGCGCCGACAGCGGCTCGTCCATCAGCAACACGCGTGGCTTGCGCACGATGGCGCGGCCGATCGAGACGCGCTGCATCTCGCCACCGGACAGGCGATCGGTCTTGCGGTCGAGCAGATGTTCGATCCTGAGCGTGCGGGCGGCGCGGTCGACGCGGTCCTTGATCTCGGCATCGGGTCCTCCGGTCAAGCCGGAGGATGACGGCGTGAGAGTTGAGAGGGCGACGCACACCGACCGGCGCGGACCGGCGCGAGCGCGACCTGCCGGCTCGCGTCAGCTGCTGATCATCGCGCTGTCTTGTTGAGAGCGGTGACGACCAGCGCGAGAATCGCCGCCGCGGCGGCGATTTCCCACACGAAAGCCTGCTTGTAGAAAGGCGGCGTGGCGAGCTGCGCCTTGCCGGCGAGAGTGTTGGGGTCCGGTGGATTGAGGAAGAAGACGCCGTAGAGATGCGCCGCCGTGATCGAAACCAGCAGCACAATGCAGAAGACCAGCGCCACGACCAGCGCTACGGTCACCACACTGCGCACCTTGACGCCCGGCTGGGCCAACGGCAGCAGGTTGTTGATGAGCCCGGCAAGCACCACGAGACCGCTGCCGACCGCGTACAGGCCGATGGAAAAGGGTTGGAAGATCAGCACCAGCGCCATGACGCCGAGGCCAATGATGAAGACCTCGAGGCAGTACGCGCCGGCCCGGCTCATGCCGGAAGAACTGTCGCTCATGACCGCACTGCCTTTCCGGCCCCATCGAAGACATGGGTTTGCCTGGGATCGGGGCGTAGATTCAGCGCCTCGCCGACCTTGACCCGCTGGCTTCTCGTCACCACGACGCGGATGTCGGCGCCTGCCGCCGTGCGGGCATGAATAAGGGTTTCGGCGCCCATGGGCTCGATGAGCTCGGCCCGGGCGGAGATGGTGCCACGGTCCCCCGTATCGGTCGCGGTGAAGGCGCGGGGGCGGACACCGATCGTCACCTTGCCGGGCTGCAGGCGCGCGACCGCCGCGTCCGTGCGGATCGCCAGATTAATGCCGGCCACGGCCATCTCCGCCGTGCCATCGGCGAAGGTCTTGAGGTCGGCCTCGAGAAGATTCATCTGCGGCGTGCCGATGAAGCTCGCCACGAAAGCATTGGCGGGCTTGGCAAAAACCTCGTGCGGTGAGCCGATTTGCTCGATCAGGCCGTCCTTCATGATGGCGATGCGGTCGGCCATGGTGAGCGCTTCGAGCTGGTCATGGGTCACGATCACGGTCGCTTTGGAGAGGCCCTGCAGCACTTCCTTGATCTGGCCACGCATGCTCTGGCGCAGTTCGACATCGAGACGCGACAAGGGCTCGTCGAAGAGGAAGCAATTGGGGTCGCGGACGATGGCGCGGGCCATGGCGGCCCGCTGCTTTTCGCCCTCGGATATCTGGTTCGGCAGCCGGTCGAGAACGTGCTCCAA
Source organism: Mesorhizobium japonicum MAFF 303099 (assembly GCF_000009625.1). NCBI lineage: Bacteria > Pseudomonadati > Pseudomonadota > Alphaproteobacteria > Hyphomicrobiales > Phyllobacteriaceae > Mesorhizobium > Mesorhizobium japonicum. The sequence continues at coordinate 2,717,526 of NC_002678.2, forward strand.
GTGGAGGATCGCGGCGACGCGGTTGACGCGGGCAGTCCGCTCAGCCCTGGAAATGCCGTCATGATAGAGCGGGAAGGCGATGTTCTCGCCGACCGATGCCGACGGGTAGAGCGCGTAGAACTGGAACACCATGGCGATGTCGCGCTTTTCGGGCGGCAGGTTGTTCATCACCTTGCCGGCGATGACGACCTCGCCGTCAGTGACGCTTTCCAACCCGGCGATGACGCGCAGGGTCGTCGTCTTGCCACATCCGGACGGGCCGAGAAGGCAGACGACCTCACCGGCGGCCACCGACAGGTCAACGTCCTTGACCGCGGTGAAGGAGCCGAAACGCTTGGTGACTTTGCGGAGTTCGATGGTTGACATCTTAGCGCTTCACGGTGCCGAAGGTAACGCCGCGCAACAGATGGTTTTGCAAGAAGAACGTGACCAGGAAGACTGGGACGAGGAACAGGGTTTCGATGGCGGCAAGCAAAGTCCAGTCGGTGCCGCGTCCACCCGACGACACGGCCTGGTTCATGGCGACCGGGACCGTTCTCGTGTCGGGCCCCGAGAGCAACAGGGCGAAGAGGAACTCGTTCCAGGTGAGGATCAGGCCGAACACGAACGTGGCGGCGAGCCCGGCAATGACCTGGGGCAGGCAAATCTTGAAGAACACCCGCATTCCGGACGATCCGTCGAGGCGGGCGGCATCCTCGACGTCTGGCGACAATTCATCGAAGAAGCTCTTCATCATCCAGATGGTGAAGGCCAGGTTGAAGGCGGTGTAGAGCATGATGATGCCGAGATACGAGCCCGACAGGCCCACTACGCGGAACATCAGGATCACCGGAATGATCACCACAATCGCCGGCAGCATGCGCGTGGTCAGGATGATGAACAGGTAGGTGTCATTGCCTTTCAGCGGATAGCGCGAGAAGCCGAAGGCCGCCAGGGTGCCGATGACCAGCGCCAGCAGCACCGACGCCGAGGCGATGAAGATCGAGTTGAAGAAATAACGGTCGAATCCTGTCGCTTCCGGGGCACCGTCCGGCGTCATCGAGCGGGAAAAGACGGACCCAAAATTTTCGAGCGTGGGCTTGAACACAAAATGGTCCGGAATCAAGCCGAACAGCGACGTGGGCGACAGCGTCGGAGGCACCAGGAGCGCGTCGCCCTGCGGTTTGAAGGCGGTGAATATGATGAACAGCACCGGCAGAAAATAGATAAAGGCGACGATGGCCACGGCGAGCGTCCGCCCCCAGCCGGCCTTGTCTACTCCGCTGGCCCTGCCGAAGCCGAGCTTTCCCAATATCGATTCGGCCACGGGTCAGGCTCCCTTCGTACGGCGGTTTGCGAGGTACAGGTAGAGGTTGGTGAGAACGATCACCATGAACAGCATCAGATAGGAGATCGCCGCGCCCTCACTCGTCTTGTTCTGCTCGTTGGCGATGCGGATCAAGTGATAGGAGATCGTCAGTGTGTCGTTGCCGCCCTTGGTGAGGAGGATGACGAGATCCGCCAGCTTGAATGCCTCGATGGTGCGGAAGAGAAGGGCCAACATCAGAAGGCCGCGGATGTAGGGGAAGGTGATCATCCAGAATTGCCGCCAGCTGGAAATACGGTCGATGGCAGCGGCCTCGTAAAGGTATTTCGGCACCGAGACGAGGCCCGCCAGCACAAGGAGCATGACGAAGGGCGACCACATCCATGCGTCGGCGAAAACGATTCCCGCCACGGCACCGACTTTGTTGCTCATCAGGATGAACTGGTTGCCGGAGATCGAATTGATGACGTAGCTGAGAATCCCGAATGTCGGGTCATAGTAGTAGGTGAAGAACACGCCAGAGGCGACAACCGAAAGCATCATCGGTGTCAGCACCAGGATCAACAAATACTTGCGCAGCGGAAATTGCTTGGCGAACAGGATGGCCAGCAGAAAGCCGACGATCATCTGCGCGGAGACGGTGAACACGACGAACATGGCGGTATTGATCAGCGCGCCCCAAGTCGCGTGAGCAGCGAGATCGTTGGTAAGGATCCGGACGTAGTTCCCGAGTCCGACGAAGCGGATCGTCTGCTGGTTTGCCTGGTAGGCGAAGAACGAAAGGCCCAGCGACCACAGCAGGGGGAAGATATTCATCACAAACAGAACGGCGATTGCCGGAGCGACCAGCAGGGCGCCGAAGTAGTGGCGGCGATACGCGTTGACGGTAAATGCGGCCGCGACCAACGCCGCCGCGGCGCCCACCACCCAGAAGGAGACAGCCGCCGGCAAGCCCGCCATTGATATGGCCGACACGACGACAGCGACAGCGATGGCGAGTTTCCAGTTGTGGGCAACAACCGCGGTAAGGCGTGGTGTCAGCAGCGTGCTTGAAACAGCGGTCATGGGAGTCCGAAATATGGAGCGCCTGGCGTGGCAATGATGGGGAGCGGCTTTGCCCGCTCCCCGCAGCTATGTCGGAAGGTTACTGGATAAGGCCAGCGTTCTTCAGGAGGTCCTCCTGGAACTTGGCGATGTTATCCAGGGTGGTCTTGGCGTCCTGCTTGCCAGTGATGGCTAGGTCGTACTGGTCCTGCTGCTGGGTGAGCAGTTCGAAGAACTGCGGCACGTGCCACATGTCCTTCTGCCAGTCGAGCGAGTTCGCCCAGGCGCGGTCCCACGGACGATAGGTCACGTATTTCGGATCGCTGTAGACCGACTTGATCGCGGACTGGCCGCCGGCGGCGGCGAACTGGTGCTGGATATCGGGCGAGAGCCACCACTTCACGAAGCCCACCGCTTCCTTGATTTGCTCAGGCGTCGTCCAGGTGGTGAGAACGAAAGGCTGTCCGCCGATCTGTGACGTACGATTCACCTTTCCGTCGGGGCCGCGCAGGCCTGGCGCCAATCCGAACACCAGCTTGTCGGCAACCTTCGACGTCTTGGGATCGAGCGAGGCTTCGCCGAGACCGATCCAGTCGATGTTCATGGCCACCTTGCCTTCACGGAACAACTGGTCCGAGACGAAGATGTCCATGGTGCCCGTCTTGACCACCGGCGGCATGTACTTCAGCAATTTGAGGAAATGCTCCATGCCCTCGATGGACTTCGGGGAGTTTACGACGCCTTCGGCATGTCCGGTCGGGGCCTTGGTTTCATCCCAGATGCCGCCGCCATGCTCCCAGACGAACGTGTGGACCGAGCTCGTCGAGAAGTCGTAGCCTTTGCCTGCCTGATAGGCGATGCCGTAGAAATCGTCATCCAGCACCTGGCCGGCGAGCTTGTCGCCCTTCTTGCGCTGGAAGAATTCGCCAACATGCTCGAACGTGTTCCAGTCCATGGCGTCGATTTCTTCGCCGGTGCAGGGCAGCTTCTCATTGTACTTCGCCTTGAAGGCGGCCTGCTCGTCGTCGTTGCAGAGCACGTCCTTGCGGCCGTAGGTGACCAGCACGTCCGGGAACTGCGGGAAGCCGTAGTAGTTCGGCGTGCTGTTGGGATAGGTCGAGTAGGCGTTGAGCACGGCGGGATGCATCGACTCCATCGCCGCCTTGAGTTCCGGGTCGGCATCGATGAGATCGTTGATCTTGCGGAAGTAGCCGCCTTCGACGAAGGCGCCCAGCCACTGCGAGTCCGACACGATGAAGTTGTACTTCTTTTCGCCCGAGGTCAACGAGGCGTTGACGCGGGTGTAGAAATCCGGCCACGGAATGAAGTCGACATCGAGCTTCACGGTATTGCCAGACTTGGGCTTGTACTGCTCGTCGAAGAACTTCTTCATAATGCGGGTCGGGGGCCAATCCGGCACCGCCATCGTCAACGTCACTTCTTCGGCAGAGGCATAGGTCACGCCTCCCACCAGTAGCGCGGCAGCGAAGCTTGCGGCTGTCGCTAGCCTTTTCACTTTGGTCATCGCCGTCATTCGCGTTTCCTCCCTTGGTTAACCGGATTGCTTCTCGCCGTTCGCGTCAGGTCATTGCCTGGCCGCTCACGGCGCGGAAGACGTGGATTTTCCTGTTATCGATGGCGATCGATGCCGAATCGCCGGTCCTGATGCTGGCGGCGATCGCTTCCGGCAGCACCATGCGCAACATCTCGCCGCCGGCCTCGACCGAGACGATCGTGATGTCGCCGAGCGGCTCGACCAGATGCACCTTCGAGGCAACCCCGGCTTCGCCCTTGGCGGCGAGCCGAATGTCGCTCGGGCGAATGCCGATCAGCGCGGCCTCGCCGGCATCGGCAGTCTTTGGCGCCGTCGCCGGAACCAGAGTCCCGAGCGGCGTGTCGAAAGACCTGGTGTCGGCGCGCACCGAGGCCGTGAACAGATTCATGTGCGGCGAGCCGATCTTGCTGGCGACATAGGTATGGATCGGCTGCTCGTAAAGCTCGTCCGGCGTGCCGATCTGGACGATGCCGCCATCGCGCATGACGGCGATCGTCTCGCCCATCGAGAGAGCCTCGAGCTCGTCGGGCGTGGCATAGATCACCGTCATCCCGAACTGGCGGTGCAGCCGCTTCAGCTCGGCGCGCGTCTCGTGCCGAAGCTTGGCGTCGAGATTGGTGAGCGGCTCATCGAGGAGAAGAATCTTTGGCCGGCGGATCAGGGAGCGGCCGAGCGCGACGCGCTGCTGCTCTCCGCCGGACAGGGTTGCCGGCTTGGCCTTCAGGCGGTGTGTCAGCTTCAGGATCTCGGCGGTCTCTTTCACCCGCTTGTCGATCTCGGCGCGCGCGGCTTTCTCCTCGCGCAGCGGATAGGCGAGATTGTCGTAGACCGTGAGGTGGGGGTAAAGCGCGAAAGACTGGAAGACCATCGAGATGCCGCGGCCGGCGATCGGCGCATGGGTCATGTCGCGGCCGCCGATCTCAAGCGTGCCGGAGTCGGCCTGGACGAGGCCGGCGATAGTGCGCAGCGTCGTCGTCTTGCCAACCGAGCTCGGCCCGAAGAGTACGAAGAAGCGGCCTTCGTCGACGGCGAAGCTCAGGTCGTTGATGGCGCGCACGGATCCATAGGCTTTGCTGAGCCCATCGAGGCGCAGCGCAATCCCCTTGCCGGCACTGGCGCGAGGCGACGTCTGCGTCACGATGCGCCACCTCGTGCGGACGGAACACGCACCATCCGTGTGATCCTCCTCGCCCTGCCGAAATGGACTGCGGCTGTCATTCCCGATCCGCCTTTTCTTTCCTAATCTGGTATTACCAATTTAAGATGCTCGTCAAGCGCTTTCTTAAAATTTGCCGTCACCAAAACAAGCTGAAAACGTCCGCTATATGTTGGTATTTCCTTCATTTTTGGCAATTCTCCACCTTCATCCCGTTCGCAAAACGCCAATCCCCAAAATCACTGAAATCGCCGACCTTCAAATCTGGTCGAACCAGATTCGCTCCGAGCTACCGCGGCGACCGCCCCGGATTGCCCTCGACGACCCCCCAATCCGGTCCGCGTCGGGAGAAGTCTCATATCCTGCATCCGCCTTCGTCCAGCCCTCCTCCATGCCCAACTCACGCCGCCACCACCCCTGGTCAGGATGGCGTCCGGAGTCGCGCCTGGCGCACCAGCGCTGAGGCCGCCCACCGGGCGACGGCCAGGGTCTTGCCGCTGTCCAGGCCCCAGATGTCCTTCAGCACAATCAGCAGTTCGACGCCGAAAATCAACGACAGCGCCTGCGCCAGGCGCTCGAATTCGCGCGGCGGCAGCTCGCCCCTCAGTGGCGCAAGCGCATCCTCCAGCAGGTCCATGCGATGGCCACGGGTGAAGGGTGGCTCGCCGCCCAGCGTGCCTGCCTGCCCGCGCGCCCATTGGTCCAGCGACAATTTCAGCGCTGCCTTGAACGTTGCCTCGAAGGCCTCGATGCGCGGCATCGCGCTGTCTATCAACTCCCCCACGCGGCGTTCGGCATCGGACGAATCGGATCGCCACTCGAGTATCGGGCCTAGCCCTTCGTCGACCACCGCGTGGACCAGGGCTGTCTGGCTGGGGAAATAGCGATAGGCCGTGGCGCGCGAGACTTCCGCTGCTTCCGCGACCTCGCTGACCGAGGGCGTTGCGCCGGCCTGCATCAGCCTTGTCGCTGTCTCCAGCATCAGCCGCCTAGTACGCGCGCGAGCCCCACGCTCTACTCGCGGGTTCGGCCCTTGGCCGGCGTCGTCGCTCGCCGTGGATTGTTGACGTGAGACATCCATATCAATACGATACGCGCGTCTCAAAAATTTGCAATGACCTTCGCATCGTCGAACGGCCGGGCAATGAGCGGCAGACGCATCGCGCCTGCCTGGATTGGGGAACGCAATGAAGCGCATCTATGTGGTGGGCACCGCCGACACCAAGGGCGAGGAACTCGCCTTCCTGGCCGATGCGATCGCTGCAACGGGTGCCGCCGTTTCCCGCGTCGATGTCGGAACGCGCGACGCAACAATACCCGTCGACATCAGCGCGAACGACATTGCCGGCCACCACCCCGGCGGCCGTGACGCCGTGCTCGGCGGCAATGACCGTGGCGCCGCGGTCGCCGCCATGGGCGTTGCCTTCGCCCGCTTTGCGCAATCGCGAAACGACATCGCCGCCATGATCGGCATTGGCGGCGGCGGCGGCACCTCGATCGTCACATCGGGCATGCGCGCCCTGCCGCTCGGCCTGCCGAAAATCATGGTCTCGACGCTCGCCTCAGGCGACACGGCTCCCTATGTCGATGTCTCCGACATCATCATGATGCCGTCGGTGACCGACATGGCCGGGCTGAACCGGCTCTCCCGCGTCGTGTTGCACAACGCCGCCCAGGCGATAGCAGGCATGGCGGCAAGGCCGGCGCCGCCGCCCGACGGCAAACCGTCGATCGGCCTCACCATGTTCGGCGTCACCACGCCTTGCGTGACCACTATCGCCGACGCGCTTCGCTCGACCTATGACTGCATGGTCTTCCACGCCACCGGCACCGGCGGCCGCAGCATGGAGAAGCTGGCCGACAGCGGCCTGCTGTCCGGCGTCATCGACATCACCACGACCGAAGTCTGCGACCTCCTGCTTGGCGGCGTGCTGCCGGCGACGGAGGACCGTTTCGGCGCGATCGCCCGCACCGGCCTGCCCTATGTCGGCTCGGTCGGCGCGCTCGACATGGTCAACTTCTGGGCGCCTTCCACCGTTCCGGAACGCTATCGCGGACGGCTATTCTACGAGCACAATCCCAACGTCACGCTGATGCGCACAAGCGCGGACGAATGCCGCGCGATCGGCGAGTGGATCGGCACCAGGCTCGCCCTCTGCGATGGGCCGGTGCATTTCCTGATCCCGGAAAAAGGCGTCTCGGCGCTCGACATCGAGGGCGGCACCTTCTTCGATCGAGAGGCCGACGCCGTCCTGTTCGAAGCCATCGAGCGCACGATCAAGCCGAATGCCAATCGTCGCGTCACGCGCTTGCCGCTGCACATCAACGACCCCGAATTCGCCAAGGCTGTCGCGGCTTTTCTCGACATCGCCAGACACTGAGGTCCAAAAATATGCCTGCAATACCGCGCAAGGACATACTGAAGAAATTCCGGGGAATGATCGACAAGGGCGTGCCGATCGTCGGCGGCGGCGCCGGCACCGGCCTGTCGGCCAAGGCCGAGGAGGCCGGCGGCATCGACCTGATCATCATCTACAATTCCGGCCGCTACCGCATGGCTGGGCGCGGCTCGGCCGCCGGTCTGCTCGCCTATGGCAATGCCAATGAGATCGTCAAGGAAATGGCCTATGAGGTGCTGCCGGTGGTCAGGCACACGCCGGTGCTGGCCGGCGTCAACGGCACCGACCCCTTCGTCATCATGCCGCTGCTGCTTGCTGAACTGAAGACAATGGGCTTTTCCGGCGTGCAGAATTTTCCGACCATCGGCCTGTTCGACGGCAGCATGCGGCAAAGTTTCGAGGAAACCGGCATGGGCTTCGGGCTCGAGGTCGACATGATCGCCGAGGCGCACAAGCTCGACCTCTTGACCACGCCCTATGTCTTCAATCCAAACGAGGCGCGCGCCATGACCAAAGCCGGCGCCGACATCGTGGTCGCCCATATGGGTGTGACGACCGGCGGCTCGATCGGCGCCACCTCGGCCAAATCGCTCGACGATTGCGTGACCGCGATCGACGCCATCGCTGATGCCGCCCGCTCGGTGCGCAAGGACGTCATCTTGCTTTGCCATGGCGGGCCGATCTCGATGCCGGACGACGCCCGTTACATTCTCGACCGCTGCAAGGGCCTGCATGGCTTCTATGGCGCGAGCTCGATGGAGCGGCTGCCGGCAGAAACGGCGATCGCCAGGCAGACAGCCGATTTCAAGGCCGTCAAACTGGGCGAAGCGACCATGAAGAAAAAGAAGGGATGAGACGATGACCGACAAGAGCAAGGTGTTTGTCTACCCGAAGGACGTCAGCGCCTTCGGCTTCGACTGGGGCAGGCTGGCTCTGACAGTCGCTCCGGAAGTGAATGGCGCCACCCGCTTTTCCGGCGGTGTCGTCGACCTGCCGTCGGGCCAGGGCCACTCCCGCCATAACCATCCGGGCGCCGAGGAAATCATCTTCGTCATCTCCGGCCATGGCGAGCAGATGGTCGAGGACGAGAAGGGCAATCCGGTGGTCGCGAAAGTCGGCCCCGGCTGCACCATCTATGTGCCGGAGAGCCGTTTTCATTCGACGCTGAATACGGGCGACGGGCCGATGCGGCTTTTCGTTGTCTACTCCCCCGCCGGCCCGGAATTGGCTCTGCGCGACCTGCCGGATTTCCGGTTGCTGCCGGCGGGGCAGGACTAACGTCAGAGGCTGAGGCCGATCTTCATCGTACGAGCGACCCTTGCTAGGTTGTTGGCATCGCTCCCCGCAGCGAGCCTATCCCGCAGAGTGGGGACGTCGCGCTCAGATCGGAAGACATCCGGTGAAGGTAAGCGCGCGACCCAATAAGACATACAGTTTTCCGCTGCCTCCGGACCAAGCTGCCAGAATACAAATCGAACAGCATTTTGTGGGAACATGAAACCTGGAACTTCAGAATGCGCGAGCTCTTCAGCCAGTTCGCGTGGAGCACCAAAACGCTCAAAGAACGGCAGGACAGTCGTCTGAACGTTGGCAACGATGTTCGCGATTTCAGCCTGACGAGTAAGCGGGTTTGCGATGTTCCATGTCCGCCAGTGATACGGGGTTCGCAAATTTCCGAGGTGTCCTCCGGCTATCCAATCGCTGCCATTGGCCGGCCAGCCGTTGCGTTCATCCCATTCCCTTATTGCCTTGTTGTAGACCGACGCATGCACGACGAGTTCGACATACTCTCCGCTGACATTCAGATAGTTTGACTGAAAGGAGATTCTGAATGTCCAGTCGCCGGCGCGGCGACTTGCATGAGGACCGCTTTTTGCAAAGCGAAATCCAACAGATTCAAGCCGAGAAGAAATCTCGCAACATGCGTCGAGAAAGATTTGCCTTGGCGGTTCCTGATCCATCTTGGTGAATGCTCAGGCGATCAAACCAGCGTCTATTACGCCCCGCCCCTGTTCCACCCCCGACCCCGATCTCCAAACATCACGTAGCCAGTCTCGGTCACCGCAACCGTGTCCTCCAGCTTGATGAAGCCGCGCGTCGGATGAAGCATGGTCGTCTCGACCGACAGCACCATGTTCTTCTCCAGCGGCTTGGCGGCATAGGTACCTTCATAGGCCACCGGGTGGTTCGTCATCAGGAACGGCGCCTCATGCGTGATCAGGCCCATGCCGTGCGCGAAGAAATCCGTATAGGGCGCGACCTTGGATTTCTTCAGCACACCCTCGGCGTGCGAAATCATGTCTCCACCCAGCGTGCCGGCTTTCACCTTGGAGAACGCCGCCTGCTGCACGGTTTCGACTTCGGCCAGCAGGTCCTCGAGTTCGGCATCCGGTTCGCCGAGAATGCCCATGCGGCAGAGGTCGCCGATATAGCCGTGATAATTGCCGCCGGAATCGATCGACAGCACCTCGCCCTTCTTCCACGCTTGCGGCGAGGCGGCGCGGTTGTGGCTGGAGCCCAGCGTCAGCAGGCAGTATTCGAAATGCGCGCCGCGATTGGTCTCCTCGCGCCGCAGCTGCTCGATCATCTCGGCCTTGGTCGTGCCTTCGCGCGCCCAGGCAATGGTTGCCAGCATGGAATCGGTGATCAGTTCGGAGGCGGTGCGCAGCTTCTCCAACTCCGCATTGGTCTTGATGGCGCGCATGCGCTCCAGCATGTCGGTCGCGTCGATCAGCTTGGCATCCGGCAACGCCTTGCGGATCAGCGTGTAGGCGTCCGACGGCAGGAAGCCGGGCTCGATGCCGATGCGCGCACTCGCTCTGCCGAACTTTTGCAGATGTTCGACGGCCAGGTTGGCGGCATCGAGCGTGCCCCAGCAGGCGGCATGCAGTGTCGGCGTCCAGAACGGGTTGTTCTGGTGCTCGCCGCCTTCCATGCGGTTACCGATATAGGCCGCGTGTTCCGGTCCGCCTTTTTCGTAGACGACGATGGGCAGGTAACGGCTGTGGCCGATCGCATCCATGGCGGCGAAGAAGATGAATTTGTAGCCACCCAGCAGATACTGCGTGTTGTGCTTGGAAGTCGCGAGCAGCACATCGATGCCGGCCTCCTCCATCAGCCGGTCGACCCTTGCCTGGTCGAACGGGATTTTGCTGACGGCATTCTTGCCCGGCGCAATGTTCATCTTCTCTCTCCCTGAATTTGCCCGGGATCGATGCTGTTTGCGCTTCCAATCCCTTGGCTATGGATCAAATCTGCACCATTTTGCCCGCTCTGGTCTAGCCAGAAATGTGCCAACAGCGCGGCCGGGCGGTCACCAACTCGTCATCCGTCGCATATCCGCCAAATCTGGTCCTACCAGATAGATGGAATTGAACCCGTTCTCTTGAACTGGTCCAGCGGACGAAAATTTCAAAGCCAAGCCAGGATGCGCCAATTCCGTCTCTGGCGAAACCCTCGGCAAGGCTCATAATCGCCGCCGCAAGGATGCCGATGCCGGCATCCGAGGGGTGTTGTCGCGCCGATCGGGTCGCGCAGAGGACGGAGTTCGATCATGTCAGGTTTCACGATTTCCAGACGCAAGATGCTTGCCGGCTCGGCGATGCTGCTGGCCTCCACGGCCATGCCGACATTGGGCTGGGCGCAGACGCCGAAGAAGGGTGGACGGCTGGTGCTCGCCGCCGATTCCGAACCGCGCAACCTCAACCCGGCAATCGTCGCCTCCAACGGCGTCTTCTTCATCTCCAGCAAGATCGTCGAGACGCTGGCCGAAGCCTCCTTCGATGGCAAGGATGGGCTCGCGCCGCGCCTGGCGCTGAGTTGGGAAGGTGCCGCCGACGGGTTGTCGACGACGTTCAAGCTGCGCGACGGGGTCAAATGGCATGATGGCAAGCCGTTCACCTCGGCCGACGTCGCCTTCTCGGCGCTGCAGATCTGGAAGCCGCTGCAAAATCTCGGCCGCACCGTGTTCAAGGATCTGGCAAGCGTCGAGACGCCTGACGATCTCACCGCCGTGTTCAAATTCGCCAAGCCGACGCCGTTCCAGCTGATCCGCAATGCGCTGCCAGCGCTGAGCAGCGTCGTGCCGAAGCACATCTACGAGGTCGGCAAGATCGAGGACAACCCGGCCAACACCGCGCCGATCGGCACCGGCCCGTTCAAGTTCGGCGAGTACAAGGCCGGCCAGTATTACCGGTTGACGAAGAATGCCGACTACTGGGGTAAGGACGAGCCCTATCTCGACGAGATCATCTACCAGGTGCTGCCCGACCGCACGTCCGCGGCCAGCGCGCTGGAAGCCGAGGAGATCCAGCTTGCCGCCTTCTCCGCCGTGCCGCTGGCCGACCTCGACCGCATCTCCAAGGTGCCCGGCCTGAAGGTGATCACCAAGGGTTATGAGGGGCTGACCTACCAGCTCGTCGTCGAGATCAACCATCGCCGTAAGGAACTGGCCGATTTGAAAGTGCGCCAGGCGATCGCGCATGCCATCGACAAGGACTTTGTCGTCAAGACGGTATTCCTCGGCTATGCCGCGACCGCCACCGGCCCAGTGCCGAAGAACGATCCGCAATTCTACACAGCCGATGTCCCGACCTATGCCTTCGACGTCGCCAAGGCCAACGCGCTGCTCGACGAGGCCGGCCACAAGAAGGGTGCTGACGGCAAGCGCTTTTCGCTCAAACTTTTGCCGGCGCCCTATTTCAACGAGACCAAGCAGTTCGGCGACTATCTGCGCCAGGCGCTCGCCGCCATCGGCATCGACGCGCAGCTGGTCAACAACGACTCCGCCGCGCACATCAAGGCCATCTACACCGACCACGCCTTCGACCTCGCCGTCGGCCCGCCGGTGTTCCGTGGCGACCCGGCGATCTCGACCACCATCCTGGTGCAGAGCGGCATTCCCGACGGTGTGCCGTTCTCCAACCAGGGCGGCTACAAGAACGACGCTCTCGACGCGCTGATCGCCAAGGCGTCCGAGACGCTCGACACATCGGCCCGCACCGACCTCTACAAGGAGTTCCAGAAGGAGGTGGCGGCCGACCTGCCGCTGATCAACGTCGCCGAATGGAGTTTCATCAGCGTCGCGCGCGATACGGTGGGCAATATCGCCAACAATCCACGCTGGGCGGTGTCGAACTGGGCGGACACGTATCTGGCCAGCTAGTGTACTCCCAAGGCTTGCGCATCGTGTAGTCGGGTGCTCAGCTTCCACGGTGAGAGTTCCTTCGCGCCCTCCTCTGTCCTGCCGGACATCTCCCCCACAAGGGGGGAGATCGGCAGTTCTTGCGCCTCGCTCAATCCTGCAGCGTTGGAAATTGGCGAAGGCAGCAACAACGGCTGATCTCCCCCCAAGTGGGGGAGATGTCCGGCAGGACAGAGGGGGCGCCGTAGAACTCGGCGCTTGTGGCTTAGCCCTAGTGCGGTTTCGCCATGACCCGCGCCCTCATCCTTCTCCGCCGCCGTCTCGTCGGCAGCGTCTTCGTGCTGCTGATCGTTGTCATCGGCACGTTCTTGCTGCTCGAAGCCGCCCCCGGCGATGCCGTTGACGCCTATATCGTCTCGACCGGCGGCGACGCCGGCATGATCGAATTGCTGCGCCATCGCTGGGGCCTCGACCAATCGGAACTGACGCGGCTTGCCAATTATCTCTGGGCGCTGCTGCATCTCGATCTCGGCCAGTCGGTGACCTTCTCCAGGCCGATCCGCGACGTGATTCTCGAACGGTTGCCCAACACACTGCTGCTGATGGTCAGCGCCACCGCGCTGTCTTTCGGTCTGGGTTCCGCCCTCGGCATCTATGCCGGCGCCAGGCCCGGCAGCGCCCGCGACCGCTTCCTGTCGATCGGCTCGTTGGCGCTCTATGCCGTGCCGGGTTTCTGGCTCGGCCTGGTGCTGATCGTCGTCTTTGCCGTCGACTTGCGCTGGCTGCCGATCGGCGGCATCGAGACGCTCGCCTCGGACAAGACCGGCCTCGACCGCGTCGCCGACATCGCCATCCATCTCATCCTGCCGGTGGCCGCACTCGGCTTCATCTACCTCGCGCTCTATCTGCGCATGATGCGCGCCGGCATGGCCGAGGCCTGGCGGCAGGATTTTGTCCTCGCCGCCCGCGCCAGGGGGCTGTCGCGCCGCCGCGTCGTGCTCGCCCACGTCGCCCGCAATGCGCTGCTGCCGCTCATCACCATGCTCGGCCTGCAGTCGGCGCAGATGCTTGGCGGCAGCGTCGTCATCGAGAGCGTCTTTTCCGTGCCGGGTCTCGGCCGGCTGGCACAGGAAGCGGTGGCTTCGCGCGACACGCCTCTGCTGCTCGGCATCATCCTCACCAGCGCCGTCCTGGTCGTCGTCATCAACCTGCTGGTCGACATCGCCTATGCCTTCCTCGATCCGCGCGTCGGTACCGGCGAGGCTGGCGCATGAGCCCGATCCACCGTTTCCTGCGCACCCCCGAGGCGGTCGCCGGCGCCATCCTGCTGGCAGCACTGATTGCGATGGCGCTCATTGCGCCGCTGCTGTTTCCCGGTGACCCGCAAGCCATCGCCGGCCCGGCGCTGCTGCCGCCGTTCCAGGACTGGTCACTGCCGCTCGGCACCGATCGGCTCGGCCGCGACGTGCTGGCCGAACTCTTTCACGGCGCCCGCACCTCGCTCGCTGTCGGCCTTGCTGCTGCTGCGGCGGCACTTGCCATCGGCTCGGTGGTCGGCACGCTTGGCGGCTTTGCCGGCGGCCTCGTCGACGAGGTGCTGATGCGCATCACCGATGCTTTCCAGACCGTGCCGAGCTTCCTGCTGGCACTGGCATTCGTCAGCGTCGTCGGCCCATCGCTCGGCATCGTCGTCATTGCCATCGCGCTCGGCACCTGGCCCGGCCCGGCCCGCATCGCCCGCGCCGAAGTCCTCTCCATCCGCGAACGCGACTATGTCGCCAGTGCGCGTGCCATCGGCATGCACCCGCTCGAGATCGCCTTTCGCGAGGTGTTGCCCAACGCCTTGCCGCCAGTGCTGGCAATGTCCTCGGTGATCGTCGCAGCCGCAATCCTCACCGAGGCGGCGCTATCCTTCCTCGGCCTCGGCGACCCCAACCGTGTCACCTGGGGCGGGATGATCGCCGAGGGTCGCGCCGTGCTGCGCACCGCCCCCTTCCTGTCGATCGTCCCGGGCATCGCGCTGGTTCTGACCGTGCTCGGCGTCTATCTCGCCGGCGAAGGCATTGTCGAGACGACGGCCGTCAGGAGAGGCCTGTCGTGAGCGCGCTCGCTTCGATCCGCGACCTGACGGTGACCTATCGCCGCGACGGCACCGCGGTGGCGGCGCTGAAGAACATCAACCTCGACATCGTGGCTGGCGAGCGTCTGGCCATCATCGGCGAAAGCGGCTCCGGCAAGAGTACGCTAGCGCTGGCGATTGCGGGGTTGCTGCCAGCGAGTGCCAGGGTTGAGGGGCATGTCGATTGGTTCATAAACCCATCGTCAACGTTGGGTGCCAAGGCACCCCTCGTAGAGCGCAACCCTCAAAAATCCTTCGCCAAACCGAGCCAACCTCCCCTCCTAGGCCACGACATCGGCTTCGTCTTCCAGGACCCATCCGCCAGCCTCGATCCCGTGATGGCCATCGGCAAACAGATCGCCGAAGTCGCCCGCACCCATCTCGGCCTCAACTGGCCACAGGCATACGCAAAAGCAAAAGCCTTGCTCGAACGCGTCCGCCTTCCCGACCCCGACTCGGCCCTGCACGCCTTCCCGCATCAGCTCTCCGGCGGCCAGAAGCAGCGCGTGGCGATTGCCGCGGCAATAGCTGCGGGGCCGAAACTGTTGATCGCCGACGAGGCGACCAGCGCGCTCGACACCATCGTGCAGGCAGAGATCGTCGCCTTGATCCGCCAGTTGGTGGCCGAGGACGGCATGACGCTGCTGTTCATCAGCCATGACATTGCGCTGGCGGCCGAACTCGCCGAGCGTATCGCCGTGTTTCGCCATGGCCAACTCGTCGAACTTGGCACGACGGCGCGGATTGTCGGCGCCCCGACCCAGCCCTACACACGCACGCTGCTCGACGCCCATATCGGCCTCGACGCCGCGCCATTGCTGGACCAGGCCGGGCTCCCCGCATGAGCCTGCTCGCGGTGTCCAACCTCACCAAACGCTACCATCGCGGCGGCAAAGCCGTAACCGCCGTCGACGATGTCTCTTTTCACATGGACCCCGGCGAAACACTGGCATTGGCCGGCCCCTCCGGCAGCGGCAAGTCGACGATCGCGCGGCTGGTGCTGCGCCTGATCGAGCCAGACGCCGGTCGCATCGAATTCGAAGGCGATGATTTCCTGGCCTTGAGTGGCGCTGCGCTCAGGGCACGACGCGCGCGTCTGCAAACGGTGTTCCAGGATCCTCTTGCCGCCTTCAACCCGCGCGCCACCGTGGCGCGCGTCCTCGACGATCCCTTGCGCATCCACGGTATCGCCTCCCGCGCAGAGCGGCCACGCCGCATCGCCGCCTTGCTCGAGCGTGTGGGGCTGGCGGCCGATCTCGCGCCCCGTGCCATCCATGAAATCTCCGGCGGCCAGCGGCAGCGCGTTGCCATCGCCCGCGCCATCGCCACAAAACCATCGCTGATCGTGCTCGACGAAGCGGTCTCGGCGCTCGACGTCTCGGTGCGAGGTCAGATCCTCGACCTTTTGCTCGACCTGCAAAGGCAGGAACGGATCACCTATCTCTTCATTTCCCATGATCTCGGCGTCGTGCGCGCCGTCGCCCACCGCGTCATCCTTCTCGATGCCGGACGGATCGCCGAGAACGGCGGTGCCCGTGTCGTCATCGACGCACCGCAATCGGCCATCGGCAAGGCCCTAGTGGCGGCCGCACCGAGGCTCGACAGAACCCTACAGGATCCATCATGACCGACCCCGAAGCCAGAGCCGAAAAGCTGTCGCGTGAACTCGATTCCGCCTTCCGCAACCGCGCCGATCTCTACCGCCTGTTCCTCGAGGAACTGACCGAAGAGCTGGGTTCTGACAAGGCGGAGGCGATCATGATCCGCGCCATCGAGCAGCGCGGCAAGGAAGTGGCGGCAGCCGCCTTCGCCAGCTTCGGCGCCAACGATGCGCGCGCCATCGGCGAAGCCTTCCTGGCGGTCAGCCCGGATGGCGGCCTGATGTATCCGACCGACGTCGAACGCGGCGATGACCGCATCGCCTTCAAGGTCAAGCGCTGCCCGCTGAAGGACGCCTGGGTCGAGGCCGGCGTCGGCGACGAAAAGCTCGCCACGCTCTGCCGCATCGCCGGCGCCTTCGACCGCGGCCTGTTCGAGGCGACCGGCGTGCGCTTCGACAATGTCACCTGGACGCCCGGCCACGGCTCCGGCTGCTGTCACATCGCGCTGACCAACCGCGATGCCGGCTAGGTAATTCACACCTTAGCCGCCGACCATCAGCTTGACGACCTCGTCATGGTTGGTCTCGGAAATCTTGCGCTCGCCGGCCTGGATGCCACGCCGCAGCACGACGATGCGGTCCGAGACGGCAAAGATGTCCTGCAGATTGTGCGAAATGAAGATCACGCCGCGTCCTTGCGCCTTGAGCTGGTGGATCAGCGAGATCACCTTGCGCTGCTCCGGCACGCCGAGGGCGGCGGTCGGCTCGTCCATTATCAGGATCTGCGCATCCCAATAGACGGCGCGGCCGATGGCGACAGCCTGGCGCTGGCCGCCGGAGAAATTGCTGACCGGAGCCTCGAGCCGGCTGACATGGAAGTCCAACCGCCCCATCGTCGCCTTGGCCGCCTCTGCCATGGCCTTGCGATCGAGCACCGGCAGGAAGCCGAACGCCTTGCGCATCGGTTCGCGGCCAAGGAAGATGTTGGCGCCGATCGACAGATTGTCGGCCAGAGCCAGATCCTGGTAGATCGTCTCGATGCCCTTCTCGCGCGCCTCCTGCGGCGTCGCGAACGTCACCGGCTGGCCCCGCAGCAGGATCTCGCCACCGGTCGGCTGGAACACGCCCGATATCGCCTTGATCAGCGTCGTCTTGCCGGCACCGTTGTCGCCGGCCAGTGCCACCACTTCGCCCGGCCGCACGGCCATGGAGAAGTCGTTGAGCGCACGCACGGCGCCGAAGTGCTTGGAGAGATTGCGGACTTCCAGCAGGGGCGCGTTGTGATTGGTGCTATTCATCCTGACGGGCTCCACTGAACCGGCGCTGCGCCTGGTCGATAAGGACGGAAATGATGATGACGACGCCGACGGCGATGAATTGCCAGAACGGCTCGACATTGACGAAGACCAGCCCGTACTGGATGACCGCGATCACCAGCGCGCCAGCGACCGTGCCGAAGATGGTGCCGGAGCCGCCGAACAGGCTGGCGCCGCCGATCACCACCGCCGCCACGCTGTCGAGCAGCAGGGGTTCGCCGGCCTGTGCGGCGCCCGCCGTGAAGCGCGCGGCATAGAGCGCGCCGCCGAGGCCGGCGCACATCGCCGACAGCACATAGAGCCGCAATATGTGGCCCCTGATGTCGATGCCGGCCCGCCGCGCCGCCTGCACATTGGCGCCGATGGCGTAGTTGTGCTGGCCGAACCGGGTCTGGCTGAGCAGGTAGTGCATGGCGATGACGAAAACCACGGTGATCAGCACCAGATAGGGCACGCCATAGAACTTGCCGTTGCCGAGCAGCGCGAACCAGGAATTCTGCACCGGCACGGTGGTGCCGCCGGCAAGCAGGAAGGCGGCACCGCGCGCAACGCCGAACATGCCGAGCGTGCCGATGAAAGGCGGCACTTTGAGCCGCGAGATCAGCAGGCCGTTGATGACGCCCGGCACGCCGGCAACGATCACCGAGGCAAGGATGCCGGCCAGCATGGCCAGCGGCAGGGGAATGGCGGCGCCCGCCATGTTGGTGGCATGCGCGGCGATGACGGCAGCCAGGCCCATGATAAAGCCGAGCGACAGATCGATGCCGCCCGAAATGATGACGAAGGTCTGGCCGGTCGCCAGCAGCAGCGGCGCCACGGCGAAGATGGCGATGGACTGCAGGTTGAACGGATTGAGCACGAAGGTCGCGCCGAAGGCGAGCCGCGACCAGACCTCGAAACAGATGAGCAGTCCGGCCAGGAACAGCCAGGCGCGCCCTTCGGCGATATGAGCGACCAGGCTTCGGGCCGGATCGCCATGATCGGCCTGAGGGGCGACGTGCTTCTCGGCAGGCTGGGCTGGTGATGTCGAGGTCATGGATACTCCGCGGCGCCTTCAAACGGGTCTCGATTGGCGAGGGACCCGGTGCGGGCTCCCCCCGGGCGGACCGGGAGGAGCCAATGCTGGACTTACTCGGAGTAGAGATACTTCGAGATGTTCGGATCGGCGATGTTCGACTTGTCCATGATCGTGAAGCCGGTGCCGATGGTGACCGGGATCGAATGGCCGGTCAGATGGGCATAGGCCGAGACGACGCCGTAGTAGCCGATCTCGGCCGGATGCTGGGCGATCGCCACGTCGACCAGGCCGGTGTTGATGTTGTCGACGATGCTGGTCGGCGCATCGAAGGCGACGACCTTGACCGTGCCCGTCTGTCCCGCCTGCTTGACGCCGTTAGCGGCACCCAGCGCCGAGAACAGATTGGCGCCGAAGACGCCGACCAGATCGGGATTGCGCGCGAACACCGCCTGCAGCTGCGAGGCCGCCTTGTTGGCGTCGTCGTCGTTGAACTGGGTCTCCAGCACGGTGATGCCCGAATGCTTGGCCATCTCCTTCTTGAAGCCCTCTTCACGCTGGTCGGTGGTCGAGATGCCGGGCTTGACGTTCGAGACGTAGACCTTGCCCTTGTCGCCGATGGCGGTGGCGAGCGCCCGCGCGGCAATCTCGCCGCCGAGCACATTGTCGGATGCGATATAGGCCAGCGGGAAATCGGCGTCGCCGGCGCCGGTCTGGTAGACGCCGCTGCCGATGAACGTGTCTACGGTGATGACCGGAATGCCGGCGTCATTGGCCTTGCGCAGCGGCTCGACCAGCTGAACCTTGTCGGTCGGCGCAATCAGGATCGCATCCGGCTTCTTGGCGATGACCGCGTCGAGCACCGGCACCTGGGTGACCGGGTTGAAGTCCGGCGCCCCCTGGAAAACCAGGTTGACGCCAAGCGCGTCGGCCGCCGCCTGGGCGCCCTTGCGCATGGTGATGTAGAAGCCGTCGGTGGTCAGGCCCGGAATCAGCGCAATGGTGTATTTCTTGTCCTGCGCTTGCGCCGGCGCAATCAGCACCGTGGCACTGACGGCGAGCGCCGCGAACGCGGCAACGATCTTCTTCATGACATCCTCCTCATTGTTGGCAGATCTGCCGTTGCAAGTGACATTGGAATGGCCGTCATCCGTTCGGATGCCGACGGCCGGGAACGCCTGTTTGCCTTTCGCGGGCAGCTCCTCCCAAGCGCCCTCCAGTCGATATGTCGGCCGGTCAGTCGCCGGCGCACCTGGCCACAGCTCCGTTCCTTAGCCTTCGCGAGGTCCGGCAAACTGTGTCCTACGCCTCGCCTTGCCGGCGGGCGTTCGAACTTGTAACACTTTGCAGAAATAAATTGCAACTCGGTTTTTCCGAGTTGGCAGCGCCGGGCTTTTCACACCGTACGACATCCGATTGCTCCGCCGAGCCCCGGTCAACTATCACCCGGGCCTTTCGGCGGCACAACTGGTTTTCGTGGCGGCGTCCCGCCTGGACTATTCGTTACGCGAGCGCTGCGAGGATGGCCTGCGCCGTCTTGGTATCCGTCACCAGCGTGTTGATGAGACCCGCGCGAACGGCTGCAATAATTGCCGTCGCCTTTTCCGGCGACGCGGCAAGGCCGATGACCAGCGGCACGGCGCGCAACTGCGCCGGCGACATGGCGATCATCCGGCTCTCGCCCTCCCAGGCAATCAGCGTGCCTTCGGCATCGAAGTAATGGCGAAGCACGTCGCCCGCGGCATGAACCAGCGCTTGTTCGCTCGGCGTGGCGGCACTTGCCTCGGGGGCATTGATGGCATGCGGCAGGCCGATGCCGACGATCGCGACATCGGTCCTCTCCCACAGAGCGACGGCATCGCGGATGGCGGTGTCGCGCAGGAAGACCTCGCGCAATTCGCTAGAGGGCAGATAGGGGGCATGGATGAAATGCGGGGTGCCGCCGAACTCCTCGGCTGCAAGTCGCACGAATTCGTTGACCTGAAAATGCGCCGCCTGCTGCTGCATGCCGCCGGTGGCAGCCACGGTCAGCACGCCCGGCATGCGCGGCAGGCCGGCCCGGATGACCTCGCGCACGGCGCGCCCCCAGCCGATGGCGACGACGGAGCCCGCCACCAGTTGCGCTTGCCTGAGAAGCCCGCCAAGGGGCGCCGCGAGCGCCGCCAGCGTGCCCGCTGCCGGCGTCTCGACCACCGCGGCATCGCGCAATTTCAAGCCATCGATCAGCTGCCTGGTGATGTCGTCCGGCGTCGCCAGGTCGAGAACCTCGATGCGGACAATGCCCTCAGCCCGCGCCCGCTGCAGCAGGCGCGAAATCGTCGCGGTAGAGACGCCGAGCCGGCGAGCAATATCGACCTGCGACATCTCCTCCACATAATACAGCTTGGCCACCGTGTGCAGCATTGTCCGCGATGCGGTCGCATCCTGGAGAGGAGGGATAGACAGCTTGCAATTCCTTTCAGCAACGTGTTACATACACATAGGCCGACGGGAGTTATCGCGCAAATCCAGCCAACTCGCAACGTGCGGCGCTTCACGGGCCGCGAGCCCGGCGAGGCGCTTTCTTCGAAGGCGATGGCGTCCAGCCGGCGGGCGGGCAGAACTGAACATCGTTGTTTCCACGGGATCCGCGCTCTTCGTCTAGGGAGCGCCAACATCGGATTGAGACCATGACCAAGATGACCACCGCGGAACTGCGCGGCTACCAGCAGATATGCGGCAAGGACGGGGCCATTGTGGCCATCGCGTGCGACCAGCGCGGCGGCATGCGGACCTTGCTCGCGTCGGACCCGGACGAACAGGCCAAGATCACCAACGACATGCTCGGCGACACCAAGGCCGACATCACGCGCTACCTCGCCAGTGCGGCGTCCTGCGTGTTGCTCGACCCGCTCTGCGCGGTGCCGCGCATTGTCGACGAGGGCGTCTTGAACCGCGATACAGCACTTCTCATCGGCCTCGACGCTTCCGGTTTCGACCTCTCGCCCGAGGGCTACCGCCTGTCGCGCCTGGTTCCCGGCATCGACGCGCGCCGCGTCCGCGCACTCGGCGGCACCGGCGGCAAGATCATGGTGTATCTCAGAGCCGACAAGCCTGAAGCCAACGAACACAACATCGCCATTCTGCGCCAATGCATCGCCGATTTCGGGCAGGAGGACCTGCTGCTGGTCGTCGAGTTCCTGACCTATCAGCTCGACGGGGAAAGCCCCGAGGACTATGCGGCCAATGCGCCATGGCTGGTTGAGGAAGGCACCCGGATTTCGCTGGAGTGCGGCGCCAAGGTGCTGAAGCTTCCCTACCCCGGAACGCCGCAAGCCTGCGCCAACATCACCAAAATGGCCGGCGAGGTGCCGTGGGCGGTGCTTTCGGCCGGCGTCAACCACGCGACCTTCCTTGGCCAGGTCGAGATCGCCATGCAGAATGGCGCCTCGGGTGTCATCGCCGGCCGCTCGCTGTGGAAGGATTGCATCTCGCTCGACCGTGACATCCAGCGCGAAAGGCTTAAGACCATCGCAGTGCCGCGATTGCGTGAAATCCAGGCCGTGATCGGCCACTACCGGCAGAAAGCCGCTGCCTGACAGTTGCGTTGGACGAGAGCTGTTCCAGCGAAAGTGTGAAGCGGCTTTGCGTCCGGAATTGCGCGAAAACAGATGCAGGACGGCATGCCTCTCAGCATAGGAATAGATATCGGCGGCACCAATCTGCGTGCCGCCCGCATTTCCGGCACCGGTGAAATCATCAAGCGCGTTTCCGAAAAAAGCGCGCCGGACCCGGAGCTGGTGCTCGGCCGCATCGCCGACATGGTGCGCCTTCTCGACACGCCGGATGTGAAGGCCATCGGCGTCGGCGTTCCAGGCCGCGTCGATGCGCGGCGCGGCGCGGTGCTGTCGGGCGGCTATGTCAACCTCGCCTCGGTCGCGCTGGCGCAGCGCCTGGAAGACATGACAGGCAAGCCTGTCATCATCGACAACGACTGCAACATGGCGCTGGCCGCCGAGATGGCGCTCGGCGCCGGGCGCGGCCATGGCAACATCGTCATGTTCACCATCGGCACCGGCATTGGCGGCGCCGTCGCCCAGGATCGGCGGATCACGCGTGGTTCGGCAACGGCGGGCCAGCTCGGCCACATCACCGTCGACGTCAATGGCGAGGTCTGCGCCTGCGGCCGGCGCGGCTGCGTCGAAACCACCAGTTCGGGCACCGCGCTCGGCCGTCACATTGCGCGCGCCGGGCTCGGCACCGACATTTCGGTCGATCAGCTCTTTGCCCGCGATGCAGCCGGCGATATTCAGGCGCGCGGCGTACTGGACGCCTGGGCGAAACCGCTGCGGGCCGCCATCGACACCGCCGTTGCCATGCTTGCTCCCGATTTGGTGCTGCTTGGCGGCGGCCTTGGCCGGGCGGCCCATGCAGCACTCGGCCGAGCGCCGGCGCTGGCACCCTGGTACCAATGCCAGGTCGAAGCAGCACAACTCGGTGACGATGCCGGCGTGATCGGCGCCGGCCTCCAGGCCCTGGCGGCGGAACCGCACCTTTCGCCCTCGACCCAGTCCAGCCGCCCGCTTCGCGCCGTGCTCGTCAACGGCATCCCCGCCAGCGGCAAGAGCACCGTCTCGCGCGGCATCGCCGATCGCATGGACTGGCCGCTGTTGGCGCTCGACACGATCAAGAACCCCTTCCTCGAAGTACTCGGCGGCGGCGACCGCCTGTTCAACCGCACGCTCGGCCGCGCCAGCTACCAGGCAATCTGGTCGGTCGTCGGCGAAGCCCCTGCCGGCACCACCTTCATCGTCGATGCCTGGTTCGGCTTCCAGCCGCGGGAGGTTCTCGAGGATCATCTGAGAAAGGCAGGCGTCGAGCAGACTTTCGAAATCTGGTGCCATGCACCAGGCGAGGTGCTCGCCGAGCGCTACGGCGCCCGGCTCGACCTGCGTCCCGCCGGCCATCCCGGTGCGGCCTATATCCCCGAATTGATCGAACTCGCCAAACGCGCCGAGCCGCTGCGGCGCGGACCGTTCTTCGACGTCGACACGACGAAACCGATCGACTTCGATACCATCACGGCCTGGTTGCGAGCGACGATGGACGGCCGCGCATAGACAGTCGGACGGCCCGTTCAGTCGCCACTGCAGACGTGAAGTTCCGTTCCGGCTGCTTCGATGACCGCGCGCAGCGCCGGTTGCGGTTCACGATCGGTGACGATGTCGGAAAGCGCGCCGAGCGTGCAGATGCGTTCGAGGCTGTTGCGGCCGAACTTGTCGTTGGTCACCACAAGCGCTGTTGACAGCGCACGGGAGATCATCGCCCGCTTGACCGCCGCCGCCCCCGAGATCGTGTCGCTGGGCCCGTCCGCGGACAGGCTCGACGCGCCGATGATGGCAATGTCGGCATTGTAGCGCCTGACGAATTCCACCGTATCTTCACCGACCACGCTGGCTTCTCGGCTGTCATAGGTGCCGGGGCAAAGGATGACCCGAAAGCTCGGATTGGCCCCGGCCACCGAGGCCACGCCGATGGAGTTGGTGATGATCGTCAGCTCCCGCTTCAACTGCGAGAGACCGCGCGCCACCTCATAGGTCGTCGAGCCGCCGTCGATCATCACGATGTGGCCTTTCTCGACCAGCCCGGCCGCACCGCGCCCGATCCGCGCCCGCTCCTCGATCATGGTCTGGCTGCGCTCGGCGATCACCGGCTCGGATGTCACCAGCGAGATCGTCGCGCCGCCATAGGTTCGGTTGAGCAACCCCGCATCGCCAAGCTCGACAAGGTCGCGCCGGATCGTTTCGCCGGCGACACCCAGGCGCAAAGCGAGCCTGGAAACACGAATCGAGGCCGAGCGGCGCACTTCCGACAAGATGAGCTCATGCCGCTCCTTCTTCGACAGCCGGCTCTGCTCCATGATCTGTCCTCCGCAAAGCCGACAGTATTATCCATGCCGACGCCGGTGGGGAAGGAGTCTCGCAAGACCCGGCTGGGCTGCCCCGATTCGAACGGTTGAAGCGGGATGCCGGGCTGACAGGCGGAAGCGCTGCTGATTTGATGACGTTTCGACGAATCGGCGCAAGACGATGGAGACCGCAATGCACGTCGTGACGTTGCTGAAGGCTGATATGTTCGACGTCGAGATCGACGGCAAACCCGCCTCGATCGCGCAGGCCTTGCCGGACTGGAACCCGCATGACCGCTTCGGCCTGGTGATCGACGAAGCGCTTGGCGGCATCGGCGCCACCCATCTGCTGCAGATCGCCATCACCTCCTTCTATGACGTCAAGCCGAGCCGCCGCACGCAGCTGACGGTCTATCCCGAAATCTATGCCTTCCACATCGGCAAGGGTTACGGCGCGCATGCGCCCTACGATTTCTGGCCGGCCCGGCGCGAGGTCATCACCTCGCTCGACCATCGCGAGGTGCTCGACGCCATCAACGATCGCGGCATCACAAGGCTGGCCGTTCCCGATCGCGCGCCGCGCGAGGTCGTGCATCGGCCGAAGGAGGTCGATGCCGCACTCGACCGCATCGCCTCGGCCTTCGTCTACAGCCCGTCGGGCCGGGTAGCGGATCCCGACCTTGTCATTTCAGGCAACGACAGGCGAACCGAATACAATCCCAACAGCGCCTTGCGGCCGCGCTACAGCGACAGCCGGCCGGCTTCCGTTTCGACGGCGGCCAAGCCGGTCAAGGAACTCGATTCGTCCTACCAGGACTGGCTCCGCAAGCGCGAGCACGATTTGACCGCCGAGGAACGCGCCTTCGTCGAGCGCCGTCGCCAGGAGCTGAGACAGGACGGCCTCGTCACCGAAACCTATCGGCGCGTCGGCGTCCGCGAGGCCCTGATGCGGCTGGCGTCTGCCGGCCTCGATCGAGACACGGCCGCCGCCGGTTGATCAATAGCCGACGGTAAAACGCTGCCTGATGTGGGCAGGCTTCTCGATCTCGTCGACCATGACGATGGCGTAGTCCTCGAAGGAGATGCTGCTACCCTTGTCGGAGGCCAGTAGCGTGTCCTTGCCCAGGCGGAATTCGCCGGTGCGCTCGCCCGGGACGAACATGGCGGAGGGCGACAGGAACGTCCAATCGAGGTCGCCGACCGCTTTCAGCTTGTCGAGGAAGTCGGCGCCCTTCTGTGCCTCGGCCTTGTAGATGGCAGGGAATTCGGGCGTGTCGACCAGCCTTTTACCGGGCGCGACCTCAAGGCTGCCGGCGCCGCCGACGATAAGGTAGCGCTTCACGCCGGAAGCACGCACGGCGGCAATCAGCGTGTCGGGATCGCTGTCCAGGAAATGCACTGCGCTGATCACCAAATCATGGCCACGGATCAGGTCGGCGAGACCTTGCCTGTCGAAGACATCGCCCTTCCTCGCAGTCACGCCGGGCAGCGCGGCAATCTTTTCGGGGTGGCGGGCAATACCGGTGACCGTATGGCCACGGTCGGAGAGTTCCTTGAGCAGGCGCGAACCGACGGCGCCTGATGCGCCGATGAGAGCGACTTTTGCCATGTCCTTTTCCAGTCCTTGTTGGAGGTCAGTTGGGGGAGATCACGCCGCCGCAATATGGGCGACGAGATTGTCGAAGCTGCCGAACAGCGCGTTCGAACCGATGAGCCGCGGCGTATCATTGCGGATGACTGCCAGCGAAGGCACGCCATTGGCATGCAGGCGCTGGAACAGCGTGCGGCCTCGGCCAACCAGCTCGCCGTGAGCCGTCAGCAAGGTTTCGGTCGGCTTCTTCAGCATGGCAGCGGCGTCGGCCATGCCGGCATCGGCGAGCACGGCAGCCACGCCTTCGACCGTCACGATATCGCGGCCGTCGACATAGCGCGCACGCTGGATCGCCTTCAGCGCTGTGAGCCGCCGGCGTGGGTCTTCCAGGCCGGCGGCGCTGATGCCGAGCGTGGCGGCATGCGAGTCGAGCAAGGTGCCACGAATATCGAGGACATTGTTTCGGTAAGCCTGCGTGAACTTCTGTCCGGTCAGACGCTCGATGCGCTGGTCGTTCGCCCAGGCATGGGCGGCAAAGCCTTGATCCATCGGCCGCGCACCGGCGCCGGAGAACAGGCCGGTCGGCAGCAGCTCGATGCGCGCGCCGCCGGCCGAGAGCCTGTCCAGCATCGGCGTGGCGCCATAGCACCAGCCGCAGAGCGGATCGAAAAGGTAAGTCACGTCTGAATTGCTCACGATCGCTGCCATCCTTGGTCCGGGCGGTCGGCTGACGGGCCGCCAAATGTCCTGGCGATATGTGGCAGGCGGAGGTCTTGCGATAAATGGCACCCAATAATACAAACTGTCTGATCAGATCAGACAAAGGCAATCACCTTGGCCGACCTTCTGAACCTCAATCGGCTCGTCTACTTCACCACCGTGATGGAAGCCGGCTCGTTCACGTCGGCCGCGGACCGGCTTGGCGTCGCCAAGGCCGTGGTCAGCCATCAAGTCAGCAAGCTCGAAGATGAGCTGGGCGCAACGCTGCTGCAGCGCACGACGCGGCGCGTCACCCCGACGGAAGACGGTCGCCTGTTTTATGATCGCGCGATGATCATCCTGCGCGAGGCGGAGGCAGCCTATGGCGAGATCTCGCATGGCGCGGTCGAACCGAGCGGAACGCTGAGGCTGACTGCGCCGCTCGACTACGGCACCAGAGTGGTGGCGCCGGTCATGGCGGCATATCTGAAGGCCTATCCGCAGATGCGCGTCGAAGCGATCTTCGACGACGCGGTGAGCAATCTGGTCGATGAGCAGATCGATCTCGGCATCCGTGTCGGCTGGCTTGCCGATTCCTCCAACCAGGCACGGCGACTGGGCACGATTCGGCAGATCGTCGTTGCGAGCCCGACCTTCGCGGCAAGCCTGCCCGCGGATGCGAACCCGAACCAGGCACGATCGCTGGCCTGGGTCGGCAATGCTCAGTTGCGCGGCGTCGGCCAATGGCTGTTTTCCAGGAACGGCGAGACGGTGCTGACCGAACTCAATCCCGTCGTCGTCTGCGACAAAAGCCCGGCGGCCTACGCTTGCGTGCTCGCCGGCATCGGTCTGGGTATATTTCCCGACTATGCGGTCGATGAGGATATCGCCGGGGGTCGGCTCGTGCGGATATTCGCGCAGTGGACCTTGCCGACCGGCGGCATCCACGCTGTGTTCCCGCCAGCCCGCTTCCGGCCCGCCAAGGTGCGCGCCTTCGTCGAATTGCTCGCCGCGGCCGAGAGAAAGCGGGCGCGCGGCGTCGCCAGGGGTGACGCCGGACACAGCACGTAATGTCAGTGGAGGCTTACATCGGAACGCTTTGGCCTTAGCCGTGTTTCGATCGTGCCCCAAACGCAAACGGCCCGCTGGTTGAGCCATGCGGGCCGATTTGATGTTTGGTTTTGGGGAGGCTTTGAGTTTTCTGCCCGGCGGCATTGGCTTAGGCGGCTTGCGGGCGGCTGATGAGGGTTAAGGTTGCCGGCACCCCCAGCAAAAAACAAAACGGCCCGCTTGAGGCGGGCCGTTTTTGGATTTGGTTGCGGGGACAGGATTTGAACCTGTGACCTTCAGGTTATGAGCCTGACGAGCTACCGGGCTGCTCCACCCCGCGTCACCTCTCGGCAAGCGTTTGCTTGCTGATCTAGGCAAGCGTTTGCTTGCTTAGGGCGTAAGCGCAAGCCTACGAATAGGCTGGCCTACAGATAGGTAGATGGCTCACCAAATGAAAGGGCCGCTTTCGCGGCCCGTGGTTTCCCGATTGGCGGGCCAGTTCGTAGAGAGAAGATTTCACTCCATCCGATTGGATGTGAGTTCAACGTGCGTTTAGCAGACCTGGCAGCGACCTACTCTCCCGCGTCTTGAGACGAAGTACCATCAGCGCTGGAGCGTTTCACGGCCGAGTTCGGAATGGGATCGGGTGCAGCCGCTCCGCCATAACCACCAGGTCGGCAAAACGCACGTTGTTCGAGAAGCTTTTGAGCGAATAGCCAATAGGGAGTATCGAATAGGGAAGTCCCTAGTCTTGCGCTCTCTCTGAGCTGTTCGCTGGTCTTGTTGTGCCTTCATCGTCCCGATTGGGAGTGATGAGCATAAGGAATGAGAACGATCAAGCCGATCGAACTATTAGTACCGGTAAGCTTCAAGCGTTGCCGCTCTTCCACACCCGGCCTATCAACGTGGTCGTCTTCCACGGTTCTCAGGGAATACTCGTTTTAAGGTGGGTTTCCCGCTTAGATGCCTTCAGCGGTTATCCCGTCCGGATATAGCTACCCTGCTATGCGGCTGGCGCCACAACAGGTCCACCAGAGATCCGTCCATCCCGGTCCTCTCGTACTAGGGACAGATCCTTTCAATATTCCTACACCCACGGCAGATAGGGACCGAACTGTCTCACGACGTTCTGAACCCAACTCACGTACCGCTTTAAATGGCGAACAGCCATACCCTTGGGACCTGCTCCAGCCCCAGGATGCGATGAGTCGACATCGAGGTGCCAAACAACCCCGTCGATATGGACTCTTGGGGGTCATCAGCCTGTTATCCCCGGCGTACCTTTTATCCGTTGAGCGATGGCCCTTCCACGCGGGACCACCGGATCACTATGACCGACTTTCGTCTCTGCTCGACTTGTCAGTCTCGCAGTCAGGCAGGCTTATGCCATTGCACTCAGCGAACGATTTCCGACCGTTCTGAGCCCACCATCGCGCGCCTCCGTTACTCTTTAGGAGGCGACCGCCCCAGTCAAACTACCCACCATACATTGTCCCGGACCCGGATAACGGGCCGCGGTTAGACATCCATAGTAATAAGGGTGGTATTTCAAGGGTGGCTCCACCTGAGCTGGCGCCCAGGTTTCAAAGCCTACCACCTATCCTACACATGCCACTACGAATGCCAATGTAAAGCTATAGTAAAGGTGCACGGGGTCTTTCCGTCTAACCGCAGGAACCCCGCATCTTCACGGGGAATTCAATTTCACTGAGTCTATGCTGGAGACAGCGGGGAAGTCGTTACGCCATTCGTGCAGGTCGGAACTTACCCGACAAGGAATTTCGCTACCTTAGGACCGTTATAGTTACGGCCGCCGTTTACTGGGGCTTCGATTCAGAGCTTGCACCCCTCCTCTTAACCTTCCAGCACCGGGCAGGCGTCAGACCCTATACGTCGTCTTGCGACTTCGCAGAGCCCTGTGTTTTTGATAAACAGTCGCTACCCCCTGGTCTGTGCCACCCTCCTCCACTTGCGTGGAAAAGGGTCACGCTTCTTCCGAAGTTACGCGTGCAATTTGCCGAGTTCCTTCAGCATAGTTCTCTCAAGCGCCTTGGTATACTCTACCAGACCACCAGTGTCGGTTTCGGGTACGGTT